>FR888230.1:184220-190152 GCA_000431775.1 Clostridium sp. CAG:413 | reverse complement strand
GTATTGTGCGCTCTAAGCGGGCGAACAAAGTTCGCCCCTACCGTGATAAATCCGCATTTGCAATTGGTTTGCGTGACGTCGAGGATGCCGTCCACTACGATATGCGCCGAAAAATTACACTTGCTCTTGCCATCCTTTACACAAGGGAGCCTTTAAAGTGCGAGATTTCGGCGTTTGAGGGGGCGAAACTGCGCCGACGATTGAAAAAAACAATCCCCGTTTGTTATTGACTTTACAGCGGGTTTTAGGTATAGTTTAGATATAATAATTTGAGGATGACCCTATGAAAAATATTTATCCGTCTTACTATAAAAAATTCCGCTGCGTTGCGGACAAATGCCCCGACACCTGCTGCGCAGGGTGGGAGGTGGTCATCGACCCGCCGAGCGAGCGCCGCTACCGTGCGGAGAGCGCGTCGATAGGCGATAAGCTCAGAGATGTGCTGACCGTCGATGAGGACGGCGACACGGTCTTTCGCTCCGAGGGCGGCAGATGCCCGTTCCTGCTCGGCAGCGGGCTTTGCGAGCTGTATTGCGAGCTGGGCGAGCGGGCGCTATGCCGCACCTGCGAGCGTTTCCCGAGGTTTGAATGCGTTCTCGGTTCAAGGCGTGAGGCGGGGCTTTCGCTCTCGTGCCCCGAGGCGGCGAGACTCATATTCGAGACGGAGGAGCCGACCGAATTCGTGACCGAGGAGACAGACGAGCCCGCCGAGCCGAATTCAATAGACCCGACGGTATATTTTATCCTCTCAAAAGCGCAAAAAACGGCGATAGATATCCTCTCGGACAGGAAAATTTCCGTAGCTCAAAGGGTGAAAAATTTCCTGCTGCTGTGCGCCGACACGCAGGCCGAGATAAGCGGCGGCAGCCCCGAACGGGCGGAGGAGCCGAAGAATAAAATGCGCTCCGCAAGGGGGAGCGCCTTGAAATATTTCGCCGATCTGCGTTCGCTCGAACGCCTTGACCCCGAGTGGGAGCGCTCGCTCTCGGCAGGCAAAGCGGGTACATTCAAAATCGCGCCCGAGGCGGAATGCGAATACGAAAAACTGTTGATATATCTCGTTTTTCGCTACTTTATGACTGCGGCGTTCGACGGTAAGATTCTGATAAAAGCCAAGCTCTTTGCCGCCGAATTTATAGCCGCCGTCCGCATACAGACAGGGCTTGACTGTGCGGCCAAAAGCGAGCGCACCGCCGTGCTGCAAAAATTCTCAAAGGAAGTTGAGCATTCGGAAATAAACCTTGACAGGCTCTGTGCCCTTGCCTCACGCAGCAGGCGCTACAGCCTGACCAATCTGATAAATATTCTTGAATTACAGGAGAAAACAAAATGAAATACTGCGATCTTGTCAACACCAAGCAGGGCAGCGCCTCGGTCAACAGATTCTCAAACGGCAATTCGCTGCCGCTCGTGCAGCTCCCGTTCGGAATGACTGCGTTCGCGCCGCAGACGAACCCCGACAAGCGGTGGTATTATCACCCCGCGAGCCGCAGCCTTGAGGGGGTGCGGCTGACCCATCAGCCCTCGCCGTGGATAGCGGATTACGGCGCGTTTGTGTTCATGCCGCAGCGCAGCCCGATAGGCGCGGCCTCGGGCGACCGCTGGACGGGCTACAGACCCGAGGAGGCCGTGCTCACCCCGTATTCGATGAAGCTGCGTTTCCTGCGCTCGGAGTGCGACTTTGAGCTTGCGCCGACGGAGCGAGGGGCAGCGATACGACTGAATTACGGCGAATCGGACAGCAATTATTTCTCCGTCCTGCCCGTCGAGGGCTGCTGCGAATACCGCTATGACGAGGCGAGCAGCACTCTCTTCGCGACCACCGATATGCATATGAGCGGAGAAGCGGTCAACTTCAAAAACTACCTTGTCGTCCGCTTCCCCGAGGGAGTCGTTGACAGCGCGCTTGTCAGCGACGGCCCGGATGAAGAGGATTTCACGCCCGGATTTGAGATATCCGGCGATTACACCGCCATCCACCTGCATCTCGCCAAAAACAGCTTTGAAATTAAGCTGGCGACTTCATACATAGGCTTTGAGCAGGCGCAGCTCAATCTTGAGCGTGAGACGGCGGATAAGGATTTTGAAGCCGTCAGAGCCGAAGCGGAGGCTGTCTGGGAGAGCTATCTTTCGCGCCTTACGATCGAAGCGGAGGACGAAAAACAGCTCCGCACTTTCACGTCGTGCCTCTACAGGGCATTCCTCTACCCGCACAAGTGCCACGAATACGCCGCCGACGGCAGAGCGATCCACTATTGCCCGCATGACGGCGAGATTCACGACGGTGTGCGCTACACCGATAACGGTTTTTGGGATACCTACAGGACGGTCTACCCGTTCTTCTCTCTTGTTGCTAAGGATGAGCTGAAGGAGATGCTGACCGCCTTTATAAACGAATACACCGAGAGCGGCTGGCTGCCGCGCTGGCTTTCGATAGGCGAATGCGGCTGTATGCCGAGCACCCTTGTGGACGCGGTCATCTGCGACGCCGCCGTCAAGGGCTTCATTGACAGACCCACACTTGAGATTGCGTTTGAGGGCATGATAAAGCACTCCGTTACCGACGCACCGAACCGCAATTTCGGCAGGACGGGCGCGGGCGACTATTGCAAGCTCGGCTGGGTACCCTATGATAAATACGGCGAGAGCGTGAATCTCACCCAGGACGCCGCCTACGGCGATTGGTGCATCGCAAGGGTCGCCGAAATTCTCGGCAAGGGCGATATCGCCGCCGAATACGACAGGCGGGCAAAGAATTACAGGAATATTTTCGACCCAGAAACCGGCTTCATGCGCGCAAAGGACAGCAAGGGCGAATTCAGGCCCGATTTCTCGCCCGTGAGCTGGGGCAGGGACTACACCGAGGGCAGCGCATGGCAGAATTCCTTTGCAGTGCCGCATGACATCGAGGGTCTCGCCGAGCTTTACGGCGGCAGAGAACAGCTTATGAGGAAGATAGACGAGCTTTTTGCCGAGAAGCCCCATTACGAGGTGGGCGGCTACGGCGGAGAGATACATGAGATGACCGAGATGGCGGCGGCAGACTTCGGTCAGTGCGCCATTTCAAATCAGCCGAGCTTCCATATCCCTTATATTTACTCCGCTCTCGGCGAGGTCGACAAGACCGCCTATTGGGTCGAGAAGCTGTGCAAAGAGGCGTTCTCCTACACAGACGACGGCTTTCCCGGCGACGAGGACAACGGCACCATGGCGCTTTGGTATGTTTTCGGCGTGCTGGGCTTTTATCCTTTCTGCCCCGGCAAGCCCGAATTCGTCAAGGGCAGGAAGCAGGTGAAGCGAGCCTTCCTCTGCGGCAGGGAGATAGACGCCGACAGCTTTGACGGCAATATAATTCCCTACTCCGCCCTTGTTTGACAACGGCGGCATAAGATGGTAGAATAAAGAAAACAAAATTTTTGGAAAGGAAAATGAAATGGATAGATATCTTATAATCAACGCCGACGATTTCGGTATGTGCCGCGGCGCAAACCTTGCCGTCATGGAGCTGCTCAAGAATGACAAGAGCGCCCTGACCTCATCGACGATAATGGCTCCCTGCGCTTGGGCACCCGAGGCGTGCAGATTCGCCGCCGAGAATCCCGAGCTTGCGATAGGCGTTCACCTGACCCTCACGAGCGAGTGGTCAAAGTACCGCTGGGCGCCCGTCAATGCGGAGCATACCGCCTCGCTGCGCGACGAGGAGGGCTATATGTGGCACGAGAGCGATCAGGTCGAGGAGCACGTTGACCTTGACGAGGTCGAGGGCGAGATCAGGGCTCAGATCGAGCGCTGCAAGAGGCTCGGCCTCACCAATCCCTCTCACCTTGACAATCACATGGGCTCGCTCTACGGCATCGAGACCGGCAGATTCGAGCTGCTTGAGCTGACTCTCAGCCTTGCGGGCGAATACGGCCTGCCGTTCCGCTTCCCCGGCTCCTTCACCGAGGCGCAGTTCAACAACACCATGCTCGACATCAACATCGACAAGAGCATGATAGAGATGGTGTTCGGCAAGGTGGTGGCCTTTGCAAAGCAGCAGGGCGTCGCCATCCCCGATTACCTCATGCCCAATGAGTGGAACGAGCCGCAGACTCAGAGCTACGAGCAGTTCAGAGAGTATCTCTATGACCTGTATGCGAGCATCCCCGAGGGCGTTACCGAGACCTATCTGCACCCCGCCAAGGAGAGCGACGACCTCAAGGGCACGAGCAGCGTGTGGGAGCGCAGAGTGTGGGAATACAGGGTCATGAGCGACCCCGCCACCAAGCAGCATATCGAGGCTCACGGCATCAAGCTCATCAATTACCGTGACCTTGCGGCGATGAGAAAAGCATGATCAAAAATTATATCTGGGATTTTGACGGGATGCTGTTTGACAGCTACCCGCATATCACCTCGGCGTTCCTCAAGGCCCTTGCCGATTTCGGCATAGAGGCGGATTACGACGAGGCAAAGGCGCAGCTCGAGATATCCTATGCCACAGCCTACGCATATTACGGGGCGGGCGAGGAGATAAGGGAGCGCCACAGGCAGTATGAGCACGATTACGGTCTCAGACCCATAGCCGTCCCGTTTGAGCACACAGCCTCGACCTTGGCGGCGATAGTCGCCTCGGGCGGCAGGAATTACCTCTATACCCACCGCGGGCATGAGAGCACATATCATTATCTTAATGAATATGATATAGAGCGGTATTTCTCGGGCGGGGTGGATTCCTCAATGAATTTTCCCTCGAAGCCCGCACCCGACGCGGTGGAGTGGATATGCGGCACATATGGGCTTGATAAGGGCGAGACCATGATGATAGGCGACCGTGAGATAGACGTGCTCTCCGGCAAGAACGCCGGGGTATACGGCTGCCTTTTCACAAGGAAAGAAAACGTCGCAACGGCGGCGGATTTCATAATCGGCGATATCGCCGAGGTCACGGAGGTTAAACCATGAGAGCAGTTATAACGGTAATAGGCAAGGATATGGTCGGCATCCTCGCAAAGGTTTCCGGCGAATGCGCCGAGCACGGCATAAACGTGCTCGAGGTCACGCAGTCGATACTTCAGGATATGTTTGCGATGATAATGATGGTCGATATCTCAAAGTCGGATATCGACTTCACCGAATTTTCCGACAAGCTCGGCAAGATGGGCAGCGACATGGGGCTGTCCATTCACGCCATGCATGAGGATATATTCAATGCAATGCACACTATCTGAGCGGGGTGAATTCTATGCTTAATGCAAGAGATATTCTTGAGACGATCACAATGATACAGGATGAGCATCTTGATGTGCGTACCATTACTATGGGCATATCACTGCTCGACTGCTGCCACAGCGATATCGACACGATGTGCGGCAGAGTTTATGACAAGATAACCCGCAAGGCAAAGGATCTCGTCAAGACGGGCGAGCAGATCGAGAAGGAGCTGGGCATCCCGATAATCAACAAGCGCATCTCCGTCACCCCGGCGGCTATGATACTTGCCGCCTGCGACGACAGGGACGCCGTCAAGCTCGCAAAGACTCTGGAGAGAGCCGCCCGCGAATGCGGCGTCAACTTCCTCGGCGGCTTCTCGGCGTTGGTGCAAAAGGGCTTTGCCCCCGGCGACAGGGAGCTTATCGAGGCTATCCCCGAGGCGCTGAGCGTGACGGAGCATATCTGCTCCTCGGTCAACATCGGCTCGACCAAGGCGGGCATCAATATGGATGCCGTCGCAATGATGGGCGAGGTGGTGCGCCGCAGCGCGGAGCTGACCGCCGACAGGGACTGCATCGGCCCCGCAAAGCTGGTGGTGTTTTGCAACGCCCCGGAGGATAACCCGTTTATGGCGGGTGCATTCCACGGCGCGGGCGAGCCGGACTGCGTTATAAACGTCGGCGTATCCGGCCCCGGAGTTGTCAGAGCGGCTCTCGGCAAGGCGGGCGACGGCGTTTTG
>FR888230.1:166118-184213 GCA_000431775.1 Clostridium sp. CAG:413 | reverse complement strand
GACTGCGATCTGACCGCCGTTGCCGACCTGATAAAGAGGACTGCTTTCAAGATCACCCGCATGGGTCAGCTCGTTGCGAGCGAGGCTTCGCGCAGACTCGGCGTGCCGTTCGGCATAGTCGACCTCTCGCTTGCCCCGACCCCGGCGATAGGCGATTCCGTCGCTCATATACTTGAGGAAATGGGGCTTGAATGCTGCGGCTGCCACGGCACCACCGCCGCTCTCGCCCTGCTCAACGACGCCGTCAAGAAGGGCGGCGTGATGGCCTCCTCCCACGTCGGCGGGCTTTCGGGCGCATTCATCCCCGTCACCGAGGACGCGGGCATGATAGACGCTGCCCGCTGCGGCGCTCTGAGCGTCACGAAGCTCGAGGCTATGACGGCGGTTTGCTCCGTCGGCCTCGACATGATAAATATTCCCGGAGACACGCCCGCCGAGGTTATCTCCGCCATAATTGCGGATGAAGCCGCCATAGGCATGGTCAATTCAAAGACCACGGCGGTCAGAGTTATCCCCGCGATAGGCAAAAAAGTCGGCGAGGAGCTGAGCTTCGGCGGCCTGCTCGGCAGCGGCCCCGTCATGCCTCTCTCGACCTATTCGCCCGCCAAGTTTATCGCAAGGGGCGGCAGGATACCCGCGCCCATGCAGAGCCTGAAGAATTGACAGGAGAAAGGAACCCCATGAATATTCTTGAATATCCGAGGTTTATCAGACCGCTTATTTCGGTATTTCTTTGCATAGCGTCAATTTTTCTTTCGCTGGCGGGGAGGCCCACTATCCCTCACGGCAGGGAGCTTGACATGAGCAAATTCGAGCTTACATGGTCGGATGAATTCGACGGCGACAAGCTCGACCTCACGAAGTGGGACGGTCACTGTTATTCCGACGGTGATACTATCATAAGGCGCGGCAGCTATTGGAATAATTCCCTCGCTACCGTCAGCGACGGCAGCCTGCATATAGCGACAAAATATTACCCCGACGGGCTGAACGGCAACGGCAAGCCCGGCTGGTACACGAGCGGGATCGACACGAGCCGCAGCTATGAGCAGCAGTACGGCTACTTTGAGTGCCGCTGCATCCTGCCCAAGGGTACGGGCCTGTGGTCGGCGTTTTGGATGTTCTGCAGCGGTGTTGGCAAGCTCGACCATGACGGCGAGCTGGGTGCAGAGATAGACATCTATGAATCCCCGTACTATCACCTTGAAGGCGTTGACGGGAACTCGGTCGCCTCGAATATCCACATCAACGGCTACGGCGAGGAGCACAGGACAAAGAGCGTCTGCCACTCACGAGTCACCGCCAACAATCCTTATGAGGAATTCAACACCTACGGCCTTGAGTGGAACGAGAAGGGGTACATATTCTATATCAACGGCGTTGAGGCGGGCAGGACGAGGTTCGGCGTGTCCGAGGTGCCCGAGTGGATGATCCTTTCGGTTGAGGTGGACGGCGCGAACGGCGAGCCTGCCGACGGATGGTCGGGTGCGGCGGTCGACGCGGAGAACCCCCCGACAGATTTCGTCGTCGACTACGTCAGAGCATATCAGTATAAATAAAAATTACGGAGGAGAGCTGCGGTTCTCCTCCGATTTTTCGGTTTTGCGAAATTTTTTGCAAGTTAGTATTGACTAACGGCACTTTAGTGTGATAAAATACCTAAGCTGCTTTCAGCGGCGTCCTCATGAGGGAGTAGTTTGCGCCATGCGCGGCAAGTCAACATACTGATGCAGCGGCATCTGGCTTGCCTAAACCGATGTTTCGGATGATAACGAGACTCATGATACGGTTCCATTGCCGTATCTGCGTCTTTTTTTGCGGGTACGGATAGTATCCGTTTTTTTGTTATATAATTGAAACATGAAAGGATTTTTTAAATGAGTATTTCAGAGCTGCTTTTGATTGCGGTCGGCCTCTCCATGGACGCTTTCGCCGTCTCTATCTGCAAGGGTCTTGCCACCAAAAAGGTAGGCGTCAAGCATATGCTCATCGTCGGCCTCTGGTTCGGCGGATTTCAGGCGCTCATGCCGCTTATCGGTTATTTCCTCGGCTCGACCTTTGAGGAATACATAACCCGCTTCGACCACTGGGTCGCCTTCGTGCTGCTCGCCCTTATAGGCGGCAACATGATAAGGGAGGCACTCTCCGGGGAGGAGGAGAAGGCGAACGACTCGCTCGGGGTGCGTGAAATGCTCACCCTCGCCGTTGCGACGAGCATCGACGCCCTCGCCGTGGGCGTTACATTTGCGCTGCTCCCGGGCGTGAATATCGCCGCCGCCGTGTCATTTATCGGTGTGATCACCTTCGTCATCTCCGCCGCCGGCATCAAGGTCGGCAATGCTTTCGGCGCAAAATGCAAGTCAAAGGCGGAGCTTGCGGGCGGTGTGATACTCATCCTCATCGGTCTCAAGATACTTCTCGAGCATCTCGGCGTTATAAACTTCTGATAAGAGCTTTTTTGGTCGCACGCTTCGGCGTGCGGCTTTTTTATGCCTGGTTTTTGTTAAATTTTTTAAAATCGCTTTACAAATTGCGCCTTTTGTTAGATAATATAAATATATATAATTATTTTAAAACAGAGAGGAACTGCCATGAGACCGCAGCCGCCCGAGCCGCCCGAAGAGAAACGGCGCAAAAATTCGCTCAAAGAGAATATCGAGCTTATCAAAGGCTTTTTTCCGTATCTCAAGGAGCATATCCCCACGCTCACGATGGTGCTGCTGTGCACGGCGTTCTCCGCGGCGTGCGAGATAGTCCTGCCGCTCATAGTGCGTGAGATAACAAACACCGCCACGAGCAGCCTTGCGGCACTGACGCTGCAAAAGATAGTCAAGGTCTGCCTTTTCTACATAGTCCTGCGAGGCTTCGGCTGCTTAACGGAATATATTAAATCCTATCACGGCCATGTGATGGGCGTTAAGATCGAGAATAAGATGCGGGCGGATATGTTTGACCACCTGCAAACGCTCTCGTTCAATTTCTTTGACAACACCAAGGTCGGCCAGCTTATGAGCCGCATGACCTCCGACCTGTTTGACGTTGCGGAGTGGGCGCATCATTTCCCGGAGATGATATTCACCACCGTTGTCAAATTCTTTGCGAGCTTCTATATTTTCGCCACGATGGATTACCGCCTTGCCCTTTGCGTATTCATCCTCATGCCGTTCATGGTGATACTCACCAAGAAGTCGAGGGGCAGGATGCGCGACGCCTTCCGCCGCAGCCGCCACCAGGTCGGCGAGATAAACGCAAGGCTGGAGGACAGCCTGCTCGGCGTGCGGGTAGTGCGTTCCTTTACCAATGAGGAGACCGAGCGTGAGAAATTCCTCGAGGGCTGCGCCGAGTATGTATCGGTCAAGAATACGGCGCATAAGTATATGTCGTCCTTCCACTCTATGGTCACGCTCATCGACGGCATCATGTATATCGTCGTTGTCGGCGTCGGCGCATACTTCATGCACCTCGGCGAGATAACTCCCGGCGACTTCGCCGCAAGCCTGCTGCTCGTCTCGACCCTGCTCGGCTCGATAAGGACAATAGTTGATTTCAGCGAGCAGTTCAGCCGAGGCATTACGGGCATCGAGCGCTTCCGTGAGATAATGGATGTGCAGCCCGACATCACCGACAGCGAGAACGCGGTCGAGATAGGCAAAGCGAAGGGCGATATCGAGTTCAGAGACGTCACCTTCAGCTATGTCAAGGGCGAGAAAAAGATACTCAGCGGGCTTGACCTGCATCTGAAGGCGGGCGAGAATCTGGCGCTTGTCGGCCCCTCCGGCGGCGGCAAGACCACGCTTTGCAACCTCATACCGAGATTTTATGAGCCGGACAGCGGCGAGATACTGCTTGACGGCATGAATATCAAGGATATCACTCTCCGTTCGCTGCGGAAGAATATCGGCGTTGTGGCGCAGGATGTCTACCTCTTCTCGGGCACGATAAGGGATAACCTCATCTACGGCAAGCCCGACGCTACCGAGGACGAGATGATAACCGCCTGCAGGCAGGCGGGGGCGCACGACTTCATCAGCGCACTGCCGAACGGCTACGATACATATATCGGCGAGCGCGGCCTGAAGCTCTCCGGCGGTCAGAAGCAGAGGATATCAATAGCAAGGGTGTTTCTCAAGAATCCGCCCGTGCTGCTGCTTGACGAAGCGACCTCGGCGCTCGACAATGAGAGTGAGAGGCTCGTGCAGCAGTCGCTCGAGCGCCTTGCCGAGGGCAGGACTACCCTCACCATCGCCCACAGGCTCACTACGGTGCGCAACGCCGACGAGATAGTCGTGCTCACCGAGGACGGCGTGGCCGAGAAGGGCACGCACGACGAGCTGATGAAAAAAGGCGGAGTTTACAGCAAAATGTACGGTATGTACTCAACTATATAATCTCAGAAAGGAAAATAAAATATGCTTAAAAACATTTCACCTATCATTTCCCCCGAGTTGCTCAAGATCCTTATGGAGATGGGTCACGGCGACGAGATAGTTATCGGCGACGGCAATTTCCCCGCCGCTTCGATAGCTCAGCGCCTTGTGCGCCTTGACGGCCACGGCGTTGACGAGATCCTCGACGCTATTCTCAAGCTCATGCCGCTCGATACCTATGTTGAGGCCCCCGTTGCCCTGATGGATAACGGCGACCCCGACAACTGCCCGCCAATATGGTCGGCATACAAAGCCACCGTCACCGCCAACGAGGGTGACAAGGAGTTTGAGCTGGTCGAGAGATTCGCTTTTTATGAGCGCGCAAAGAAGGCATATGCCGTCGTCGCCACGGGCGAAACCGCGATATATGCCAACATTATTCTTAAAAAGGGCGTTGTTATTCAATGAGTGAAAAGAGAGTTCTTGCGATAGATTTCGGCGCGTCGAGCGGCCGAGCCATAGTCGGCTCGTTTGACGGCGAAAAGATAACGCTGAATGAAGTCCACCGCTTCTCCAACGACCCCGTCAGGGTCGGCGGCACGGTCTATTGGGATGTGCTGCGCCTCTTCCACGAGATAAAGCAGGGCATCGTCAAGGCGAAACAGCTCGGCTCCTTCGACAGCATAGGGATCGACACATGGGGCGTTGATTTCGGCCTCATCGACGAATTCGGCTGCCTGCTCGAGAACCCCGTGCATTACCGCGACGAGCGCACCAAGGGGCTTATCGAGGAATGCGCCGCGATCGTGCCGAATGATGAATTCTACCGCACCACGGGCATTCAGTTCATGGAGCTTAACACCGTTTATCAGCTCTATGCGCTCAAAAAATACCGCCCGCATATCCTTGAAAAGGCGGATAGGCTGCTCTTTATGCCCGACCTTTTCGGCTATATGCTCACGGGCAATATGACCACCGAATATTCGATAGCCACGACCTCGCAGATGGTGGATATCGCCACCAAGACGTGGGCGACGGGTCTGCTCGACAGGCTCGGCATTCCGTCACGCCTGCTGTGCGACATCAAGCCCTCCGGCTCGGTGCTCGGCACGCTGCGCGAGGATATCTGCGACGAGTGCGGAGTGCCCGCCGCCAAGGTTATCAGCGTCTGCGGCCACGATACTCAGAGCGCGATAACCGCTGTCCCTTGCGAGAGCGGCGACTTCGCCTTCCTCTCGAGCGGCACATGGTCGCTCTTCGGCACGGAGCTTGAAGCCCCGATAGTCAACGAGAAGTCGCTCGCCATGAACGTCACCAACGAGGGCGGCTACGGCGGCAGCGTCGGCTTCCTCAAGAATATAATCGGGCTGTGGCTCATTCAGGAGAGCCGCCGCCATTGGAACAGAAACGGCAGCGATTATTCCTACGCCGACCTTGAGAAGCTCGCCCTCGCCGCGGAGCCTTTCAAGTGCTTCATCGACCCCGACGCCCCCGAATTCGTCCCGCACGGCGATATCCCGGGCAGGGTAAGGGAATTCTGCCGTAAGACAGGTCAGCCCGTCCCCGAGAGCGTGGGCGAGATAATGCGTTGCATCTATGAGAGCCTTGCAATGAAGTATCGCCTGACCCTTGAGAAGCTCGAGGACTGCACGGGCAAGACCTACCCCGCCATACATGTTATCGGCGGCGGCGTCAAGGATACGCTGCTCTGCTCGATGACCGCCTCCTCCTGTGACCGCAAGGTCGTCGCAGGCCCCATCGAGGCGACCGTGCTCGGCAATATCGCTGTGCAGCTCATCGCCGGGGGCGCGATCGACAGCATCGCCGAGGCAAGGCGCATAGTCCGCAACAGCGAAAACACCGCCGAATATCTCCCCCATGACCCCGCCTCATGGTCGACCGCCTATGAGAGATTCTTAAAGGTTGTGAAGTGAGAAAAAGCCGAAAAGAGAATGGTTTGCCGAGGAATGTGCAGATATGAGACCGTACAGCAAATCAAATATTCCTTTGGCAAAAACACTTCGCAAAAGCGGGACTTGTTATTGAACTTGACGGTTCGCAGCACTATAATAGAAACGAAGCAATTAATGACAGGATTCGCACGGAGCGGCTTGAAAACTTGAACCTGACTGTTTTGCGTATTCCCAATAATGAAATAGACGATAATTTTGCGGAAATATGCGATCACAGCGACAGCGTTGTAAATCAGATCATTGCCGAATAGTTTCTCGGCTCCCTCTGACGAGGGAGCTGCCCGAAGGGCTGAGGGAGAGACCGCTTTGCGGTTTTCGGCAAAGATTTAGATGTTTATCTTCTCTCCCTCCGTCTTTGCTCACGCAAAGCCACCTCCCTCGTCAGAGGGAGGCGTGAGGACCGCTATTAAGTAAAAAAATAAACTAACCCTACAATACACAGAAAGGAAGAAAAAATCATGGCAAAAAGCAGACTTATCGGCGATTACCCTGTGATAGGCATTCGCCCCATCATTGATGCGAGGAGAGGTCCTCTGGGTGTTCGTCAGTCGCTCGAGGAGCAGACCATGGGCATGGCTCTTGCGGCCAAGAAGCTCTTTGAGGAGAATATCAGATACTCAAACGGCGAGCCCGTCAAGGTCGTTATCTCCGACACCACCATCGGCAGAGTTGCCGAGGCAGCCGCCTGCGCCGCTCAGTTCAAAAAAGAGGGCGTGGATATCACTCTTTCCGTCACTCCCTGCTGGTGCTACGGCTCCGAGACGATGGATATGGATAAGAACACCATCAAGGGCGTTTGGGGCTTCAACGCTACCGAGAGACCCGGCGCCGTTTATCTTGCAAGCGTGCTCGCAGCACACGCTCAGAAGGGCCTGCCCGCATTCGGCATCTACGGCAAGGACGTGCTTGACGCCGACGACATGAATATGCCCGCCGACGTTAAGGAGAAGCTGCTCCGCTTCGCCAGAGCCGCTGTCGCCGCCGCCACGATGAGAGGCAAATCCTATCTCCAGATAGGCTCCATCTGTATGGGCATCGCAGGCTCCACCATCAACCCTGAGTTCATCGAGGAATACCTCGGCATGAGAGTTGAGTCCGTCGACGAGGTCGAGATCATCCGCAGGATGACCGAGGGCATCTATGACGAGGAGGAATTCCAAAAGGCGCTCAAGTGGACTAAGGAGAAGTGCAAAGAGGGCTTCGACAAGAACCCCGAATTCGTCAGAAAGAGCGACGAGCAGAAGGAAAAGGATTGGGAATTCACTGTCAAGATGATGTGCATCATCAAGGATCTCATGAACGGCAACAGCAAGCTGCCCGAGGGTCGTGAGGAGGAGATGGTCGGCCACAACGCCATCGTCGCGGGCTTCCAGGGTCAGCGTCAGTGGACGGATTTCTATCCCAACGCCGACTTTGCCGAGGCTATGCTCAACACTTCGTTTGACTGGAACGGCGCAAGAGAGCCTTACGTCCTCGCCACCGAGAACGATACCCTCAACGGCATCGGTATGCTCTTTATGAAGCTGCTCACCAACAGGCCTCAGATGTTCGCCGACGTGCGCACCTATTGGAGCGCGGACTCCGTCAAGAGAGTCACCGGCTATGATATCGAGGGCGTTGCAAAGGATGCGGGCGGATTTATCCACCTGATCAATTCCGGCGCTTGCTGCCTCGACGCTTGCGGCGAGGTCAAGGACGCAGACGGCAACGGCGTTATCAAGCCCTGGTATGACGTGACCGACGGCGACATCGAGAAGATGCTTGCCGCCACCACCTGGAACGCAGCGGATAACGGCTACTTCAGAGGCGGCGGATTCTCCTCCCGCTTCCTGACCAGAGCTCAGATGCCCGCTACGATGATCCGTCTCAATATCGTCAAGGGTCTCGGCCCCGTTCTTCAGATAGCAGAGGGCTGGACTGTCAACCTGCCCGACGAGGTCTCCGACATTCTCTGGAAGAGAACCGACTACACCTGGCCCTGCACCTGGTTCGCTCCCAGATGCGACGGCAGCTCCCTTGCATTCAAGTCGGCATACGACATGATGAATAACTGGGGCGCAAACCACGGCGCTATCTCCTACGGCCACATCGGCGCGGATATCATCACCATGGCTTCCATGCTGAGAATACCCGTCGCAATGCACAACGTGCCCGAGGAGAAGATATTCCGTCCCGCTTGCTGGGGCGCATTCGGCACCAAGGATCTCGAGGGCGCTGATTTCAGAGCCTGCGAGAACTACGGCCCGCTTTACAAATAATCAATAAACAACAAAACGGAGCTATGGCGAAAGTCATAGCTCCGTATTTTTATCGGTTGTTTATCAGATGAAGAAGATGAACGCAAGCATTGCGAACATGCCGAACATCACCATGATGAGCAGGAAGAAGGAGAGGATGCTGACCGCTATCATTGCGCCCGCGGTTATCTTGATGGGCATGGTGTTCTCGGCGTCGGAGATATTCTGCCAGCAAAGGCGGATATCCGTGCCGTCCACGTGAAACTGGTCAAGACCTATCTTTTCGGCATTTTCGGTCTGCTTAAAGCCGCATTTCTTGAGACCCTCGATGAAGAGATCGGTCATTTCCTGATTCTTGAGAGTCAGGCGGCCGGTCATTCTAAGCTCCTTGGCGGGCTCTTCGCGGCGCAGGTGGCCGGGCTTGAAGCCGGTGCACCACCAATAGTCGCCGTAGTCTCTTGTGAGCTGGCGCACATAGTTGCCGTTGCCCGTTTCGTCGTGATAGAGGGTCATCTCCATCTTTATCCATTCGTCCTCATTCGGGCAGCCGTAGAAGGTGAAGAGGCCGGGTGCCTTGTCGGAGGAATCCTTGCGATATATGCCCATTTCGCTGCCGAAGAAGAGCAGACCGTACTGACCCTTCCACATCTGGATCATCCAATCCTTATTGTCATAGGTGAAATAAACTCTGACATAGTCGTATTCGAGCAGCACATAGGGGGCGACGATGTCGTAGAATTTGGCGAAGCCGAAGTTATGCTGCCAGCAGTTCTTGTCGTTGGTGTAGTAGTAGTCGTCGGTGTAGCTGTATTTGTAGCTGAGCACCTGCTTTTTCTCAAGCAGATTTTTGACGGGGTTGCTGCGGGTGACGACGTTCACGATGAAGCCGTCGCTCAGCTCCTTGCCGTTGACGGTGGTCTTAGCGACTATCTCAACTCTGCCGGTCTTTTTTGTGGAGACAAGGCCGTTTTGGTCGACTGAGGCGATGTTGCCGTCCATGGTGTACCACTCGATCTTAGGCTGCGCGTCAACGCCGGTGACGGTCGCGGTGAGCTGGAGCTTCTTGCCGACAAATACCGAGAGGCTCTCAGAGGTGACCTCGAGCTTCGGCTCGGCGGCGGGGGGCTTAGGCTGATCGGGGGTTTCCGGGTTCTCAGGGTCGACAGATTCGCCGTCGCCGCTCTCGGCAAGCAGAGCGATATCATCATCAATAAAAGCGGCGGTGCAGGGGAGAATGCAGGAGAAAGCTAAAATTGCCGCAAAAAGCAGGGCAAGCGCCCTTGAAAGGGGTTTCTTCATTTGTTATCCTCCTCAAGAATTTTTTACCATTTTAACAGATATCAGCAGAAAAATCAAGATGCAAAAAGGACGGTATGCCAAACGACGCACCGTCCTTTATAGTATTGACCAAAATTTACTATTTACCCACGCAGAAGCGGGAGAAGACTTCGTCGACCACGGCGTCGGTGGCTTTTTCGCCCGTCAGCTCCAGCAGCGAGCCGACGGCGCACTCTGCACAGACATTCACGGCGTCGAGGGTCACGCCGCTCTCAAGGGCGGCGACGGCCTGGCTCAAGTCGTCAATAGCTCTCACGCAGCAGCTTCGCTGCCTTTCGCTCGTCAGGCAGGCGGCGTTCGGGTCAAAGGCGTCGGTCGAGAGCACCCGCGCGACCGCCTTTTCAAGCTCCTCCGCTCCGCTGCCCTGAGAGGCGCTGAGCACCACCGTCTCGGGGAATTCACTGCGGATGAGGTCGATATCCGCCTGCGGGGGTAGGTCGGCCTTGTTGAGCACCGCCACCCTGCGCTTGTCACGGCAGCAGGCGATTATCTCGGCGTCCTCCTCGGTGAGGGGGGAGCTGCCGTCGAATACGGCGAGCACCAGCTCCGCCCGCTCAAGGCGGCGCTTGGCGAGGTCAACGCCGATATTCTCGATTTTATTCTCAGTGTCGTGTATTCCCGCGGTGTCGGCGACCCTGAGCAGGATGTCGCCGAGGACTATCCGCTCCTCGACCACGTCGCGGGTAGTGCCCGCAACGTCGGTTACTATCGAGCGCTCGAAGCCAGAGAGCATATTCATCAGTGTTGATTTGCCGACGTTCGGCTTGCCGACGATAACGGCGTCAACTCCGTCCGTTACCGCCCTGCCGCAGTCGTAGCGGCGCACTATCGCTTCAAGAGCGGCCTTGACATCCTTAAAAACGGGGAGCATTTCTCCGCCGCCTATCTCCTCGATATCGTCGTCGGGGTAATCGACCCATGCGGCGAGTGAGGCGCAAACGGCGGTGAGCTTGTCGGCGCAGGAGCGTATCTCGCCGCTCAGCCTGCCCTCAAGGGTGTTCAGAGCGGCGCTCGCCGCCTGCTTGCCCGAGGCGCTGATGAGCGCCATGACGCTCTCACTGCCCGCAAGGTCTATTTTGCCGTTAAGAAATGCTCTTTTTGTGAATTCGCCCGCCTCGGCGGGGACTGCGCCTGCGTTCAGCACGGCGCGCAGCACTCGTTTCGTGATATAAATGCCACCGTGGCACGAAATTTCGACCACATCCTCGCCCGTGTAGCTTCTCGGCGCTCTGAAAACGAGGCATACGGCCTCGTCGAGCCGCTCTTCGCCGTCGTGGACCGTGCCGAATCGGGCGTGATAGCCCTTGCATTCGGTCAGCGGCTCACCGCCGATGGGCGTAAAAACAGCGGCAGCCGTCTCAATGGCTCGGCTGCCCGATATTCTGACTATTCCTATGCCGCCGGGCGCATTCGGAGTCGCAACGGCGGCGATGGTTGAATTCTCCATGGTTTTAACCTTTCATTCGCAGATGAGCGGGGCTTTTTGCCCGCAAAGGCGCTTCGCAATGCGCTGAAATGCGAGCGTTGAGGGCGAAAATTCGCCGGGGGCGTCGCCCGTAACGGAGCAGAAGCCGAGGCTTATATCCCTCGGGACTATGCCGAGGAGCTGAACTCCCGTCTCGTCGATGCATTGGTCTATGTTAAGCAGCCTGCGCTTGCAGACGGGCTTGACCTCAAACATATTTATGATAAGGCGCACGTCGGCTATGCCGAGCCTGTCCAGCTCGCAGAAGGCGCGGTTGCAGCTCCTGACGCAGACACTGTCGGGCGTTGTGACCACCACGGCGCGCCTTGCGCCGCTTGCGGCGAGGGTGAAGCCCCTGTCGATGCCCGCGGGGGAGTCGAGGAAGATGAAATCGTAGTTATTATCAAAGCCCGCGACCATTTGACGAAAGCCCTCGTCGGTGAAGCCGTCGCCGTAGGCGCGGGGAGCGGCGAGCAGGTCAACGCTGCCCTTGATGAGCGCCTGCTCGGCGGAGCACCTGCCCTCGAGCAGATCGCCCCAGTCAAACACCACGCTCTCGGAGACGCCGAGCAGCAGGTCGAGCGAGCGCAGGCCGATATCGCAGTCTATCGCAAGCACTCTTTTGCCGCAGGAGGCGAGAGCCTTTGAAACGCCGACGGTGAAGGTCGATTTGCCCGAGCCGCCTTTGCCGGAGGCAACGAGGATGATTTCAGCCACAGTGAGCGCTCCTTTCAAATAAAATCAGGGGAGAAGTGAGTTTTCGGGCTGAGCCGCTTCTGTTGAGCCGCTCTGGCCGAAATAATAATCGACTACCGCAGCGACGACGGGGGCGACGAATACGCCCGAGGTCATGCCCTCGCCGACCACCGCGACCGCTATCTCGGGGTTCTCATAAGGGGCAAAGGCGATGAGGAAGCCGTTGTTTATCTTGACGGAGTCGCCGCCTATCTGACGGTATTCCTGAGAAGTACCCGTCTTTGCAGCGACCTTTACGGGGAGATTTTTGAAGTATTCCTTACAGTAGCCGACCGTGCCGACCTTGAGCATACCGCTCTTTACAATATCAAGAGTTTTCTGAGAAATACCCGTCTCGCAGACTACCTCAGGCTCGGTCTCGAGCACGGTCTGCGAATAATCGTGGCTCTTGATGCTCTTAACGAAGTGAGTTTTGTATCTCGTGCCGCCGTTCGCTATCGTGGCGCAGTAATTCGCAAGCTGGATGGGGGAGAAAAGGTTGCCCGCCTGACCTATTGCGGACTGGACGGTGTAGCCGGGCAGCCACTTTTGATTGAGCGATGCCCTGTATTCGGGGCTGTCGAGCACTCCCGTCGCTTCGCCCAGCTCGCAGCCGGTCTTTGAGCCGAGGCCGAACAGAGTCCTGTATTCGTTCATCTTCTCAATGCCGAGCATCCTGCCGACCTCATAGAAGAAGGTGTTGCAGGATTCGTTGATTGCGTTGACGACGTTGACAAAGCGGGTTATATGATGCTGCTCGCACTTGAAGTGCTGGCCGAGGTATTCATATGAGCCGGAGCAGTAGACGGTGGTCGTTTCGTCGATTATACCCTCCTCGAGGGCGGCGACTGCGACCGAGGGCTTCATCGTGGAGCCTGTGGCGTAGGTCGAGAGCAGCGCTCTGTTCCAAAGCGGGGCGCCGGAGGCCTTGTTGAGAGCCTCCGCGTTATCGGCGTAGGTCGAGATATCGTAGGTCGGGTAAGTGGCCGAGGCGAGGATAGAGGAATCCTTGCAGCTGAGCACTACAACTGCGCCCGCGTCGGGCACGACATTGCCCTTTTTGCCCGAATAATCCTGCAAAGCCTTTTGCAGCGCATTCTGAGCGACCTTTTGAAGCCCCGAGTTGATGGTGAGCACCACGGTGTTGCCGTGCTGCGGCTCGATGGTTACCTCGGTGTGCTTATTGCCGTCGTTGTCGGTGTAGACGGTCTTTTCGCCGTCAGTACCCTTGAGATATTCCTCCAGGGCGGCCTCGATGCCGCTCTTGCCTATCATATCGGTCATTTTATAGCCGTCGGCCTTTTTCTCCCGGTATTCCTCGGCGTCGATAGCGCCGACCCTGCCGAGAATATGCGGGGCTATAGTGCCGTCGGTATACTGCCGCACGGGGATGACCTCAACGTCAACGCCCTTATAGAAGCCGCTGTTTTCCTTGATAAGTGACACCACGTCGTCGGGCACGTCCGCGGCGAAGGTGTAAGGCGTGCTGATGCTGAAATATATGCGCTTCATCTCGTAGCAGACGGAGGCTATCTTGCGGGCATCCTGCTCGGAGTAAGCCGAGAGCTTGTACCTGCTGACAAGGGCGTCAAAGCAGTTTTGTGCCGAGGCGTATTCGTTGAGGTTCAGCATATCGGCGCTCTTCATCTCCTTGATGAGGGCGTCGCTGTCCTCCTTAAAAGCGATATTGCCGTCCGCGTCAAAAACGAGCGGCAGGTTATCTATCCATTCAAGCCCCTTGCTCTCAAAGAGCTTGATGAGGCTGAGGATTATCTCGTTGCGAGTCTCCTGCTCGGAGGCGGGAGGGAAATATGCGTAGTCAAAGACTATAGAATAGCCCTGACTGTTGTAGACGAGGGGCTTGCCGTCGCAGTCGACTATCTCGCCCCTTGCGGCGGAGATGGGAGCCGTCTTGGCGGAGACTGCGGAGCTGGCGGCGTCGTATTCGTCGCCCTTGACGATCTGAAGATTGATAAGGTCAACGGCAAACACCATAAAGAAAAAAAGGATAACGCAGACAGCCGCTATCTGCCTGCCGCGAGTCATTCTTGCGTGCATATCTGCACCTCCTTTGATTATTGCTCAATTGAGTATTTTTTCTCCACGGCTCGCACGATGATAAAGATTATCGGCACGAATATCGCCGTGTAAAGGATGCCGGGGAGATAGTAGCGCACGAGCACGTGAGCCGCCCCGTCGATCGAAGCGAATACATAGTGAAACAGCCAATAGCCGAGGCTGTAGATGATGATGAATCCCACCGAGAGGAGGGACGCCGTGACCACGTTGTTGCGCATCACGGTGTTGATGAGCGTGCCGCAGATAAAGCCGACCGCCAGCAGGTAGAGGGCGTTGAAATTGTTGCCGGAGGCCGTGATATCCCACAGCATACCCGCAAAAAGCCCGAAAAGCATCCCGACTATGTCGCGCTCAAACATCGCCGCGCACACCACGGCTGGTATCAGCAGCAGCGCGCGCACGCCGAATATCTGCGGAAAAAAGCCGTCGGTATTTTGCATAACTGACAGCGTTAATATTATCAGGGCGAGTATAACCCTGCGGATTATCAACTTTTTGCGTTGAGCTTCAATAGTCATATAAAAAAGCGGGGACGGCGGCGCATCACTGCGCCTGACCGTCAAATGAAGTGATGATAAAGACGTCGGTGAGCTTTGAGATATCAATGCCCGGCTCGATAACGGCGCTGGCGGAGATATCCACCGTGCCGTCCACGACGTCAACTATAGTGCCGATTATAAGATCCCTCGGGAAAATGCCGCCAACGCCCGAGGTGCAGACGATGCCGCCCGCCGTGACGGAGGTGGAGGAGGGAAGACCGGGCATATGGCAGCGCCCCTGCTCGGCAAGCCCGACGGTCGAGGTCACGAAGCCGAGATCCCTCGTCCTGACCTCATAGGCGCTGACATTGACATTCGGATTCAGAATGGTATTAACGGTGCACTGCGTGGGGGTGACCGAGGCGACCACGCCGACAAGATATTCGCCGTAGATAACAGGGTCGTTGACCCTGATATCGTTTATCGAGCCTTTGTTGAGGGTCACCGTGCCGAATCTGCCTGCAGCGTCCCTGCCGATAACGGCTGCCTCGGCGAACACATAGTCGCTGTGCTCCTCTTTAAGCCCGAGGAATTCCTGATAGAATTCATTCTTATACTTTGCCTGCTCGTAGTCGACGAGCTGCTCTCTGAGCGAATCCACCTGCTCCTCAAGGTCGGTTATCTCCTTGGAGAGGGTGGAGCTTGAGCGGAACGATATCGGCAGCTTCGACACCTCGGACGCCACATAGGACGCAAGGCGTGAAACGGGGCCGAATACTACGCTCGTAACGCTCGTGAGCGGTGATGAGCCGCTTCTTGAGGCGACGGCAAATATCGACCCCACAAGCAATGCGGCGACGACACCTGCGAATATTTTAAATGCCGTGCTCTTCAAAAAGCGAATCATCAATATAGCTCCTTAATCCGATTAGATACTTAGATGTACTTCTTATTGCTGATTACGTTGAGGTTGTCGTTATCAAGGCAGATGCCCGTGCCGTCAACAACGCAATCGAGGGGATTCTCCGCCACGAGGACGGGGATCTTGGTCTCCGCGGAGATGAGCCTGTCGAGGCCTCTGAGCAGAGCGCCGCCGCCCGTGAGCATGATGCCGTGGTCGATGATATCGGCGGCAAGCTCGGGGGGAGTCTTTTCAAGCGTGGACTTAACGGCGTCAACTATCTGGGATACGGGGTCGGACATTGCCTCCCTTATCTCCTCGGAGGTGACATCAACATTCTTCGGCAGGCCGTCCATGAGGTTTCTGCCCTTGATATTCATCGTGCCCTCGCCGTCATAGGGGAAGGCGGAGCCGATCTTTATCTTGATATCCTCAGCGGTTCTCTCACCGATAAGGAGGTTATATTTCTTCTTGATGTAGGAGATGATGGATTCATCAAAGTTGTCACCCGCAACACGGCAGGAATTCGCCGTAACAACACCGCCAAGCGATATAACAGCCACTTCGGAGGTGCCGCCGCCGATATCGACGACCATGCTGCCGGTCGCTTCGCTGACGGGGAGACCCGCGCCGATAGCCGCTGCCATGGGCTCCTCGATAAGGCTGATGTAGTTGGCGCCTGCGCTCTTTGCGGCGTCGTGGACAGCCTTGCGCTCAACTTCGGTGACGCCCGAGGGGATGCAGATGAGCACTCTGATCCTTGAGAAGGGTCTGCGCTTGGTGGTGCGCTTGATGAAGGATTCTATCATCTCTGCGGTTATTTCGAAATCCGCTATAACGCCGTCCTTGAGGGGGCGAACCGCGATGATCGAGCCGGGAGTTCTGCCTATCATTTCCTTTGCCTCGGTGCCGACGGCGACCACTCTGGGCGGGTTGCTCTTCTGATCGACCGCAACGACCGACGGCTCTCTGATGACGATGCCCTTGCCTCTTGCGAATACGAGGGTGTTCGCCGTGCCTAAATCTATGCCGATATCCTGTGTAAATAACATATCTTTTCTCCTCCGGAATAATTATCTGTATTCGATAGTGTCAAGTATGGCGATCACTTCGTCGAGGCGTGCGCCCATGTCGCTGTCTGAGGTTATCATGCAGGTGTAGACCGTGCCGCCGTGCTCATAGAAGATATAGCCGATGTAAGTGGCGGTGCCTGAGCTGTTGTTGGGTACATATACCGAGATAAGCGTGGCCTCGCCGCCGTTGACGGTGATCTGCTTATTGGTGTATACGCAGTCGCTGAACTTTGACTTGACAGCGTCGATGAGCTTTGAGGTATCCTGCATTACCGCGGAGAGCTTCTTGCCGCTTGAACTCATGAGCTTTATCTGATCCTCGGAGTTATCCTTCTTGAGGATGAGGTCGCTGTAGCTCATGCTGTCGCTCCAGCCGCTCGGGATAGCTATCGAGTAGTTGGGGCATTCAATGCGGTTGCCGATGACGACCGCATGGTCGAGCGCGATGGCGTCGGTCTGGAATTCGCCGTTATCGCCCTTGACGTTTTTGCCGTTTTTGTCGGTGACGAGCACCACGAGGTTGCCCGCGTCGTCACGGGCAGCTCCGCCGCCCTCCTGAGTGACTGCGGCGTAGCCCTTGCCGGCCGCGTCGGTGACGAGCACACCGTCCTTGAGCTTGGGCTTGCAGGCGGTGAAGCAGGTGAGGATCACGATAACGCTGATGATGAGAGCAAAATACTTTTTCATTTCTCCGATCCTTTCTTTGAGCCGTCTCAGCCGTTCAGGGCTTTGAAAGCGTTTTTGTTATTATTGTAAAGCATCTTATAGACTGCATAGTTGCGGTCGTAGATGTCTTTATTTGCAGTGTTGGGGGTGAAGGTCTTTTTGGCGGGGATAAGCCTCTTCGCCTCGGAAACGTCGCCTATAACGCCGAGGCCGACCGCCATTATGACCGCCGCGCCGACTGCGCCGACATTCTGCGGGCTGTCGACCGTCTCAACAGTCCTGCCCGTGATATCGGCAAGGATCTGGCAGGTGACGTCCGAGAGGGCGCCGCCGCCGACGAAGCGAACGGTCTGAGAGGTCTTTATCTTCTTATCCTGTGTTTCGAGGAACCAGCGAAGATGCATACAAACGCCCTCGATAACGGAGCGGATGAGCTCGGTTTTGCCTGTTTCGAGGCTGACGTTGAAGAACATTCCTCTGGCGTTCGGATCCTCAAACGGGCAGCGATTGCCGTGAAGCCACGGGGTGAAGATAACTCCGCCGCTGCCTGCCGGGGTCTCGTCGATTATCTTTGAGAGGTAATCGTAAAGGCTGGTGTAGACCGACTCTTTGGATTCCGCGACGTGAGTCTTTTGCAGGAAGATGCCGATCTCGTCGAGGGCAAGGTGATCCTTGACCCATTCGAGGCATTTGCCCGCCGTTTCCAGCTCGGCAAAATAATTGAATTTATCCTTTTGAGCGCCGGTGATGGCGGCTATCATTGCGGAAGCGGCAACGACGCG
>FR888230.1:161798-166102 GCA_000431775.1 Clostridium sp. CAG:413 | reverse complement strand
CGACGCTCTTGTCAACGACGGTCGAGACCCAGCCTGAGGTGCCGGAGTAGATGTGAGTTTCGCCGAGGCCTACGCTGCCTGCACCCACGCCTATGAGCGAGGCGTCGCCGCCGCCGCCGAATACGGGGGTTCCTTCTTTAAGACCCAGCTCCTTAGCCGCCTTTGCGGTCAGACCGCCGACGTTCGCCGTGCAGTCCACTATCTCGGCAAGGTGAGCGAGGTCAACGTCGAGCAGCTTGCAGATCTTCGGGCTCCAGCATTCGTGACCCTTGCGGATATCATAGAGCAGGGTGCCGAATGCGGAATCCCTCGTCATGACGAATTTGCCCGTCATGCGGCTGATTATGTATTCCTTGACATCGAGCCATTTATAGACTCTCTTGAAATTCTCGGGTTCATTGTCCCTGAGCCAGCGATATTTCCAGACGGGGTCCTTGACGCTGGCGGAGACTGCGCCGGTGATTATGAGCGAGGGGATAAGCTTTGTAATGTTGGCGCCGGCTATCTGGATCCCGTTCGCCATGCCCTCCTTGAGCTGCTTCCTCGCCCTCTGATCCATGTAGCTGAACGCTCTGTGGACGGGCTTGCCCTCTTTATCGACAAGCACGAGGCCCTGCATCTGTGAGCAGAACGAAATGCCGTCGACCATGTCGGGGGTTATGTCCTTGCAGTTCTCAAATACGGTCGCGGTCGTGGAACAAATGGCGCTCCACCATTCGTCGGGATCCTGCTCTGCGCCGCCGTCGGGCAGAATATAGAGATTGTAGCCCTCCATTGCCGCACTTTTGAGGGTTATCGTATCGTCGATCTCAAAAAGACAGGTTTTGACTCCGGTAGTGCCGATATCGTAAGATATAACGTGTTTTGCGCTCATATAATCCTCCTTGAACCACCATTGAATATTATATAATATAATACGCCGGGTTGCATTAATAAAATATGACCGAAAAGTTACGAATTTGGTTTATGCTTCGGGCAATTTGCATACATCGATCCATTTCTCCGCCCCGGAGCATTCAAAAAGCTCGTCGCAGCTCAGCTCGACCGCACTGCTCGAGCTGCCCGCTGCGGGGAAAACGGTATCAAACCGCCGGAGCGAAGTGTCGAGATAGACCCTCACGCCGTCCTTCAGTGCAAAGGGGCAAACACCGCCGACGGGGTGCCCGACAAGCTCCAGCTCGTCGCCCGCGGAGAGCATTTTTGCCTTGAAGCCGAAGGTATCCTTGAATTTGCGGTTATCCACCTTGGCGTCGCCTGCGGCGACCACGAGCATTGCGCCGGCACCGTCCTTAAACGAGAGGGTTTTGGCTATCCTCGCGGGGATAACGCCAACCACCGCCGCCGCCAGCTCGACCGTAGCGGAGGACTCGGTGAACTCCTGAATTCTGCCGTCAACGCCAAAGCGGGCGAGGTATTCTCTGACTGCCTGAACGGACATTTTATCATTCCTTTCCATATCGGGTATCGCCTCGGAAAGGTCATAATACCCCACTATCCTATTATGAAAACATTATAGATAATTTTGAACGGAAATACAAGAGTTTGAGAAAATTTTCTTTGCCGTATTCGGCGCATGGACGCAAAAAATGCCGCATCCCTTTCGGAATGCGGCATAAAAAGCATATTTTACTGTGCGTAGCCCGCGACGGTCATCATGTAAGTACCGATCTGCGCGCCGAATTCGGGTGCGCCGTCCATGATGAGCTTGCTGTCCTTGGTGTAGTCAAGCATATCCGCGGTGCCCATGAGGATGCCGAGAGCACTGTCGAGCGAGTCGAATCTCATGGTGAAGAAGGGAAGAGCGCGCTTATAAACGCCTCTGCCTGCCTTTGACTTGCCCGCCTTGATACGGATATAAGCCGAGATCTCGGGGTAGCCGTCAACTGCCCATGCATAGACTCTGTCGGGGCTCTTGAGCGCCCAATTGTGGATATCCTCGTGACCCTGCTTGTTGAGCGTGCTGATGCCGCTCGAGAGCAGATAGAAGTAGCACTTAACGAGCAGCTTCTTGGTTTCCTCATCCTGCGGCGGCTCCTTGGTGGTGAGAAGCGAGGACATCTTGAGCAGCGTCATCATGAATGCTGCAAAGACGGCGGGCTTCTTTGCCACGCCCTTCATTGAGGGCAGGGTAGCGGGGCCGATATTTCCTTTGAAGAATGCGTTCATAGCCTCTACGCTCTTGAAGCAAAGCTCGATATGAGCATTGTCGGCGACCTTGTCGGGGTGGCAGAGCCACTCGCCGCTGTTGACGACGAAATGGGTCGCGTACTTGCCTGCGGGAGCGTCGGGATCCTTGGCGCTGACCTGGATGACGGCGTGAGCGTGCTCAAACTTCTTGGCGAGCTTGGGGTCATCCATAGCGATGGTCTTGATGAGGGGCAGAACCGCACAAAGGAAAACTTTATTAGTTAATATATCTTCTCTTGAAGCCATATATATCAATCCTTTCTGCAATTTGTCGAAAGGCGCATCACGCCTCGTCGTCCCAGTCGTCGTCAAGCTCGAAGTCCTTGCCCATGACTTCACGGACGGACTCGACTATGCCGTTCTGGTCAATGCCGAGCATGGACATGATATCCTCGTGCAGACCGATGGGGGCGAACTTGTCGGGGATGCCGAGCTGCTTGAAGGCGCAGCCCTTGCCGGCCTCAACGATGACCTCGGCGACTGCGCTGCCGAGACCGCCGATGACGTTGTGATCCTCAACGGTGATTATGCGGCGGGTATCCATGACCGCCTTGATGATGGCTTCCTTGTCGATGGGCTTGATGGTGTGCATGTTGAGCACTCTGATCTTCAGGCCGTCCGCGCTCTCAAGGAACTTGGCAGCCTGGACAGCCTGGAACACGCAGGAGCCGCAAGCGATGATGGTAAGGTCGGAGCCCTCATGAACGGTGACTGCCTTGCCGACCTCGAAGCCGTAATCGGAATCCTCATAGAGAACTCTGTCGAAGCCTCTGTTTATACGGATGTAGTAGGGGCCGAAATTATCATATGCAGCATGGACTGCGTTGTAGGTCTCGATGCCGTCTGCGGGGCAGATAACGGTGAGGTTCGGGATCGAGCGGCAAACTGCGAGGTCGCAGATAGCGTGGTGGGTCGAGCCCGCCTGGCCGAACGAAGTGCCGGCATGGGTAGCGATTATCTTAGCGTTGACATTCTGATAGCAGATGTCGGTGTGGAGCTGGTCGGCGCTTCTGAGAGAAGCGAATACCGAGAAGGTGGAAAGGAAGGGCACAAGGCCTGCCTTTGCCATGCCGGCTGCCATGCCGAACATATTCTGCTCAGCGATGCCGACGTTGAAGAATCTGTCGGGGAATTTCTCGCCGAACAGACCGATCTTGGTTGATTTGCCGAGGTCGGCGGTAAGAGCGACTACCTCGGGATGCTTTTCGCCAAGCTCACAAAGAGCCTTGCCGTAAATTTCAGCGGTCGCAAACTGAGTGGACTCAGCGGCGGTATAGGTCATTCCTCCTGCCATGATCAGACGCCCTCCTTTTCTGCACGAGCTACACGCTTAGCGTAATGTTTGTCAAGGCTTTCCTTAGCCTTTGCATATTTTTCATCATCAATAGCACCGTAATGCCAGAGATAGTTATCCTCCATGAAGTCAATGCCCTCGCCCTTGATGGTGTCGGCGATGATCATGACGGGAGCGCCCTTATTCTCAAGAGCGAAGTCGATAGCTTCGGAGAGCTCGTTGAAGTTGTGGCCGTCCACTTCCTTAACGATGAAGCCGAATGCGCGCCATTTGTCGGCGAAGGGCTCGAGGGACATAACGTCCTCGGTCCTGCCGTCGATCATGCACTTGTTGCGGTCGACAAAGGAGATGACATTATCTACCTTGAAGTGAGCTGCGGACATGGCTGCCTCCCAGTTGGAGCCTTCGTCGCACTCGCCGTCGCCGAGGATGCAGTAGGTCTTATAGTCCTTGCCGAGCACTCTTGCCGCAAGGCCGGTGCCGACTGCGATGGGCAGGCCGTGGCCGAGTGAGCCGGTGGAGGCGTCAACGCCGATGACCTTGTTGGAGTCAAGATGGATACCCATCTTGGAGTTGGTCAGGTTGAAGGTCTTGAGCTGTTCTTTGTCATTGAAGCCGAGCTCGCAGAGAACGCTTGCGTAAGCAACGCCCGCGTGACCCTTACTGAGGATAAGACGGTCTCTGTCCTCCCAGTTGGGGTTTGCAACGTCGATCTTCATGTACTTGTAGTAAAGAATGGTGAGCATATCCATAACGCTCATGCCGCCGCCGATGTGGGCGCTTCCTGCCCAGAAGGGGGTGTCGAGGCAGAGGTTACGAAGAT
>FR888230.1:105457-161752 GCA_000431775.1 Clostridium sp. CAG:413 | reverse complement strand
GCCATTCCTGCTTTGATAATGCCATATGATGTTCCTCCTTGCTTATATTTCATTAAGCGGTCGAGCCGCCGTATTCCGTGGTTGATTAACCGAGCTCGGGGTGATTTTTGCGAAGAACGTGGAAGGCTTCCTCCGCAATGTCTATGGTCTGCTTGATATCCTCGTCGGTGAGGGATGCGTTCATGAAGTGGTTGTGATGGTTGGTCATGAATACGCCTCTCTTGACTATCTCGGCTATCCACTCCTGATGGAGCATGAGGGAGTCGTCGTCCTTGAGCATGAGGTAGAAAAGGGCGGGCTCGCCGGATACGGAGAGATGGAAACCGTTATTCTCGGCGGCAGCCTTGAGGCCGTTAGTCAGCTTGAGGCCGTTCTCACGGAACATCTTGGGAGTGTCGAGCTTCTTCATCTTCTCGATACAGGCGAGACCTGCCGCGAAGGGGATCGCGCTCATCCAATAGCTGCCGGTGTAGGAAAGGCCGCTGATAGCGCTCTTGAGCCACTCTTTACCGCAGAGTGCGGAGACGTTCCAGCCGTTTGCAAGAGCCTTGCAGAAGCAGATAAGGTCGGCCTCGAAGCCGTAGAAGTGGTCGGAGCCTGCGATATCAAGACGGAAGCCCGCTCTGACGTCGTCGATGATAAGGACGATGCCCTTCTCGGTGCAGAGCTTGCGGACCTTCTGCCAATAGCCCTCTGCGGGGAGGACGTTGTCTATGAAATTGCCGTGAAGGTAGGGAGTGGAGATGAACGCTGCGATCTCGCCCTCGTTCTCCTCAACTACTCTCTTGAGGCCTTCAAAATCGTTCCAGTCAACATAGAGGTTGTTGGCGACATCCTCGGGAAGAACGCCGGGGTAGTCGACCTTCTGGCACCAGGGAGCGACGCCGTGATAGAAGCCGTTGACGAAGATTATCTTCTTCCTGTGGGTGGCTGCTCTGGCGGTCATGATAGCTGCGGTGGTGGTGTCGCCGCCGTTCTTTGCGAAGAAAGCCCAGTCAGCCGAAGCGACGGTGTCGACAAGGCACTCCGCGAACTCGATGATCTTGGTCGAGGGTGCGGTGACGCAGTTCTCTATCTTAGCCTGTGCAAGAGCTGCGGCGTCAACATCGGGGTCATTGTAGCCGAGCACGTTGGGGCCGTAAGCGCACATATAGTCGATGAATTTGTTGCCGTCGACATCCCAGAAGTAGGAGCCCTTAGCCTTCTGGCTGAAGAGAGGATATGCCGATACGGGGATGCAGCAGCCCTCAGCGGGGCCCTGATGGCCGTAAAGACCGGAGGGGATTACCTTAGCGGCTCTCTGAAAGAGCTCGGTGCTTTTATCATATTTATTTATTTTGAAACTCATTTCGCAAACCTCCTTATGCTAAATAGACAGCTACTCTGTCAAGGATCCTGTTAAGGTTGTCGAGCATTGAGATCATGCCCTTCATGACGATATCGCCGGTGCCGATGCAGGCGACCGCATTGACCTTGCCGTCAAAGAGGTCTCTCGCAAGCTCGATGGACTCAAACTCCATGATGGCTCTGGGATTCTCGCAGCGCTTTTTGATGCCGAGAAGTCTGTGGTTCTTGACTCTGATGGTGGTTGCGGGGCCGTCCTTGATGGAGAAGGAGATCTCGCCGTCGACCATGTGATCTGCGGAGAACTTGCCTATTTCGTCGTTGTTGCCTATCTGAGCGATGGCGACGGTTATGGTGTCGAGCATAAGAGTGGTGCTGATCCTGAAGAAATCGGGATCCTCAAGATCCGCCGGCTCGGGTCTCATGTACTTATTGAGCAGGTCGGTAAGGGCGGTGAAATCCTTGAGCAGGAAGCCTATGTGAAGGAAGCCCTTTGAGGGGATGGGGGTAACGGTGCCGTCGATGAGGCCGTTGAATTTTTCGCAGGAAGCGAACGGGAGCTTAACGTCGCACTTGGTGCAGCCCTGCTCCATTCTGCATCTGCCGTTTGCGAAGGTGATGGTCGCGCTCGGGCCGCCCTTGACCTCGAAGCCTATCGAAATGGGCTTTTTGTTGGTCAGCAGGCTGCTCGCTTCGGGAGCAAGCTCGCAAAGATTCTCGAGGGTGCCGAGAACGGCGTAAAGATTGATGTACGCCAGGGTTTTCTGATCAATCATTTTGATTTCCTCCTTGTAGTTATGCGAAAGTGTACTCCCGCATTATATATTCACTTCATTTTAACAGAAACATCTGTCAATGTCAACAAATAATCGTGCCCGAATCCAAAAAAATACAGTAAAAAGGCTGAGCGTTCGTTTTTAATAAAATCAATATATCCTTACGAAGCCCTCTATCAGGCGGGCGGCGGTCGCGGCGGCGTTCGGCAGGAATTCCTCATAAGCCATGTGCGAGCTGCCGTCGGCGCAGTCGGAGACGGCGCGAACTATCGCAAACGGCACGGAATTGATATAGCAGACCTGCGCTATCGCGGCTCCCTCCATTTCGCACACCCTTGCGCCGAAGCGGTCGACTATGCGTTTCTTCGCCTCGGCCGAGGCGATGAACTGGTCGCCCGAGGCGATAACTCCCGCGGCGGTGTGAACTCCGTCAAGAGCCTCCGCGGCCTTGAGCAGAGCCGCCGTTACCCTGCCGTCGCAGGGTATGTTTACAATATTGATGCCCGATATCAGACCCACGGGGTCGCCGAGGGGCGAGGTATCCATATCGTGCTGCACAAGGCTCTCGGCAATGACCACGTCGCAGATACGCAGCTCGGGGTCAAGGCTGCCGCCGACGCCTGTGTTTATGATACATTCGGGCGAATATTTGAGTATCATCGTCTGGGCGCACATTGCAGCGGCGACCTTGCCTATGCCGCATACGGCGACGACAATTTTTCTGCCGAACAGAGTGCCGCTGACGAATTCCATGCCGCTGACGGTCTTGGAGACCTTATTCTCCATAAGCGATTTGACCGTCTCGACCTCAATGTGCATTGCGCCGATAATTCCTATCATAATAAAAACCTCCGTGTGAATTCTCGGAACATTCTAACATAAATATCCGAAAATATCAACACGGAGGGGGAACGGATCGGGCTCCGAAATCGTCAGAGAGCGATTATTCTGTCGCCCGTCTTCTTGGTATAGGATACCGACCACACTTTTTGACCGTCCACATACTTCAATGCCGCCGAGGTGACATAGTCGGAGTATTCGTATTTACCGCGTTCAAGCTCCGATTCGATTCTTTCGCTGTAGATGGTGGACATCTTTATCAGATAGCTGCCGTCGGGCTGCCTGCTGCAATCGGTGAGAGACATCGGTCCCCAGCCTCCGCCGCCTTCCTCATACTCGTAGTAGTAGCCGTCATAATAGTAGTAGTTGAAGCAGCCGTAGTAGTCCTTGGCTGTTTTGTCAAAATCGTCGGAGGTCTTGGTTCTGTCCGGTTTAATGCATAGCACATTCTCAAGAATCCAATCCGCATCGTCCGCATTTACTTTATAGTAACCGAACGAATCGACAAATTTCTTCAGCGGATCGGCGGGGTAGGTATCCTCATACCTATTGAAGCCTTCGGAACGTAAAACGATATTTTCATAATAAAGACCGCCGGAGTTGTTCTGGATTATATACATAGCGTCTGCCGGAGCGGTGCCGGAGGAGCTGTCATAGCCGAAATCGTCTGAGTGCGGGCAATTAAACAGTATGCTGACCGAAAGATCAACAAGATCCTGAATGTCCTCAAAGGTCGCTTGGATATATTCGGGATTGGCTGCGGTCTGCGTGACCTCGCCTGTGCTCTCGGCAACGGCTTCGGTCGGAACGGACGGCTCGGCATCCGGCTTGCTCCCGCAGGCGGCAAGAGAAAAAGCCGTTGTGAAGCAAAGAAGAATGGCAATAAATTTTTTCAAAACAAACACCCTCCAAAATTATACTTTATTTCACCACCACATAATTATCGGGCAGCTCGAACTTTATATAACGAACGAGAACTATGACAGGCGAAGCGACGGTGAGACCGACGCCTGCGGCAAAAGCTCCGACCGTAATGGGGATCACGCCGGCAATGAAAATAATCATCAAAAAAGGTCCTGCAATGGGAAAGGCAAGGAATAATGGGGTTGACACCAAAATCCCGAGAACGCCTTCAAGAGCTATCGAAAACTCCTCGACACCGTACATGAAGCCTATCATGGCGTCATCAATGCGCATCCGCTCGTATTCCGCTCGCGTGATATATTTTATTCTCGGCTCGGGGTTCTCGGTCATGTCCTCTATTTCATCCTCGTCAAGCCCCGCTTCTCTGAGAGCGGATTTTACCTCGTCCGACGCAAGGAAATTTTTGATTTCCTCGGAGCTTATCTCGGGGGCTTCGGGCTGCTCGTCGGGGATCATTTCTTCCTGCTCGGCAGGCTCGGCGGGCTGCTCAACCGGCGCTTCCTCGACAGGCAAGGTTTCCTCCGCTTTTTCCTCTGAGGGGGCGGGTGTTTCGATCTCTGTTTTCTCCTCTTTTTCTTCGACAGGCTCGACCTGTTGAACGACGTTTTGCTCTGCGGGCGTGACTTCCTCATTCTCCGCAAAGGCGGGTATGCTTGTTGCCGCAAGGGTTGCCGCAGCGAGCAGAATTGCGATAAATTTCTTCATAATAAAAGCCTCCTTTGCCTTATTTCTCAAGCTCATACGGCGGCTCGAGCTTAAAGCTGTTGTAAAGCACAAGTGCGACGACGGGCGACGCGATGAGGGCGCCGAGACCGCCGATCAGTGCGATGGGCGACGCCAGGATAACGCCGCACATGAGCGGGCCGGCGAACGGAATGAAGAACATTATCGGCGTTGCGGGGATCAGCAGGATATATTTTGCGCCGGTAAGGAAAACGTCGGCCGCGCCGGAGAAAGCGGTTTTGGCGTAGTCGCGGCGCATCTGCTCATATTCCTCCTGCGAAATATAGATTATTTCGGATTCGGGATTCTCGGTCACGTCCTCGATCTCGTCCTCGTCAAGCCCCGCTTCCCTTAGAGCGGATTTTACCTCGTCGGAGCCGAGAATCTTCTTGATATCCTCGGCGCTTATCTCGGGCGTTTCTGGCTGCTCGGCGGGGATCGTTTCTTCCTGCTCGACAGGCTCGGCGGGCTGTTCAACGGGCGCTTCCTCGACAGGCAAGGTTTCCTCCGCTTTTTCCTCTGCGGGGGCGGGCGTTTCGACCTCTGTTTTCTCCTCTTTTTCTTTGACAGGCTCGACCTGTTGAACGACGTTTTGCTCTGCGGGCGTGACTTCCTCATTCTCCGCAAAGGCGGGTACGCTTGCCGCCGCAAGGGTGGCTGCCGCAAGCAGGATCGTGATAAGTTTTTTCATGGTGAATTCCTCTTTTCTTCTTTTTGTTTTTGCTTACAAACTCCTCAAAAAATCGGTTGCCGTTGTCTTCCTTTTCCCTCCGTTTCGTGCCGTTATCGGCTTCGTTGCCCCGATTATAGCCCGCCCGCCGCCTCGGGTCAAGGGGTTTAATCACTTCTTAATCGACCTTTCGCAAGTCTTAGGTTTGTCTTAGGTTTTTCTTAATCATTTCATAATTTCGTAAATATTTCGGTCAAATTCGCTGAAAAAGCTGTTGCTAATTTCATCAGTATGTGGTATTATGAATAAGTCTATATAAACAAAGTAACAGAGGTATGATATGGAGTATATTATTGCGGCCATGCTCGCCGTGGCTATCGTGCTGCTGATAGTGTTGCTTATAAAGCAGGGCAAGGCGGGCAGCGGCAAGGCTGAGGAAAAGATAGATAACCTTGCCTCGACTCTCGGTGCGGAGTTCGAACGCAGCAGGCGCGAGAGCAGCGAAGCTCAGCGCGATATGCGTGCCGAGACGGCGAAATCGCTCGGCGAGATGAGCGAGAAGCTCGAAAAGCTGAGGCTTGAGAATACGGGCTGGCAGGGCAGGATAGAGAAGTCGCTTGCCGAGTCGCTCAGCGCAATGCAGCTCAACAATATCGAGCAGAATGAGAAGCAGAGCAGGGCGCTGACCGAGGCGGTCGACAAGATGCGCGAGAGCAATGAGAAAAAGCTCGAGCAGATGCGCGTCACCGTCGACGAGAAGCTGACCTCGACCCTCTCGCAGAGGCTCGACAGCTCGTTCAAGACCGTGTCCGACCGGCTTGAGAGCGTCTATAAATCGCTCGGCGAGATGAAGGAGCTCTCAAACGGCGTGACTGCGAACGTCACGACCCTCAACCGAGTGCTCACCAATGTCAAGGCGAGGGGCACTTGGGCGGAGATACAGCTCGGCTCGATCCTCGACCAGACCATACCGGGTATGTATGAGACGAATTTCACCTGTGTGCCGAATTCAAAAGAGAAGGTCGAATTCGCCGTGAGGATACCCTCGGGCGACGGCGAGCAGACGACCTATCTGCCGATAGATTCAAAATTCCCGATGGAGGATTATGTGCGCCTTTGCACCGCTGCCGATTCCGCGGACGCCGAGGCTCTTGCGGCCGCAAGGAAGGCTCTTGAGAGCAGGGTAGTCAACGAAGCGCGCACGATATCCAAATACATAAACGTCCCGCTGACCACACCGTTCGCGATAATGTATCTCGCCACCGAGGGGCTTTACGCCGAGATAGCGTCGTCCCGCTCGGGTGTGCCGGAGAAGCTGCGCAGCGAGTTCAATGTGATGATAGCGGGCCCGTCCACGATAACGGCGCTGCTCAATTCACTCTCGCTCGGCTTCAGAGCCGTTGCGATAAACGAGAAGGCAAACGAAGTCCGCCTGCTGCTCGCCGCCGCCAGAGTGCAGTATGACAAATTCGGCGTGGTGTTGCGTAAGGCAAGGCAAAAGATAGATGAGGCGGGCAAGTCGCTCGACGAGGCGGATAAGCGCAACGAGATAATCCGCAAGAAGCTCGGCAAGGCCGGGGAACTGGACGGCTCAAGCGCGGCGGATATATTAGGCTTGGAAGAAGATAATTCAGATACATGAAGGAGGAACTTCAATGAAAAACCCAAAGGAAATTCTCGCTCAAATGACTCTTGAGGATAAGGCAGCTCTCTGCGACGGAGCGGATTTCTGGCATCTCAAGGGAATGGAAAAGTATGGCATTCCGTCAATAATGGTTTGCGACGGCCCTCACGGACTGCGTAAAAAGGACTACAACAAGACCGGCTCGAGCCTCTCCTGCAGCGTGCCGTCGATATGCTTCCCCACCGCAGTCACCACCGCCTGCTCATGGGACCCCGACCTGCTTCACGAGATGGGCGTTGCTCTGGGCAAAAAGTGCCTTAAAGAGGAGGTCGGCGTGCTCCTCGGCCCCGGCGTCAACATGAAGAGATCTCCGCTCTGCGGCAGGAACTTCGAGTATTTCTCAGAGGATCCCGTCCTCGCGGGCGAGCTTGCCGCGGGTTTTATCGAGGGCGTGCAGTCAATGGGCGTGGGCACCTCCATCAAGCATTTCTGCGCCAACAGCCAGGAGACCCGCAGGATGACCTGCGACTCCGTGGTGGATGAGAGAGCGCTCAGGGAGATATACCTCACCGCGTTCGAGATAGCCGTTAAAAAGGCTAAGCCCTGGACGGTGATGAATTCATACAACAAGATAAACGGCGCTCACGGCTCCGAGAATAAGCACACTCAGATAGAGATCCTCCGTGACGAGTGGGGCTTCGACGGCGTTGTAGTCAGCGACTGGGGCGCGGTCAACAACAGAGTGCTCGGCCTCAAGAACGGCAACGATCTCGAGATGCCCTCCTCCGCAGGCTCGGGCGCAAAGAAGATAGTCGAGGCTGTCAAGAACGGCGAGCTTGATGAAGCCGTGGTCAACGAGAGAGCGCTCAACGTGCTGAATCTTATAAAGAAAGCTGCCGACGGCGCAAAGCCCGGCTACGAATACAACGACGCCGACGATCAGCCCCTTGCGAGGAAGATCGCGGGTCAGTCCATGGTGCTGCTCAAGAACGACGGCATCCTGCCGCTCAAGAAAGAGGGCAAGATCGCGGTCATCGGCGACTTTGCGAAGTTCCCGAGGCATCAGGGCGCAGGCTCCTCTCAGATAAACCCCACCAAGATGGATAACGCTTATGACGAGCTGAAAGAGCTCGGCTATGACGTTGAGTTTGTTCAGGGCTACGAGCGTTCGGCAAAGAAAGCCGCCAAGAACGCCGCCCATATCGACGCTGCCGCCGCCCTCGCCGCTAAATGCGACGCCGCGATAGTTTTCGTCGGTCTTACCGATGATTACGAATCCGAGGGCTTCGACAGAACTCATATGACCCTTCCCGAGGCTCACAACAAGCTCGTTGAGGAGATAGTCAGGGTCAACAAGAACGTCATCGTCGTGCTTGCGGGCGGCTCGCCCGTTGAGCTGCCGTGGAACGACAGCGTGAGAGCCGTTCTCAACTCCTATCTCGGCGGTCAGGCGGGCGCAGGCGCGGTCGCCGACATAATCTCCAGCAAGGTCAACCCCAGCGGCAAGCTGGCGGAGACTTACCCCGTCTATTACAGCGACACTCCCGCTGTCAACAACTTCCCCGGCAACCCCGCTACGGTCGAGTACAGAGAGAGCGTCTACATAGGCTACAGATATTACGAAAAGGCAAATAAGGCGGTCCGTTACCCGTTTGGCTTCGGTCTCTCCTACACCACCTTTGGGTATTCCGACATAAAGCTCGACAAATCCGAGATGGCCGATACCGACACTCTCAAGGTCTCGTTCAAGGTCAAGAATACCGGCAGCGTTGCCGGTGCGGAGATCGCTCAGGTCTATGTTTCGGATAAGGTCAGCACCATCTACAGACCTGTCAAGGAGCTTAAAGGCTTCAAGAAGGTCTGGCTCGAGCCGGGTGAGGAGAAGGAAGTCACCGTCGAGCTTTGCAGGCGTGCGTTTGCATTCTATAATGTTAAAATAAACGACTGGTGTGTTGAGAGCGGCGAATTCGATATCCTCGTCGGCTCATCGAGCGCCGATATCAGGCTCAGCGCCTGCGTCAAGGTCAACGCCCCCGAGGTCGAGATGCCCGATTATTCAAAGACCGCTCCCGACTACTACACCGGCGACGTGCAGAATGTGCCCGCGGCGCAGTTTGAAGCCGTGCTCGGCAGGCCTCTGCCCCCGACCGTCAAGAGGAAGGATATCCCCATTGACGTGACCGACAACTTCGAGAATGCCGCCCACACCAAGAACGGCGCAAAGCTCTATAACACCCTCAAGAAGCTCGTCCCCGAGGGATTTGCTCAGGCGATTGCGCTCCAGACCCCGTTCCGCGACTTCATCAGCATGAGCGGCGGTGTATTCAGCGAGGATATGGCGGCGGGTCTGCTTAAGATCCTCAACGGCGAGAAGGGCGGCGTGAGAGCCATCCTCAAGTGCGTTCCCAAGGCGATAAAGGGAATAGGTCCCCTTTTGAAAAATATTTAAAAACGGAGGAAAGAAAGGAAAATGAATTTCAAAAAGTTTTCTCTCAAGGCGATAAGCGTTATATTGGCGCTTGCCATGCTTGTTGCCTGCGTCCCGATGCTCGCCAGTGCAGACGAAGCGTCCATCCGCCTCGGAGTATTCTCCGACGTCCACTACTACGCCGATTCGCTCAAGGGCGACAGGGGCGAGGCATGGCAGCAGTTCCTTTTTGAGAGACAGAAGGAATATGACGTCAACAATTCGCTGCTCGACAACGCTCTTGACGGCGTGCTCCACAATGCGGTCAAGAACGGGCAGGATTACCTGCTTATCCCCGGCGACCTGACCAAGGACGGTGAGCTTGAGGCGCACAAGGCGCTTGCCGCAAGGCTCGAGAGGTTCCAGGCGGAGACGGGCATACCCGTATTCGTCACCAACGGCAATCACGATGTCAACAACTCCGACGCCTGCACCTTTGAGAACGGTGTTAAGGAGCCTGCCGACAAGACCTCGCCCGAGCAGTTCAGAGAGATCTATAAGAATCTCGGCTTTGACAAGGCGGACAGCTTCTTCACCCCGAAGCCCGGCAACAAGGGCGGCATGCTCTCCTACGCCGCAAATCTCGGCGACGCCTACAGGCTCATAGTCGTTGACAGCTGTATCTACAGCAAGGACAACGGCTCGAGCGGCGACGAGCACCTGACCGACGGCAGAATAGGCGATGACCTGCTTGCATGGATAGTCGATGAGGCTGCCAAGGCCAAGGCGGACGGCAGAGAGATAATCGCCATGCAGCACCATAACCTCATTCCTCACATGGACATAGAGGACGCCACCTTCTTTGCTTTTGTCGTTGACGACTGGCAGAGAATAGCCGACACCTACGCCGACGCAGGCATTCATCATGTGTTTACCGGTCATCTCCACTCCACCGACGTGGTTGACCACATCTCCGACAACGGGGAGGTCGTTTACGATATCCTCACTCCGACGCTCACCGGCTACCCCAACACCTTCAGGACGGTCGATTTCTCCACCGACGGCAAAAATACCACGATGAAGATGGCGACCCACGACATCGACGAATATCAGCCCGTCATCTCCGACTACGGCGAGGTGTATGAGAAGCCCTTCAAGTTCACCTATTCGTTCGAGAGAACCTTCGGCGAGGGCGGCGTTGAGGGCCTAATAATGAATATGATAGGCCCGATGATAAAGAATCTCTTTGACGATATACAGGCCGAGGGCGGACTTATCAAGTATCTTGCATCCAAGAATATCGACATTGAGAAGATAATCGTTGACGCTCTGGGCACCAACGGTCTTGCGATAGGCAAGGCAGATATCTTTACCGTCAGCGGCAACGTGATGTCGTTCATCAACAATCTCGGCGCTCAGGTCGACGAGGTCTATATCAACCAGCCCGACCTTACCCTTGAGAAGGCTCAGGCTCTTATCGAGCAGCTGCTTAACTTCGAGGTCAGCAAATACCCCAACACCTACAACGCCCGGCTCCTCGGCGACAATTACAAATACGAGGGCGGCTGCACTCTCGGTCAGTTTGCGACCACCGTGCTGCTCACCTATTATGCGGGCGACGAGGATATCAGCGGGCTGCCCTTCGTCAAGGATACCCTTGAGGGCTTTGACAGCGGCGTTACCGCAGAGAAATTCTTTAACCTGCTCCGTAAAGTCGTTGTGAACGATCTTGTCGAGGATGAGCTGCTTGCAAACCTCGACTTTAACCCCGGCGCACTTTTCCCGAAGAACACCCTCTTCTATGTATTCGGCAGGCTGCTTCAGAGCATCACCGAGACTCTGCTCGGCGGCGACAACAGCTTTGCAAACCTTATCGACAGCATTCTCTCCCTCCCCGTCGTTCCCGACGGCTACGGCTCGATAGACGAGATAATCGACACCCTTGTGGTCGACGAATATCTGACCTTCAGCCAGTTTGAGTCGTGGGGCGGCACCATCGCATGGATGGTCGGCTCGCTTATCAGCGACGATAAGCCCGAAGAGAAGAGCGACAACAACGTAGTGTTCACCTACACCGGCCCCGTCAAGGTCGAGGCGACCAAGGAGGACTTCAGGCTGCCCTCAAATGTCGTGATGAATCTCGGCGAGGACTCCGCAACCGAGGTCACCGTGACATGGCTCACCAAATACAGCCTCACCGACTCCGATATCGAGCTGCTGCCCTACAGCAGTTCGCCCAGATTCACGGGCAGACCCACAACCGACAGCCGAGTGAACGCTTCAAGCGAAGCGGTTACCAGAAGCTACCCCGGCGCAGACCTCGGCATCTTCGGTCTGCTTCCGTATGAGACCGATTACGTCCTGCACACCGTCAAACTCAGCGGTCTTGAGCCGGGCACGAAGTACAGCTACCGTGTCGGCGACGCCGAAAAGGGCTGGTGGAGCGAAGCGGGCGTTATTGAAACTGCAAGCGGCGGCAACGATCCCTTTACCTTCTTCTACCTGAGCGATCCTCAGGCTCAGAGGGCAAGCCATTACGAGACCTACAACGAGGTCGTAAAGGCTGCAAGGGATATGTATCCCGACGGTAAATTTGTGGTCTCCGCCGGCGATCAGGTCGATCTCGGCACCAACTCCAAGCATTGGAATTACTTCTTCAATTCAACTGATGAATTCATGAATATGCCGTTCATGCCCACCACGGGCAACCATGAGAAGAGCGGCTCGGTTCTGAAGAGCAACTTCACCCTGCCCAACGTGCCCGAGCAGGATGAGGACAGCGGCACCTATTATTCATATGATTATAACGGCGTTCACTTCACCGTGCTCAACACAAACGATATCGTTGATAACAAGCTCAGCGACGCTCAGCTGGCATGGCTCACCTCCGATATCAAGGGCAGCGACGCAAAGTGGAAGATAGTCGTCCTTCACAAGGCTCTTTACTCCAACGGCTCTCACTATGACGATAAGGAAGTCGTCGGCATGAGAAGCCAGCTCAGCGCTCTGCTGCCGTACCTCGGCGTTGACCTTGTGCTTCAGGGCCACGACCATGTTTATCTGAGAACAGACGCAATGAAGGCGAACGCGGTGGTTCCCGTCAAGAGCAGCACAGTTGACTACAACGGCTTTATTTACAGGATGAAGCACGACCCCTGCGGCACGATCTACTCAATCTGCGGCACCTCGGGCGTCAAGGTCTACGCCACAAAGGATGTCGAGGCTACCGACAAGCTCTTCCCGAGAGCGGAGGCGATAGTCAACAGCAGCCATCCGATGTTCTCCTCGATAACCGTCGACGGCGACAGGCTCTATTACAATGCCTACAAGGTGGTCGACGGCAAAGCGGTGAGGGCAGACTACTTCGCCATAGAGAAGCTCGACGATAAGGCGCCGACCGACTCCGTCTCCGACAAGTCGAACGCTATCGACAACTTCATCACCTCCATACTCTCCAAGCTGAATATCAAGATAACCTGGAAGTTCACCAACGTGTTCTTCGGCGTTATCAATAAGGTAATGCAGCTTGTCTGGAGCGTAGTAAGATAACCCGATAAAGCATATCTCCGTGCCGTCCGAAAGGGCGGCACGGTTTTTATACAAATACGCTGTTTTGTATATTGCATATAATTTCATAATATGATAAAATTACCCTTGCTGTGCATAATAATATTAATCAACAAGCAGGAGGGTAAATATGAAATTCAGGAACAGGATAGCGGCGCTTTTCATGGCGCTTGTGCTCTGCTTCGGGGCGGTCACTCCCGCATTCGCGGCAAATGAGAGATGCGTTGAGGTTCAGAGCATCAGCGACTACAGAGATTCTCTGATAGAGAACGGCTACCCCGCAATGTCCACCGAGCAGTTCATGAAGATAATCAACGCCTTCAACTTCGTGACAAGGCTGCTCACCGGTCAGATACTCATCCCGCAGAAGAATTTCCAGTTCACGCTTGACGAGATGTTCGCCGGCAGCGTTGATTATGTCTTTGAGGAGACGGGCTTCGACCTTGACCTTATTCTCAGCTCGCTGCCCGAGACAAATCAGTATTCACAGCTTATAGTCAAGGCGTTTGACATCGACACCGAGGAGATGCGTAAGCAGTCCGTTGAGCGCAGCGCCGAGCTTGCGAACGAGGGCAAAAAGGCGCAGTCCTATATTGTCAGGTGGTTCGGCGTTTGGCTGAGCGTCATTGACAAGTGCCAGGTGCAGGGCATACCCGTCGAGGGCGAGGATAACCTCTATGAGGTCGTCGTCAGGGTCACTTATAAGGACGGTGGCTCCGACACGCTCTATTCGGCGATATTCTTTAACCCCGAGACAGGCGCGGTCTACGGCAGATACGGCACGGGAATGCTCGGCCTCGGCTATGACTTCTCCGTCAAGGAGCTTGTCGCATATTCGCCCGTCAATATCTGGATGCGTAACTTCGGCTTCTGCCTGTTCTATGATTTTTTCAGCTATTCCACCCCGTTCTTCAACTATCACACCCGCCGCTATAAATTCGATTATGACGGCCTTGAGTGGATGATACAGATCTGGAAGGGCAATTATCTCATCTCCAACGGCGGAGAGGTCGGCTTGTATAACCGCAAGCCCGGCAGCGTCGGCAGCTATTATAACTGCGCCAATGACGAGCAGATGATGGAGATGACGATGGATATCTACCACGGCGACGAGCTGCTGCTTCACAGAGGCCCGCAGGTTCACTGGTGGCTCAACGGCTTCAAGATGAGCGATACCATTTATATCCCCGCAAGCCTCAGAATGGAATTCTCCATAGTCATGAAGGACGAGGCGATGGTCAGGGCGTTCTGCAACGCGATAAAGAATCATTACCGCCGTGACGCGACCTACACCGTCGACGGGCTGACCGTCAGCGTTGTCTGGTAACAAAAGGATAAAAATCAAGCCGAACCGTGAGAACGGTTCGGCTTTTTGCTTATCCAGTTATCTTTCGAGGCTGAGAATTCCGCTGTAATCCGACGGCTTCAGCTCGCATACATAATAGCCGCTGTCGTTTTGGGCTATCGTCGCACGGTCAAAGAAGTAGCTGAATACGCCGTCCTTATACCAGAAATTGCTCTCGTCAAAGGTGTCGGCTATGAGCTGCAGCTGCTCCTCGGTGAGCGTATTGCCCGCATAGAATCCGGTCACTGATTTCTTTTGCACTATCTCAATGAGCTGCTGCCTTGCGGCGTCCTTTTCGTCGCCCGCAAAGGAGAGCAGGTTCAGTATCTCGCCCGTTTTCATATCGACGCAGACTCCGACGGCGGTGTGAGACGGGACGAGAGTGTCCGGACCGAAGTATGAGAAATAAATGTTGCACAGGAAGCTCACGATGCTTTCGTCCATGTATTTCAGCTCGTATGTCAGCTTGGTCGACCACGGCTGCTCGGAGCTTTGGGAGTCCATAAATTCCGCGGCATTTTTGATGTTGTTTTTCGCTTCGTCCGATTTATGGACAAACATCAGCTTGAGCGCCGAATTTATCTTATCGGTCGGGTAGCCCGCGCCGCCGCTGAGCTGGGGTATCTCGCCTGTCACGAGGCAGACAGTCCTGCCGCTTTCGTCCTTGAATTCACGCTTGTCCTGAGTTGTTTCAACGCTCGGCAGCCCGGGTATCGCCTCGGTCGTCTGGGTGATATCGTCGCCGAATTTTATTGATTTGCCCGAGCAGGAGCAGAGCGAGAGCAGAGCCGCCGCGGCGAGCAAAACAGAAATTAACTTTTTCATCACATCATCTCCGTGCTTATTGTATCAGTTAACGGCTCAATGTTCAATAGAATAAATATTAATTTTTTAATACCGTTGCATTTTTTCACGGAATCAGTTATCATTACAATATAAATGAAACAAAGGAGCGGCGGCATGAAGCATATTAAAGAAGCGTCATGGATCAGATCTCCGAGGAATTTCCTCGGCAGCGTTACCACTTTCTCAAGAGAAATTTCGTTTGATAAAGATATCAAAAAGGCTTATCTCGAGGCTTCGGCGCTCGGAGTTTATGCGGCGTATATCAACGGCAAAAAGGTCGGCGACGCATACCTTGCACCGGGCTGGACGGAGTACGCCGAGAGGATACAGGTCGAGACCTGCGACGTGACGGCGATGCTCACTGGGAGAGACACGGTCGAGATCGAGCTTGCCCCCGGCTGGAAATGCGGGATGTCGCCCGCTTGGGCGGGCAATATCAAGGCGAAGCCCGTTTCGCCCTCACTGGGTGCCTGCGAGGCGGCGGCGATATTTGCTTTGACTGTAGAATTTACCGACGGCAGCGAGCAGGTATTCACGAGCGGCAGCTCATGGCTCGCCGAGAGAAGCAAATATCTCGAATCGGGCATCTATGACGGCTATGTCTACGACGCGAATTTCACCGACCCCGAGCCGCTCCCGGCTCAGGAGATATTTCACACCAAGGATACTCTTGTCGACCGCATCGGCGAGAGGATAACGGCGCACGAGCGCCTGCCTGTTAAAGAAATCATCATCACCCCCAAGGGTGAGACCGTGCTTGACTTCGGTCAGAATATGACAGGCTTTATCGAATTCAGGATAAAGGGCAAAAAGGGCGAGAGAGCCCTGATAGAGCACGGCGAGGTGCTCGATAAGGACGGCAATTTTTACCGCGACAACCTGCGCTCCGCCAAGGCGAGGGCGGAATTTGTCTGCGACGGTGAGGAGCGCCTTATGACCCCCGAGCACACCTTCTTCGGCTTCCGCTATGCGAGGCTCACTGGCTGGAGCGACGAGATAAAGCCCGAGAATTTCACCGCCGTGGTCGTTCACTCCGAGCTTAGGCGCACGGGATATTTTGAGTGCTCCGACGAGCGGGTAAACAAGCTCTTCGGCAATATTATCTGGGGTCAGAAGGGCAATTTCCTCGATGTGCCGACCGACTGTCCGCAGCGTGACGAGCGTCTCGGCTGGACGGGCGACGCTCAGGTATTTGTTAAGACGGCTTCATACAATTTTGACGTTGAGCGCTTTTTTGAGAAGTGGCTCGCGGATCTCCGCACGGCGCAGAGGCCCTGGGGAGGCGTGCCTCATGTAATACCCGACGTGTTTGACCCCGATATGTTCAGCTCAGCGGCGTGGGCGGACGCCGTCACCGTTTGCCCGTGGCAGATGCACCTGACCTACGGCGGCAGTGAGATAATAGAGAAATCTCTCGACTCCATGAAGAGATGGATCGGCTATATTGATATGTTTATCCGTGACGGCATCTGGAGAGGCGGCAGGCATTTCGGCGACTGGCTCAACCTTGAGCATGACAGCAACGGACCCTGTGATGTCGGCGTTGACAAGGATCTTATCGCCACGGCATTTTATATCTATTCAAGTGAATTACTTATCAAATCCATCGAGCTTTGCGGCGGAGACGCCGAGACATATAAGGCAAACAGGCAGCGCTCGATCGAGGCGTTCCGCAGGGAATATATGGTCGGCGGCAAAATCCGCCCCGAGTATGAGACCCAGACCGCCTGCGTGCTGGCGTCGCACTTCGGCATCAGCCCCGACGTTGCCGAGACGGCAGCGCAGCTCAACGCCCTTGTCACCGCCTGCGGCCACCTCAAGACGGGCTTCGTCGGCACGCCGTACCTGCTCCATGTGCTCAGCGACAACGGCTACGCCGAGACCGCCTACAGCCTTGTGCTCCGTGAGGAATACCCCTCGTGGCTCTTCTCGGTCAAGATGGGCGCAACAACCATTTGGGAGCATTGGGACAGCCTGCGGGCGGACGGCTCAATGTGGAGCATAGGCATGAATTCCTTTAACCACTACGCCTACGGCAGCGTTGCCGACTGGCTTTACGGCGACGCGGCTGGCATCAAGACCGACGAGAGCGCCCCCGGCTTTAAGCACATAATCTTCGCTCCGCTGACCGACGGCAGGCTGAGCTATGTCAAGGCCTCCATCGAGAGCCGCTACGGCGTTATCGGCTCGGAATGGCATACGGAGAACGGCGTGACCGAGTATACCTTTACCGTGCCCGAGGGCTGCACCGCAAGCGTTATCCTCGGCGGCAAAACTGCCGAGATAGGCCCCGGAGTCCACAAATTCAACTGAGAGGATAATAATGAGATCCGATAAAAACAAGACGATAGATCTGACCGTTGAGCAGGGCGGCGAATACCTCGACCGCTGCCTGAGATCGGGCGAGAGCGGCGAGAACTGCATCATCCTCGGCGACTGCTTTGAGGCGCTGAAGGCTCTGCCCGAGAAATCGGTCGACCTGCTGATAGCCGACCCGCCGTATAACCTCGACAAGGATTTCGGCGGCAGCAAGTTCAGGCACATGAATGACAGCGACTATCTCGAATACACCGATAAATGGGTCAGAGCCGTGCTCCCGCTGCTCAAGGATACCGCCACGGTCTATGTCTGCTGCGACTGGCAGTCGAGCGGGGCGGTCAGCGCCGTGCTCGGCAGATACTTCAAGATACGCAACCGCATCACCTGGCAGCGTGAAAAAGGCAGGGGAGCGAGCAAAAATTGGAAGAACGGCTGCGAAGATATATGGTTCGCCACCGTCTCGGACAAATACACCTTCAACGTGGACGCGGTCAAGCTGCGCCGCCGCGTTGTCGCCCCTTATAAGCGTGACGGCGCGCCGAAGGATTGGGAGGAGACGGCGGACGGCAAGTTCCGCAACACCTGCCCGTCCAACTTCTGGGACGATATCTCCGTGCCCTATTGGTCTATGGCGGAGAATACGGCGCACCCCACTCAGAAGCCCGAGAAGCTGCTCGCGAAGCTTATACTCGCCGGCTCGAACGAGGGCGATATGGTGCTCGACCCGTTTGCCGGCTCAGGCTCGACCTGCGTGACGGCAAAGAAGCTCGGCAGGCGGTTCATAGGCGTTGAGCTGAATCCGCAGTATTGCGTGTGGGCGCAGCTCAGGCTTGAGCGTGCCGAGAGCGACAGCTCCGTGCAGGGCTACAGCGACGGCGTATTTTGGGAGAGGAACACCGTGCCGCCGCAGCGCAGGCGCAGAAAAAAAGAGCCTTCGCAAAGGAAGGCTCAGACCGATTGAATTATTTGAAATCGGGGTAAAATTCGTCGATATATTTTTCGATATCCGCCCGGTTCCCTTTGAGGGGGCCGGGCGTTTCCATTTTAAGAGAAACGGTGGCGGGCGCCCTGTGGGGCGCCCCGGGCCCAGAGGGTGACCGTGAGCAGCGCCTCGGGCACAGAGTGTGAGAGCCTCTCGTTGATATAGGCGGCGAAGGTCGTGTCGCCCCTGCCCGTCCTGCCGCTGAGGTTGCGCGCCCTTATCGGGCAGGTGTGGAATTCATTGCCGTCATAGGCGAGCACCTTGGTGTTGTGGGTTATGAGTATCTCCTTTGCGCCCCATGAGTAGAGATGCTTTGCCGCCTCCTTGCGGTCGGTGCAGCCGGTCATTATCTCCGCCTCGGCTGCGTCCGTCTTGAGAAAGTCGATATAGGGCAGGCATTCTTTTTTATCCGCCCAGTCGGCGAAGAACATCGAGCCATCGTCGTTGACGTGACGCAGCATAGCCTGCACATCCACCGCCACGGGCGCTTTCTTTGCGAGGGTGCGGATCATTTCGCCGTTGAAATCGCCGAAAACAAGCCCCGCAAGGTGATATATCGAGGCGTCAAGGTCGGGCAGCTCCTCGGCGCAGAACGGATCGCCCTTTGAGAGGCAGGAGCAGGTGCGGCGCTCCTTGTCGGCGGTGTGATAGATATTCACCATGTCGGTCGAGCGCTCGCTCGGTAGGCAGTAGATATCCTCCTTCGGGATGGTGAATTGTTCGAGCCTGTCCATATCCTTGTCGGCTATCTTTGTGACCGCAGCCACTCTGTGACCGAGGGCGTATGCCGACGCGGAGGAATATATGACCGCCCCGCCGACTATCTTGACGGTGTTGCCGAGATGGTCGGTGTTGGTGTCGAGAGTTGCGTGACCGATTATAGCAGAGCTGTATTTTGCCATACCTTTTACTCCTTAAATTTTGTAGGTTTTCAATTCCTCGGCGACGGATATGCCGGGGAATCCTTTGTATTCTTCTTCGGGTGAATAATCCGGGCTGAGATGGGTCGAAATTATACGAACGCCCGTCTCGGTGTTGAGCTTTTTCGCAATACTCACCGTCATATGCGGGCCGTTGAAGCCGTCGGGCTTTGAGCAGTCCGCGAGGGCGCAGTCCGCGCCGACGAGGGCGGCGAGGATATTGTCGTTATACATCGTGTCGCCCGTGTAGACGAGCGTTTTGCTGCCCTCTATCCTAACCGCGAGGCAGGGGACGGTGTGGAGCATATCGTAAAAGCGCAGCGTGAGCGAGCCGAGCCTGATAACGCTCGAGGAGTCCACGTTCACCACCTTGAGATTCGGGTGGCCAAAGAGGAGCTTATACCATTCGCTGTCCTCATAGGCGGTGTATACAGTCAGCGTGCGGTCAAGATCCTCCAGCAGGTAGCGCAAGGGGAGCAGGTCGCTCGTGTGATCGTAGTGAAGATGCGAGATGAATATGCCGTCGAGCCTTGAGATATCCGTCATCTGCTGCAAGCGGGCGAGAGTGCCGCTGCCCATGTCGAGGGCGAGATTTACCCCGCCGTCGCTGACGAGATATCCGCTCGCCGCGCCCGTGCCCGCCTTCGGGTAGGGGCCGTATTTGCCTAAAACGGTCAGTTCCATGTCTCGCTCCTTACTTGCCTATCGCCGCGGCGTATTCGTCGATGAGTTCGTCCTTGACGACGCCCTTGAGCAGGTTGAAATAGAGAATTTCGTTTGCCTTCATGTGATCTCTCGTCATAAAGTCGCCCGCCACGATATTCAGCTTCTCTATGAGCACGGGGTCGGCGGCTATCTCCTCCATTATCGACGGGAAATAAAGGCGGCTCAGCTCGTCGAGCTTCTTCGGTGTGGAAAGACCGACATCCGTGCCGAAATTCGGCGTCTGCTGCGTCTGGAGCCAGAAGAAGCCCTCGGTCTCAAGCTCTCTGAGGTAGTTTACGCATTCCTTGGCGAAAACCTCGGGCTTTGAGCCGAAGATCTTGGGGTCCCACGGCTCGAGGAGCTGGCAGTCGCAGGAGTATTCATACTCCTTCTTTGAGCTGAGGATTATGTATTTTTTGCCCTCGCGCCTGATATCGCCGAGGGTGACGTTTTTGATATCGTCAAAGTCGGTCAGGGCGTATTTCTCGGGCTTCAGGTATTTTGCGATGAGAGCGTCTATCTCCTTGGGGTCGGAGCTGTATTCAAAGCGGAAGGGGCCTATGCCCTGGCCGGGGTAGGTGCGGATATCGAGGATCATGAAGTCGTCGTATTTATCGACTATGCTGCCCAGCTCACGGAAGGCCTCATCGGCGGTTATTCCCTTGGCGAGGCCGTGGGCGATATAGAGCTTGCCGTTTCTGCCTGCTTTGATCCTGATGCCGAATTTACGCACTCCGTAGCAATACTGCTCGGGCAGGGTGCCGTTCTGGCAGCGGGCGAGGGCGACCATGCCCCTCGTGCCCGCATTGTGCGAGCCGGGTATGGCGATATTGGTGAGTTTTGCGTCGTCTTTGATATAGGACATCCAGTTCTCGTAAAACATTGTCACACCACCTGAAAAATATAGAATTTGAGGTAATCGGTCTCGGGCACGCTGAGCAGCACGGGATGATCCCTGCACTGCTGACGAGCCTCTATCTGCTTTAACTGCACGCCCGCGTCGGCTGCGGCGCTGAGCAGCATTTTGGTGAATAATTCGCTCGGCATGAAGTGCGAGCAGGAGCAGGTCGCGAGGTATCCGCCGCGGGGCAGCAGCTTCATCGCCCTGTAGTTTATCTCCTTGTAGCCCCTCTCGGCGGAGCCGACGGTGCGGCGGCTCTTGGTGAAGGCGGGCGGGTCGAGGATAATGAAATCATAGGGCTTTTTTCCGTTCTTCTCAAGCTCGGGCAGCAGGTCGAATACGTCGGCGGCGAGGAAATCCATGCGCCCGTCAAGGCCGTTGCGCTCGGCGTTGCGGCGAGCCATCTCGACCGCAGTCTCGGAGACGTCGACGGCGGTGACGTGCTCAGCCCCGCCCATTGCGGCGTTCAGCGCAAACGAGCCTGTGTGAGTGAAGCAGTCGAGCACACGCTTGCCCTTTGAGATGCTTGCGACGGCAAGGCGATTGTATTTCTGATCGAGGAAAAATCCCGTCTTTTGCCCGTTCTCAACATCAACAAGATATTTTATGCCGTTCTCGGTTATCTCGGTGACGGGCGAATCGGGGTGCGGCAGCTTCTCATACCAGCCTTTGTATTCCTCAAGCCCCTCTCTTGAGCGCAGGGCAATGTCGTTGCGCTCGTATATGCCGTTTATCGTGTCGCCGCCCTCGGCGAGTATCTTTATCAGCAGCGGATAGAGGGTATCCTTGAGCTTATCCATGCCGTAGGAGGCTATCTGCACCGACAGCAGGTCGGAGAATCTGTCCACCGTCAGCCCGGGCAGGCCGTCCGCCTCGCCGAATACAAGGCGGCAGCAGGAGAAGTCGCCGCCCATGACGGTGCGACGGTAGTCTATTGCGTATCTGAGCCTGCGCTCCCAAAATGCGGGGGTGAAGCTCTCGTTGGCGTTGGAGGACAGGATCCTAACGCGAATTTTGCTCTCAAGGCTGAGCAGACCCGTGCCGAGGTATGAGCCCTTGCGCGAGAGCACATCTACAAGGCAGCCGTTGGCCGTGTCGCCGAAGGAATCGGTTATCTCGGCGTCATAGACCCACGGGTGGCCCTTTTTGATAGCCGTCTCCGCCTTGGGCGTGACGGTCACTATAGGGAAGCTGCGTTTTGTTTTCATGCGATATCCCTTTCATAGGTAAACATTTCAATAATTAAATATAGCACAAAAGGCTCCGTTATGTCAACCGAAACGGCGGGCGAATGCCCTTATGAGTAAAAGTTGCCGTTCGGGGGACATTTTAACTGTATATTTTTTAAAAAATTTGCGTAAAAAAAGTAGCAATTCAAAAGTTAGTATGTTATAATACCGTATAATGTGATAATGCGGTCAATTGCGACCCGTAGAGTCACGCTGAGTTATATCCCATAAAAAATCATTCAGGAGGAATGGCTTAATGCTCAAGAAAATAAGCAACATACCCTTCAACGGCACTCCCGAGCAGGAGGCTGCGCTCAAGGCTGTTATCGCCGAGTGCAAGGGTGACAAAAGTCTGCTGATGCACGTTATGCAGAAGGCACAGGAGATCTACGATTATCTGCCCATCGAGGTGCAGACCATGATCGCGGAGGGAATGGACGTTCCCCTTCAGAAGGTCTACGGCGTCTCCACATTCTATGCTCAGTTCGCACTCTCGCCCAAGGGTAAATACAACGTCTCCGTCTGCCTCGGCACGGCTTGCTACGTTAAGGGCTCCCAGGAGCTGCTCGACGAGATATGCAAGGTTCTCGGCGTTGAGCCCGGTGAATGCACCTCCGATCTCAAATTCTCGATCGAGGCCTGCCGCTGCATAGGCGCCTGCGGCCTTGCTCCCGTTTTCACCGTCAACGACGATGTTTACGGCAGGGTCACCCCCGAAGAGGTCAAGGATATACTCGCTAAATACGAATAATTCTGCTTGTTAACAAATTCTGCTGTTGATGAGGAGTCAATGCTTATGACTATCAATGATATTAGAGAGCTGCTCGGCGCCGAAGTGCTCTGCGGGAGCGAAAGGCTGGATATGGAGGTCCATTCCGCCTGCGGAAGCGACATGATGAGCGATGTGCTCGCATACGTTAAGAATCAGGCGGTGCTCCTTACCGGGCTTGTCAACGCTCAGGTCATCCGCACTGCCGAGATGATGGATATGATCTGCATAGTCTTTGTCAGGTCAAAACGCCCGTCTCAGGATATGCTGGAGCTGGCACGCGAGAGCGGCATAGCCGTGCTCACCACCCCGCTGCGTATGTATGAGGCGTGCGGCAAGCTCTATATGAGCGGGCTTAAAGGAAACGGTGAAACAAATGACTGAGCCTTTGGTATTCCGCTACGACGTTGACGGCGGCAATTTCACCTCGGCGGGTCAGGCTTCGGTGCAGGTGAAGAAAAATCTGCGCCAGCTCGGCATCGACCCGGAGACCATCCGCAGAGTCTCGATAGCCATGTATGAGGGAGAGATCAATATGGTCATCCACGCGGGCGGCGGCGAGGCGGAGGTCATAGTCAGCGACAGCAGTATTACAATAATCCTTAAAGATACCGGACCCGGCATTGCGAATATCGAGCAGGCGATGCAGGAGGGCTTCTCAACGGCGCCCGACAATATCCGCTCGCTCGGCTTCGGCGCAGGCATGGGTCTGCCTAATATGAAACGCTACACCGACCGTATGGAGATAGATTCCGCCGTCGGCGTAGGCACTACGATAACCATGGCGGTCGATTATTGACCGAGGGGGATTGTATTTTAATGAATACATATATCCATTCCGTATCGCTCGACCCTAATAAATGCACCGGCTGCACGACCTGCATGAAGCATTGCCCCACCGAGGCCATCCGAGTACGCGGCGGCTGCGCCGAGATCGACTCCGAGCGCTGCATCGACTGCGGCGAATGCATCAGGAAATGTACCCACGGCGCAAAAAAGAGCAGCTTCAATTCGCTTGAGGAGATGAACCGCTTCAAGTATAAAATTGCGCTGCCCGCACCGTCGCTGTTCGCTCAGTTTGACAATCTCGACGATATCGACATAGTCCTGCAGGGGCTGCTGGATATCGGCTTCGACGATGTGTTTGAGGTCTCGCGGGCTGCGGAGACCGTCTCGGCCTACACGAGAGTTTATCTTGAGGCGGACGGCATCAAGAAGCCCGTCATCAGCACGGCGTGCCCCGTCATAACGAGGCTTATCGTTCTGCGCTTCCCCTTCCTCAAGGATAACCTCATCCCGCTGCTGCCCCCGATGGAGGTCGCGGCGTCGATGGCGGTCGAGGAGGCAAAGAAAAAGCACCCCGAGCTTACAAGGGAGGATATCGGCGTTTGCTTCATCTCTCCCTGCCCCGCCAAGGTCAGCTACATCAAAAACGGCTTCGGCAGTTACAGGAGCGAGGTCGATCTCGCGGTCTCTATGAGCGAGGTCTACCTGAAGCTGATAAACGTGATGAAGCACGACGGCGAGCCGACCGTGACCTCTCAGGCAGGCAAAATCGGCCTTAGCTGGGCTATCTGCGGCGGCGAGGGCTCGGCGCTGCTGAACGATAAGATAATCGCGGCGGACGGCATCAACAACGTAATATCGGTGCTTGACCAGATAGAGGACGGCAATATCCCGCCCGTCGATTTCGTCGAGCTGAACGCCTGCCCCGGCGGCTGCGTCGGCGGCGTGCTTACGATAGAGAATCCCTATGTGGCCAAAAACAGGCTGCACACGCTCAGAAGGTATATGCCCGTATCGCTCAACGGTATGGAGCAGGGCGAGAGCTATATCCCCGAGAAGCGGTTCTTCACCGACTTCCCGGATTATCATCCGCTCAACCGTCTGAGCGACAATATAGGCGAGTCCATGCGGCTCATGTCACGCATTCAGGCGCTTCGCCGTGAACTGCCGGGCATCGACTGCGGCTCCTGCGGCGCCCCGAGCTGCCGCGCCTTTGCCGAGGATATCGTCATGGGCAACGCGGATCAGAACGATTGCATAATCGCCTATAAGGAACTGATCAAAAAATACATAGAGAATTATGCCGGAGGTGATAAGAGTGACGGTAAATGAGCTTGCTGCTGTCAAAGGGTTCAACGCCGTTTCGTTGCCCGAGGGCGACAGAGAGATAAGCGGAGTTTATATCGGCGATTTGCTGAGCTGGGTCATGGGCAGAGCCAAGGCGGGTGACGCATGGATAACCATCATGTCCAATATCAACATAGTTGCCGTCGCTTCGCTCGCCGATGTGGCCTGCATCATCCTCGCCGAGGGAGTTACGCTTGACAGGTCGGTCGCGCAGACCGCCGGTCTCAAGGGCGTCAACGTCATCTCGACCGAGCTTACCGCTTTCGAGGCTGCAAGGCTGCTCGGCAAAGAGTTGAAATGAAGAAGTTTTACTACGACCTGCATATGCACTCCTGCCTTTCACCCTGCGGCGACGACGACATGACCCCCAACAATATTGCGGGCATGGGCGTAGTCGCAAGGCTCGATATCATGGCGCTCACCGACCACAATTCCTGCCGCAACTGCCCCGCTTTCTATAAAACGGCGCAGAAGAACGGGATAATCCCCGTGGCGGGCATGGAGCTGACGACTGCCGAGGATATCCACCTCGTCTGCCTGTTTGAGGAGCTTGAGCAGGCTATGGAATTCAGCTCTGCGGTCGATTCTCACCGCATCCGCATAAAGAACCGTACCGATATCTTCGGCGAGCAGCTCATTATGAATGAATATGATGAGCTTATAGGCTCCGAGGAGGATCTGCTGCCGAATGCGACCGACATCAGCGTTGATTCGGCGCCCGGCATGGTCGAGAGCTTCGGCGGGATATGCTACCCCGCTCATATCGACCGTGAGGCAAACGGGATAGTCGCCACTCTCGGCACATTCCCGGAGCAGCCGTTTTTCCCCTGTGCCGAGCTGCACGACGGCGACAGAACGGAGGAATTCCGCAGCGCTTACCCGATCCTTCGGGGCAAGCCGATCGTCGTTTCCTCCGACGCCCACTATCTGTGGGATATCAGCGGCAGGCTGAATTACTTTGAGCTTGACTGCGGGGCGGACGACGCCGAGATAAGGCACGCATTATTTGAAAGGCTTAGAAACCCATGAAAGAATTATCACTGAATATCCTTGATATCGCTCAGAATTCCGTCAAGGCGGGCGCAAAGGACATTGACATACGCCTGACCGAGACGGCGGATACGCTGACGATAGAGATAACCGACGACGGCTGCGGCATGGACGCCGAGGCGGTCAGGGGAGTTATCGACCCGTTCTTCACGACAAGGACGACGAGAAACGTCGGCTTGGGAGTTCCGCTGCTGAAGCTCGCCGCAGAGCAGACGGGCGGGGGGATAGAGATATCCTCCGTCAGCGAGAGGGACGACCCGCAGCGGCACGGGACAAGGGTAACGGCAAATTTCAATAAAAATAACATTGACTTTACACCGCTCGGCGATATCGTATCCACGGTCACGGCACTCATTCAGGGCGCGCCGGGGATAGAGTGGCGCTTCATCCATGAGACGCCCGCCGGCAAGGTCGAATTGGACACACGGGAGCTTCGCCAAGTGCTCGGCGATGTGCCGCTCGACAACTTCGAGGTCATAAAATGGGTTGAGGATTATCTCAAAGAGGGGTACGCTTCACTCATATAAATATGTTACTAATTTAAGAGAGGATAGATATTATGAAATCATTGGCTGAGCTTGCTGCTATCAGAGAAAAGATGAAAGACAAGGTCATCCTGCGTGAAGGCACCGGCGAGATCAGAGTAGTCGTCGGCATGGCGACCTGCGGCATCGCCGCCGGAGCAAGACCCGTTCTCAACACCTTCGTCGAGAAGGTCAGCGAGGCCGGTCTCGGCGAGAAGGTCACCGTTTCTCAGACGGGCTGCATCGGCGTTTGCCAGTATGAGCCGGTAGTTGAGATCTTCGAGGCGGGCAAGGATAAGGTCACTTATGTTAAGATGACCCCCGAAAAGGCTGCTGAGGTCGTTGAGAAGCACCTCAAGGGCGGTCAGATCGTTGACGAATACACCATCAGCAACGCTATCTCATAATGGAGGTTAAATAATATGATTCGTTCCCATGTTTTGATTTGCGGCGGCACGGGCTGTACCTCATCGGGCAGCAAGGTGCTCATGTCCACCTTTGAAGAGGAGCTTAAGAAGCAGGGCCTCGAGGACGAGATAAAGATAGTCCAGACCGGCTGCTTCGGCCTTTGCGCGCTCGGCCCCGTTGTCATCGTCTACCCCGAGGGCACCTTCTACAGCCACGTCAAGAAAGAGGACGTTGCCGAGATAGTCGAGGAGCACCTGCTTAAAGGCCGCCTTGTGGACAGGCTCGTCTACAAGGATGTTGCCGAGGAGGTCAAGGACGCTGCCGTGAGGCACGTTTCACTCAACGACACCAACTTCTATAAGACTCAGAAGAGAGTTGCGCTGCGTAACTGCGGCCTCATAAACCCCGAGAATATCGACGAATATATCGCAATGGACGGCTATGCCGCTCTAGGCAAGGTGCTGACCGAGATGACCCCCGAGCAGGTCATCCAGGAGGTCAAGGATTCCGGCCTCAGAGGCAGAGGCGGCGGCGGATTCCCGACCGGCCTCAAGTGGAGCTTCACCGCGGCGAACGCAGCGGATCAGAAGTATGTCGTCTGTAACGCCGACGAGGGCGACCCCGGCGCATTCATGGATCGTTCCGTGCTTGAGGGCGACCCGCACTGCATCGTCGAGGCAATGACCATCTGCGGCTACGCCACCGGCGCTACCGAGGGCTATGTCTATGTCCGCGCGGAGTACCCCATCGCCGTCAAGCGCTTGCAGATAGCTATTGACGAGGCGAGGGAATACGGCCTGCTCGGCAAAAATATATTTGACTCCGGCTTTGATTTCGACCTCCACATCCGTTTGGGCGCAGGCGCGTTCGTCTGCGGCGAGGAGACCGCTCTTATGACCTCCATCGAGGGCAATAGAGGCGAGCCCCGTCCCCGCCCGCCTTATCCGGCGGTCAAGGGTCTGTTCGGCAAGCCGACCACCGAGAATAACGTCGAGACCTTCGCAAATATCCCACAGATCATCCTCAAAGGCGCCAAGTGGTTCGCTTCCATGGGCACCGAGAGATCAAAGGGCACCAAGGTCTTCGCGCTCGGCGGCAAGATAGTCAACACCGGCCTTGTTGAGATCCCGATGGGCACCACCCTCAGAGAGATCATCGAGGATATCGGCGGCGGCGTGCCTCACGGCAAGAAGTTCAAGGCTGCTCAGACCGGCGGACCCTCCGGCGGCTGTATCCCCGCAAGCCTTATAGACACTGAGATAGATTACGATAACCTCACCGCCATTGGCTGCATGATGGGTTCGGGCGGCCTCATCGTCATGGACGAGGACAACTGCATGGTCGATATCGCGAAGTTCTTCCTGAACTTCACCGTCGACGAATCCTGCGGTAAGTGCGCCCCCTGCCGTATCGGCACCAAGCGCATGATGGAGCTGCTTGAGAAGATCACCGACGGCAAGGGTACCCTCGAGGATATCGACAGACTTGAGGAGCTGGCTTACTACATCAAGGAGAATTCTCTCTGCGGCCTCGGCCAGACTGCTCCCAACCCCGTTCTTGCGACTCTCAAATTCTTCCGTGACGAGTATATCGCTCACGTTGTGGATAAGAGATGCCCCGCAGGCGTGTGCAAGAAGCTGCTTAACTTCTCCATTGACCCCGAGAAGTGTAAGGGCTGCACCCTCTGCGCCAGGAAGTGCCCCGTCGGCGCTATCAGCGGCACGGTCAAGAATCCTCACACGATCGACACGACCAAGTGCATCAAGTGCGGCGCCTGCATGGATAACTGTAAGTTCGGCGCTATCAGCAAAGGCTAATAGAGGAGGCATAAGCTAATGGAAATGGTAAACATAAAGATAAATAATATGCCCCTGAGCGTACCCAAGGGCATTTCGATCCTTGAAGCGGCGAGATATGCGGGCATCGAGATCCCCACCCTCTGCTACCTCAAGGATATGAACGAGATCGGCGCCTGCCGTATCTGCATGGTCGAGGTCAAGGGAGCCCGTTCGCTCGTCTCGGCTTGCGTGTTCCCCGTCAACGAGGGCATGGAAGTGCTCACCAACACAGAGAAGGTCAGAAAGAGCCGCAGGCACACCCTTGAGCTGGTTCTATCCACCCACAGGAAGGAATGCCTCTCCTGCGTACGCAGCGGCAACTGCGAGCTTCAGAAGCTCTGCCGCGACTACGGCGTGACCGATGAGAACGCCTTCGCAGGCGAATACCCCGCATTCCAGTATGACGACTCCGCTCCCCACATGATAAGGGATAACAGCAAGTGCGTCCTCTGCCGCCGTTGCATCGCCGCCTGCGACAATCAGGCTATCAGCGTTATCGGCGCAAACGCCAGAGGATTCGACACTCACATCGGCTCCCCGTTTGAGCTGCCTCTTTACGAGTATTCCTGCGTCTCCTGCGGTCAGTGCATAGTCAACTGCCCCGTAGGCGCTCTCTATGAGAAGGACGACACCGCCAAGGTCTTTGAGGCCATTGCGGATCCCGATAAGTATGTCATAGTCAACACCGCTCCCTCTATCAGAGTCACTCTGGGCGAGGCGTTCGGCAACGAGATAGGCACCAACGTGACCGGCAAGATGGTCGCAGCCCTTCGCAGGCTCGGCTTCAACAAGGTCTTTGACACCGATTTCTCCGCCGACCTCACCATCATGGAGGAGGCAAACGAGCTGCTTGAGAGGATAAGCGACGGCGGTGTGCTGCCCCTTATCACCTCCTGCTCACCCGGCTGGGTCAAGTATTGCGAGCATTACTTCCCCGAGCAGATAGATCATCTTTCGAGCTGCAAATCCCCGCAGCAGATGTTCGGCGCGGTCGCCAAGACCTGGTACGCCAAGAAGATGAACCTCGACCCGAAGGATATCGTGGTCGTCAGCATCATGCCCTGCACCGCCAAGAAGTTTGAGTGCGGCAGAGACGATCAGTCCGCAAGCGGCTACCCCGACGTCGATTACGCTCTCACCACCAGAGAGCTTGCAAGGATGATCGAGACCGCAGGCCTCAACTTCAACCTCCTGCCCGACGAGGAATTCGATAATCCTCTCGGCGAGGGCACTGGCGCGGGCGTCATCTTCGGCGCGACCGGCGGCGTCATGGAGGCCGCTCTCAGGACGGCAGTCGAGACCCTCACCGGCGAAGAGCTTGAGAGCCTTGACTTCACCGAGGTCAGAGGCACCGAGGGCATCAAGGAAGCCACCTACACCGTCAACGGCATGGAGATCAAGGTATGCGCCGCAAGCGGCCTTGCAAATGCCAAGAAGGTCATGGAGGATATCAAGAACGGCGTAAGCCCCTATCACTTTGTTGAGATAATGGCTTGCCCCGGCGGCTGCGTAAACGGCGGCGGTCAGCCCGTCCAGCCCGCAAGCGTTCGCAACTTTGTCGACCTCAAGGGTATCAGAGGCAAGGCGCTCTATGAAGCGGACAGAAACCTCCCGCTCAGAAAGTCGCATGAGAGCGAGGCTGTCAAGACCGTCTACAGAGAGTTCTTTGAGAAGCCGGGCAGCCATGTTGCCCACGAAGTGCTTCACACCCACTATGTCAAGAGGGGCAAGTACTCCAAGTAATCAATAAAACTGCCGCTGTCGGGCGTTTGCTCGGCGGCGGCTTTGCATATTTATACGGCAAAATGCCCGATAATGATGAAATATACGCCCCTGCTTTGTGAAAACATCTCAAAATCGGTCAAATTACCGCCGAAGCGGCGAAAAAGGGTTGACAGATCGGCTACGGCGAGTTATAATATGAAAAAATTGATAGAGGTTGCGGAAGCGATCAGTAGCTCTCGTCATACGCCGGCAAGCGGACGAAAGCGAAAGGCAATTCCGCCGAAACTGCAATTCGATTGCCGTCGGTTTGCTGTTGGGGCCGCATTTAAGAGATGCGGTACTGTCACGCAGATATGCGTGGAGGGCTATCAACGGTATTTTTATTATTTTTGGAATAAAAAGCCTGTGATACCCTTTCGGGGTCGCAGGCTTATTTTATTACATTTTTTAAGGAGATGCTTAAAATGAAAAACACCAGAAGAGTAATCGCAGTGCTGCTTGCAGCCGTTATGTGCGTGCTTTGCTTCACTGCTTGCGGCAAGGACGCGACCGACACTAACACTATTGATATCAAAAATGCAAAGACCATCGCCGACCTCAAGGGCGCTAAGATAGCGGCTCAGACCGGCACCTTCCACGCCGACGCCCGCCTCCAGATAGAGGATGTCCAGGGCAGCAACTACCCCGCGTTCGACGATCTGCTCGTCGCTCTCCAGAGCGGCGCGATCGACGGCTATATCTCGGAGGAGCCGACCGCTCTCTTCGCTACCACGACCGACTCCACCCTCACCTTCCTGCCCTTTAAGAATAATGACACCGGCTTCACCACCTCCGAGGGCGACACCAGCATCGCAGTCGGCCTCAAAAAGGGCTCCGAGCTTCGTGAGAAGATAAACGAGGTCATCGCAGGCATCACTGAGGAGCAGAAGAGCCAGCTCATGGAACAGATGGCTACCCTCGCCTCAGGCGGCACCGTTGAGACCCTTGCGCTTACCAGCGAGGCTCCCGCAACCACCAACGGCGTGCTCAAGGTCGCTATGGAGTGCAACTACAAGCCCTATAACTGGACCGACGTCGGCACCCCGACCATCGGCGCAGTGCCCATCAGCAGCGAGGGCAAGGATGGCCAGTATGCCAACGGCTACGACGTGCAGATAGCTCAGTATATCGCCAACAAGCTTGGCATGAAGCTCGAGATATACGCTATGGAGTGGGATTCGCTCATCCCCGCCGTTCAGTCCGGCGCGGTTGACGCCATTGCCGCAGGTATGAGCCCGACCGCCGAGAGAGCCAAGGAGATCGACTTCACCACGCCTTACTACGAGTCAAATCTTGTTGTTATCATCAAGAAATAAAAAATAATTTTCAGAGGGAATCAGTATGAGTTTTTTGAATGACGTTTGGAATATCCTCGTCAAGTATCATATGCTGCTGCTTCAGGGCATCGGCAACACGATGCTTATCGCCCTGACGGGCACTGTGGCGGGCCTTGCGGTCGGCCTTTTGACCGGCATCATCCGCACCGCACCCGTTTCAAAGAATCCGGTGCTCAAGGCGCTGCATAAAGTCATAAACGCCGTCATCGCCGTCTATGTCGAGGTGTTCAGAGGCACCCCCATGATGGTGCAGGCAATGGTCATTTATTGGGGCTATGCTTTTGCCATGCAAGGCCAGACTCTCCCGCTGATCCCCTCGGGTATTATGATAGTTTCCGTCAACACCGGCGCTTACATGGCCGAGATCGTCAGAGGCGGCATCATCTCGATAGACAAGGGTCAGTTCGAGGGCGCCTCCTCGATCGGCATGAAGCATTCGCAGACCATGTTCAAGGTCGTTATCCCGCAGGTAATGCGTAATATCCTGCCCTCAGTCAGCAATGAATTCGTTATCAACATCAAGGATACCTCTGTGCTGAATGTTATCGGTGTTACGGAGCTTTACTCCATCGCCGGCGTCATCAAGCGCACGAATTTCCAAACATTCCAGACTTATTTTGTGGTCTGCGTGCTGTATTTCATCCTCACCTTCACGATAACGAGGCTGCTGCGCTTCGCCGAGAAGAAGCTCGACGGTAAGGATAACTACACTATCTTCGGCTCTCAGACGGATGTTGACGCCGAGATACATATCAAAAAGGAGGCAGAGTAATGGCGGACAGAGTGATAGAGCTTGCCCATCTGCAAAAGCAGTTCGGCGATCATCTCGTGCTGCGTGATATCAACCTGAGCGTCAGCAAGGGCGAAGTGCTCAGCATAATCGGCGCCTCCGGCTCCGGCAAGAGCACGATGCTGCGCTGCATCAACCTGCTCGAGACTCCCACCTCCGGCGATATATTCTTCAACGGCAAGAATATTACCGACAGGGATTTCAACCTCTCGCAATACCGCGCCAAGGTCGGCATGGTGTTCCAGAGCTTCAACCTTTTCAACAATATGTCGGCGCTGAAAAACTGCATCGTCGGCCAGGTCTCCGTCCTCAAGCGCAGCCACGCCGAGGCGGAGGAGACGGCGATGAAATATCTCCGCAAGGTCGGCATGGAGCCGTTCATCAATGCGAAGCCCGCTCAACTCTCGGGCGGTCAGAAGCAGAGAGTGGCGATCGCCCGCGCCCTTGCAATGGAGCCTGAAGTGCTGCTCTTTGACGAGCCGACGAGCGCCCTCGACCCCCAGATGGTCGGCGAAGTGCTCGGCGTAATGCGCAACCTCGCCGAGGAGGGCTTGACGATGATGGTCGTCACCCACGAAATGGCGTTCGCAAGAGACGTGTCCACTAACGTGGTCTTTATGGCGGACGGCGTTATCTGCGAGGAGGGCAGACCCGCCGATATCTTCGGCAACCCGCAGAATGCAAAAACCAAGGATTTCCTCTCAAGATTCCTTGCAAAATAAAAAACGGGAGCAGGTCAGCCTGCTCCTTTTGCTTTATACGCATAAAAGCAAATGTAAAATTTTTTAGTTAGCGGCAAGCAACTTGATTTTTTTATACCGCGGTGATAGAATAATATCATCATAAGTAATCGGAAAGGAGAGGTCTCATGCATTTACAGGAATCCGGTGAAATGTACCTCGAAACCATCTATATTTTATCCAAAAAAATCGGCTCGGTGCGCTCGCTCGACGTCGCCGAATATATGAATTTCTCAAAGCCCAGCGTCAGCCGTGCGGTCGGTCTGCTCAAGAGCGGCGACTACATACTCGTCGACGGCAGCGGCTACATCACTCTCACCGACAGCGGCAGAGAAATAGCCGAAAAAATGTACGAGCGCCATACGCTTCTCTCCGAGCTGCTTGAAAAGCTCGGGGTCGATAAGGAGACCGCCGTTGAGGATGCCTGCAAGATAGAGCATGACATCAGCGACGAATCCTTTGAAGCGATAAAAAGACATGTCTACGGCAAAAATATGCCGAAATAAAAATAACGGAGGCAGAGTTATGAGCGAAGTGCTTGAAAATATCAAAACCCGCAGAAGCGTGCGTAAATTCAGACCCGACCCCGTGCCGAAGGATATCCTCGATAAGATAATCGAGGCGGGGCTGTATGCCCCGAGCGGCATGAACAGGCAGTCGCAGATAATAGTTACAATTACGAATAAAGAGGTGCGCGACAGGCTCTCGAGCCTCAACGCAAAGATAATGGGCAGGGACGGCGACCCGTTTTACGGCGCTCCCGTCGTGCTGGTCGTGCTTGCGGATAAGGCATTCCCCACACATGTCTATGACGGCAGCCTTACGATGCAGAATCTGATGCTCGCCGCCCATGAGCTGGGTGTTTCAAGCTGCTGGATCCACCGCGCCAAGGAGGAATTCGACTCCGAGGAGGGTAAGGAACTGCTCAGAGCGGCAGGCATTGAGGGCGACTACGAGGGCATAGGCCACTGCATCCTCGGCTATGCCGACGGCGAATACCCCGCCGCGCCCGAGCGCAAAGAGGGCAGAGTATTTTATATTGACTGATAAATGCCGTATGTGCCGTTGACGGGGTCCCTGAATATCGGCAGCCTCGGCGGCTTGACGGTAAAAAACGCAAAAAGAGCGATGAGCAGCAGCGACAGCGCAAGGCTCAACCTATAGTCGGGCGCTTTGCCGTAGCGGTAAAAGTGCGTCGCAAGGAGCTGACCCGCCGCGGTCGAGACGAGGTATATCAGGATATCGACAAGCGTTGATTTGACCCCGAACGCCTGCGTGTAGCCGTAAAAGATAAGCGGCATGAGCAGCGCCGAGACGAGCTGAGATATCAGCATGGCGGCGAACCATTTGCCGCTCTCGGGCTTCTCTTTCGCAAGCAGGGCGGCAGGGATATACCATAGCGCCGTCGGCACGAGCGCGAGCTTCATATGCTCAAAAATACTCTCATTGACGGGCGCAAAATGCCCTACGGCAAAAAGGCTGCCCGTCAGCTCATAAATAAAATGAAAAACGGTTCCAATAATAAAGATTACGGGAATGCCGAGATAAAACAGCTTCCTTGCGTTCATTCGATCGCCTCCGACTAATGATATGATCTCACGGCGGCAAAAAGAACGGCGCACGGAGCTGCGGCACAACGGGAAAGGAGAACGGTAATGGAACAATATAACGTGACCGGAATGAGCTGCGCCGCGTGCAGCGCAAGGGTCGAGAAAGCGGTCTCAAAGGTGGACGGCGTGACCTCGTGCTCGGTAAATCTCCTGATGAATTCCATGGGAGTGGAGGGCACGGCTTCGCCCGAGAGCATAATTGCCGCCGTTGAAGCGGCGGGCTACGGTGCGAGCCTCAAAAACGCCCCGTCTGCGGCAAAAGCGGCTCAAAAAGAAGAGATCAAGGATAAGGAAACGCCGAAGATGAAAAAGCGTTTGGCGGCCTCGGTCGTGTTCCTTGCCGTGCTCATGTATTTCTCGATGGGTCACATGGTCGGCTTGTCGCTGCCCTCATATTTTGTCGGCGATCACGCCGCAGTGGGTCTGGTCGAATTGCTGCTGACGGTTGCGATAATGGTGATAAATCAGCGATTCTTCATCAGCGGCTTCAAGGGGCTTATCAACAGAGCGCCGAATATGGATACCCTCGTGGCGCTCGGCTCGACGGCGGCGTTCGCCTACAGCGTCTATGCCCTTTTCGGGGCGATAAAGGCTCAGACGGCGGGCGATATGCAGACCGCCATGAGCTATATGCACGAGTATTATTTTGAATCCGCCGCAATGATCCTGACCCTGATAACGGTCGGAAAGATGCTTGAATCCCGCTCAAAGGGCAAGACGACCGACGCGCTTAAAGGGCTTATGGAGCTTGCGCCCAAGACGGCGAATATTATCAAGGACGGCAAGGAGCAGTCCGTGCCGGTCGAGAGGGTGCAGAAGGGCGATATCTTCGTCGTCCGCCCCGGCGAGAGCATACCCGTTGACGGCACGGTCATTGAGGGCACGAGCGCCGTCGATGAATCCGCACTGACAGGCGAGAGCCTGCCCGTCGATAAGCAGGAGGGCAGCTTCGTCTCGGCGGGCACGGTCAACCGCTCGGGTTTCATCAGGTGCGAGGCTTCGAGGGTCGGCGAGGATACAACTCTTTCACAGATAATCAAAATGGTCGCCGATGCGGCCGCCACAAAGGCGCCCATCGCTAAGATAGCGGATAAGGTTTCGGCGGTGTTTGTGCCGTCGGTCATTACGATAGCCGTGGTCACGGTAATCGGCTGGCTCATTGCGGGCAGAGATTTCGGCTTTGCCCTTGCAAGGGGCATCAGCGTGCTCGTGATAAGCTGCCCGTGCGCCCTGGGGCTTGCAACGCCCGTTGCGATAACCGTCGGCAGCGGAGTCGGCGCAAGGAACGGCATACTCTTCAAGACCGCCGTTTCGCTTGAGGAGGCGGGCAAGGCAAAGACCGTCGTGCTCGACAAGACGGGCACGGTCACGAGCGGCAAGCCCGTGGTGACGGATATCCTGCCTGCCGAGGGCACAAGCGGCAAGGAGCTGCTCGAATACGCCTATTCGCTTGAGACAAAGAGTGAGCATCCGCTGGCGGGCGCCGTCAATCTGAAAGCGGAGGAGAGCGGCTCGACGGCTCGTGAGGTCACGGATTTCGAGGCTCTGCCGGGCAACGGTCTTGTTGCAAAGCTCGACGGCAAGGAGCTTGTGGGCGGCAATCTCGGCTTCATCTCGGAGCGCGCGCAGGTAAGCGCGCAGCAGCGTGAGGCCGCCGAAAGCCTTGCGGAGCAGGGCAAAACCCCGCTGTTCTTTGCCTATGACGGCAAGCTGCTCGGCACGGTCGCCGTGGCGGATACAATTAAAGAGGACGGAGCCGCGGCCATAGCCGAGCTTCATAAAATGGGGCTTGAGGTCATCATGCTCACCGGCGATAATCAGCGCACCGCCGACGCAGTCGGCAAGGCTGCGGGCGTTGACAGAGTTATTGCGGGCGTGATGCCCGACGGCAAAGAAAAGGTCGTCAGGGAGCTGAGCGAGCAGGGCAAGACCATCATGGTCGGCGACGGAATCAACGACGCGCCCGCCCTGACAAGAGCCGACACAGGCATAGCCATCGGCGCAGGCACGGATATCGCCATCGACGCGGCGGATATCGTGCTGGTCAAGAGCAGGCTCGGCGACGTGCCCGCGGCGATAAAGCTCAGCCGCGCAACTCTTAGAAATATCAAAGAAAATCTTTTCTGGGCGTTCATATACAACGTGATAGGCATCCCCGTCGCGGCGGGCGTGTTTATCAATCTCTTCAGCTGGCAGCTCAACCCGATGTTTGCCGCCGCGGCGATGAGCCTGTCGAGCTTCTGCGTTGTGACTAATGCGCTCAGACTTAACTTCTTCAAAACGGGTGCAAAGCCTGAAAAGAAAACTAAGGAGGAAAAGAAGACTATGGAAAAAACGCTTAAAATCGAGGGAATGATGTGCGGTCATTGCGAGGCGACGGTCAAGAAGGCACTCGAGGAGCTGCCGCAGGTCACTTCAGCCGAGGTCAGCCACGAGAGCGGCACGGCGAAGGTAACGCTGAACGCCGATATCTCAGATGATGCGCTCAAAGCCGTCGTTGAAGCCAAGGGCTATAAGGTAAAATAAATTAAGCCGCTTCGGTTTGACCGAGGCGGCAATTTTAACATCTTTCCGGTGGACGTCGAGGATGCCGTCACCAACAATGTGTGACGAAAAACCGCATCTGCCCAAGCCTCTCTTTATACAAGGCAGTCTTTAATGCACGGCTCTGACCTTTAGGACGTTTCTGACTTCGTACAGGCTGTCCCGCAGACAAAATCGGCGCGGTCATTATCGACCGCGCCGGTTAATTGTTTCACGACCGCTTTGATTTAATCGGCGGTCACTTCGGCTTTGTTTTCTTCAAGCTCGCCGAGGATCTCGAGATATTTTTCCTCGGTTATCTTGTATTTTTTGAGGTAGAGGAAGCAGGCGAAGAGCGCCGTGCCGAGCGGGATAAGCGTCATTGCGAGCAGCAGCCCCGTTGTTTCGCCGCGTGTGACCCCCGCAAGCGCCTCGGTTATCAGCCGCAGCTTTTCGTCGGCGGTGACAAGCCCCTGAGAGGCCTGATTCTCAAGCTCCGAGATGCGGTTGGTGTAGGTCGTAACGCCCGTGAGCAGATAGAAGAGCGAGATGAGCATGAGCGCCACGGCGTTGCCGAGCTTCGTCAGGAACGGCCTCACCGAGGAGATGATGCCCTCCTCCCTCATGCCGAATTTGTATTCGTTGTATTCCACGGTGTTGGAGATGGAGATATTCATTATCAGATATATGCAGTATGAGCCGAAATTCGCAACGGCGAAGCCCGATACGATAAGCCCGTATTTGAGCATCGAGGCGTGCGGCGCAAACAGACCCGCCGCGAGCACAAAGAGGTAGCCCGCTGTGACGGCCGCCGCCGAGACCTTTATCAGCGAATTTCTTGAATGCTTCTTTGCAATGGCGGGGTAGAAGAGCATGAGGAACACCGTGGTCGACATGCCGATAACGGTGAAGAGCGTTGCGAGCGTGCCGTTGTAGCCGAATTCAAGATATATGTAGGTTGAGCCGAGGCCGTTTGATATCAGTGCGCTGCCGACCTGCTGGCAGACAAAGACGAGCGCCACCCATTTGAGCTGGTCGTTGCGGAATATGGTCTTGAATATCTTACCGAGAGAGACGTTCTCCCTCTTTTTGCCGCTATCCTCGCGGTTCTCGCGCACGAAGATGAAGGCCGAGAGCATCGTCACGGGCGCAAGGCAGGCGACGACGGCGAGGGTGCGGTAGGCGGTGACGGCGTTGCCGCCGATAACATGGTCGCCCGCCGTGAGCATCGGCACGAGCACGGTCACAAAGGCGGCGCCCATGCCGGAGAAAAACATCGTGCGTGAGGTGAAGCGGTTGCGGCTCTCGGGGTTGCTGCTCAGCGCGGGTATCATGCCCCAGTAGGATATGTCGTTCATCGTGAAGCAGATGCTGAACATGAAGTAGATGAAGCCGAAGAAGCCGACGAAGCGCCAGCCCGTCAGATTGTTGACGAATGCGGCGAACACCACCATAGAGGTCGTGATAACGCCCGCGATCATCCAAGGCTTGAATTTGCCTATCTTGGTGTGGGTGCGGTCGATTATCGTGCCCATTATCGGGTCGTTGAAGGCGTCAAAGACCCTTGCCGCCACGATGATCGCGCTGACCGCCGAGAACTGCTCCACGGTCAGATTTTTGGTGAAGAGAATGAAATTCAGCACCGAGAGCGAGAAAAATTGGCTGCACATATCCCTGCCCACGGTCGCTATAGGGAAAGCGATAAGATTTCTGCGCTCCTGCTTGGATACGGAAACGGTGTTTTTCATTCGTTTTCCTCCTTACGAACGGTCGCTTGATGAAAAAAATTACTGTTATATTCATAATAACATTTTACATATCCGATTGCAAGTGCTATAATGTTGTCGATGGAGGGAAAATTATGCCGCAGGATAAAAAAGAGATGAGCCGCGGCCGCAAGCTGCTGAGGCTCTTTCTCTCAACTTTATATATCAGCTCGTTTACGTTCGGCGGCGGATTTGTCATTGTGACGTTTATGAAGAAAAAATTCGTCGATGAGCTGCACTGGATAGACGAGCAGGAGATGCTCGACATGACCGCCATAGCGCAGTCCTCCCCGGGGGCTATCGCGGTCAATGCCGCTATCCTCGTCGGCTGGCGCGTGGCGGGCTTCATCGGTATGCTTGTCGCCGTGCTCGGTACGGTCATTCCGCCGATGGTGATACTCTCGGTTATCTCGCTCTTTTACTCCGCGTTCGCAAGCAACGAATATGTCGCCCTCGTCCTCAAGGGGATGCAGGCGGGCGTTGCCGCCGTGATACTCGACGTGGTCTTTTCTCTCGGGAAAAAGGTCGTTACGGAGCGCTCGGCGGTGCATATCATCGTGATGATAGCCGCTTTCGCCGCCACATTCTTCTTCGGCGTGAATGTGATAATCATCATCCTCGCCTGCGCCGCGGTTGGCATTATTATAGAATGTATCAAGTTCGTCAGGAGGAAGCGCAATGATATATCTTGAGCTTTTTCTCAGCTTTCTCCAGGTCGGTCTCTTCAGCGTGGGCGGCGGATACGCGGCCATGCCGATAATCCAAAGCAGCGTTGTCGAGAAATACGGCTGGCTCACCATGAGCGAATTCACCGATCTTATCACGATCGCCGAGATGACCCCCGGCCCCATCGCCATCAATTCCGCGACCTTTGTCGGGGTCAGGATAGCGGGCGTTGCGGGCGCCGTTGTGGCTACTCTCGGGTGCATACTGCCCTCGTGCGTCATTGTTTCGCTGCTTGCTCTCGTCTATATGAAGTACAGGAGCGTTTCCGTTGTGCAGAATGTGCTTGGCAGCCTGCGCCCCGCTGTGGTGGCTCTCATAGCTTCGGCCGGGCTGACGATACTGATAAACGTCGTTTTTGCCTCGGGAGTGATAAGCGTTTCAAATATCCAATGGCTTGGGCTTATTCTCTTTGCGGCGGCGTTCTTTGCGCTGCGTAAATTCAAGCTGAATCCGATACTCGTAATGGTCGTTTGCGGCGCGGTCAGCCTCGCGGTCGGGCTTGTGAAAAACTTTTTAATGTAGCTCCCTCTGACGAGGGAGGCGAGAGCAACTGCGGGTTTTTGGGAATATCCGCAGTCATACGTCGGTCAAAGCTCCGCAACTCTACAGAGATAAAAGACGGAGAACGATAGGTCGTTCTCCGTCTTTTATCGGATGGCTCTGACATTGTTGCTCACAAATGCAGATGCGTGATGCAATATCACGCTATTACATTGTAACTGATTTCATCAAATTTGTCAACTGCTTTTTTGACCCGTTGCAAAATTATACGCTTTTTTGAGTTGTTGTTTGTATTTGCGCAGTCTGCACGGTCGTTGCCTCGACCACCTCAATGAGGTAATCGGCGCTGACCCAGCCCTTCAGCCCGTTGTAGTCGATATAAGCCCAACCCTGCACGGCGCTGACCACGGTCACATCCGTGCCGTTCGGGATCTTGCCCACGACGCTCGAGCCTGCCGCCGCCTCGGCTCGCATATTGAGCACGCTGCCCGCCGTTTTGACGAGATATCTGCCCGCTGCGAGGGTCGCACCGCCGTCGGTCGTCTGCTCCGTGGCGGGCTCGGTGGTCTGCTCAAGATATTTTTTATCTACGGTGAGGATGCCCCATTTTCCGTCGTATTTCGCAATGAATACTCCGCCGTCGCCGGGCAGGATCGCCGCGAATTCAAAGCCGACGACCGTCTCTCCCGAGGTATTCACAACGCCGTAAATCCCGTTCTTTTTGACGGGCGCAACGCCGTTTCGGAATGTGAACGCCGTGTTGCCGCTCATTGCGTCAAGCTCGGAGACGCTCTCGAAGTCAAAGGGTATGACCGTGACGCCGCTCTCGTTGATATAGCCCCATTTTTCGCCTTGGCGGACTGCCGCAACGCCGCTGGCGAAATCCTTTGCGGCGTCGTAATTCAGCGGTATCTCCAATTTAAGCTCCGCGCCGACATAGCCCCACTTTGCGCTCTCCGCAAGGGAGGACGCGACGGGGTAAAGCCCGGGCTGAAGCGGCAATTCGTTTCTCTTTATCTCACCCGCGTAGCCCTTGCCGTCCGTCCACGCGAGATGCTTGCCCGCGTCGCTCCAGCAGGGTACTCTCTCGGGCGAGGTCACACCGTGATACTGCCGATTGGTGACCGTGCCGCTCTCGGCGTCCACAAGCAGGGGATACTCCGAGCGGGGGCTGTCCGCAATGTAGCGGTAGTTGCGCCACTGATCGCTGCAAACGGTGAAGTCGTTGTGTTCGGCTTTCTCTGTTATCTCGCCGCCGAGGGTCATCAGGCCCTTTTTGCCCGTCTTGGCGTCGGTGAACACCGCCATAGTCTCGTTGAGGCTCTTGATATCCGAGACATTGGCGAAGCCGTCGGGCACGGTGAACTGCCAGCTCTTGTTTTCGCTGTCTTTATTGCCGTCGGAGCGCCCGTGCAGCACGGCTATCACCGCCACGGCGACGAGCACTGCCGCCGCTATGATGCATATCGCGGCTGCGGTGGTGCGGTTTATCGGGCGTTTTTTCTTAAATGTAATATTTTTTGCCGCCATCTATATTTTCCTTTCAAAAAGCGGTTCTCCGCATATATTTCCCTGATTTTACGGCCGAAATTCGGCGAATTATCGGTTACATAAAAGAAGTATAGCACATTATGTAAAAAAGCGCAATTACAAAAGTGTTACAATCTGCACGGATATGTAAACTTCCTTTTGATTTTGAAGGTATATTTTCGCTGTTTCTCTTGACTAATCGCCCTTTTAGTTATATTATTATAGAGTATTATATTCGGCGGTGTGTTCATCGCCAAGGAGGAAAAAAATGAAAGTATTCATGATCGGCGGCACCGGCCTGCTCGGCTGCGAAGCTGCAAGAATCTTCATCGAGAGAGGCCACGAGGTCAAGAGCGTTGCTCTTCCCCCCCTTCCCGAAGGAGCACCCATCCCCAAAGAGATGGAGATCGAATTCTGCAACATTTATGAAAAGACCGACGACGAGATCAGAGAGATGATCAAGGGCTACGATTGCTTCGTCTTCGCCGCAGGCGTTGATGAGAGAGTCGAGTTCCCCGCTCCCGTCTACGACGCTTACTACAAGTATAACATCGCTCCCCTCAAGAGGATCCTGCCCCTTTGTAAGGAAGCCGGCCTCAAGAAGGCTGTTATCCTCGGCTCCTACTTCTCATATCTTGCGAAGACCCGCCCCGATATGAAGCTCACCGAGAAGCATCCTTACATCAAGAGCCGTATCGATCAGGAGAACGTCGCATTCTCCTTCGCGGATGACAACTTCGACGTCTCCGTGCTTGAGCTGCCCTACATCTTCGGCACTCAGCCCGGCAGAAAGCCCGTTTGGGTCATACTTATCGAGCAGATAAAGATGATGGATAAGCTGCCCTGCACCATGTATCCGGGCGGCGGCACCGCAATGCTCACCGTCCGTCAGGTCGGTCAGGTCATCGTCGGCGCGGCCGAGAAATCCAAGGGCGCAAAGGCATGGCCCATCAGCATGTATAACATGACCTGGAAGGAATTCCTCAAGATAGTCTATGCCGCCAGAGGCATGGGCGATAACAGAAAGATAGTCAGCATCCCCGCATGGATGATGCGTATGGGTCTCGGCAAGGTCAAGAAGGAATTCGCCGCAAAGGGCATCCAGAGCGGTATCGACGTTGACGGACTTGCCGATATCATGGCTCTCAACCTCTTTATCGACAGGAAGTACAGCGAAGAGCTCGGCGCTACCGAGGACGATATCAAGGCTGCTATCTTCGACTCCATCAAGGTCAGCCAGGCCTCCTATGACGGCAAGGTCAAGCTCCTTGAGATGAAAGGCGAATAATTTTTAGCGAGATGGAGCTGTTTATTTAATCAAAGTAAGCAGCTCCATTGTTGTGTTTATTTCAGCAGTTACCGTACCCTGACAAATACCGGATTCGGAAGGAGTTATCGCATGGAAAGCAAGAAATACCTCAGCAAAAAAGAGCTGTGGATGTTTGCCGTAGGCGCAGGCGGGCAGGGCATGATATACGCCATGATGTCGAGCTATGTCAGCGACTATTATGTCAACGTTTTGCAGCTGCCGCTTCTCTTTGTCCTTCTTCTCATGCTCCTCGCCAGAGTGTGGGACGCAATCAACGACCCGCTCATGGGCATGATAGTCGACCGCCACACCACCAAGTGGGGCAAGATGAAGCCCTATATCCTTTTTGCCGCCGTTCCGATAGCCGTCCTCACCGTGCTCATGTATTACAGCCCCGCCGGGCTGAGCAAGACGGGCATGATGGTCTATGTGGCGATAACCTATGTGTTCTGGGGCATGATATACACCATGGCGGACGTTCCCTTCTGGAGCCTGCCGAATGTTTTGACCCCCGACGCGGCCGAGAGAGGCTCCGTCATTTCGCTTGGCAGGACGGTAAACGGCGTAGGCTCGGCCGTGCCCGAGGTGCTTTTCCTCGCCGCAGGCTTCCTGCTGCCCAAGCTGCTCGACACCTCCGACCCGATAGCCTACGATAAGCAGCGTTATCTCATTATCGCCGCTGTCACCGTCGCTATCGGCATAGTCCTCTATGTCAACTCCTATTTCCACGTCAAAGAAAGAGTCGTTATCCCCGATAAGAAGCGCGCGCCGGGCGAGCCGTCGCAGCTCACGAGGATATTTAAGTGCAAGCCCCTCATGCTTGTCATCCTGATGGGCGTCCTCTCCAGCGGCAGATATATGGTTCAGGCTGCGGCTATCCACGTCGCCCGCTATGCCTTCTATATCGGCCCCGAGATAACCCCCGATATGCCTATTGAGGAGAAAACCGCTCTCATCTCCGCCAGCGTCTCGAGCGTCAAGACCATATTCCAGGTCTGTGCCATAGTCGGTATGTTCGGCGCAATGCTCTTCATGCCGCTGCTGATGAAGAAATTCGACTATAAAAAGATAGTCATCACCACCTGCCTGCTCGGCTTCGTTGCGAGCATCTTCACCACCCTTATCGGTTGGTTCAGCGGCAATCTCTATCTCTGCATCCCGTTCGTGCTCGTCTCCTGCATCCCACTCGGCGTGCTGAACGTCATATCCTATGCGATGATAGGCGACTGCCTCGACTATATGGAGCTTAAAACCGGCTTCCGCGACAACGCCCTCGGCTCAGCCTGCCAAGGCTTCGTCAACAAGCTGGGCAACGCCTTCGCTACCTGCGGCATAGTGCTGATGTATATGTTCATCGGCCTCAAGCCCGAGGATATGCTGAATTCCCAGGTCATCATGGCCGCCACCGAGCTTACGAGGACTCAGAATTTCGCAATGTTCTCGCTCGTCTCCATCGTCCCCGGCGTCAGCCTGCTGCTTTGCAGCATCCCGATGTTCTTCTATAAGATCGCCGGCAAGGAGAAGGCGGATATGCTCAGCGCCCTTGAAGAAAAACGTAAAAATTCCGGCATCGTGATCGAATGATCGCCTCGCACGGTTATCCTATACAGAAAGAAACAGGTGAATTTCCCTTGTCCGCAAAAAAAGATTTAAGAAACGTAGCCATTATCGCCCACGTTGACCACGGCAAGACCACTCTCGTTGATGAATTGCTCAAGCAGAGCGGCACCTTCCGTGAGAATGAGCAGGTCGCCGAGAGAGTCATGGACTCCAACGACCTTGAGCGTGAGCGCGGCATAACCATCCTCTCAAAGAATACCTCAGTCCACTACAAAGGCACCAAGATAAACATCGTTGACACCCCGGGTCACGCCGATTTCGGCGGCGAGGTCGAGCGTATACTGATGATGGTCGACGGCGTCGTGCTGCTCGTCGACGCATTTGAGGGCTGTATGCCCCAGACGAGATTCGTGCTTAAAAAGGCGCTCAATCTCAAGAAAAAGGTGCTTGTCGTTATCAACAAGATCGACCGCCCGAACGCCCGCCCCTATGAGGTCGTCGACGAAGTGCTTGACCTCTTCATCGACCTCGGCGCGGAGGAGGATCAGCTCGATTTTCCCGTCGTCTACGCCAGCGCGAAGGACGGCTACTCGAGCCTCGACCCCAATTGCAGAAGCGGCAATATGCAGCCGCTCTTTGACGCCATTCTCAAGAATATCGACCCGCCCACAGGCGACCCCGACGGCCCGCTTCAGGTGCTCTTTTCGAGCCTTGACTACGACGATTACGTCGGCAGGATCGGCGTCGGCAGAGTCGAGCGCGGCAGGATAAAGAGAGGCCAGCAGGTCTCGCTTTGCAAGACCGACGGCTCGGTGCAGAATGTCCGCATCTCCCGCCTCTATCAGTTCGAGGGTCTTAACAGAGTTGAATGCGAGGAGGCCGAGGCAGGCGACATCATCTGCGTCTCAGGCATCGAGGGCATCAACATCGGCGAGACCGCCTGCGACCCCGAGAAGGTCGAGGCGCTGCCCTTCATAAAGATAGACGAGCCCACCATCTCGATGAATTTCATGGTCAACGACAGCCCGTTTGCCGGCAGAGAGGGCAAATTCGTCACCTCCCGCAACGTGCGCGACCGCCTCTTCAAAGAGGTCGAGACAAACGTGAGCATGAGAGTTGAGGAGACCGACAGCACCGATACCTTCAAGGTTTCGGGCAGGGGAGAGCTTCACCTCTCCATCCTCATCGAGACAATGCGCCGCCAGGGTTATGAATTCCAGGTATCCCGCCCCAAGGTCATATTCAAGGAGCAGAACGGTCAGCTCCTCGAGCCTATGGAGCTGCTCATCGTCGAAGTGCCCGAGCAGTATGTCGGCGCCGTCATTGAGAAGCTCGGCTCCCGCAAGGGCGAGCTTGAGAATATGGGCTCCCGTCAGGGCGGCTCGACCCACCTTGAATTCAAGATTCCCGCAAGAGGTCTCATCGGCTACCGTGCCGAATTCCTGACCGACACCAACGGCAACGGCATCATGAATCAGCTCTTCAACGGCTATGAGCCGTATAAAGGCGATATCCAGACCCGCGAGCGCGGCTCGATAGTCGTCCATGAGACGGGCGTTAGCACCGCATACGGTCTTTTCAACACTCAGGACAGAGGCCGCCTCTTCATCCCCGCGGGCGTTGAAGTCTATGAGGGCATGATAGTCGGCGAAAGCGCCAAGAATGAGGACGTCGTCTGCAACGTCTGCAAGCAGAAGCACCTGACCAACACCCGCGCCTCCGGCTCCGACGACGCTCTGCGCCTTGTGCCGCACACCGTGATGAGCCTTGAGCAGTGCATGGAATTCATCAAGGACGACGAGCTGCTTGAGGTCACCCCCGAGTCGCTCAGGCTCCGCAAGCGCATCCTCTCCAAGGAGCAGCGCATGAAGATGCAGTTCAAGAAGAAATAAGAATCCTTAAAAATATGATTTTCAAAGATAAAACCGCCGTCGCTCTCGGCAGCTTCGACGGGCTACACAAAGGTCATATGTCAGTCATAGCCTGCGCTCTTTCGATGAAGGAGTGCGGGCTTGTTCCTCTTGCGCTCCTTTTCGATTCGCACCCGATGCTCGCCCTCACGGGTCAGGCGCCGCCCGAGATACTCCAAAGCGCCGAGAGAGAAAGATTGCTCACCGAAATAGGCGTTAAATTTGAATATATTTCGTTCAAGGAAATTATGAACCTCACCTGCCGTGAATTTTTCGAGGAAATTCTGCTCAAGCGGCTGAACGCCGCCGCCGTATGCTGCGGCTGGAATTATCGCTTCGGCAGGGGCAACGAGGGCGGCTGCCGCGAACTTCGTGATCTGTGCGATGAATTCGGCGTCGAGCTGCACATCAGTGACCATGTCGATCTCGGCGGCGAGCCTATCAGCTCCTCACGCATCCGCCTTGCCGTGGAGCAGGGCGATATCCCCCTCGCAAACGCCATGCTCGGCAGGGAATTCAGCTACAGCGCCCCCGTCGTGAGCGGTTATCACCGAGGGCATCTGCTCGGCGCGCCAACGATAAATCAGCGCTTCGAGCCGGATTTTGTCAGACCCCGCAAAGGCGTTTACGCCTCATTTACAACGGTCGGCGGTGTTCGCTACCCCTCCGTTACCAATATCGGGCTTCGCCCGTCCTTTGAGAATGAAGATTTCCGCAGCGAGACCTGCATCATCGGCTTCTCCGGCGATCTCTACGGTCAGGTCATCAAGGTCTCGCTGCTTGATTTTATAAGAGATGAGCAAAAATTCGGCTCCGTCGAGGCTCTGAGCGCTCAAATCGCTCTCGACGCTGCGCGAGCCAAAGAAATATTTGAAAAACGAGGTGACAGCGGCAATGTATGAGACTTGGGAACAGCTTAAAGCGGATTGCATGGGCTGCCGCAAATGCGACCTGTGCGAAACAAGGACAAATCTTGTTTTCGGCGTGGGCAACGAGAACGCCGAGGTGCTTTTTGTCGGCGAGGGTCCCGGCGAGAATGAGGATCTGCAAGGTGAGCCGTTCGTCGGCAGGGGAGGCAAGCTGCTCGACAAATACCTCGACGCAGTCGACCTCGACCGCAAAAAGAATATCTATATTGCGAATATCGTAAAATGTCGCCCCCCGAAGAACCGTGACCCGCTCCCCGAGGAGCAGGACGGCTGCATTCAGTGGCTACGCGAGCAAACAAGGCTGCTGCGCCCGAAAATAATCGTCTGCCTCGGCAGGATCTCGGCTCAGAAGCTCATCGACAAGAATTTCAAGGTCACCAAGCAGCACGGCGAATTCATCGAGAAAGGCGGCATCCTCTTCATGGGCACTTTCCACCCCGCCGCACTGCTCAGAAATCCCAACAACAAGCCACAGGCTCTCGAGGATTTTCTCGCCCTGCGCCGCAAAATTCTTGAGGTCTGCGACCATACCTATTAAACCGAATTCGGAGAAAAATATATGATTCGGAGTTTTTGCTGAGATTCAATCGACAACCCCTCCGTCACGACTTTGTCGCGCCGCCTCCCTTTACACAATGGAGGCGAGGGCACGTGCAATTTTTCGGCGACATTGTAGGGGATTCAAACGCCGCTTCGTATGCCTGCGAGGTCGGCTCGGCCGCAAGCAGCTCCCGCCAAAGCCTCGGCTCGCTCCCGACGATAGCGGCAAGCGACGGCTGCTCCTCGAGGGTCTGCCGCGCGAAGGCGAGCATACCCGGCAGCCCGTATGCGCCGTGCCGCAGCTGGATATATCGGGCAAGCAGCTCCGTTTCGCCGCCGAAGCATTCGCAGTTCGCCGTGCTCAGCCCGAGAACAGCTGCGGTCCTGCCGTTTGCCTCTCCGCTCGGGTCAAGGCCGTGTTCCCTCTGAAAATTTTTAACTCCGCGCCGTGTGCCGAGGTCGTAAAGCCCGCTTATCTCGCCGTCATAAAGCCCGAGCCGCCCGAGCTGCCGCTGCACCGCCGCCACACGCTCGCCGCTGCACCCGAGACACATTGCAAGCGACCGGCCGCCCGTGAGCGACACGATGAGCGCCAAAAGTGCAAGCTCCGCCGCCAAAACCGCCGTCACACGCCAGAGCGTGCGTGTTTTTTCGTCCGTTTTTATCGCCCCCCGATTATATTTTAAAAGCGCATCCCGCATTTATGCCGGGTTAAAAAATTACCTCTTGACAAATCTAAAGAAAAGGGCTAAAATATCTATAGAACAAATGTTCTATGAATAAATTCGAAAATGACAAGAGCGGAAAAAGCTGTTTTGCACTGTGATCCGTATTTTTTTGCGTGCGTCGGGGGGTATCCGACCCGCCTTGCGAGCGTTGACGGCATACGCGCAAAATACGGCAAGCGCTCCGTAACGAGGGCTTCACTGATGAATTGCGGGGCTGCGGCATCGAGAGGAATAGGATTTTCCGGCGAATAAAGCACAATATATTGGGATATAAAAAATATTTGTCACTATTAACAAAAATATTTTAACCAAACGGCAAAAAAGTTGTTGACAAAATTCAAAAATTAGCTTATTATTATTCGTAAGAGGATTTTGAGAGGTTCAGCAATGCCGGAAAACGCTCTGAGAGATATGGATGAAAATGAGCTTGCGGCGCTCGCTGCGGCTGGCAACGACAAGGCCATGGCAATGCTCATTGCTACCGTCATGCCCATTGCCAAGGCAAAGGCGGCCGGTTTCGCTCAGGTGCGTATCTCCGATGAGGATCTGGTGCAGGAGGGTATGCTCGGCTTCCTCGAGGCGGTCAAGAAGTTTGACCCGTCCAAGGGCGTACCGTTCAAGGCCTACGCCTCGGTCTGTATCAAGAATCGTATGATAAATGCGTTCAACAGGAATAACAGCGCGGCGAATTCCCCGCTGACCGGCGCAGTGCCCATTGACGATGAGCAGCTTACCGACCACGCCTCAAATCCCGAAAATATTATCGACGAAGCGGCCGCCCCCGCGAAGCTGTGGCGGATAGTGGACAGCGCCCTTTCGGTCTATGAGCGCCGAGTGCTCGACCTCATGCTGGAGGAGAAGAGCTATGCCCAGATCGCCGAGATCCTCGGCACGAGCGCAAAGTCAGTCGATAACGCCGTGCAGCGTATACGTAAAAAGATACGCTCAAAGCTGTAAAATGGCTCTCAGAGCTTAATATGCCCCCGTAGCTTAAAGCAGAGCGTTGTTCATCAAAGGTGGCGGTGCGATTCCGCCCAAGGGCGAAAAATTTTTTCAAGCGAGGTTAACTATCATGTACGAAGACAAAACTCTCATCTGCAAGGAATGCGGAAACGAATTCGTTTTCACGGCCGGTGAACAGGAGTTCTACGCCGAGAAAGGTTTCGTAAACGAGCCCCAGCGCTGCAAGGCTTGCCGCGACGCACGCAAGAACGCTACCCGCGGAGAGCGTGAGTGGTTTGAGGCTACCTGTGATTCCTGCGGTGGAGTTGCTAAAGTTCCCTTTAAGCCGCGTGAGGACAGACCTGTTTATTGCAGCGAGTGCTTCGCAAAGAAACAGCAGGAAGAAGCATAAGCTTACCTATATTTATGCTTAAAAGAGAGCCTTCCCGAAAGGGAAGGCTCGTTCCTTTTTAAATAATTTCTGAGTTTTCGATGTCCTGAGAGTTACAATAAAAAATCGGTTTTACAACGGTAGGGGCGAACTGCGTTCGCCCGCCGGAATTTGCACAGCACCATAATATGAAACTGTCTAGGGGCGACCTGCGTTCGCCCGCCGGAGTTTGCACAATGCCGCAGTATTAAACTGTTGCCCACCTCTTAGGCTCCCTTTGACGAGGGAGCTGCCCGAAGGACTGAGGGAGTTTTGCCGAAATCCAACCGATAACCCCTCTGTCTCAACAGGCAAACGACCCAAATTAACAAATGATTTTTCTTTTGGAGAAAATATGAAATACAATGCTGAAAATTATGACGTCGCCGTGATCGGCGCAGGCCACGCAGGTATCGAAGCGGGGCTTGCCTCGGCGCGCCTCGGCTGCAAGACCGCCGTTTTCACCGTCAATCTCGACTGGGTCGGCAATATGCCGTGCAATCCCTCGATCGGCGGCACATCAAAGGGTCACCTCGTGCGCGAGATAGACGCTCTCGGCGGCGAAATGGGCGTCGCTGCGGATAAAAACACCCTGCAAAGCCGTATGCTCAATCTCGGCAAAGGTCCCGCCGTCCACAGCCCCCGCGCCCAGGTGGATCGCCGAGCCTACTCCGACTATATGAAGGGCGTGCTCGAACGCACCCCAAATCTCTACCTCCGCCAGGCGGAAATAGTCGATATCACCCGTGACGGCAGCGAATGGGTGCTGCGTACCCGCCTTGAGGCTCTCCATAGAGCCAAGGCCGTCATCCTCGCCACGGGCACTTTTCTCGCGGGCAGGGTCTATATCGGTGACGTTTCATACGAGAGCGGCCCCGACGGGATGTTTCCCGCAACCGAGCTTGCCGCTTCGCTCAAGCGCCTCGGTCTGCCCACCCGCCGCTTCAAAACGGGCACTCCGCCCCGCGTGAATCGCCGCAGCGTCGATATCGACCGCCTCGAGCCGCAGTTTGGCGACGAGCACCCCGCCGTTTTCTCCTACGACAGCGGCATTGAGGTCAGGAATACCGAGCCCTGCTACATAACCTACACGGGCGCCGAGACCAAGCAGGTCATTCTTGAGAATCTGCACCGCTCGCCCCTGTATTCGGGCAAAATCGACGGCATCGGCCCCCGCTATTGCCCGAGCATTGAGGATAAAATAGTCCGCTTCGCCGAGAAGGAGCGACATCAGATATTTGTCGAGCCGTGCGGAGCTAAAACTGACGAAATGTATTTGCAGGGGCTTTCTTCTTCCCTGCCGGAGGATGTTCAGCTCCGAATAGTCCACAGTATACCCGGTCTTGAGCACGCCGAATTTCTCCGCACAGCATACGCTATTGAATACGATTGCGTCGATCCGCTTTCGCTCCGTCAGACCCTTGAATTTAAGGATTTCCCCGGTCTTTATGGCGCAGGGCAGTTCAACGGCTCGAGCGGCTACGAAGAAGCCGCCGCTCAGGGGCTTGTGGCGGGCATGAATGCCGCATTGAAGCTCTTCGACAAAGAGCCTGTCATTCTCGACCGCACCACTTCATATATCGGCACGCTCATCGACGATCTCGTCACCAAGGGTTGCTCCGACCCCTACAGAATGATGACCTCTCGCTCCGAATACCGCCTCATCCTGCGCCAGGATAACGCCGACCGCCGCTTGACCGAAATTGGCTACCGCGCCGGGCTTGTGCCGCAGGAGCGCTATGCCCGCTTCCGCCGCAAGCTGGAGCTGATAGCCGCCGAGCGCAAGAGAGTTGAGGAGCTGTCGATACCTAAAACTCCGCAGCTCGATGAAATGCTTGTTTCACGTGAAACATCTCCGCTTGAGAAAGGCGTTAAAATGGCTGAACTGCTGCGCCGCCCGCAGGTGGATTACGCCGCGCTCGCCCCGTTCGATAAATTCCGCCCCGACCTGCCGAGGGAGATATTTGAGCAGGTGGAGATCGACATCAAATATGAGGGCTATATCAAAAGGCAGCAGATGCAGATAAATGAGCTGCACCGCCTCGAGGTCAAGCGCCTGCCGCACGACCTCGATTATTCGGCGATAACGGGTCTGCGCCTTGAGGCAATTGAGAAGCTCGGCAAGATCAGACCTGAGACGGTCGGTCAGGCCTCCCGCATCTCCGGCGTTTCGCCCGCGGATATCTCGGTGCTGCTTATCTATCTTGAGAGGAACGGTATTAATGGTGATAAATAAAGAGCTGCTGAGCAGCAACGCTGCCTCTTTGGGCGTTGACCTCAGCGAAGATATGCTCGATAAATTCGATTTGCTTGCTTTGCTGCTCATCGAGCAGAATAAAACAATGAACCTGACCGCCATCACTCAGCCGAATGAGGTGGTAGTCAAGCATTTTGCAGACAGTCTCTCGCTGCTCTCCGCCGTTGAAGTGCCGCAGGGCGCAAAAGTGCTCGATCTCGGCACGGGCGCAGGCTTCCCGGGGCTGCCGCTGCTGATAGCCCGCCCCGATATCCGCCTGACTATGGTGGACAGCACCGCCAAAAAGCTCGCCTATGTCGCTTCGACGCTCGATAAACTCTCGCTGAGTGCCGAGACGCTCCACGCCAGAGCCGAGGAGGCGGGCAAAGACCACGCTTACCGTGAGCAATACGATATCGTCTGCTCCCGCGCGGTCGCCGCTCTCAATGTGCTTTGCGAATACTGTCTTCCTTTTGTCAAGGTCGGCGGCACATTCGTAGCAATGAAAAGCGCCAAGGCTCAGGAGGAGTTGCAGCTCGCCGAGAAAGCGATATCGATCCTCGGCGGCAAAACCGTCGGTCAAAAGAGCTTCACTCTCTCCGACGGCGGCGAAAGAACACTGATCATTATCAAAAAGATTTCGCAAATTCCGCCGAAATATCCTCGTCCGTCCGCTCAAATCGCCAAAAAACCCCTTTGATTTTAATCGAATATGCAGTTAAGTGTCGCTTTCGGGCGCACGAAAAAGCTGGACAAACCCTCCGCCGAGTGTTATCATCAAGGTAACGAAACCGACGGGGGGTCAATTATTGAAAAGCGCTAAATATAAAATAGGCGGTCAGATAATACTGATCCCGCAGGAGGATATTTATCCGAACCCGAATCAGCCTCGTTCACGCTTCGATTTCGATGAGCTTGAGGGTCTGGCGCAGAGCATCAGGCAAAACGGCATAATTCAGCCGATAGCCGTGCGGGTCAATGCAAGCGGTAATTATGAGCTGATATCAGGCGAGCGGCGGCTTAGGGCTTCAAGGCTGGTCGGCATTTCGCTGATACCGTGTATAATAATGGAGGCGAGCGACGAGAAGTCGGCGCTGTTCGCCCTTATCGAGAATATGCAGCGAAGCGACCTCGGCTTCTTTGAGGAGGCGAGCGCCATTGAGAAGCTGATAGTCGATTTTAATATGAGCCGCGACGACGTTTGCCGCAAGCTCGGCAAGGCGGCGCCCACTATCTCAAATAAACTGCGGCTATTGAAACTGCCCGAGGATGTCCGCCTCAAGATAACTCAGGAGGGTCTGACCGAGCGCCATGCCAGAGCGCTGCTGCGCCTGCCGACCCGAGCGCAGCTCGACCGCGCGCTCTCCATAATTTCGGACAAGCGATTGAACGTAGCCGAGAGCGAGAAGCTGATCGACCAAATGCTCTCCGCCGATAAATCAAGCAAAAAACCGACAGTCAAGCTCTTCAAGGATGTCCGCATCTTTGTAAATACCCTGAATCACGCCGTCGACACCATGCGGCGGGCGGGGATAGAGGCGGATTCCGCCAAGAGCGAAACGGATGAATATATAGAGTATATCGTCCGCATACCAAAAACTCGGAGCTGCGTTATCAGAACGAAGCGCTCCTCCGCTTAAATCTGACATCTTCCATACCATATCTTTCTCTTTCACACCCACATTCGGCAGGGAGGGCAGGCTTCACGGTCTGCCCTCCTTGCTGTTTCACGTGAAACATTAATTTTTATATAAAAAGCTTTTATTTTGCGCCGCAATATGTTATACTGTATCTTACCCCATAAAAAACACAGCGGGAGAGATGATTTTGGCGAAAACAGTTGCAATAGTTAACCAAAAAGGCGGCGTCGGCAAGACTACGACCGCCGTTAACCTGACCGCCGCACTCGGCGCAAAGGGATATAAGACTCTGCTCATTGATATCGACCCGCAGGGCAACTCCACCAGCGGCTTCGGCATCAATAAGCGTGAGCTTGCGAAGTCGTCATATAATGTACTTATCGGCGGCTGCCCCGCAAGGGAAGCAATAATCAAAACCGAGTTTGACAATGTCTCCGTCATGCCTTCAAGCATGGATCTTGCGGGTGCGGAGCTTGAACTTGTCGATATAGACAAGCGCGAATCAAAATTAAAGACCGCAATTGCCCCGGTCAAGGATGAATTTGACTTTATTTTGCTCGATTGCCCGCCCTCGCTCGGGCTTATCACCTTAAACGGCCTTTGCGCTGCGGATTCGCTGATGGTGCCCATCCAGTGCGAATTTTTCGCCCTCGAGGGTCTGGCGCAGCTTATCTCGACCGTCAGGACTGTCAAAAGGCTCTATAATCCCTATATTGAGATCGAAGGCGTGCTGCTCACCATGTATGACGGCAGGCTCAATCTCACTCAGCAGGTGGTGGACGAGGTCAAAAAGTGCTTTCCAAAGAAAGTCTATTCGACCTTTATCCCGAGGAATGTCAGGCTTTCGGAGGCGCCGAGCTACGGTCAGCCTGTAATGTATTACGACCGCTCGTCAAAGGGGAGCAGCGCATATTCGGCTCTCGCGGACGAATTTTTGAAGCTCAACGGAAAGGGGATATAACATGGCACCCAAAAAGAACGGACTCGGCAGGGGTCTTGGCTCACTGCTTGCAGATAATTCTATAGAAGAAAATAACTCAATTCAGCCCGTTAAACTCGATATAATGGATATCGAGCCGAATAAGGAGCAGGCGAGGAAACAGTTTGACGAAGCCGCCCTCTCGGAGCTTACGGATTCCATCGCTCAGCACGGTGTGTTGCAGCCGCTGCTTGTCAGACCGATCATCGGCGGCGGATATCAGCTCATTGCCGGCGAAAGGCGCTGGAGAGCGAGCCGCATTGCGGGTCTGACCCAAGTCCCCGTTATAATTAAGGAATTGACCGATGACGAAGCAGCTGTAATTTCTCTTATAGAAAATTTACAGCGTGAAGACCTTAACCCTATTGAAGAGGCCTACGGTTTTGCAAGCCTCATCAAGGATTTTGACCTGACTCAGGAGGAGGCTGCCCGGCGTGTCGGCAAATCAAGACCCGCCGTTGCAAACGCTCTTAGGCTGCTAAGGCTCCCGCAGGAGGTCATAGACGCTGTCAGGGAGGGCAAGCTCTCCGCAGGTCATGCCCGCGCCCTTGCAGCCATAGACGACGAAAAAACGGCGATATTTGCCGCAAAAACAGTCATGGAGAAAGGTCTCTCCGTGCGTGAGACAGAGAAGCTGGTCAAAGCCCTCACCGCCGAGAAAAAAGAGAAGAAGAAAAAAACGGCTGCCCGCAATTCTTTCTTTGACGAGGTGGAGCTTTCGCTCAACAACTCCCTTTGCAGAAAGGCGAAGGTTGTCACCAAGAGCGGCAAGGAGAGCGGCACGCTCGAGATTGACTTCTATGATAAGGATGATCTTGCCCGCATTGCCAAAGTCCTCTCGGCGCTTGAATAACATTATATTAAGCAAAATACCGTATCTCGTGTGAGATACGGTATTTCTGTTATTAAAATGAAAAAGCAATTTAAAAATGAAATAGCCGCCCTATTGGGCAGCTAAATC
>FR888230.1:30739-105363 GCA_000431775.1 Clostridium sp. CAG:413 | reverse complement strand
CTACCGTGTTCGGGATGGGAACGGGTGGACCCTCAACGTCATCAACACCGACTAAAAAACGCAACGGCGTTTCTTGAATGCTCGACTATTATATTACATCTTTCGACGTTTGTCAATAGTTTTTTAAAACTTTTTTAATATTTTTTATTTGTTGCTTAAACTGTCGACAAATCCGGTCCTCTTGAGCAGCGTTGTAGAAGATATTTGGGCGATATAAACCTTATTCTCGCCATCTTTGTTGCGGCAGACTATAAAGGATTTCGGCAGATCATAGCACACGTTCTCTACGATCCCCGCTTTCTCGGCCTTTGCGAGGTAGTCGCGGGTATTTTTTGATACAGTGGTGTTATCGAGGTCAAATATCCCGATTATATCGTCAAAGACTATTACTTTGTTCATTCCGAGATGAAGATACATTTTTTACTCCAATTCGTTTATCCGCCCGCCCTTAACTTCAAAGGTCTTGCCCTTTTCTGAGCGCAGGAGCTGCGACGGATCGCAGCAGGTGATGAATACCTGCCAATTATTAAGATAATTCAATATATATTTCTGCCTGCCTTCGTCAAGCTCGCTCATCACGTCGTCGAGCAGCACGGCGGGGCATTCGCCCGTGATTTTTTCGATTATGGAGGCCTCGCCGAGCTTCATTGCAATGGCGCATGAGCGCTGCTGCCCCTGCGAGCCGTAGACCGACGCCTCTTTTCCGTCGAGATAGAGCAGCAGGTCGTGCGAATGCGGACCTGCGGCGGTGTAAAGCCGCCTGAGGTCGGATTCTTTAGTCCTCTCAAGCTCCGAGAGCAGTTTTTGCTTTATCTCATCCTCGGTCATATTCTCCGCCGAGAAATCATAGCGGAATGTGAGCATCTCTCTGCCGGAGCTGATGCCGTCATAGATATTGCCCGCAACAGCCGAGAATTTCTCGATATAATCGAGCCTATATTTGATTATTCTCGCGCCGAGCCTCGCCAGCTCCTCGTTCCACGGGATGAAATATTCATCCGCAAACGGCCGCTGAGCGTATTTCTTGAGCAGGGCGTTTCTGTGCTTCAGGGTTTGAATATATCTCGAAGTCACCGCCGCATAATTCGGCTTCACGAGGCTTATCGCCACATCAAGCATCCTGCGGCGCTCCGACGGGCCGTCCCTCACAATGCTGAGCGTATTCGGAGTGAACACCACGGCATAGAATTTGCCCATCATCGCCCGCGGGGATTCCTCTTTTATCCCGTTCAGCTCCAGCTCCTTGCGGCTGTCAACGGTCATTATTGCCTGCTGCTCGCGCTGCTGAGAATAAAATGAAGTCTCTATCCTCGCCTGCTGCTCACCGCTCTGGACGAGGTGGATATTCTTCCTCGTGCGGAAGCTGTAGAAGCCCGTCATCAGCCAGATGCTCTCGATTATATTGGTCTTGCCCTGGCCGTTCTCGCCGTAAACGATGTTCATTTCCGGGTGCGGAACGAAAGAAACGGAGCCGATATTTCTGAATTTTTCAACGGAATGTGAGGTGATAATCATCTTTTCCGTTCCTTTCGGGATTATTCAACCGTATATATTACCCGCTCAAATTCTGCGCTGTCGCCGCTCCTGAGCTTCTTGCCCCTGAGCGTGCAGACCTCGCCGTTCACCTTGACTTCGCCGCCCTGTATCACAAATTTTGCGTGGCCGCCAGTCTGAACGGCATCGCAGAGCTTGAGAAAGGCGTCAAGCCTGATGAAATCGGTGTCTATCTTTTTGGTAACGTGCTGCTTTTCAGCTATTCTTGCTTTAATCTTCATTTTTAAGCCTCACGGGAAGAATAAGGAAGATGAAGCTGTCGCCTTCTGCAGGCACAAGCAGTATCGGTGCTATAGCGCCGTTGAGCTTTATCTTTATCTCATCCGTATCACAGACTCTGAGAGCCTCTATCATATATTTGTTATTGAAGCCGATGGTGCAGCTCTCGCCCTCTATATCGGCGCTAAGTTTGTCGTTAGCCGAGCCGAGTGAGGTCATACTGGATATCTTTATCATTCCGTCGGCGAATACGCACTTGACGGGGCTTTTTATCTTATCGGTAATTATGAGCGAGGTCCTGTCGATACTCTCAAGGAACGACTTGGTATCGACGGAAACAACGGTCTTGGTTGACGGCGGGATTGCCGCCTTATAGTTGAGAAATTCACCGTCAAGCAGACGGGAAATGATATTATAACTGCCTATCTCAAAGACGATATGGCGCTTGCCGACGCTTATCACGATATCCGCGTCGTCGTCATCCATGAGCTTGACCACCTCGGAGAGAGTCTTTGCGGGCACTACGAACGAAAGCTCTTCGCCGTCGTATTCAATATTCTCATTTCTTATCGCAAGGCGCACTCCGTCAACGGCAATGAGACGAATATGATTTTTTTCAATCTCAAATTTGATGCCGGTGTGGACTATTTTGCTGTCTTTAATTGCAACGGAGAAAATAGTTTTTCTCACCATATCTTTAAGGATGCCCTGATTGAGAGTTACAGTGTATCCGCCGGAGACCGAGGGAAGCTCGGGATATTCTTCAGCCGAAATGCCTATCAGAGTGGACTCGAATTCGCCGCTCGAGATAGAGGCAATCTGCCTTGAGTCGCTGTCGATGCTCACGGTGCTGCCGGGCAGCTTCCTGAGCGTCTCGCTGAACATGTGGGCATTGAGGACGAGCTGACCCTCCTCCTCTATCCTTGCGGGTATGGAGGTGGTGATACCCATCTCGAGGTCATAGCCGGTCAAAGTGAGAATATTGTTCTCGGCGACCATGAGTATGCCCTCAATGGCGGGTATTGCGGTCTTTGTCGAAGCGGCACGCTGAACATTCTGGCACGCCTCGGAAAGCTCGATCGAATTACAAATAACTTTCATTTCGGTTACTCCTTAAAAAGATTTTCACATTCGTTTGCCGCATGACGGCGTCGAAGTGAAATTTCTGCGCCGCGCGCTTATAGAAAGGATATATAAGAGTATTATAGTAGTATTAGTAGGGGTGGGTGAAAATGTGGATAATCCGACCGCCCATTGATAATAAAGGAAATTTTGAAAAATTCAGCCTTTTTTGACTCGTGGAAAAGTCGGGAGAATTCACTTACCTGTTTTTTACAGTGTTGAAAGCGTTAAAAAGCGGATGTGGAAAAGTAAAGGTTCGTGGAAAACTTTACATTTCTTTTCTGCCCTCGAGCGCTCTTATCAGGGTGAATTCGTCGGCGTATTCGAGGTCGGCTCCGACCGGCACGCCGTATGCAAGCCTGCTCACGCTCACGCCGAGCGGCTTTATTATCCTTGAAATATACATCGAGGTGGCTTCACCCTCGACGGTCGGGTTGGTCGCCATGATTATCTCCTTGACCGTGCCGTCGCCGAGCCGCCTTATCAGCTCCTTGATGCAGATATCCTCGGGGTCAATGTCGTTCATCGGCGATATAACGCCGTGAAGCACATGATAAAGCCCGTTGTATTCATGAGTTTTTTCAATTGCGATAACGTCCCTCGGATCCTCCACAACACAGATCACCGAGCGGTCGCGCTCCTTTGAGGCGCATATCGTGCAGAGTTCGCCGTCCGTCAAGTCACAGCAGACGGGGCAGCGATGGATGGAGCTTCTCGCGTTAAGTATGGTCTGAGTGAATTTCTCGGCCTCGGCATCGCTCATGTCGAGAATATGGAATGCAAGCCTCTGAGCGCTCTTCCTGCCGACGGAGGGGAGCTTTGCAAATTGCTCTATCAGCTGCTCAAGAGACGGAGTAAAGCTGCCCATTAAAACAGGCCGGGGATGGAGAGGCCGCCCTTGGCTCTTTCCATTCCGCTCTCCATGGCTTCGTTTGCCTTGCGGATGCTTTCGTTGAACGCCGACATAATGAGATCCTCGAGCATCTCAATATCCTCGGGGTCGACTATCTCGGGCTTGAGCTTAACGGCAGTCACCTGATGAGCGCCGTTGACGGCAACCTCCACTGCGCCGCCGCCGACTGATGAGGAGAATTCGGTCGCTTCGACCTCCTGCTGTATTCTCGTCATATTCTCCTGCATTTCCTGTATTTTCTTCATCATACCGCCGGAACTGCTTCCTCCGGGAATTCTTGCTTTCATAGTCTTATCCTCCGTTATTAAAATCGTTTATCTTCTTTTTAAGCTCCTCAAGCGGGCTCGCCGCCTGAGTTTTTGGCTTCTCTTTATTTGCCACGGCTATCTTCATTCGCTTTCCGATGACCTTGTAAACCGCTCTTGCAAGCTCCTTTGAGTGAGTGTCGGTGCAGATGAAGTCAAACAGGGTCGGGTTATCGGAATTTATGATAACTCTGCCGTTTTTTATTTCTGCATTGGAATTTGCAAGTATGCCGTAAAGGGGAATGTCAAAGGTTTGCAGCGCTTCGAGCACCTCAGACCAGTTGTTAAACGGGCCGTCGGGCAGATCCGGCTCGGCGGGCGCTTCGGGCAGGAGATCCTCCGATACGGGCGCTGCTTCGGCAGCCTTCACAGTCGGTTTCTCCTGCGGCTTCGGAGCTTCATGCGCCAGTGCAGGCTCTCTCGGCTCGGCTTTGACGGCAACTCCGCTTTGGAGCCTGCTCTCTATGGCGTCGAGCCTGTCGTATATATCCTGCGGCACTTCGCCCGAGGACGAAATTCCGCTGCACATTTTGATGACCGCCGCTTCAAGCTGTATCTTTTTGTTTGCGGCGTTCTTAATATTTTTTGAAGTCTCGCAAAGAATATCAATGCATTCGAGTATTTTTGAGAGCTTTAACCGAGCGGCTCTGTCCTTGAGGCTTTGCAGCTCCTCTTTTGAGCAGACTATCAGCTCGCCGCAGTTCTCGACCGTCTTTGCCACCATCAGGTTTCTAAAGTGGAGCGTCAGCTCGGTGCAGAGGCTGTCTATATCGCAGGATTCGTTGTGCAGCTTCGATATAAGATTGAGAGCCGAGGTCAGGTCACGATTCGCAATATACTCTGAGAATGAGAAAAGGTGAACCGTGCCGGCAATACCTGCCGCGGAGCTGACTGCGTTCTCGTCGATATTGCCGCTCATTGCGAGGCAGCGGTCGAGCAGCGAGAGAGCGTCACGCATTCCTCCGTCCGCTATTCTTGCAATAAGGCTTGCCGCAGGCTCGGTGAGAGTCGCACCCTCCTGCTGGGCGACATAAGACAGGCGTGCGGTGATGTCCTCAGGCGCGATACGCTTGAAATCAAATCTCTGGCAGCGTGAAAGTATCGTCGCAGGGAGCTTATGTATCTCCGTCGTCGCGAGAATAAAAATGACGTGGGCGGGCGGCTCCTCAAGGGTCTTGAGTAGGGCATTGAATGCCCCGATAGAGAGCATATGCACCTCGTCGATGATATAAACTCTGTATTTTGCGCTGACGGGCGTGAAATTTGCCTCCTCACGCAGGTCACGGATATTGTCAACGCCGTTGTTGCTGGCGGCGTCTATCTCGATAACGTCGAGAATGGAGCCGTTGTCTATCCCGCGGCAGATCTCGCATTCGTTGCAGGGATTGCCGTTGACGGGCGACAGGCAGTTGACCGCCTTTGACAGTATCTTGGCGCAGGAGGTCTTGCCCGTTCCTCTCGAGCCCGTGAAAAGATAGGCGTGAGAGATACGGCCGCTCTCAAGCTCGTTTTTCAGCGTCTTGGTGACGTGCGGCTGACCGTAGACCTCGTCAAAGGTCCTCGGCCTCCATTTGCGGTAAAGAGCCTGATACAAGAGCGCACCTCCTCAAAAAATAAGGGCTTTTCCTTGGTCATATGGCGGTAGGCAGACTGTGGCGCACAAAACTGTCCGCTTAATGCTGCTCGGTTCACCCGCCTGACATGGTTCGCAGTGCCTTGTCGCACAGGACCCACACGCCACATGACCAAATAAAAGCCCATTCAATAACCGCTGCTTTGATCAGCAGCAATTATAACCGATTATCTATAAGGTATTATATAATAAAAATTAAATAATATCAAGAGAAATTTTCGGTTTTACAGTAAATATTTTAGTTTTTTCCCGTTTTAAGTAACTCTCGCGGAAATTCTGAATAATCTGAGAAAGAAAGGGGCTGATCTTACGCAGCAATCATATTTTTTAGGCTCGAGCGGCAAAAACGGCTTTTTCTCCTGCTTTTCGGAGCTTATGCCTAAAATACAGGGGAGATATACTTATATCTTAAAGGGCGGGCCGGGCACGGGCAAATCCTCGCTGATGAAAAAAATCGCCGACGATATGGAACAAAACGATATCTCGTGCGAGAGGATCTATTGCTCATCCGACCCCGAGTCGCTGGACGCCGTTATATTCCCGTCGCTGCGTGTCAGCGTGGCGGACGGCACTTCTCCGCATACCCTAGATCCGGATTACCCCGGTGTCACCGCCGAGATAGTCGACCTCGGCGAGTGTTGGAATAAAGAAAAACTGCGTGAAAAAAGTGAAAAAATAATCGAGCTGACCGATAAAAACGCCGAATGTCACCGACGCAGCAGGCGGTTTATAGACTCCGCATTCTCCGTCTACGACGACGGCGAGAAGATCTGTGCCGATTGCCTTGATGAAACTCATCTGTCGAGATATGCCGCGCGGGTCGCAAGCCGCTGGTTCAAGCGCCCGTCGGGCAGGATAGGACTTGAGACCGTGCGCCTGCTTGAGGCAATAACCCCGAGAGGCTGTCTTTTTATGAGCGAAACGGCAATGTCGCTGTGCGATAAACGCATCGTATTTGAGGATGATTTCGGCATTGCGGCGTCAAAGCTCATCGGCGAGCTGCGGGCATATGCGCTGGCGAGCGGATTCTCCGTGATATCAAGCCCGTTTATCGGCGACGGAAAAAGTATCAGACATATTATTATCAAAGAATTATCGCTCGGGTTTTTCACCGCCGACAAGCTATTCCCGCTTGAGATTGAAGCGACTAAAACGGTCTCGCTGCGCCGCTTCTATTCGGCGGATAATATTTCGGCTCACCGAGCACGCCTGAATTTCGCCAAAAAAGCGTCAAAGGAGCTGCTCCGCGAGGCGATAAAGTCTCTCGCCTCGGCGAAAAACATTCACGACGAGCTGGAAGTGCTCTATATCGAGGAGATGGACTTTGATAAGGTCGAAAAAATACGGCAGCGGCTCACCGAGCGCATCTGGTCGTCAGATTGGTGGGGCGAAGAATAAATGAAAAAATCCTGCTGAATTTCAGCAGGATTTTTGCTGTATTGAATTAATAGCCCTCGGGGTTGTTGACCTGCCAGCGCCATGAATCCTCGCACATTTCGTCGATCCCTCTTGTCGCTTCCCAGCCGAGCTCTTTCTTAGCCTTTGAGGGGTCGGAGTAGCAGGTGGCGATGTCGCCGGGTCTGCGGGGTGCGTAGACGCATTTTATCTTTTTGCCGCAGGCCTTTTCATAGGCTCTGACGACGTCGAGCACGCTATAGCCCTTGCCGGTGCCGAGGTTATAAGTATAGCATCCTGTGCCGCCGAGCACCTTTTCGACCGCCTTGATGTGGCCGAGCGCCAGGTCGACAACGTGAATGTAGTCCCTCACGCCGGTGCCGTCGGGCGTGTCATAGTCGTTGCCGTTGACATTAACATGGTCGAGCTTGCCGACTGCGACCTGAGCAACATAGGGCACGAGATTTGCGGGGATGCCTTTGGGGTCCTCGCCGATCCTGCCGCTCTTGTGCGCGCCGATGGGGTTGAAGTAGCGCAGCAGGCAAACGCTCCATTCGTTATCCGCCGCATAGATATCTTTTAGAATGTGCTCAATGTAGAGCTTGGTGGTGCCGTAGGGGTTGGTGGGCTTGCCCTCGGGCATATCCTCACGCAGCGGGGAGACATTCTCGCCGCCGTAAACGGTTGCCGAGGAGCTGAAAACTATCTTTTTGCAGCCTGCGTCCGCCATTGCCTCAAAGAGGGTGACACTGCCGCCTATATTGTTGTCATAGTATTTCATGGGCTTTGCGATGCTCTCGGGCACGCTCTTGAGACCCGCAAAATGGATGACCGCCTCAATTTTGTTCTCCGCAAAAACTTTATCGAGACCTGCCCTGTCACGGATGTCGCAATTGTATACTTTGACATCCTTGCCCGTAATTTCTTTCACACGTTTTACACATTCACTCTTGCTGTTGCAGAAATTATCGAGTATAATAGGATCATAGTCTGCATTCAGAAGCTCCACGCAGGTGTGAGAACCGATGTATCCGGCGCCGCCGGTGACAAGAATAGACATAATACGCCTCCATCAATCTGTTTCCGATTTCCATTATATTATAATGCTAAAATATTTGAGTTGTCAACGGAAGTGTAAACAATTTTAGGATAAAGGATGTGTGTTTTTTTGACAAGTTACGAAAAACTGCGAAAAGATGAAGAAATAATCAGTTACATAAACGCCGCAAACAATGTGCTCGGGGCGCTCGGCTTCACGGAGCACGGGCTTGCCCACGCCGCCAAAACGGGCGAGGACGCCAGCAGGATTCTTAAAATTCTCGGCTATGACGAGCGCACCTGCGAGCTTGCGAAGATAGCGGGTCTGCTCCACGATATAGGCAACACCGTCAACCGCTGCGACCATGCACAGAGCGGCGCATTCCTCGCGTTTGAGCTGCTCAGAGCCAGAGATTTTCCGGTAAACGAGGTTACCGCGATAGTCACGGCGATAGGTCACCACGATGAAAAGACCGCCGCCGCAGTTTCGCCCCTCGCCGCAGCGCTCATCCTCGCCGACAAGAGCGATGTGCGTAACTCGAGGGTACGCAACAAAAAGACAGTGCAGAGCGATATCCATGACCGTGTGAATTACTCCGTCGTCAGCTCGTCACTCGATATTGAGCCGGAGAAAAAGCTCATCTGCCTGACTCTCATCATCGACACGCTCGTGTGCCCCGTGATGGAGTATTTTGAAATTTTCCTTGACAGAATGGTGCTCTGCAAGAAATCCGCCGAATTCCTCGGCTGCGATTTTGAGCTTATTATTAACGACACGAGGTTGCTGTAATGCATGAACTTACCGATATCGGCACGATAAAAGCCCTGCTTGCCCGCCACGGCTTTCATTTCTCCAAGGCGCTCGGACAGAATTTCATAGTCAACCCCTCAGTCTGCCCCAGAATGGCGGATGAGAGCGGCATAGACTCCGAGAGCGGAGTTATCGAGATAGGCGCAGGCATCGGAGTGCTCACCGCCGAGCTTGCAAAGCGGGCAAAAAAGGTGGTCTGCATCGAGCTTGACTCAAAGCTGCTGCCCATTCTCGATGAAACTCTTGCTGATTTTGATAATATAGAAATAATCAACGCCGATGTGCTGAAAACCGATCTCGCCGCCCTGATAGAGGAAAAATTCGGCGGGATGCCCGTCTATGTCTGCGCCAATCTCCCATATTATATCACCTCGCCTGTGATAATGACCCTGCTTGAGAGCCGCCTGCCGCTCAAAGCTGTGACGGTCATGGTGCAGCGCGAGGCGGCGCAGCGCCTTTGCGCCCCCGTCGGCAGCCGCCTGTCGGGCGCGGTTACGGTGGCGGTGGATTATTACGCCGAGGCGAGAAAGCTCTTTGACGTCTCCGCCGGCTCGTTCATGCCTGCGCCGAAGGTGGACAGCTCCGTGATACGCCTTGATATCCGCGAGAAGCCGGGCATCGAGGTCAGTGATGAGAAGCTGTTTTTCTCAATGGTTCATGCGGCGTTCAGTCAGCGAAGAAAGACCGCCTCAAACTCCATCAGCTCGGGTACGGGCATACCGAAAGCCGTTGTAGCCGAAGCGATAGAGCGCTGCGGATTCCCGCCCTCCGTCAGAGCCGAGAGCATGACCGCCGAGCAGCTTGCCGCCCTCTGCGAAGCCCTGAATGAGCTAAAATAAATTGTGGAAAAGTCGATAAATTTAAAAATTCAGCGCACTTGTCAGTCCGAGACAGGTGCGCTGTTTCCGTTATTTATTCAGTTTTTTCTGATAAAAGAGCACGTCGAGCCACTTATCCATCTTGAAACCGACCTTTTCGAGCTTGCCGACCGGCTCAAAGCCGTGCTTGCCGTGGAATGCAACGCTGACGGCGTTTTCCTCGGTGATAAGGGAGAGAATATTGACTATCCCGCGCTCTTTTGCGGCTTTTTCGATCTTGGCGAGCAGACGGCTGCCGACCCCGTGCGACACACAGGAATTATCGAGATAAATTGAGAGATCTGCCGTGAAGCGATACGCCGACCGCTCGTTGTATTTGTCAAGATAGGCGTAGCCGACGACTTTGCCGTCCTCCTCGGCGACAAGATAGGGGTAATCCGCCGAGATGCGCTTAACACGCTCGGCAAACTGAGCCTCGGTGAGCGGCTGCTCCTCAAAGGTCGCCGTGCTGTTGATTATATAATAATTGTATATCTCCACGCAGCGGCGGATATCTTCTTTTTTGATATTACGAATTATCATAGCGCCCTCCGAATCAGAAATATACACAAGTATATCACCGTCGGCGGCAAATGTAAATGCACTTAACACTCAAAATGGGGCGAAATCAGCGCGAATGCTTGTTTATCTTTGATATTTCCTTGAATTTGCGCTCCTGCGATATCACGCGGCCTACGGTGAGATCATTCGCTTCAGCCATTGTCCATACCTTCCCATTTTTGTAAAAATCTCTCGAAATGAGCGTCAGCGGCGGCGATTATCGAGGATTTGTCCTCCGCCCCGTCATAAAGGCTGTAGAAAAGAAACATCGGCGCATAGAATTCCATCGCTTCACGCTCGGCGTTCGGCAGCTCGTGAGCGCCCAGAATATCCGCAACATATCCGAGCGGCCCGCCCGCAAGATATTGCTGATACATTGCCCGCATCTCGCCGTCGCGGTATTGCTCAAGGGTGAGCAGCCTGCGAAAGGCCGAGGCAAATTCGTCCTCGGTCCAATATCTGAGCTGTGCTTTGCTGAATTCGATAAGCTGACGGAGCGACGCGGCGGAGTAATCCTCGCCGCCCTCGGTCATGGCTTCCTCAGGCAGCTCAAAAAGGCGGGAACGCTCGGCGTCCCGCTGCTCCATTCGGGCGGTGATGCTGTCGAAGATGTCACGCTTGTTTTTATAGTGCTTATAGAGCGCGCTTTTCGTCATGCCGAGCCGCCCCGCAATGTCGCTGACCGACACCGCCTCGTAGCCGCTGCGGGAAAAAAGTTCAAGCGCCGTCAAAAGTATGTTTTCCTTTGTACCGTTCATAATTTGCCCTCCAAGTGAACGCTCGTTTACTGTATTATATCCTTTATCTCGCAAAATGTCAAGGAAAAACGGAGATGCTTTGATCGGACGAATGCAGTTTATCCCTACGGGTGCTAATAATTACGGGCTTCTTTTGAATGTAGCCGACTTGACTGCAAGCAGACAAAAAATCGCCCTCTCGCAAGGAGAAGGCGATTATGTTTTAAGTTAATTCGGGGTCGGGCTGCGGGTCACGCAAGGCCGTATGCCCGATTGTCAACTACAGATCAATATTTGAAATCGCTGTATCTGACGTGTGAGGAACCGGTAGCGGTGCCCTTGCCGATGCTGATGTCGATGAAGACCTTGATATCGAAGTCAACGGAGAGCTTCTCAAGGTGGCCGGTAGCGCCGTCGATGACTGCGACGACCTTGGCGTTGTTGTAGCTTTCCTCAACCTTGGCGCCCGCATAGGTGCCCTCGATGGCGTCATAGATGACCTCGGCGGTCTTGTGGTCGTAGTAACCCTTATCTTCGTTGCCTACGCAGATGCCGCACTTATCAAGGGGAGCGTTGGTGAATTTCTTATCGGAGGAGCCGACGCTGTTGCCGCCCTTAATGTTGAGGGTTATGGTGTATTTGCCGTTAGCGAGGGTGCAGGTAGCGCCGGTAATGTCGGAAGCGGTAAGGGTGCTCTTGCGAAGATAATATCTTCTGGTGTCGGTGTCCCACTTGCCCTTGGTGACGGTCTCGGAGTACTGATTCTCTGCGCCGATGCCGATGAACTTATAGACAAGGCTCTTGAATGCCTTGAGAGCTACGCCTGCGTCCAGCACTTCGTTGTCGGTCGAGCGGGTCTTTTTGAAGCCGGCTCTTGCATTGTAAGCGGAGTTGACGGCGTTGTTGTAGATGTTAAGGATATCAGCCGTTGCGGTGGGAGCGACAAGCTCGGCAACGTTGGCGGTGGTCTCGGGAGCGGTGGACTCCTCGGTGGCTGCGGTGACGTCGGAAGTCGGCTCGCTTGCGTCGGGTGCGACGGTGGCGTTTGCATCCTCGGAGGCTGCGGTCACGTCGGTGTCGGCTGCGGTGGTCTCATCGGAGGCTGCGGTGGTGGTTTCGCCGTTGTCCTTATTCCCGCCGCAGGCTGCGAATGCAAATGCCATTGCGAGGACGAGAAGCAGGGCTACAAGTTTTTTCATCGGAAAAAACTCCTTTCAAATTTTAATTCGGCGCAGCTCCTGTGCGCCATAGCTTAAACAGTATATCACATAATCTTCATTTTTGCAACAGAAACATTAAACTCTGCCGCAGCAGTTCTTATATTTTTTGCCGCTGCCGCAGGGGCAGGGGTCGTTGCGGCCGACTTTCTCCTTTTTGCGGACGGTGCGGCCCTTTTCGCTGCCGTCTGAGGCGCCGCTCGTGCCGGTTATCTGAGCAGCTTGCTCGCGCTTGGTGTCCTCCTCGCTCTTGATGACGATGGTGAGAATCTGCCTTGCAGTGTTTTCACGGATTTCTTCGGTCATGCAGTCAAACATCTCCGAGCCGACCTGCCTGTAGGCAACGACGGGGTCGGTCTGGGCATATGCCCTGAGGCCGATGCCCTTGCGGAGCTGATCCATGGCGTCGATGTGATCCATCCAGTTGCGGTCAACGTTGCTCAGCAGCACTCGCTTCTCAAGCTCGCGCATGACGGGTACGCCGTTTGCATCCTTGCCGAAAAGCTCCTCGCGGTCGTGATAGCTCTTGTGGGCGCGCTCAAGCAGCAGCCTTCTTGCCTGCTCCTTGTCGAAGCCGTCGCGGAAATCCTCCTCGACGGTGAGCCAGCCCTTGAATTTATCGCGCAGGCCGTCGATATTCCAGTCGTGCTTTGAAGCATGGTCGGAGCAGAAGCCGTCAACGGCCTCATTAACGCAGCCGTCAATCATCTTCAGGATTATCTCGCTGATATCGTCCTCATTGAGCACCTGATCGCGCTGGCTGTAGATAAGCTCTCTCTGACGATTCATAACGTCGTCATACTGAAGAACGCTCTTTCTGATGGCGAAGTTCCTGCCCTCTATCTTCTTCTGAGAGCTTTCGACCACGTTTGAGAGCATCTTGACCTCAAGGGGCATATCCTCGGGGGTCTTTAGGGTGTTCATCATGCTTGCGACTCTTTCGCCGCCGAAGATCCTGAGCAGATCATCCTCAAGCGAGAGGAAGAAGCGGCTGGCGCCCGGGTCGCCCTGTCTGCCGGAACGGCCTCTGAGCTGGTTATCTATACGCCTTGACTCGTGGCGCTCAGTGCCGATTATGAAGAGGCCGCCCGCCGCACGGACCCTGTCCGCCTCGGGTGCGATTTCTTCATCGTATTTTTTCTCAAGGGTCGAGTACTCGACTCTTGCGCGCAGGATCTCCTCGTTGTCCGTCTCGGCGAAGCCCGTGGCCTCGGCGATGATCTCCTCGGTGTAGCCCATGCGTCGCAGCTCGGATTTTGCGAGATATTCGGCATTGCCGCCGAGCTTGATGTCGGTGCCGCGGCCCGCCATGTTGGTGGCGATGGTAACGGCGTTCTCTTTACCGGCCTGAGCGACTATCTCGGCCTCTTTCTCATGGTGCTTTGCGTTGAGCACCTCATGCTTGATGCCGCGCCTCTTGAGCATGGCGCTGAGCAGCTCGGATTTCTCGATCGAGACGGTGCCGACCAGCACGGGCTGACCCTTTGAGTGGCACTCCTCGATAGCGTCGATGACCGCGTCGAATTTCGCCTTCTCGGTCTTATAGATAACGTCGTTGAGATCCTTGCGTATCATCGGCTTGTTGGTCGGTATCTCGATAACGTCAAGGCCGTATATCTGGTTGAATTCGGCGGATTCCGTCATCGCCGTACCGGTCATACCGGAGAGCTTTTTGTAAAGGCGGAAATAATTCTGGAATGTGATGGTCGCCAGGGTCTTGCTCTCGTGCTCGACGCTGACGTTCTCCTTTGCTTCGATAGCCTGATGCAGACCCTCGTTGTAGCGCCTGCCGAGCATGATACGGCCGGTGAATTCATCGACGATGAGCACTTCGTTATCCTTGACGACATAGTCAACGTCGCGCTTCATAACGCCGTTCGCCTTTATCGCCTGATTGATGTGATGCTGTATGGTCATATTTTCGGGATCCATGAGGTTATCGAGGTGGAAGAATGCCTCCGCCTTCGCGATACCGCTCTTGGTGAGGGTTGCGGTCTTGGCTTTTTCATCCACAACGTAGTCAACGTCGCTGCCGACGATATCCTCAATGTTCTCCTTGGAGTTTGCCTCCTTGACCTTGACCGCTTTCAGCGAAACGGCAAAGCGGTTGGCCATTTTGTAAAGGTCGGTCGATTTCTCGCCTCTGCCGGAGATGATGAGCGGAGTCCTCGCCTCATCAATAAGGATGGAGTCCACCTCGTCGACGATGGCGTAGTTGTGGCCGCGCTGCACCTTCTGCTCCTTATAGACCACCATGTTGTCACGCAGATAGTCGAAGCCCATCTCGTTATTCGTGCCGTAGGTTATGTCGGCGGCGTATGCCTGCTTGCGCTCGTCGCCTTCTTTTTCGTGAATGATAAGGCCGACGGTCAGACCCATGAAGCGATAGACCTTGCCCATCCATTCGCTGTCGCGGCGGGCAAGATAATCATTGACCGTGACGATGTGAACGCCGTCGCCCGAGAGGGCGTTAAGATAGGCGGGGAGGGTCGCCACAAGGGTCTTGCCTTCACCCGTTTTCATCTCGGCGATCCGGCCCTGATGCAGGATGATGCCGCCGATTATCTGCACGGGGAAGTGCTTCAGCCCGAGCACGCGCCACGAAGCCTCACGGCAGGCGGCAAACGCCTCGGGGAGAATATCGTCAAGGGTCTCTCCGTTTGCAAGTCTCTGCTTGAATTCGGGGGTCTTTGCCTGCAATTCGGAGTCGGTCAGTTTGGAAAACTCATCATCGAGGGCGAGCACCCTGTCGCAAAGAGGACGGATACGCTTGACCTCTTTGGTGGAATAGTCGCCGAAGATTTTTGTCAGAAAACTCATGTTTGCACCTCGTTATTTGAATTTATAAAAATTAAAGTTGTTTTTTAGGCTTTTTCATGTTAGAATTAGTAAAGAATTGCAAAGGAGGCCGCACCATGCCTAAGAGAAAAGACTACATTTCATGGGACGAATACTTCATGGGGATAGCCATGCTTTCCTCTTACCGCAGCAAGGATCCGAACACCCAGGTCGGTGCTTGCATAGTCAACGACCGCAACAAGATAATGTCCGTCGGCTACAACGGGCTGCCCTCAGGCTGCAGCGATGATGAGTTCCCATGGGAGCGCACGGGCGACGAATACGACACCAAATATCCCTATGTCTGCCACGCCGAGCTGAACGCCATTCTCAACAGCGGCGGCTCAAATCTCGAGGGCTGCAAGGTCTATGTGGCCCTTTTCCCCTGCAACGAATGCGCCAAGGCGATAATTCAAAGCGGCATCAAAGAAGTGATATATATATCCGATAAATACGCCGACTCTGTCGGGGTAAAGGCTTCAAAGCGTATGTTTGACGCCGCGGGAGTGAAATACACTCAGATAAAGATGCAGCGCAACAGTATCGTGATAGATTTCTCACCTGATAAAATATAAAATATGTAAGATCCGGTCGGAGCAAAGGCTCCGACCATTTTTTATTATTTAAAAGGTATATACTACCGAGCCGGCGGTTGCGCCGCTGCCGTCAAGAGCCCTGACGCTCATCACGCTCGAGGAGTCGAGCCACACGAAGCCGCAGCTCTCCTCAAAGAGCAGAGGCTCGCTGAATGCGGCGGGATCCGAGCCTTCGGCGGAGCAATAGATAAGGCTCTGCACCTTTGTGCCGTTTGAGTTCGCCTCGCCGTTGAAGGCAAAGACGAAGCGGCTGCCGTCGGGGTTAACGCTGACGAGGTCCGCGCCGTCGAGGTCAACGCCGCTGAGCGTGACCGCCGCCCCGGTGAGCAGGTCGGTAACGGTCAGGGTCTTTTTATTGACGAGATATTTGCCGTCCTGAAGATAATCGGCGAAGTAATCGCCCTCAAACTCGGCGAGCACCGTCTCCGAGCCGTTGTTGACGATGTTTGCGAAGCCGTTTGCGGTCTTTTTGAGGTAATGCATACCGTTGCCGTCATTGACAAACCAAAGACCGAGTATGTCGGAGACAACGACCTTGGGCCTGTAGGCGTTCGAGAGCACCATCACGTCGGCTCGCTTGCCCTTGTCGTCGGAGGTGTAGTATCTCGAGGAGAGGAAATACTTTGCGTCGCCGAGATTTGCAATGAAGTCGTCGGTCAACAGAGTCCAGTCGCTCCTGAATGCGCCGTTTTTGTCGACAAGGCGGGTGTTGTTTGAAACATAGGTCGAGGTCGAGCCGTTGTCGAGATTAAACGAATATATCTCGGAGTAGAGCTTGGCGGGCTTGTAGTGGTCGTTCTTGTCGAAGTCGGCAAGCAGCAGGTAGCCGTCGCCGTAGCCTGCGGGCTTCTTGATGAGCTTGACAAAGGCGTAGGAATAAACCTCCACGGAGGAGTCCATATCCGAGGTGAAAACGCCGCAGCCGAATACCTTGCCGTCTTTGCTTATATAATTTACCGTTACGGGGATCTTCTCATAGCTTGCGGAGAGAGTTGCCTTGACCTGCTTTTTCTCAAGCGAACTCGGGGCGAATGCGCCGCCTGCATACTCATAGAATGCGACCTCGCCGTTCAGAGCGGCGGTGTAATAAACGCCGTCGATGCCCGTGGGCAGATAGATCTCGCCGTTTGCGCCCTTGACGCTCAGCGAGGCGCTCGTCGTATATTTGCTGTCGGCGAACGAGAATTCCTCGGGCTTCACGATATCGGGCAGTATGCCGCCGTCCCCGCCGCCGCGGGTGATAAAGAATGCCGCTATGCCCGCAACGGTAGTCACGGCAAGGATTATTGCAATAATTTTAAGCGTTTTAGAGTTCATTTTTGTTCCCCCTTATAATTCGATATCCAGCTCGACAGGGCAATGGTCGGAGCCGAGCACTTCGGTGTGTATTTTTGCGTCCCTGAGATTTTCACGCAGCTTGTCGGAGACGACGAAATAGTCGATCCTCCACCCCACGTTCTTCGCCCTCGCCGAGAAGCGGTAGGACCACCAGCTGTAGATATTCTCGAGGTCGGGGTAAAAGTAGCGGAATGAATCAATGAAGCCGCTGCCGAGCACGGCGGAGAATTTATCTCTCTCCTCGTCCGTGAAGCCTGGGTTGCGGCGGTTAGTCTTGGGATTTTTCAGGTCGATCTCCTTGTGAGCGACGTTCAGATCACCGCAGTAAATGACGGGCTTTTTCTCATCCAGCGAGCGGATGTAGGCGAGAAAAGCGTCCTCCCACTCCATGCGGTAGTCGAGGCGCACCAGACCGTCGCGCGAATTCGGCACATAGACCGTTATGAAATAATAGTCGGCGAATTCAAGAGTTATCACTCTGCCCTCGGTGTCGTGCTCCGGGATGCCGATGCCGTAGGCGACGCTCAGCGGCTCCTCCTTTGAGAAAACCGCCGTGCCAGAGTAGCCCTTGCGCTCGGCGTAATTCCAATACTGATGATAGCCGTCAAGTTGCAACTCGACCTGACCGGGCTGCACCTTTGTCTCCTGCAAGCAAAAAATATCGGCGTCGAGCTTTGCGAAGCTCTCATAGAAATCCTTGCCGAGGCAGGCTCTGATGCCGTTTACATTCCATGAAATGAAGCGCTTGACCGCCATATTCTCTATCCTCCGTACCTTTTGGAGCTTAAATCGGGCATAAAAGCCCACTACCCTTTATAATTTTAAGGTATTATACCATATTTGGCGGCTCTTGTCATTACAAAAGTGTTAAATATTTTTTCTTTAAATTTCGTCTTTCAGTATTGACAAAAAGGCGGTTATGTAGTATTTTTATAGTATGCAAGCGGCAGTAACCATGGGTAAACTGTGCAATCTGCCAAAAACATAATGAAAGACTATTTTCAGGAGGACATCACATGAAAAAAATTCTGGCGCTCCTTCTCGCTTTTGCAATGCTCTTCGCATTCGCAGCCTGCGGCGGTAAGGATGACAAAGAAACCAAACCCGAGACTACGACCGATCTTTTTGCAGCTGTAGATGACGACACCACTGCGGCTCCCGCAGACGACACTACCGCAGCTGTTCCCGCAGACGGCACCACCGCTGAGGCTCCCTCAGAGAACGCTTCCGAGGCAGCTCCCTCAGAGAACGCTTCCGCAGCTGACACCACCGCTGCCGCAAATCCGAACGCACTCAACAGCTCCGATATAGCTGAGATCGTTGCTTTCTACAACAAGGCTCACAAGGCCACCAAGCCCGCCCCCAAGGGTCACTCCACCATGAAGCTTGACGGCGCCATCACCGGCGACGGCGCTCTCGGCGGCGTGCTTAAGGTTGCCTCCCCCATAATCCAGAGAACTCTTGAGAAGAACTCCGTGGAGACCGACTATATCCCCGGCAAGGGCAAGCTCCAGGCGCCCGATGTTGTCAAGGCTAAGGCTGTTTCCAAGAACGGCGTTACCGAGATCGTTATCCAGCTCAAGGATCAGGTCGACGGTCCTCAGGCCGACGCCCATACCGCAGGTCCCGTTGCAAGAGGCATCGGCACTCTCGGCAATATTGATAACGCGATCAAGGAGGAGGGAGTTTTTTGTTGAAAAATAAGTATTCCGCCTACGCACACCTCATCCGTCTCGCGGGCTTGACAGTTTTATGCGGGCGAACACAGTTCGCCCCTAACGTTATTATATTTACACTTCGGTTTTGCTCATGGGATGCCGAGGACATCGTCCCCTACGATTGGACTTAGATTATTTTCTTATATTATCAACAATAATTTACTTTTAACATTACCCGACAATCCTCAGTCGCTCCGCGACAGCTTATTTCAAAAGGAGCCCATAACTGCAAGCTATCAGACAAGTCCAAGCCCCCGCCGAAAAGGCGGGGGCGTTTGCGTTCATGCGGTCAACAATTCAGCTCTTCAAGCAATGCGGGGAAGATGCCGAGGGAGCGGCGCAGGATGCCGTGCATTTGCGCTATCGCCACGCCGTAATTCGTCATCGGAGTGCCGCTTGACTCGGCTCTTTCAAGGCGTGAGAGCATCTCGCGCCCGTTCAGCATACAGCCGCCGCAATGAATCACAAGGGCGTATTTTGAAAGCTCGTCGGGGAATTCGCCGCCCGAGGTGAATTCAAAATTCAGCGTCTTGCCCGTGTATTTGCCGAGCCATGCGGGCAGCTTGACCGTGCCGATATCGCCGCATTGGCGGTGGTGGGTGCAGCCCTCGGAGATTAGCACGGTGTCGCCGTCGTTCAGCCTGTCGAGCGCCGCCGCCCCATGCACGAGGCTGCGCAGCTCGCCTTTATAGCGGGCAAAAAGTATCGAAAACGAGGTCAGCGGGATATCCTCCGGCACTATGCGTCTGACCTCGCCGAACGCCTGCGAATCGGTGACTACCATTCTCGGCGCTTTTCCGACTGTTGCGAGCACGGCGGGGAGCTGCGGCACTTGGGTCACGACGCAGAATGCGGCGTTATCGAGGATATCTCTTATCATCTGCTGCTGCGGCAGGATCATGCGCCCCTTTGGCGCCGAGCCGTCGATGGGCGTGACGAGAATTATCAGGTCGCCCTCGCTTATCAGGTCGCCGATGAGCTGCTTCGGCTGCTCCGCACGGGCGGCGAGCCTGCCTATCATCTCTTTCAGCTCATAGATATTCGTGCCGTCTGCGGCGCTGACATAGATCCCGCCCTCGGGCGCTTTCGGCAGCTCGGGCAGCAGGTCGCACTTGTTGAATGCGATGATATACGGTATGTTTCGCGCTTTAAAAAGCTCGCAAAGCTCCTTTTCGGCGGGCTGCAATTCTCTCGATGAATCCGTGACGAGCACTGCGATATCCGTCTTGCCGAGCACCTGCTTAGCCCGCTTAACCCTCATCTCGCCTAGGATGCCCTCATCGTCAATGCCCGGCGTGTCGATTATCACAACGGGGCCGAGCGGCAGCAGCTCCATTGCCTTCTGCACGGGGTCGGTCGTCGTGCCCTTTATATCGGAGACGAGCGAGAGCCTCTGACCCGTGACGGCGTTGACAACGCTCGATTTGCCCGCGTTGCGAAGCCCGAAAAAGCCGATGTGAATCCTCTCGGCGGATACTCTGTCGTTAAGTCCCATATTTTCACCTCGTCAAAATCTGAAATCTCTGCGGTCGGAGGCCTTGATTGCCTCTATGTTCTGAGCCGCAATTTGCCTGACCTTATCCTTGGGTATCTTTTTGAGCTCGCGCTCTATCAGCTCGAAGCCGACTTTCTTTGTCTCCTCTGAGGCGTAGTCCACAAGGTACTCCGTCAGGGTCATAAGGGCGTTCGGGTGGCAGCAGTTGAGGATCTGGCCGTTTTTGCACAGGCTCATAAAGCGGTCGCCCGTGCGCCCCTCTCTGTAGCATGCGGTGCAGAATGACGGGATATGATCCTTCTCCATGAGCCATCTGACCACCTCGTCGAGCGTGCGCTGGTCGGAGACGTCGAATTGCTCGGAATCGTGCGGGCGCTCCTCCTCGGTGTAGCCGCCGACTGAGGTGCGTGAGGCACCGCTTATCTGTGAAATGCCGTATTCAAGCGCCCTGCCCCTGACCTGCTCGCTCTCGCGGGTGGAGATTATCATGCCTGTGTAGGGCACGGCGATGCGGATGCAGGCGATTATCTTGGCAAAAAGGTCGTCCGATATGCCGTTGTCGAATACGTCGGGGTCGATATCGTCGGCGTGCTTGACCCTCGGCACGCTTATCGTGTGCGGCCCCACGCCGTGGACGGCTTCAAGATGCTCGGCGTGCATGAGCAGCCCCGCAAACTCATATTGATAACCCTCAAGCCCGAAGAGAACGCCCAGACCGACGTCGTCTATGCCGCCCTCCATGGCTCTGTCCATTGCCTCGGAGTGGTAGTCATAGTCGTGCTTCGGGCCGGTCGGATGCAGCTCGAGGTAGCTTTTTTTGTTGTAAGTCTCCTGAAAGAGAATGTATGTGCCGATGCCCGCCTCTTTTAGCCTGCGGTAGTTCTCGACCGTGGTGGCGGCAATGTTGACATTCACCCTGCGGATATCGCCGTTTTTGTGGTGGACGGAGTATATCGTCCTGATGCAGTCGAGAATGTATTCTATCGGGTTATTGACGGGATCCTCGCCTGCCTCGATGGCAAGGCGCTTGTGACCCATATCCTGTAGGGCTATTACCTCGGCTCTGACCTGCTCCTGGGTGAGCTTTATCCTTGCAATATGCTTGTTTTTCATGTGATACGGGCAATAAACGCAGCCGTTCACGCAGTAGTTGGAGAGATACAGCGGCGCAAACATGACTATCCTGTTGCCGTAGAATGCCAGCTTTATCTCGTTTGCGAGCTTATACATCTCTTCGACCTTCTCGGGTATCTCGCAGGCGAGCAGCACCGCCGCCTCGCGGTGGCTTAGGCCTGCGCAGGTGACGCCGCTGCCGTTTTTGACGGGGCGGGCTTTCTCAAGCAGGGAGTCGATAAGCTCGACATTGTTTTTATTTGCCTGTGCGTAGGCGATGGTCTCTCTGATCTCGACGTCGTTTATGAATTCCTCCGCCTTCATTGATTTGGGGTTGTAGATTGACATATGATTTTCCTTTCTTGCGGTTAGATGGCTCTTTCCGTCAGATAAGATTTTTTATTTGATTATATCGCCTCGGTCGGTCACGATCTCACAGCCGACGGAGCTTATGCGCTCGGCAAGGCAGCTTTTGCATTGCGCCGATTCGTCGCCCGTGCATATTTTGTTGTCATACAGCGCATATTTCCGCCGCACGCTGACGGGGGAGAGATTCGGCATGACTACGTTCGCGCCGGCGGATATCCCTTTCTCGCGCCCGAGCGGGTCTATTGTGCCGAGCGCCGTTGTGGCGGGCAGCAGGATATTCGGCTTTATCAGCCGTATCAGCGAGAGCAGATAGACCGTCAGCTCCGCCGTGCCCGAGGGCAGGTCGCCGAAGGGCGTGTCCTTTTGCGGGATAAACGGCCCGATGCCGCACATATCGGGCGAGAATTCCTCGATGAATTTGAGATCCTTTGCGAGCGTTGCGGCGGTTTGGAACGGCGAGCCGACCATGAAGCCGCAGCCGACCTGATAGCCGATATCCCGAAGGTCGCGCAGGCAGCGCATTCGATTATCAAATGACATTTCGGGCGGGTGCAGGCGCTCGTAATGCGCTTTGTCCGCCGTTTCGTGCCGCAGCAGATAGCGATCTGCGCCCGAGTCGAACATTTTTTGATATTCCTCACGGGGGAATTCGCCGAGAGACAGCGTAACGGCGCAGTCGGGGAATTCACGCTTTATCCGTGCGACGATGCGGCAGACCTTGTCAGCGGGGAATATCCCCTCGCCGCCCTGGAGCACAAAGGTGCGAAAGCCGAGCGAATACCCCTCGCGGCAGCAGGCGTATATCTCCTCCTCGGTAAGGATATAGCGCTCGCAGCGGCTGTTTGAGCGGCGGATGCCGCAGTATAGGCAGTCGTTGCGGCAATAATTGCCGACCTCGATAAGCCCGCGGATATAGACCCTGTCGCCGTAGACGCCGCGGCGTGCTTCGAGCGCAAGGGCGGCAGCTTCCTCGGCGAGGCGGGGGCTGCGCTCGACTATCAGACGCTCGTATTCCCCGAGCGTGAGCGAATGTGTGCGGCTAAGTCTTAGGAGCAGCTCATTCATCGCTGCTCACGTTGGAATAAGCGGTCTTGACGCTCACTCCGGGCAGGTTGCCGAGCTTGCCGGCGAGAGAGGATATCGTATCCTGCGGCGCGTCGAGGGCTATCGAGACGATGTTTATCTTTCTCGTCTTGTAGGGCAGACCCATTCTGCCGATGATGAATTCGCCGTATTGATGCAGCAGCTCGTTGAGCTTCTCGACCGAGTCGGTATTCTCCACTATTGCGGACATGACAGCTACTCTTGTTTGCATAAAACTACCTCCTAATAATAAAAGCTGTACCTTTGCACAGAAAGGTACAGCTTTTGCGTATCAAACGAATCACCGCACCTTTCAGTCAGGGCAAAAGCCCTTTGTGTCAGGCAGCATATTTATGAAATTGATTATCAGCCTTTTTCGGCAAGATGTCTGCCCATGAGCACGCCCATGACGGAGGCCATCATCAAGCCTCTTGTCCAGCCGCTGGAGTCGCCGAGACAGTGGAGACCCGCAACGCTTGTGTTGAAGTCCTTATCCATCTTGACCCTGTTGCTGTAGAATTTCAGCTCGGGGGAATAGAGCAGAGTCTCTCTCGAAGCAAAGCCGGGCACGACGTGGTCGACCGCCTGAATGAAGTTGATGATATTCATCATCGCTCTGTAGGGCATGGCGGCGGTTATGTCGCCTGCGACGGCGTCAACGAGCGTCGGGCGCACGTTGCTCTGAGAAAGCTCTTTCTGCCAGGTGCGCTTGCCGTCGAGGATATCGCCGAAGCGCTGCACAAGGATGTGACCCGCGCCGAGCATATTTGTCAGCTCGCCTACCTTCTGAGCGTAGGAAATGGGCTGATTGAACGGCTCGTTGAAGTTGTGCGAGCATAGGATAGCGAGGTTGGTGTTGTCGGATTTGAGATCCTTATATGAATGACCGTTGACGACGGCGAGGTCGTTGTCGTAATTCTCCTGGCTGACGAATCCGCCGGGATTCTGGCAGAAGGTACGAACCTTATTCTTGAACGGGAGGGGATAGCCGATGAGCTTTGATTCGTAAAGCACCTCGTTTATCGTCTCCATTATCTCGTTGCGTACCTCGACCCTGACGCCGATATCGACCGTGCCGGGCTGGTGGGCGATATTGTGCTCGGCACACTTTGCTTCAAGCCAGTCGGCGCCTCTCCTGCCGGCGGCGATAACGGTATTGTCGGCGTACACCTCATAATCGACCTTGCCGTTGGTGATGCATACGCCCTTGCAGGTGCTGCCCTCCATGATAACGTCAAGGCACTCGAAGCCGAACATCATCTCAACGCCGTTTTTGAGCAGATACTGCTCGATGGCGTAGTAAAGATCCCTTGCCTTCTCGGTGCCGAGGTGGCGGATGGGGCAGTCGACGAGCTTCAGACCGGTCTGAATGGCTCTCTTCCTTATCTCCTTGACCGCCTCGGGGTCGCTGACGCCCTCAATCTTTTCGTCTGCGCCGAATTCAAGATAGATCTTGTCGGTGTAGTCGATAGCCTCCTGAGCGACATTCTCACCAATGAGCGACGGCAGATCGCCGCCGACCTCGTAGCTGAGCGAAAGCTTGCCGTCCGAGAAAGCGCCTGCGCCGGAGAATCCGGTGGTTATATGGCAATAGGGCTTGCAGCTGACGCAGTGGCCTACCTTGGCCTTGGGGCACTGACGATCCTCGACCGCCTTGCCTTTCTCGACGATAAGTATCTTCTGCTTGCTGCCCTTACGGAGCATTTCAAGGGCGGTGAAGATACCGGCGGGGCCTGCGCCGATGATGACTGTGTTGTAATTCAATTTTACTCTCTCCTTATACTGCTTGATGCCTGTCGGGGAGCGCGTTGAGCATTTCGCAAAGGTCTATGTAGAAGCTGTGCGTTTTTTCTTCATCAGCAAACAGACCTATTGCCGTGCCGTGGTCGCCCTCCTGGACGGGCATGACGTTCCAAACGCCTGTATTTATGTTGTTGCTGTCGTAGTCGGTGTGAGGCTCGTCCAGCGGGAATTTGGCGCTCTCGGTGTTGACAAGGGCGTCGTTTGCGAGCCATTTTTTGTCATAGACAGTGCCGTTGATGGGATCGGTGAACTGAAGAAAGCCCATGACGAAGGCAAGCGGGGCTATGGCGGGATTGGTTTTTATCGAGGGAACCTGAGTGCCGATAACGGGCACTTCCTTGGTGGTGGAGAATGCATATGAGAAGTAATAGATATCGTCGTTTATGTCGAGCTTTTTGTTGACCTTCATTGAACCCTCGGGCGTGAGGTCATACTGACAGGAATCCTGCCTGTTGGCGAGTACGCGGCGCAGAGCCTTGAAATACGGGTCTGCGCTGCCGACACCGGGTATCTCGGTGAGGCCGAACTGCTCAAGGTGGAAGTCGACAAGACCGCCGTTAAATATGGATCTGCCCATTATACCGGCATAGGCGTAGCTGACGAACTGCACAAGGTCGGCAAGGCCGAGATAGACGATCGGATAATATATGGAGGAGCTGTTGTGTGGGGTGCAGATGGTGGTGACGCTTTTGACCCAGTCACCCTTGCCTCCTGTGAAGAGACCGGAGATGTCCTCGGGATCGGTCGCCGCCATTTCTTCGGGTGAGCCTTCGGTGAGCAGCTGGACGAGCATTCTTATAGTGGTGCCGCCGAAGCTGTGACCGATGAGGTGGATCTGCTGCAGCTTGCCGTTCTCGTCAAGCTCGCCCCAATTCGGGATGAGCGGCTGATAATAGGTCCTGCCGAAGCGTTCGTGGTTGAATTTCGCGGAGTGAGCAACGCCGTAATCGACCGTCACGCCCATGAGCTGAGCGTAAAGCTCGCAGGCTCTGTCCCATGCGCTGTTGAGCGGGCCGACGGAGGCGGAGTAGCAGTCATAGCCCTTGTTTTGGAGGTAATGCATCAGGTCGCCCGTGGTGGCGCCCCAATAGGGCATGATGCCGTTGATGTCCTCGGCGCCGCCCCAGCCGTTAAGGCCGTGGACAAAGATGAAGGGCTGCTCGTTTTTCGGCTCCCATTTGGTGTCGGCGGCGCTTGCCGAAATGAGGCAGGCGGAGCTGATAAGGCAGACTGCGAGGATGATGCTGATGATTCGGCGTAATTTCATTAGAAGCACTCCTTTATACAAATATTATATAAAAGACGGTCGGCTGCGCTAAACAACAGCGGCGGCTGCCGATGTCGATTCTTATATAAAGACGGTAACAATACAATTAAATCATATCACGTCGTAAAGTTCAACACTTTGCGGCGTAATTGTGCAGACAAATTGACGCGATTATCTGAAAATATAGAGACCCGCCGAGGCTCGGCGGGGCAAATGCAGTTACTTCGCTATCCTCTTGATGACGCTTACGCAGTCGTCATAATCCATGATCTTGGGGACGGGATAGAGCGGGTTGCCCTCTCTGAGCGCTCTCTTTGCGATGGTGGGGATATCCTTCTCAAGTATCTCAAGATGCTCGGGGATATTCATCTTGCGGTTGAATTCCTTGATCTTCTCAATGAAAAGAGCCGCTTTCTGAGCGTCGTTCATGCCGCCGGTCTCAAGGCCGGCGATGTCGGCGAGCTTCGCAAGGGGAGCCGCAGCGGTCGAGCCGTAATACTCGAGGACATAGGGGAGTATGACTGCGTTTGCGAGACCGTGAGGAGTGCCGTACATTCCGCCGAGGTTGTGGGCTATCGCGTGGACGTAGCCGACATAAGCTCTGGTGAAGGCGATACCCGCAAGGTAGGAGGCGACGAGCATATTCTCTCTCGCCTTGAGATCCTTGCCGTTCTCGTAAGCCGTAAGTATGTTGTCAAATATAAGTCTGGTCGCTTTCTCGGCCGCCTCTGCGGTGCCCTTGGTGTTGCTGTGGCCGATATAAGCCTCAACCGCGTGGGTCAGGGCGTCCATGCCGGTGGTGGAGGTGATGTGCGGGGGCAGGCCGATGGTAAGCTCGGGGTCGAGCACTGCGTATTTCGGGCGCAGGACGGGATCCTGAAGAGCGTATTTCTCGTGAGTTCTGGGGTCGGAGACGACTGCGGCAATGGTGGTCTCCGAGCCTGTGCCTGCGGTGGTGGGCACGGCGTAAAGGGTGGGCAGCTTCTTGAGAATCTTGAGTGTGCCTCTCATCTGCTGCACGGTCTTATTGGGCCTTGCGATCCTTGCGGCCGCAGCTTTGGCGCAGTCCATGGGTGAGCCGCCGCCGAAAGCGATGACTGCCGAGCAGTTATTGTCGATATAGAGCTTCCTGGCCTCTTCGATGTTGTCGATGGTGGGGTTGGGCTGGGTGCCGTCATAGACGGTATATTTGACGCCCGCCTTGTCGAGGCCCTCAAAGAGCCCGTCAAGCAGGTGGAGACCCATCAGACCCTTGTCGGTGACGACAAGCACGCTGTTGTGGCCGTTTGCCTTGACTACCTGCGGGAGCTTCTTGACGCTGCCCTCGCCCTTGACAAGCTCGGGCTCCTTCCAATTAAGGAAGTTGACGGCGACTCTGAAAACGCCCTGGTAGGCTCTGCAATACATTTTAAGAAACATTGAAGCAGCCATTTGATTACTCCTAACATAAGAAATTTGGATTACCGATACAGTATAACACAGTTTTGCGGGTTTGGCAATAGATTTACCCGCATTATTCACATGAAAAGAAGCGAAAATTTCGGTATCGACGCCAGAGAAATGCTGTCACAGCCAGCAACGATAATATGGTCGGCAAGTCTTATGCCAACACCGCCGAGCAGCTTTGCGAAGTCGGAGGTCATGTCGAGGTCGTTCTTTGACGGCGCAGCCACGCCGTCCGGGTGATTGTGGGCGAATATCACGGTATCCGCGTTGTTGCGAAAAGCCGTTTCGAGCACGGCGCGGCGGTCAACGAGCACGTCGGCCGAGGTGCCTTCGCCGAGCTTGCAGCAGTTTATCAGATTGCCCGCTGCGTCAAGGCAGATGAGATAGAATACCTCGCTCTTGCAGCCGTAGAATTTGGCGACGGCGTATTTCATCACGTCCTCAGGCTCGGCAAGCGAGAGCTTTTTGCCCGCCGAATCCTCGATATAACGGCGGCAGAGGGCGGGAATGCTCGAGAGCAGCAATGCGGAGCTGTCGCCGATGCCGTCGACCTCCATGAGCCGCTCATAGGGCGCGTCCAGCACCCGTGAAAGCGAGCCGAAGGTGTCGATAAGGCGGTGAGCAAGCTCGTTGGTATCCTTGCGGGGCACGGAATAGAAGAGCAGCAGCTCGAGCACCGAATGCTCGGGCATATTCTCTATCCCCGTTTTGCGGAATGTCTCCCTGATGCGCTCCCTGTGGCGCTCGTGAGGATTTTTGCTTTTCTCCGCCATTTTTTCGCCCCCTTTTCCGATGCGGAATAATTATACAGCATTACAAAGAAATTGTAAATAGCCTGCGGCTAATTCTTGACTTATACACCCCGAATGTGGTAATATTAATCATCAAAAATATAGGAGTGATTTCATTGGACTTTAAAGAGAGCGGATTTATGTATGCCGTGGCGCTCGGAGTCGTGGCATTCGTTATCGCTCAGTCGATCTTCTTCATCGTCAAGGCGTGGAAGAGGGGCAAGCAGCTCGGTCTCTCCGGCGAAAAGATGAAGAATACGATCGTGTCGAGCATCCTCTTCACCATCGCCCCGGCGCTGTCAATCCTCGTCACAGTCATCGTGCTCGCAAATGCGCTGGGCATAGTGCTGCCGTGGATTAGGCTCTCGGTCGTCGGCAACCTCGCTTACGAGACGATAGCGGCTCAGAGCGCTCTTGAGGCAATGGGCGGCTCGATCAACAGCGAAGTGACCGACCCGCAGCAGTTTGTCACCATCACTTGGGCAATGACCCTCGGTATAGTCGCGGGCCTCATCATGCTCCCGTTCGTCTGCAAAAAGCTGCAAAGCAAGATAGGCAAGGCGATGAATAAGAGCGAGAGCAGCGGCAAGGTGGGCGACATAATCTCCGCAGCCGCCTTCATCGGCATCATGTCCGCTTTCATAGCCAGAGCGATCGACGGCACCAATAAGGACGGCCAGGGCAACGCCGGCGTTATGTCGGTCAGCGTGCTTGTCATTTCAATGGCGTCTATGCTCATCCTCAGCAAGATCTGCACCAAATTCAAGCTCGACAAGCTCGAGCAGTTCGCAATGCCGCTGAGTATGTTCATCGGCATGGGCTCGGCAATGCTTATCTCGGCGGTCGTGCCCGCAGATATCGCTAACTTTGTGTGGAGGTGACAGGCATGAAAAAACAATCTGATTATTATGATATGATACACAGATGCGGCGTTATCTGGGATATCGGGGCGCTGCTCGTGCTCCTTTGCGTGCCTGCCGCATTCTGCCTTTACCTCGATGTCGGCCCCAACCTCAAGGCTCTCGGCTCGGCGATGCTCAAGCTCATCCCGCTCTATTGGCCGGTCGCGCTTATCGAGATATTCACCTATGTGCCCATGCTCGGCGCAGGCGCAACATACCTCAGCTTCGTCACGGGCAATATCCCCAACCTCAAGCTCCCCTGCGGCCTTAACGCAATGGAGAGCGCAGGCGTCCGCCCCAACAGCGACGAGGGTGAAGTTATCTCCACCATCGCGGTAGGCGTTTCCTCTATAACCACCACGGTCATCATCGCCGTCGGCGTTATCGCATTCTCGCCCGTGCTCCCGCTCATCACCGCGGACGGCTCGATATTCAAGCCCGCGTTTGAGCAGGTGCTTCCCGCCCTCTTCGGCGCACTCGGCGCAAGCTACTTCGTCAAGCATTGGAGGCTCGCATTCGCCCCCATCATCACAGGCGTCGTCGTGCTTGTATTCGTACCCACCCTGCCCGCAGGCACTCTCATGTTCGTCACGATAGTCGCTTCCGTCCTCGGCGCGGTCATAATCTATCGCAAGGATTTTGCTCCGATGCTCAAAAAGAAGGCAAAATAATCCACACTAACAAGAGATTTTTGCAATAAAATATTTCAAGTTGTGCAAAATCACAATTGATATTATGCCGCTTTTGGTTTATTATAATATAAGCGGTTTTTCGGCGGAGAGCTCGGTGTTTGTCGGATATCCGCCGTTCGGAACGATTTTTATAAGTAAGGAGAAGTAATATGATCAACTATTCCAGAGAAGTTCAGGAAATGTGTTGCGTAGCCAAGGGCCCCAATCACGGCCCCGCTCCCATCCCCGAGGAGGGCAAATGGGTCAAGGCTTATGAGATCAAGGATATTTCCGGTTTTACTCACGGTGTGGGCTGGTGCGCGCCTCAGCAGGGTGCCTGCAAGCTCTCGCTCAATATCAAAGAGGGCATCATCGAAGAAGCTCTCGTTGAGACCATCGGCTGCTCGGGCATGACTCACTCCGCCGCTATGGCCGCTGAGATCCTCCCCGGCAAGACCATTCTTGAGGCTCTCAACACCGACCTCGTCTGCGACGCTATCAACACCGCTATGCGCGAGCTGTTCCTCCAGATAGTCTACGGCCGCTCCCAGTCCGCTTTCTCGGATGACGGTCTGTCCGTCGGCGCGGGTCTTGAGGATCTCGGCAAGGGTCTGCGTTCACAGGTCGGCACCATGTACGGCACCAAGGTCAAGGGCGTGCGTTACCTCGAGATGGCTGAGGGCTACGTCACCAGACTTGCTCTCGACTCCGACGATCAGGTTATCGGCTACGAGTTCGTTTCCCTCGGCAAGATGACCGACTTCATCAAGAAGGGCGACACCCCCAACGACGCATACAACAAGGCTATCGGCACCTACGGCAGATTTAATGACGCCGCTAAGTATATCGACCCCAGAAAAGAATAATCAGTAAGAGGAGGTAAATTAAAATGGCATTATTTGAAAGCTACGAAAGACGAGTAGATAAGATCAACTCTGTCCTCGCCGAGTACGGCATCTCTTCCATCGAAGAATGCAAAGAAATCACTCTTGCTAAGGGCGTCGATTGCGACAAGATAGTGAGAGAGACCCAGCCCATCTGCTTTGAGAACGCCGTCTGGGCTTACACCGTCGGCTGCGCCATCGCTATCAAGAGCGGCTGCACCAAGGCTGCCGACGCTGCTGCCGCTATCGGCATCGGCCTCCAGTCCTTCTGTATCCCCGGCTCCGTCGCCGATAACAGAAAGGTCGGCCTCGGCCACGGCAACCTCGGCAAAATGCTCCTCTCTGAGGAGACCGAGTGCTTCTGCTTCCTCGCGGGTCACGAATCCTTCGCCGCCGCAGAGGGCGCAATCAAGATCGCTCTTAACGCAAACAAGGTCAGAAATAAGCCCCTCAGAGTTATCCTCAACGGCCTTGGTAAGGACGCTGCAATGATAATCTCCAGGATCAACGGCTTCACCTATTGCAAGACCGAGTTTGACCCCTATACCGAGACCGTCACCGTCACCGAGCAGAAGGCATATTCAAACGGCCCGAGAGCGGACGTCAAGTGCTACGGCGCTGACAACGTCCCCGAAGGCGTTGCCATCATGAAGCTCGAGAACGTCGGCGTTTCGATCACCGGCAACTCCACCAACCCCACCAGATTCCAGCATCCCGTCGCAGGCACTTATAAGAAGTGGTGCGTCGAGAACGGCGTTAAATACTTCTCCGTCGCTTCCGGCGGCGGCACCGGCAGAACTCTGCATCCCGACAACATGGCAGCCGGCCCGTCCTCATACGGCATGACCGACACCATGGGCAGAATGCACTCCGACGCTCAGTTCGCCGGCTCCTCTTCAGTCCCCGCACACGTTGAGATGATGGGTCTTATCGGCATGGGCAACAACCCCATGGTCGGTGCCACCGTCGCTTGTGCAGTCGCAGTTGAAGAGGCTATGAAAAACGCGTAATATCAAGGCTTTTCGGGCTTTGTTATAAGCTCTGATCTGCCCGCCGAAACCGATAAAAATCGTAAAATTAACTGTTTTGTCCACCGTTTGCCCACCAAAATTTGAGCGGTGGGCAAAAATTAAGGAGCAGGATTGAAGTCCTGCTCCTTTTTTTATTTTTTCTTTTTGATGCGTGCCCAATATTCCGCTGCGGCGCGCTCGTTTTTGTTATCGCCGAATTCATAATAGCGGCGGCTCTTGATGGCGTCGGGCAGATACTGCTGATCGACCCAATGGTTCTCGTATTCGTGGGCGTATTTGTAGAATTGACCCTTGTTCGGGTTATCCTCGCCGTCATAGTGCATATTCTGAAGCTGCCTCGGCACGGGACCCGTCCTTCCCGCCTTCACATCGGCGGTGGCGGCGTTTATCGCGTTATAGCCACTGTTGGATTTCGGGCTGGTCGCAACGAGTATCACCGCGTCGGCAAGGGGGATCCTCGCCTCGGGCAGGCCGAGCATCATTGCGGCGTCAACGGCGGCCTTGACTATCGGGATTATCTGAGGGTAGGCAAGCCCCACATCCTCGCTGGCGCAGACCATCAGCCTGCGGCACGCCGAGGGCAGGTCGCCCGCCTCAAGCAGCCGTGCGAGATAATGCACCGCCGCGTCCGGGTCGGAGCCTCTCATCGACTTCTGATAGGCGGAGATGATGTCGTAGTGCTCGTCGCCGTCCCTGTCGTAGCGCATGGCGCTCTTCTGGGTCAGCCCCTTGGCGTTCTCAAGCGTTATCAGGCGCTTGCCGTCCTCGGTGTTCGCCGAGAGCACGCATAATTCAACGCTGTTGAGCGCCTTGCGGACGTCGCCCGCGCTGGCGGTGGCGATATGGGAGCAAACGCCGTCCTCTATCGAGAATTCCTCGTGTCTCTCCTCGGCAAGGCGGGCAAAGGCCCGCTTCACCGCTTTCTCCGTCTCGGCGGGGGTCACGCTCTTGAATTCAAAGACCGTCGAGCGGCTGAGAATAGCGCTGTAAACGTAGAAATACGGATTCTCCGTTGTCGAGGCGATGAGCGTTATCGCCCCGCTCTCGATATGCTCAAGCAGCGTTTGCTGCTGCTTTTTGTTGAAGTATTGTATCTCGTCGAGAAAGAGCAGAATGCCGTTGCGGGCAACGAGGGTGTCGAGCTGGGCGACTACCTCCTTGATATCGCCCGTGCCCGCCGTCGTGCCGTTCAGGCGCACGAGGTGGCGGTCGGTCTGCTTTGCGATTATGCTCGCCAAAGTGGTCTTGCCGACCCCGGGAGGACCGTAAAAGACCATGTTCGGCAGCTCGCCGGATTCGATTATATTGCGTAGGGGCTTGCCCGGGGCAAGCAGATGGGTCTGCCCCACCATTTCGTCGAGAGTCTTTGGGCGGAGCCTGTCGGCAAGCGGCGAAGACATATCATCAGTCCTTTCTCGGGAAAAGTGAGATTATAAATATCGTTGAGATTATCATTGCAAAGCCGATTATATCGGTCAGGGTGAAGCCCGTGCCGAGCCATACGGCGGATATGACCGTGGCGGAGACGGGCTCGATGCTCGAGATAACGCTCGCCCTCGTTGCGCCGATGCGGCGGATGCCCTCAAGATAGAAGCTGTACGCCAGCACCGTGCCGAGGATTATTATGCCGCCGAGAGCGCCGAAAAGCTCGAGGCTCGCCCGCGGATTTATCTCCCACGGACGGAATACGGGCAGCAGCACAAGCCCGCCGAGCAGCATTCCCCAGCCGAGCACGGTGGGCGTGTCGTATTCCCTGACCAGCGGAACGGGTATCAGCGAATAGCAAACGAGGAACACCCCCGCCGCAAGCCCCCACAGCAGAGCGGGGAGCGAGAGGGCGAGCCCGCCGACGTCGCCGCCCGTTGCAATGAGGAATGTGCCGCCGATCGCAAGCAGGATGGATATTGCCTCCGCCGCGGTCGGCTTTTTTCTGCCTTTTACGCAGGTGTAAACGAGTATCATAGCGGGGGAAAGATATTGCAGCACCGTCGCAACGCCTGCGTTCGACAGCTCTATTGCCTTAAAATATGCGAATTGGCACATCACAAGCCCGAAGAGCGTGAATGCAAGCATACGCACGGCTCTGCGCCCGTTTCGCCAAAGGTCAAATATTTTCTTTTTGTTTTTAACCGCCGCCCCGCCGAGCAGGATAGCGCCCGTCGAAATCATTCTTATCGGGACGAGCCACCGCGGCGTCACGCCGCAATTGGTGAAAAGATACTGACCGCAGGAGCCCGAGAAGCCCCAGAATATACCGCCCAGCAGGGTCAGCGTGATGCCGAGGGCGGCGTTTTTAGATGATTCTTTCAATTTCCTTTGCCTCCGGAGTGTCGCTACTCGAAATCATAGCACAAAAAGCGACGAAACGCAAGAATATTCATAATATTGAGCCGTGGTACAGTCAATAATTATTTGTCGGGCGCTTAATGATGAAAAAACGAGAAAAAATGAGAAATTCAAAGTAAAATTCAGAAAAAAGGCGATAAATCGGCATAATAAATATTATTTGACCTTTTCTGACCTTTGACCTTGCGAAGACACCTCGCTATAATAAAATAAAAGTCAAAGAAAGTCAAAGTCAAAATAAAGCAAAGAAGTGGTATTATGAGCTTGAGCAACAGAATAGCGGGGCTGCTGATGGATATGCTCGAGAGCAGCGGCACCACCGAAATCCAGAGGAATGAGCTTGCCCAAACCCTCGGCTGCGTGCCGAGCCAGATTAATTACGTCATCGCCTCCCGCTTCACGCCCGAGCAGGGCTATATTGTCGAGAGCAGGCGGGGCGGCGGCGGATATATTAAGATAACCCGCGTCAGGCTCGACGCCCCCGTTGCGATAATGCACACGGTCAATTGCGTGGGCGACGCGGCGGATATGCAGACCTGCCGGGCGCATATCCTAAACCTGCATCACGGCGGAGTGTTGGACGCGCCGAGCGCCCGCCTTATGCTTGCGGCTCTCGGCGACAATGCCCTCAAAGCCGTGCCCGCACAGCTCCGCGACGGGGTCAGAGCCTCGATATTCAAGCAGATGCTTTTAACTGCAAACGGAAAGGATGATAGATAATGTTGTGTCAGAACTGCGGTAAAAATGAAGCCACTACACATATTAAACAGATAGTTAACGGCGATATGGCGGAGAGCCATCTCTGCGCTGAATGCGCCAAAAATTTAGGTTACTCCGATATGCTCTCGGGCTTCGGACTTGATCTGTCGGAGTTCCTCGGCGGCTTCCTCGGCGACATGATGCCCGCCCTCACGAGGGGCAATTCGGAGCGCTGCCCCAAGTGCGGCACTTCGTTCAGCGATATAGTCCGCAGCGGCAGGGTCGGCTGTGCAGAGTGCTACAGGACGTTTTACGACGAGCTGCTGCCCTCTATCCAGCGCATTCACGGCAGGATAAAGCACAGCGGCAAGGCAAGCTCGGGCGCGATAGAGCAGCCCAAAGAGGAAACCAAAGAAGAGAAGATAGCAAAGCTCAAGACCCAGATGGACGAGGCTGTCGCCGCTCAGGAATTCGAGCAGGCGGCGAAGCTCCGTGACGAGATAAAGAGCCTTGAATCAGAGGGAGGGGAAACGAAATGAGCAAATGGTATATTGATAAAGGCGAGCAGGGCGATATAGTCCTGAGCACCAGGATCAGGCTTGCGAGAAATCTCGATGAATTCCCGTTCCCGTCGAAGCTCGACGCCGAGGGCAGGGAGAAAGTGAATTCCGCCGTCAAATCGGCTCTGCTCTGTGACGGCAGCGACCTCAGCTATATTGATATGAAGAGCCTGAGCGAAATTCAGGCGGTCTCGCTCGCCGAGAAGCACCTTATCAGCCCCGAATTCGCCGCCCGCAGGGACGGCACGGCTCTGCTGCTCTCCTCCGACGAGAGCGTGAGCATTATGCTCTGCGAGGAGGATCACATCAGAATTCAGGTGATAAAGGCAGGTCTTGCGCTTGAGCAGGCGTATGCCGAGGCGGATAAGATAGATGCTATCCTTGACGGCAAGCTGAAATACGCCTTTGACGAGCGCATAGGCTACCTCACCCAGTGCCCGACCAATCTCGGCACGGCGATGAGAGCCTCCGTTATGCTCCACCTGCCCGCCCTGACCCGCTGCGGTCAGATAGCAAGGCTCGCGGGCACGGTGTCGAAGCTCGGCCTGACGATAAGGGGCGCTTACGGCGAAGGCTCGGCCTCGACGGGCGATATTTATCAGATAAGCAATCAGATAACCCTCGGCATCACCGAGGAGACGGCGATAGCCAACCTGCGCTCGATAGTCCTGCAGCTCGTCGCTCAGGAGAGGTCTGCGGCGCAGGAGATAGTCAAGAATCCCGCCGAGGAGGATAAGATATTCCGCGCGCTCGGAGTGCTTCAGAATGCAAGGCTGCTCAGCAGCGACGAATTCATGGAGCTTATCTCCGAGGTGAGGCTCGGCGCAGCGAGAGGGGTAGTGGATATCCCGCTCGAGAAGATAAACGAGCTGATAGTCAATATGCAGCCCGCTACGATAAGCGCAGCCGCCGACGGAGCTATAGGCCCCGCGGCGAGGGACGCCGCCAGAGCAAAGGCGGTCAGAGAGGCGCTTGCGTAATAAAAGATAAGCGAAGTATATTCAGGGGGAAATTGTATGTATAGATTTACGGGCTTTACTCAGAAAGCCAACGAGGCGCTCAACAACGCCATCACCGCGGCGGAGGATCTCGGCCACACCTATGTCGGCAGCGAGCATCTGCTGCTCGGTCTGCTCTCCGAGAACGGGGGCATGGCCTACACCGCTCTCTCGGCGAGGAAAGTCACCTACGCCGAGGTCGAGTCGATAATCAAAAGCAGCGTGGGCATCGGCTCGCCTACGGTGCTTTCGCCCAATGATTTCACGCCCAGAGCCAAGAATATCATCGACACGGCGATATTGCAGGGCAGAGGAATGGGTCACGCCTATATCGGCACGGAGCATATACTCATGGGCATAATCCGTGAGGGCACGAGCGCCGCCACCGAGGTGCTCAGCCGTCTCGGTGTCCAGCCGCAGGATCTGCTCTCCGACCTCACCGCCGCCCTCGGCAGCAACGCCCAAAGCTCGGGCGAGTCAAAGAAGGAGAGCAAGGAGCGCTCCGATACGCCCACGCTCTCACAGTTTGGCAGGGATCTGACCGCCCTTGCAAATCAGGGCAGGATAGACCCCGTCATCGGCAGGCAGCAGGAGATAGAGAGGGTCATTCAGATCCTCAGCAGGAGGACGAAGAATAACCCCTGTCTCATCGGCGAGCCCGGTGTCGGCAAGACGGCCATAGCCGAGGGGCTGGCGCTCAAGATAGCCACGGGCGAGGTGCCCGAGCTGCTGCGGAATAAGCGGATAGTTTCGCTCGACCTCACAGGCATGGTCGCCGGCACCAAATACAGGGGCGACTTTGAGGAGCGCATCCGCAACGCTATTGAGGAAGTCAAGAAGTCGGGCGATGTGATACTCTTCATAGATGAAGTTCACACGCTCATCGGCGCAGGCTCGGCGGAGGGTGCGGTCGATGCCGCAAATATCCTGAAGCCCTCGCTCGCAAGGGGTGAGATCCAGGTCATCGGCGCCACAACGCTCGACGAATACCGCCGTCATATCGAGAAGGACGCCGCCCTTGAGCGCAGATTCCAGCCCGTTACCGTCGGCGAGCCGACCGAGCAGGAGGCAATTGACATTTTGAAGGGTCTGCGCGACAAATACGAGGCGCACCACAAGGTCAGGATAACCGACGGTGCGATAATCGCGGCGGTCAAGATGTCGTCGAGATATATCGGCGACCGCTATCTGCCCGACAAAGCGATAGACCTTGTCGATGAAGCAGCTTCGAGGGTCAGGCTCAAGGCATTTGCCACCCCGCCCGACCTAAAGGAGCTTGAAGAAAAAATCAAATCCCTGAATGAGGAGATGGCGAGCGCCGTCAATTCGCAGGATTTTGAGCAGGCAGCGTCTATTCGCGACGAAAAGAATAAACTCTCGAACGAGCTTGAGAGCGAACGCAGGCTCTGGAAGGAGCGCAGCACTCACGCCGCGGGAGAGGTTGGTGAGCAGGAGATAGCCGCCATTGTGTCGCAGTGGACGGGCATCCCCGTCGTGCAGCTCACTCAGGAGGAGAGCCAAAGGCTTCTGAATATGGAGGAGGAGCTTCATCGCCGCATAGTCGGCCAGGATGAGGCGGTCAGCGCCGTCGCCAAGGCTATCCGCAGGGGCAGAGCGGGGCTTAAAGACCCCAAGCGCCCCACAGGTTCGTTCATCTTCCTCGGCCCCACCGGGGTGGGCAAGACCGAGCTTTGCAAGACACTCGCCGCCTCTATGTTCGGTGATGAGAATGCGATGATAAGGCTCGATATGTCCGAATATATGGAGAAGCACACCGTTTCAAGGCTCGTCGGCTCGCCCCCGGGCTATGTCGGCTACGAGGAGGGCGGTCAGCTCACTGAAAAGGTGCGCCGCAGACCCTACTCCGTCGTGCTCTTTGATGAGATAGAGAAGGCTCATCCCGATGTGTTCAATATGTTGCTCCAAATCCTTGAGGACGGCATTCTGACCGATTCACAGGGCAGACGCGTCGATTTCAGAAACTGCATCATCATAATGACTTCAAACGTCGGCGCAAAGCTGATAGCCAAGAGCGGCGCAGGCACTTTGGGCTTCGCCCCCTCGAGCGGCGAAACGGCGGATGACAAAAAGATCCGCGAAGCCGTCATGGGCGAGCTCAAGAACGTGTTCAGACCCGAATTCCTCAACAGGGTCGACGATATAATCGTGTTCCGTCAGCTCACACAGACCGATATCGACGAGATCGCGCGCAGGATGCTTGCGGGTCTCTCAAAGCGTATCGCCGAACTTGACCTCAAGGTGGAGTTTGCCGAGAGCGCCGTCAGCGAGATAGGCAAGGAGGGCTTCGACCCCGTATACGGGGCAAGGCCGCTCAGGCGCGCCATCCAGCAGCGTATCGAGGATAAGCTTTCCGAGCAGATGCTTGAGGGCAGATTCAGCCCCGATAAAAAATATGTCTGCGAATACTCGGGCGGCGACTTTGTCTTTGAGACAAAAGAATGATGAGCAATTAAAGGGGCGGAGCCGCAAATACGGCTTCGCCCCGATCCGTCGCAAAATGCACGTCGAAAAATATTACCTCAGCTCGGCGATCATAGAAACAATCTTTTTTCAAAAAATTACGATTTTTTTAAAAAATCACTTGACGAAACGCTTTTTTTGTGCTATATTAATCGAGCGTTCCGTGCTGGTGTAGCTCAGTTGGTAGAGCAGCTGATTTGTAATCAGCAGGTCGGGGGTTCGAGTCCGTCCACCAGCTCCACCCACGAGATAACGCAACTGAATATTCGGAAGAGTTCCCGAGCGGCCAAAGGGAGCAGACTGTAAATCTGCCGTCATCGACTTCGGTGGTTCGAATCCACCCTCTTCCACCAGAAAAGCTCTTGTTCTTTTGGACAGGAGCTTTTCAGTTATATTTGTTTTTTTGCATATGCGACAGGCGAAAGCAAACCCTGCGCCCGCAGCGGGCGCAGGGTTCGTTTTGTGACGATATCGCATTTATTTTTTATATTGAAAATGCGGGGAACGTGGAGAAATGATGTTTGGCTTTTAGATTATTCCGTGTCGGGTTCACTGATGGGGATCCACATCTCATAATACCTATTTTTCCTGCGTTCGGCTCGGTCTGTTGCCAGATGATAGACTTCAATTACAAATTCTTCTTTGATTTTGTACTCAGAGTCGGGCAGCCAGGAATTAAAAACCAGCTCGTGCAGGCGGGGCAGCTCCGTTCCGGCATAGCCGCCCTTTTCGGTGGTGAAAACCGCATATTGCCCGCCGGGGACAGTTATCTTCTCCAGACGGCTATAGTCGATATCTTTTTGGGCTCTTGCAATAGAGTATTTTCCGTTGTCGAAGACTCCGTACCAGATCCCGTCATATCCGGCGCTGATCCTTTCGGGGTAATGCTCAAATTCAACGGACCACATGATGTTCTCCTGCTTGAATCTGTCAGCCGAGCGGCAATTAAACTGCTTTGACAAACCGAAAATTTCAAAGCTGTCAACGGTTACAATTTTGAAATCCATTTCTTTTGCTCCTTTAATGTTCAATTCAAAGGAAACGGGCGGGAATATTTTAACAGAACCGATTTTGTTTCTTGCGTTTGTCGGAGTAGTGCCGTGCTGATTAATGAAAGCCTTAGTGAAAGCGTCGGAGCTGTTCCAGCCGTACTTCATTGCGATATCAATAATTTTCGCGTTGCTGTTTTGCAGGTCATTTACGGCAAGCGACAGCCTGCGCCGCCTAATATATTCATTGACGGACATACCGACCATATAGCTGAACAGGCGCGAGAAATTATTGCCGCTCTGCATGGCGATCCTTGCAAGCTCATCAATGTTGATATCATCGGTAATGTGCTCTTCAATGTAATCCGACACATCGTTCAGTTCTCTTAAAACATCCATACCGTTCACCTCGATAACGATTGTAACACAGCAGTTGAAATATTGCCCGAACTTTTTCGTTCTTATTTTTCGTAAAGCGCTGATATTGAAAGAAGTATAACCGATTGCGTGAAGCCGCACTTCATAGCAGTCGGTTATTTTTATGCTGAGGATTTAATTGAGTCTGACGGAGGATAACACCTTATAGGCCACGGAGCTGCTCGATGACGATATCGCATTTATTCTCTATGCCGAAGGCGCTGAAGTAGGCTTCTTCGAGAGGGATCCATCTGCGGCGGAAGGCTTCGAGCTTTTCGCTGCCGTTGCGGCGCAGGATGCGCTCGAGGCGCGTTTCAAGCGGGGCGGTGACAAAGACTTTTATATCGTAAATGTCCGGGATCTGCGGATGCAGCGCATATGCACCCTCAACTATGGTGACCCCATCGGGTGTCACTCTTTTTTTGCCCGAAACGCCCATTATCGAGCAGTCGAATACCGAGTATTCAAAGGGCTTGCCGCTCAGAATACCGTCGGCAACTTCGGCGCTGAAGCGCTCGTAGTGCACATTGCCGCCCGGCAGCGAGAGCCGCTCCGCCGTGCGAAGCTCCGGGGGCAGGAAGAAGTCGTCCATATGTATGACCTCGGCGTTCAGCCGCTCGGCGAGAGCCGCGGCAAGGGTTGTTTTGCCCGCCGCAGCCCGCCCGTCAAGGGCTATCACGGCGCTGCCCTTTGAGGCGAGCAGCGCCCGTGCTTTTTCGATTATCCTCTCCATATCATGCACCTCGGTCAAGGCGGCTGTTATAGAGCGCGGCATAGAAGCCGTTTTGCTCCATCAGCTCGGCGTGAGTGCCCTGCTCGATGATGCTGCCGTCCTTCATCACAAGGATGAGGTCGGAATTCTTTATCGTCGAGAGGCGGTGGGCGACGACGAAACTCGTCCTGCCCTGCATCATGCGGGAGAATGCCTGCTGGATCTTTATCTCGGTGCGGGTGTCTATCGAGGAGGTCGCCTCGTCGAGAATGAGCATCGGCGGCAGGCAGAGCATGACACGCGCGATGCAGAGCAGCTGCTTCTGACCCTGCGACAGACCCGAATTTTCATCCGAAATCACCGTGTCGTAGCCCTGAGGCATACGCTTGATGAAGCTGTGGGCGTGCGAAGCCTTGGCGGCGGCGATTATCTCCTCGTCGGTCGCGTCGGGCTTGCCCATTGCGATATTCTCGCGCACCGTGCCGTCCTTGAGCCATGTGTCCTGCAGCACCATGCCGTAGCTGCGGCGCAGGCTGGAGCGGGTGATATCGTTGATGTCAATGCCGTCAACGGCTATCACGCCGCCGTCGACATCATAGAAGCGCATGAGCAGGTTTATCAGCGTAGTTTTGCCGCAGCCCGTCGGGCCGACTATGGCGATTCTGCTGCCCGCTTTTACGTTGAGATTTAGGTTCTTGATAAGCTCCCTGTCCTTGACATAGGAGAAGGCGACGTTTTGCATCGCCACGTTGCCCTTGGCGTCGGTGAGGGTCACGGCGTCCGCCTTTTCGGGGGATTGCGGCGGCTGCTCGACCAATTCAAAGAGCCTCTCGGCGCAGGCAAGAGCATTTTGCAGCTCCGCCACAACGCCCGAGATCTCGTTGAAGGGCTTGGTATATTGATTGGCGTAGCTCAGGAAGCAGGTGAGCCCGCCGACGGAGATAGCGCCTTTGACGGCGAAGAGAGCGCCCGTAAGACCCACGGCGGCGTAAACAACGCTGTTGACGAAGCGGGTCGATGGGTTGGTTATCGAGGAGAAGAATATCGCCTTGAGCGAGCGCTTGGCGTAGCGGTCGTTTATCTCGTCGAATTCCTCGAGGGTCTTTGCCTCCCTCGTGAACGCCTTGACGACCTTTTGAGAGCCTATTTTTTCTTCAATGAATGCGGTTTGCTCGCCTCTGGTCTCGGACTGCGCCCTGAACATCGAATAGGTGCGGCGGGCGATAAATCTTGCGACAAAGAGCGAGAGCGGCGTGAGCAGCACGACGACAAGAGTTATCTTCACGTTTATCGAGAGCATGAAGCCTATCGTGCCGAGGATGGTTATAACGCCCGTGAAAAGCTGGGTGAAGCCCATGAGCAGGCCGTCGGCGAATTGGTCGGCGTCGGCGATGATGCGGCTGACCGTTTCGCCCGCGGGGTGGCTGTCGATATAGCTCAGGGGCAGTATCTGTATGCGCCTCATTGCGGCGTTGCGGATATCGCGCACCACGCAGAATGTTATCTTGTTGTTGAGCGCGTTCATTATCCACTGCGCCAGCGCCGTAACGGCGGCAAGAATTCCTATGCCGATGAGCAGGGGCTTCAGCGCGGCGAAATCAACATTTCTTTCGTCAACGATATTGTCTATCGCCCTGCCCGCAAGCACGGGGATATAGAGCGTCGCGGCAACGCTCACGGCGGCGAGGATTATAGAGAACGCGAGGTGCGGTTTATATCTGCCGACATAGTGAAGCACCTTTTTGAGAGTACCTTTTTTGGCCTTTATCCTGCTCATGCGCTCGCCTCCTCCGGGTCAAACTGCGAGAGATGTATCTCGCGATAGACGTCGCTTGACTTCATCAGCTCGTCGTGTGTGCCGACCTGCGCCCTGCCGTCCTCAAGCACGATTATCTTATCGGCGTTCATTATGGACGATGTGCGCTGAGAGACGATGAATACCGTTTTGTCGCCCTGAGAGGCGGCTATGGCCTTACGCATGGCGGCGTCGGTGGCGTAGTCGAGGGCGCTTGAGCTGTCGTCAAGAATAAGGATATCCGCGTCCTTGATGACTGCCCTTGCGACGGCAAGGCGCTGCCTCTGGCCGCCGGAGAAATTGCGCCCGCCCTGCTCAACGGGGGCGTCCAGCCCGCCGTCCTTGGCGAGGATGAAATCCTTTGCCTGAGCGGTCTCGAGAGCGGCAAGCATCTCCTGCTCGGTGGCGTCGGGCTTGCCCCAGCGCAGGTTCTCCCTGACCGTGCCCTTAAAGAGCACGGAGCGCTGCGGCACGACTGCCACGCGGCTTCTAAGCTCCTCGAGCGGGAGCGAAGCGGAGTCGCAGCCGCCGACGGTTATTTTACCCTCTGTCGGGCGGTAGAAGCCGGGGATGAGATTCACCAGAGTGGTCTTGCCCGAGCCTGTCGAGCCGATTATGCCAATCGTTTCGCCCTTTTTGGCTTTGAAGCTGACGCCCTCGAGCGAGCTTTCGCCCGAGCCGTCGTAGGTGAACGAAACATTGTCGAATTCAACGGCGATATCGGAGCTGTCGTCGACGCTGCCGCTGCCGCCGTCCTCCTCTGCGGGCATTTCAAGCACGGTGCTTATCCTGCCCGCGCAGGCGAGGGATTTGGTGATGCTGATTATCAGATTCGCAAGCTTTATCAGCTCAACAAGTATCTGCGACATATAGTTATAGAGCGCCACGACCGCGCCCTGGGTTATGATGCCCGCGTCGACGCGGACTGCGCCGATATAGATAAGGAACGCTATGCCGAGGTTGATTATAATGCAGGTCAGGGGATTCAGCAGGGCGGATATCCTGCCCGTGTGCTCCTGAATGGCGGTGAGGGTGTCGTTGCGCTGCTCGAATTCCTTTGTCTCCTCATCCTCCTTACAGAATGCACGCAGCACTCTTGCACCGATGAGATTCTCTCTCGCCGTGCCGAGCACCTTGTCGAGTGCGGCACGGACTTTTTTATAGAGCGGGATGCAGAGCAGCAGTATGCCGAATACCACGACGGAGAGGGCGGGTATGACCACAACGAAGGTCAGCGCCGACTTTGCATCCACGGTGAAAGCCATTATCATCGCGCCTATCACGACAAAGGGAGAACGCAGCAGCAGGCGCAGCGTCAGATTCAAGCCGTTCTGTACGCTATCCATGTCGCTGGTGAGGCGGGTTATCAGGGTCGAGGAGCCTATGCCGTCAAGCTGCGAGTATGAGAAGGAGCCTATGCGCTCAAATACGGCGTGGCGCAGCTTCCTGACAAAGGAGGTCGAAGCCTTGGCGGCAAAATATTGGGCGGTTATCGAGAAGATGAGCCCGACCGCGCCGAGCAGCACGAGTACGCCGCACATACGCATGATATAGCCGTCGTCCGACCGACCGATGCCCTTGTCGATGATTGCTTTTATTATCAGCGGCACAAAAAGCTCCAATATGGCCTCAAGCATTTTGAACAGCGGAGCGAGCACGCATTCGGTACGGTTCCCCTTGAGGTATACCGTGAGTTTTTTCATTTTTATATCATCCTCTGTTTATTTGACTTTAATGACGGGTGAGGCGATTATGCCGACGGGGCGCAGGGTGTATTCATAGCTCCAGCGGCAGCCCTCGGAGCGCCAGGCGTCAGGGCCGTGCCATGAGTGGCGGTTGTCGGTCAGGTGGACTGCGCCGAAAGCGTTGAAGCGGTGGCCGTAGAGCGTGATATCCACCTTGTGAGTGCCGCTGCCGATATCCTCGGCGAGCAGAGTGTAGGGCGGGTAAATTATCCTGCCATTGTCAGCGCCGTCGACCGACACGCCGATGATGGCGCCGTAATAATTCGTTGCGGTGACGCTGAGAGCGCTGTTTGCCTCGACCTCAAGGTGATAGGTTACGTTGCCGCCGTAGAACGGCAGACCCTGGGTTTCGAGCTTATCGAATGCGAGCTTGTCGGGCAGGGCGGTGATGACCTTGCTCCTGCCTGTCACACGCACGCCGAAATCGCCGAGAAGATAGCACCACTCGGTGTTGGTGCGCCTGCCGAACGGATAGACTATCTCAAGGATATTCTCATCCGCCTTTATGTCGGGCAGCGCAACGGTCTTGATATCCCTGTCGGTGTACCAACCCGTTATATTATTTGCGACTTTTTCGCCGTTAAAGGTGATAGCGGCGGATTCTGCGTCCTCAAGCGCCAGCTCGGCGCCGCTGAAGTCGATCTCACTGCGAATCGTGAAGCGCAGGCGCAGAGTGTGCTCGGGGGCGGCCTCGTGGATGACCCACGGCTGAGCCACGGAATTGCCCCTCTCGGGGAAGCCGAGGGAGCGGCGGCAGATATTGTCAAGGCGAAGAATTTCCTCCTCCGGCTCAAACGGAGCGCCGTCGAGCGAGAATTCCGCCGTGTCGAGCAGCAGAGCGTTGCGCTCGGAGAGGGTGTAGGGCACAAATGCGGGCAGGCGTATCTCTTTTTCGGGAAGCGAAGCCGGCTTTGCGGCGCTCTTGCCCTGCCGTCTGCCATTGTCAAGGCGGAGCAGCAGGCTGTCGTAGTCGTAAAGCACGCGGGATATCACGGTGCAGCCGTTTCTGTATTCGCAGTCAAGCTCCGAGATATAGCCCGTTGCCGTGTCGTAAAGCATGGGCGAGAATTCGCCTTTTATGGTTATACGCAGGTAGTTTTTCTCAACGACCGATTTGTTGTATGGCTCGCGGCAGCGGCTTATGAAGAGCCAGCGGCTCTCGCCGTCGAGCCTGAGCTGATATATGAAGCCCTCGGAGAGGTCGCCGTTCGCAAAGCGCAGGGTGAGGTCGCGCTGCGGCTCGAGAGCGGTCAGCAGCTTCTCGCGGTCAAAGGGGATCACCCTGCTGCGCCCGTAGAGAGCCTTGCCGCGTTCGCTCGGAACGCCGTCGGACACGGTGGGAGCGGCGCCCATGAATATAAGGCTGCCGCCCTCGTCGGCAAATCTCTCAAGGCGGTCAAGGGTTGTGCCTCTGAGGGATTCGCAGTCGGGCACGATCACGGCATCATAGCTCTCCATGCCCACCTTGAGCGGCGCTCCGCCCTTCTCGCATTGAGAGGGGAGCAGGGATTCGCAGATAAAATCGAAATCTATGCTGCCGTTCAGCAGCCATTCGGTGAGCTGCCTGAATTTCTCGTCAAGGCACTTACGCATCAGCGAGCTTTTGTCGTTCGGGCCCCAATGGAGCCAGAAGCTCTCGACCGGGTGGATAACTCCGACCCGCACGACGGGCTTGCCCCTCGTCATCGCCGTATTCACGCGGGCGAAATGATCCTCAATGCGGGGGAATTCCTTATACCACGGGGACTGATAGTGTATCGAGGCGGGGTAATCCCTCTTGGCCTCGCCGCCCATGGCGTACCATGAGAGGTGCGGCACGCGCACGGTGACGCCCATGCATGCCTGCCAGTCGCCGTGGAGCTTATAATTTCTGAAGTCGCAGTCCCAGCCGGTAACGCCGTAAAGCTCGGAGAGCATACCCTCCCTGCCGTATTGGCGCACGGCGGATTGGCACTGCTTGGCGGTGGTGAATTCAAAAGCGTCGCAGAGCATATCAATGCCGGGAATATCGAAACCTCTGTATGACCTCATGCAGTCGCCCAGAGCGGCGGTCTGGCTGGTGAGGGTCGGCTCCTCCATCATGTGACCCGTCAGGGCTATGCCGTGTTTTCGGCACCATGCGCCGCAGGTGTCGGCAAACGCCTCGGCGAAGCGCTCCGAAATATGGTCGTGATAATAGTATCTCGCCGTCGATATCCTGCCCTCGGGCAGATCCCAAAAAAGCTCGGGGAGCTTATCGACTATGCTGAAGCCGTAGGCAGCCTCAAAGGTCTGCGGCAGGTCGTCCGTCCACGGGAGGATAACGTCGTCCCTGTCCGCCGCATTGCGGAGGGTCTGCTTGCGGGTGAATTGCGGCTCGTCGGTGAAGATAGACGGCACGGTGCCGCCGAATTCGTCGCCGACCGTCTCGGCGTAGCGCTCGTGAGTGACCTCGATGAAGCGCTCTATCGCCTTTTTATCAAGAGTGTTGACATAGGTCTGATTGTTATACCACGGCGAGGGGGCGTGGATCTTGAGATAGGCGTACCATTTGACACCCTCGGCATCATCATTTTCGCCGATGCGTTTGTAATCGGCGAGGTAGCCGTCGCTGTCAAGCCGCACGTCGTAGCAGGCGATGAGATAGCCCTTGCCGTTCCTGCCGCCCTCGGCGCGTGAGTCGATAACGTCCGCCTTCTCAGCCTCGTCAAGGCTGCAAGGCTCCGCCGTCATAAGCAGGCAGCGCGCCCTGTATTGCTCATCCTTGGTTACAAGACCGCCCGCAGCGCCCGAGGGCCACCTGTCCTCATCATAGAGATAGGCGAGCATATCTTCTTTTTTAGCCTTATCAACGCAGTGCCTGACAAGCCCCATGAATTCGTCGGAGAGATAGGCGTTGCTCAGACCCGTGCGGACATGCATATGGAAGCCGCCGAGACCCATCTCCTTGAATATGTCTATCTGTCTGCTCAGTTCGTCGGCCTCAAGGTGACTGTTCCACGCCCAGAACGGGGTGCCTCTGTATTCGCTCGTGGGGCGTTTAAAAAGCTCGTCGGAGAGCGACGGAGCGGAATTCTTCTTGTAAAACATCAGTTTTCCTCCTTGACAGGGTGTTTATAGAGAACCTTATCCTCGCTGGGGGTGTTCCAATTTATGTAGTTGTTGCGTTTGGCATAGTACCACGCCATTTCAAACATTTTTGCGCTCTCGTCAACGGGCACAAAGAGCTGCCCGTCCTTAAAATACGCTTCGCCGCTCATCTCCACCGTGCCGAGGTCGGTCTTGGCGAAGCGGCTGCCCTCGGTGAAGGTCGCGTAATGCTCATATGCTTCGCAGGTGAGGAAATCGACGCCTTTCTCCACTTTGCCGCCGATGCTTTGAATGAGCACACCGAACGGGGCGTACCAAACGCCGCCGATATTCTCGGGGTAGACCCCTCTTGCGGAGAATTCGAGCATCCTGCCCTTGAACGCCATTTTGGTGCGCTCATATATCGGCGCAAGGGCGTGGGGAGTTATCGTGTCGGTGCTCTTGTCTATCGTAAAGATATCGACTATACGCCCGTCCGCCATATAGCCCGTCGCCGTGAGCTTATCGCCGTCTATCTCGACTAGCGTGTAGAAGCCCATGCGTTCCTCCTGCGGGTAGAAGCAGGAGTGCCATGTCTTTTGGCAGTTGGAGCAGTATATGTTGCCGCCGCCGTTGCCCACGATATAGTGCACCGTGCCCTCGGACGGGCGGTCAAAAAGCTCGTCGCCCTTTGTCGGGAAGGTCCTTGCAAAGGAATGCTCGTGCCCCTCGAAGAGGATATCGAGCCTGCCCTGCTCGATCGGCCGCCTGAGCCACGGGTATCCGTCATCATTCTGACCCTCGGGCATGACGGGGTATATCGGGAAGTGATATGCGCCGAGCTTCCATGTTTTATCGCTGCTTTGCAGGTCGTCATATGCCCAGCCCTCGACCTTTTCGGGGGCGTTTATGCCCATGACAAGGAAGTGGGCGTTGCCGTAGTCAAAGGAATAATTCTCCGTCTCATAGCCCTCGGGGCCGTTGTCGGGGTAGGAGAGCGAGAACTGGAAGTCAAAGAAATCGGCGTGCTCAAGATAGAATTTGCCGACAGGCTCGGGGAAATACGAGATGAAGCCGCGGTTATCGTGGTTGCCCGTCGTCATCATATATGGCAAGCTCTCGATTATCCCCTTTAAGCCCTCAAACATACCGTTCCATTGCAGGTCGTTCTGGCCGTTGTCGCAGTTGTCGCCCGCCGTGAAGATGAAGCGGCATTCGGGGTGCTTCGCGAGGGCGGTTTTTAGCATCTCGCCCACCATGGAGTAATCAGGCAGGTGGCAGGGGCTGCCCTTTTGATGGTCGGAGATAACGATAAAGCTGAATTTATCGAGCTTCTCAGGCTCGGTCTCAAAGGTGAATTCGCCGCTGCGGTGCTCATCGTCGCCGACGGTGTAGCAGTATTTGCAGCCCGGCTCAAGCCCCGAAAGGCGCACCCAATGGTAATTACTGCGGTCGATATCCGTCTCGGCGGAGCGTGTGACCGCCTCCTGCCGCAGCAGGTCGGCGCTGCCCTCGCGCCTGTAGAGAATGTAGCTGTCGCCCGAATTCTCGTCCGTGCGCCAGCTTATCGCCGTCGAGGTCTTTGCGTCGCCCCAAAAGGAGAGCATGATATGATCCGGCAGCGGGGAGGAGCCGCGCTCCGGTTTATTGAATTTACCGTCTTTGTCTGACATCGGTGCACCGCCATTTCTAATGATTATAGATAAAAATATTTTAAACATATATTGACGGTTTGTCAACGAAAATGCAACATTTTTTCAAACCTATTGATTTTCGACACGGTGTGTAATATAATGTTCAATGGATAAATACATGAGAAACCCGCAGCTTGCGGAAACGATAACATAATTCGGGGGAATCACAATGAAGACAAAGAAAAGGATACTCAGCATCATCCTCGCCGCCGTGCTTATCCTGACGGCAGCCCTGCCCGCAGCGGCAGCGGCGGACCCGCTGACCTATCAAAAAGGCAGCCGCCTTGAATCAGACGGCACCGTAAGCTCATTTTATAAGGTCGTCTCCTGCGTCAAGACCGCCTCTGGCGAGATAACCGTGCCCGATACATATCAGGGGCTTGAGGTCAGAGAGATAGGCGACGGAGCCTTCGCCGACTGCGGCGGCATCACCGCGGTCAATATCCCGTCAAGCGTTGACAAGATCGGTGCAAACGCATTTGAGAATTGCCTTGGCCTTGAAAAGGTCTCATATCAAGGCAGCGCGTTTGAAAGCTCGTCGAGAGTCATCGGCGTGGCGGCTTTCAGAAACTGCATAGCGCTCAAGACCGTGCTGCTCCCCGGCGGCCTCACCGAGATAAAGGACGAGGCGTTTAAGAAGTGCGCCGCTCTCACAGGCGTTTCGCTGCCCGACACTCTCAAAAAGATAGGCAAGGGCGCGTTCTCGCTCTGCTCGGGCTTCACCTCGGTCACGATCCCCGCAAGCGTTACAGATATCGCCGAGACGGCGTTTATGAATTGCTCCGGCATTGAGAAATTCTCCGTCGCAAGCGGCAACACCGCATATAAAGCTGTCGGCGGCGTGCTCTACACCGCGGACGGCAAGACCCTTGTGCAGTATCCCAACGGCAGCAGCGAAACGACCTATGCCGTGCCCGCTGGTACAACGACCGTAGGCAATTTTGCTTTCGGCGCAAACACCAAGCTGACCGCTGTTTCTCTGCCCTCGTCGCTCACGGCGATCGGGCCCTACGGCTTCTATATGTGCTCAAAGCTCGGCAGCGTTAACCTGCCCTCGGGGCTTAAAACTATCGGCTCGCTGGCATTCGCCGACTGCCCCATGCTCACAGAGATCACCTTGCCCGCAGGCCTCACCTCATATGAGGGCGCATTTGACAACTCAGGCCTCGTCAACGTCGTTATTTCCGACGGCGTCAGCGTGATTGACGCAAAGGCGTTCCAGAATTGCTCCTCCCTCACGGGCGTCAGCATTCCCTCGACCGTCACCGAGATAAGATTCGGCGCATTCAGCGGCTGCTCGGCGCTCCATGCCCTTGAGATACCCGAGAGCGTCAAGACACTCGGCAACGGCGTATTCGGCGGATGCACTCAGCTCGTGCTGACCGTCACCGAGGGCTCGGCGGCGCACACCTACGCAAAGAATAACAACATAGATTATATTGTTAAGGGCGGCGGCTCGGTCAAGGAGCTTACCTCCGTGACGATAAGAACTCTGCCCCAGAAGACAAGCTATATCAAGGGCGAAAAGATCTCTGACTACGGGCTGACCCTGACCGCTCACTACAGCGACGGCACCACGGGCATAATCACCGGCGGCTTCACCATCAGCCCCGCCACGGCAACGACCGTCGGCACTCAGAAAGTGACCGTCAGCTACTCGGGCAAGACCGCTTCGTTTGATATAACCGTCACCGAGAGCGCGGATAAGCCCGTCAAGAGCATCGCTATAGCGACCCTGCCCGCAAAGACGAGCTATCACTACAAGGAGACGCTCGACACAGCCGGCCTGACCCTCACCGTCTTTGACGAAAACGGCAGCAGGACGGTCAGCTCGGGCTACACGATTACCTCGCCCACATATTTTGACTCAACGGGCAGCAAGACGATAACCGTCGAATACGAGGGCTGCACCGCTTCGTTCAACGTCAGCGTTTCGTATTCATTCTTCCAATTCATAATCATGTATATCTGCCTTGGTTTCCTTTGGGGATATTAATCTTTAATATAAAAGGAGCTGCGGTCGCGGCTCCTTTTTTCTTAAATTTCAAATACGGAGGTGCTCACCGTGCCGAAAGAGAAGCAAACGCTTTTCACGAGCGTGGCTGCCAAATATTTCTCCCTTGTCAACCGCATGGGTGTTTCATTCAAAAGAGGTCTGGTCGGCAAGCGGGGCTATACCTGCAAGCAGTTCCCGGAGCTTGTGGCTTCGTTCGGCTGCGAGGGCGACAAGGACGCCCCGATAGCTTATATCGACGGCTGCTATCGCCTGAGGGACAGAGGCGACCGCTTCGTCACCTTCGGTGTGACGGATATCACCTCCAAGATAAAATGGTATAACAAAGAGGGCTGGCTGCCCTACTTCGTCAGCGAATTCTCAAAGGACGGCAACGATTATAAGGTCGAGAATTTCGCCGATAAGGTCAGCGTTGACGGCAAGGATTTCGAGATAGCCTATTCACGCCTGACGGTCAGAAATAACTCGGCGTCGGCGCTCGATTTCCCCAAGGTCTCGCCGCTGCTCGTGCCGCTGAACAGTCACGCCGAAAGCGTGCGCACGGGCGAGACGGTCACCGCCGATTACGCCGTGGGGGCCGACCGCTTCGGCGGCAAATACCCCTACCCGTCAAGGGAGAGGATAGCCTCTCTCGGCTCCTTTGACGAGCATTACGAGAGCATGAAAAGCTATTGGGTCAAGCGCCTTGAGCCGCTGTGCGAGATAGCGAAGCTGCCCGACGAGCGGCTGATAAACGCCTACAAGGCGGGCTACGTCTATACCATGATAGTCAAGGACGGCGACGAGCTGCACGTCGGCGAGAACGGCTACGATAGAGTGTTTGACCACGACGTTATCGGAATTCTTGTCACATTAATGACTATGGGCGATTTCTCGAGGATAAGGGAATACGCCGAATTCATAATGAAAAACCCGCAGTACCCCGACGCTCGGTGGAAATACAGCTGGGTGTTCGCCGTCTGGCTCTTTAAGACGGGCGATAAGAGCTTCGCGCGTGAGAAATTCGCCATGATAAAGGAGAATGCCCGCCGCATCGGCAAGGATATCGACCCCGCAAGCGGTATCATGAAGAAAACCAACGCAATTGACTCGCTCGGCAGCTGGACTATCGACAATTGGTCGGCTCTGATGGGTCTTTGCTGTTACGAATACATATGCAACTCTCTCGGCGAAAACGAGGAGGCAAATTGGGCGGCGGAGACATATTCAAAGCTGCTCGAAAGCGCAAATTCCTTTGTCGGCAGGACGATAAAGGAGAAAAAGCTCGATTATCTGCCCATTGCCATGGACGAGAGCAACGAGGAGGGCAAGCGCAGCGACCCGCATGACGCAAACTGGGCCTCCATGCTGCTTTTCGGCCGCTGGGGCTGGGACGGCTATCTCTTCTGCGCCGATCAGAGCGGCATAATGGCTCAGCTTATCGACAAGACCTATGAGCACGGCTTTGAGCGCAGAAAGGATATCACCGACACGATCTATAATTTCGGCGGATATCCGCACGGCTACTATTGCTCCGCCTATAACGCGGGCTACGGCAGCACGGCGCTCAGGGGCGACAAATACCGTGACTGCGCGATAAAAGCATATCAATTTATGATCGAGCACGCAATGAGCGGCCCGTTCTCCTGGTGGGAGGGGGTCGATTACCCGAGCGAAAGATCGCCTTGGGATATCCCGCACGCAGCGGGCGGCGGAGGCTCCTGCCAGCACATATGGGGTCAGTCCACCGCCACAAAGGCGCTGCTCGACAGCCTCATCTGCCAGCGCGTGAGCGGCGAAGTGCTCCTCGGCAGGGGAGTGCCGAGGGAGTGGCTCGCCGACGGGAATGAGATAGAGGTGCGCCGCTACCCGATAAACGGAGGCGGGCGCATGGGCTTCTCAATGAAAGTAACGGGAAGTGTAATAGATATCGTCTTGACGGGCGACAGACCCTGCGGGGAGGTGCTCGTCGAGCTGCCCTGCGAGGGCTTCGAGGTCAGGAAGGAAGAAAAATTCAATGACGGGAACGAGCGTTGACGGCGCGACGACCCGGCAGCTTACAGACGCCCGTTAATCACATCACAGGATCATTCTGAGGGGGAACGAGATGAAAAAGGCGATAAAGATAATAATAACCGTGCTGCTCATTCTCGCGGTGCTCGTCGCCGCCGCGGTTTTCGGGGCGAACGCCTATGTCAAAGCGAGCGCAAAGGGATATATCCTTGACCCGTCAAATGCGGGCGAGGGCTATGACTGCATACTCGTGCTCGGCTGCGGAGTCTATGACGATAACCCGAGCCATATGCTCGAGGACAGGCTCCTGCGGGGTGTGGAGCTTTATAAAAACGGTGCGAGCGGCAAGCTGCTCATGAGCGGCGACCACGGCAGGAAGGGCTACGACGAGGTGAACGTGATGAAGAGCTTCGCCGTCGAGCGGGGAGTGCCCTCCGAGGATGTATTCATGGATCATGCGGGCTTCTCGACCTATGAGAGCATGTACCGCGCGAGAGATATCTTCAAGGCGAAGAAGATCCTCATCGTCACACAGGAATACCACCTCTACCGCGCCGTCTATGACGCCCGCGCGCTCGGGCTTGATGCTTACGGCGTTGTTTCGATGCCGCGCACCTATGCGGGGCAGACCTACCGCGATATCCGTGAGATCCTTGCCCGTGACAAGGACTTCGTATGGTCGATATTTAAGCCAAAGCCGACCTATCTCGGCGAAGCGATACCCGTCCAGGGCAACGGCGATATAACAAACGATAAATGAAAAAAGCATCCGCATGGCTCAAAGTCATACGGATGCTTAATTATTTGTTGAACTCAGTCCAGATCCTTGAGGGTCGGCAGGTTCCATTTGAATACCGTCGCAGAGAGGCGGATAACGATTATCGACCCTGCGCCTGCGAGGATTGCAAGCCCCTGCGGGCAGGTGTTGTGCTCGACGAGGAGCTGATATATCAGCGCGCCGATGCCCGCCGCGAGCGCATAGACCTTTTTGCGGAGAATGGTGGGCACGCCGCCCGCCATCATGTCACGCATCACTCCGCCGCCGACGCCCGTCATCATGCCGACGAAGATCGAGAGGAACGAATTCTCGCCGAAGCCGCAGGCGGCCGCGCTGTTGATGCCCGCCACGGTGAATACGGCGAGACCTATCGCGTCAAAGACGTTGATTATCTGAGAATAGACGTTGAAGTGCAGCTTTATCCGCTTGCCGAAGAAATAAGCTATAATGAATACCGCAAGCGAGGTGGCTATGGCTGTCACGGTGTAGACCGGATGCCTGAACGCCGCGGGCGGGAGATAGCCGAGCAGGATATCCCTGACCATTCCGCCGCCGACTGCCGTCACCGTGCCGAGCACCACCGCGCCGAAGATATCGAGTCTTTTCTCGATAGCCGTGATAACTCCCGTTATCGCAAATGCGACGGTGCCTATTATCTCAAATATAAAAAACACTTTGTCTATGCTCATATGTACCTCTTGAGACTAAACTTTTTTCTTTTTTCTCAGCTCTGCAAAGAAATCGGTCAGCAGCGCGGAGCATTCCTCCGCCATGAAGCCCGACACAAGCTCGGGCTTGTGGTTATAGGGCAATTCAAAAAGGTTTGTCACCGACCCGCAGGAGCCCGCCTTGGGGTCGGAGGCGCCGTAGACCACTCGGCGCAGCCTTGAATTGATTATCGCCCCGGCGCACATCGGGCAGGGCTCGAGCGTCACAAACAGCTCGCATTCCCACAGCCTCCAGCCGCCGAGCTTTTTGCAGGCGAGGTCGATAGCCTCTATCTCGGCGTGGGCGAGGGCGTTTTTGCCCGTTTCGCGCCTGTTGCGGCCGACGGAGACGACTTCTCCGTTCCTTGATATCACAGCCCCCACCGGGACTTCAAGCTCGGCTGCCGCAAGCCGAGCCTGCCCGATAGCGAGGAGCATAAGCTCTCTGTCATTCATTTTGCGGGGAAGATGAGCTTATCTGCGTGCCAGATATTCTCGGCGTATTCGTTTATCGCTCTGTCAGCGGCAAAGCGGCCCGCGCCCGAGATATTCATCAGCGACATCTTATCCCACCTTGCGGTGTCGTGCCATATCTCCTCGGCGCGCTTCTGCATCCTGCGGTAATCCGCAAAGTCCGCAAGCACCATATAGGGGTCGTGATAGACTATCGTGCCGCCTATCTCGCCGAAGGTCTTGCCGCCGATGCCCTTGTTGATGAATTCGATTATCTCGTGTATCTCGGCGTTGTTGTTGTAGTAATTCTGCGGGACATAGCCGCTGCGCTTGAGGTCGTTGACTTCGGGGGTCGTCATGCCGAAGATGAGGATATTATCCTTGCCCACGGCGTCGTGTATCTCGACGTTTGCGCCGTCCATCGTGCCGAGGGTTATTGCGCCGTTGAGCATGAGCTTCATGTTGCCAGTGCCGCTTGCCTCGGTGCCCGCAAGGGATATCTGCTCGCTGATATCGGCGGCGGGCATGAGAGCCTCCGCCATGGTGACGTTATAATCCTCCATGTAAACGACCTTCATCAGATCCTTTACGTCGGGGTCATTGTCAATGAGCTTTGAAAGGGCACAGATGAATTCGATTATCTTTTTTGCCATAAAATAGCCGGAGGCAGCCTTTGCGCCGAAGATATAGGTGTGCGGGGTGTAATTGCCGTTAGGATTCGCCTTTATCTCAAGATATTTTGCAAGGATGTTGAAGGCGTTGAGGTGCTGGCGCTTATATTCGTGCAGCCTCTTGACCTGAACGTCGAATATCGAGGTCGGGTCGAGCGTTATGCCCGTCCTGCTCTTGACGAGAGCGGCGAAATCCTCCTTGTTGGCTGTCTTTATCTTACGCAGGTCTGAGAGGACAGCTGCGTCGTCCTTGTACTTTCTGAGCTTGAGCAGCTCGTCGCCGTCGTAAACGAAGCCGTCGCCGATAAGCGAGGTGATATATGACGACAGGCGGGGGTTCGCCTGGCAGAGCCAGCGGCGGTGAGCAATGCCGTTGGTGACGTTGGTGAATTTATCCGGCTCAAGGGTATAGAAATCCTTGAATACGCTGTTCTTGAGTATCTCGCTGTGGAGGGCGGATACGCCGTTGACCTTGTGGCAGACCGCCACGCAGAGGTTGGCCATCCTGACGACGCCGTTTGAGATTATCGCCATGCGCTCGACCTTGGCGGAGTCGCCGGTCAGCTCCCAGATCTTGCTTCTGAAGCGCTTGTCTATCTCTTTGACTATCTGATATATTCTCGGCAGCAGGCGGCTGAAGAGCTCCTCGCTCCAGCATTCGAGAGCCTCTGCCATGACGGTGTGATTGGTGTAGGCGCAGACCTGCTCGACCACTGAGTAGGCGTCGTCCCAGCCGTAGCCGCATTCGTCGAGCAGAATTCTCATCAGCTCGGGGATTGCAAGGGTGGGGTGAGTGTCGTTGATGTGGATAGCGTTCTTCTCGGCGAAATTCTCAAGGGTGGTGTAATCCCTGAGGTGCCTTGCGACGATATCCTGTATCGAGGCGGAGACGAGGAAATACTGCTGGCGCAGCCTGAGGCTCTTGCCCTCGGGGTGATTGTCGGCGGGGTAGAGCACCTTGCTGATGACCTCCGCCATAGCCTTCTCCTCCATGGCTCTCATGTAATCGCCCTGGTTGAACATTGCCATGTCGATGCCGTCGACCTTCGCCGACCACAGACGCAGCACTGCAACGCCTCTGCCGTCCTTGCCGGGCACCATCATATCATAGGGGACTGCCTTGACGGTCTTGCAGCCGACAAGCTCGACCTGGTGGAAGTCGTTATCCCAGCTGTCCTCGACCTTGCCCTCGAACTTGACCTCAACGGTCTTATCCTCTCTGGGCACGAGCCATACTTCGCCGCCGGGGAGCCAGAAATCGGGCATCTCCGTCTGCCAGCCGTCGATTATCTTCTGCTTGAAAATGCCGTATTCATAGAGTATCGAGTAGCCCATGCCTCTGTAGCCCTGATTTGCCAGGGCGTCAAGGTAGCAGGCGGCAAGCCTGCCCAGACCGCCGTTGCCGAGACCCGCATCCGGCTCGCAGTCATAGAGCTTGTCGAGCTTCACGCCGAAGCCGTCAAGGACCTTCCTTGCGGTCTCGGTCATGTTGAGATTGTAGAGAGTGTTTTTGAGGCTTCTGCCCATGAGGAACTCCATGCAGAGGTAATAAACCTTCTTCTGCCCCGCTTCCTTCGACTCCGCGTTGAAATCCCTGCGGATGTCCCTGACCATATCTCTCGAGATTATCGAGAGCACACGGTAGAACTGGTCGTTGGTCGCGTCCTCCGGCTCAACGCCGAAAAGATGCGAGAGCTTGGCTCGGATAAGCTCCTCGAGCGTCTTCTTTGTGATGTTGTTATTCATACTATCCTCCGTAAAGAAACTGTAAGCCAAATTACTTACCCTATAAGTTTACACCAAAAAAGTCAATATTACAACAGAATTTTTACAATTGATTAATTAAAAATACTTGTATGAAGCCGCCTTTTGAGTTAAAATAAGTAAAAGTAACAGTTTAATTCCGGAAAGGTGATATAAATTGAACGAGCAATACTATTTTTCCCCCGAAAGATACCTGCGCAACGAGCGTGACAGGAAGCAGATAAAGGTCATAGGAAGAGTGGCGGGTCTGTGCGTTATCGCATATGTCGTTTTGCAGAATCTGCTGACCCTGCCGCTGGTGTTTGAGCCGCTGAGCAGCATATACAATTCCAGCCCCGTTTTTCAGGACGCGGTCACTATACTGCTCTCGGTATTCGGGCTGATGCTGCCCTTCGCGATAGGCGGTTTTTATCTGCGCCGCAGGACGAATGTGAATGTCTTTGCCTTTGACAGACCCGTGAGCGTCAGGCTGATGGTCTTTGCCGTATTCTTCGGCTTCTTTGTCTGCCTTGCGGGCAACTATGCTTCGAGCGTCTTTGTCTCCGTCATGGACAGTATCGGCTTCAAGCTCTCCTCGCCCGACTACGAGGTGACGGACGATGTCTTCGGCAGGATAGTCTACTTCATCATGGTTGCCGTCGTGCCTCCTCTGACCGAGGAGCTGGCGATAAGGGGCGTTATAATGCAGCCGCTCCGCCGCTACGGCGACCGTTTTGCGATAGTTGCGTCCGCCGTGCTCTTTGCGGTGCTCCACGGCAATCTCATTCAGGCACCGTTCGCGTTCATAGCGGGTCTCGGCATCGGCTATGCCGTCTGCATCACGGGCAGCCTCTGGACGGGCGTGCTCATCCACTTCTGCAATAATGCCTATTCCGTGCTGATTGAATTCATGGCGAGGGATATCACCGACACGGCGCTGCTCGGCAAGGCATATAACATAGTGCTGATAGCGCTCTACGCCGTGAGCATAATAGGCTCGGTCATCTTTGTGATGGTCAAGGCGCCGAGGAAGCTCACGCCGCCCGCGACCACCCTCTCAAGGCGGCAGAGATACGGCGCGTTCGTGCTGAATATACCGATGCTTATCGCTATCGGCATTATGATATATATTACCTCGCGTTATGTGAGATTTGTGGGTTGATCGAATGAGTATTAAGAAAAACGACCGTGTGAAGCTCCGCATAGACAGCTGCTCGGCGAACGGCAGCGGAGTCGGCAGATATGAGGGCATGGCGATATTTGTGCCCGCCACCGCGCCCGGCGACGAAATAACGGCGCATATCCTAAAGGTAAAAAAGACCTACGCTTTCGCCAAGGTGGAGAGCGTGGATAAGCCGTCGCCCGACAGAATCGAGCCGGAGTGCCCCGTGTATCTGCGATGCGGAGGCTGTGCGTTCTCGCACATGGATTACGCCGCCGAGGCAAAGATAAAGGCGGAGCATGTTGCGGAGTGCTTCCGCCGTATAGGCGGCGTCGAGCCGGAATTCGAGCCGATAATCGCCGCCGAGAGCGACAAACGCTACCGCAACAAGGCGCAGTACCCTGTTGCTATGCAGGACGGCGAATTGAAGATAGGCTTTTTCTCGCCGCACAGCCACAGAGTGGTGCATTGCCCGGACTGCCTGCTCCAGCCGACGGAATTTGCGGATATCCTCGGCGTATTCACCGATTATATAAAGCAGTTCAACGTGCCCGTCTACGACGAGACGGCCCATAAGGGCCTGCTGCGGCATATCTATCTCCGCAAAGGGGAGAAGAGCGGCGAGATAATGGCGTGCGCCGTGATAAACGGCAGGAGCCTGCCCGCCGAGGACAAGCTCGTCCAAATGCTGACAAGCCGAAATCAAAACATAAAAAGCATAATCATCAACAGCAACACCAAGGATACAAACGTAATTCTCGGCGGCGAATGCCGCACCCTTTGGGGCAGCGACTGCATCACGGATATCCTCTGCTCGCTGAGATTCAGGATATCCCCGCTGTCGTTTTATCAGGTCAACCGCACCCAGGCGGAGCGGCTGTATAATAAGGCGGCGGAGTACGCCTCGCTGACGGGGAACGAAACGGTGCTCGACCTCTATTGCGGGGCGGGCACGATAGGGCTTTCCATGGCGTCAAAGGCAAAGAAGCTGATAGGCGTCGAGATAGTGCCGGAGGCGATAGAGGACGCCAAAGCGAACGCCCGCCTGAACGGCATAGAGAATGCGGAATTCATCTGCGGCGACGCTGCCGCGGCGGCTCAGATACTAAGGTCAAAGGGCGTGAGACCCGATGTGATAGTGCTCGACCCGCCGAGAAAGGGCTGCTCGCCCGATATGCTCGAGACCGCCGCAGCAATGCAGCCCGAGCGCATAGTCTATGTCTCCTGCGACCCCGCTACCCTCGCCCGTGACTGCGGCGCCTTCGCCTCCCTCGGCTATTCCGCCGTGAAAGCTACCCCCGTCGATATGTTTCCCCGCACAGGCCATGTGGAGACGGTAGCTCTTTTGTCCCAACTGAAACAAAAACCGGATGATTATATTAATGTCACGATTGAGCTTGATGATGTGGATATAACATCTGCAGAGACTAAGGCAACATATGATGAGATAAAGAAGTATGTGGCGGAACATAATGCCGGCATGAAGGTTTCCAATCTGTATATTTCACAGGTAAAGAGAAAATGCGGAATTGAGGTTGGAAAGAATTATAATTTACCTAAAAATGAAGATAGCAGGCAGCCACAGTGTCCAGAATATAAAGAAAGTGCAATTGTGGACGCATTGAAGCATTTTAAGATGATTCAGCAGGAATAAAAGGAGTTTGATAAACTTGAATTGTGGAGAATACTGACTTATGAAAATACATATTATTGGTTGCAGTAGTTCTGGAAAAACCTATTTAGCAAATGCACTTTCAAAAAAGTATAATATTTCCCATTTCGACTTAGATGATATTCAATGGGATAATAACGCCAAAGAATATGGCAAAAAGAGAACGCTTGATGAACGAAAAGCGTTATTACAAGAAATATTATATAATAATGATGAGTGGATAGTTGAGGGGGTATATTATGCCTGGGTACAGCAAAGTTTTGATGAAGCTGATAAAATATATGTTTTAGATATGCCTGGTTATTTATATAAAAGTAGAATTATTATGCGCTCTATAAAAAGAAAATTGGGAATACAAAAAGGAAAAAGAGAAACTTTGAAATCGGTCTATAACCTTTTGAAATGGACTGAAACTTTTCAGGATAAAAATCTGAAAGAAATAAGAAGTATTTTAGATAGATATGATGATAAAGTTATATGGCTATCAAGAAAAAAAGATGTAGAGAAAATAATAAAGGCGGTATGATAACTTCCTGTTTGTATGTATGGTAAATCTAAACTGTATTTTAGCACCACTTCAACATATCTTGAGTGGGGGCAGAAAGTGCCTCCACTTTCACTATCTGGGGGCGAAAAGCGCCCCCGGAATTCAAAAATGGCTCCATTTTGTGCCCCCGTTTTTTGAAATCTTGAATCTAAACAAGATTACAATGAAATTAGAACATAAAAAGTGGGGGCAAAAAGCGCAGGAATAATGGAGATATATTGCGAGCATTTTTAACGAAGCCACAGGGCAAAAGACTTTTTACAGGGCGGCTTATCTTTATCTGAGTCCGCCCTTTTGGCGATTTTCTATTCTATTTGTTTAACAAATCCATAACTCTTTTTGATATAGCCCTTGGATTCATAAAAAAGGTGAGCGCCCTCCCTCGGCAAGCCGCTGTTCAGTGACACTAAGCCTATATTGTTGCTTCTGCAATAGTTTTCGACTAAATTCAGCAGCTTGGTGCCGATACCGTTTTTTCTGTATTCCATGGAAACGGCAAGAGCGGTGATCTTTGCGGCTTTGGTTTTCAATTCAAATGCGATAAATGAAACCATACCGACAAATCCGACTGTTTTTTCTCCGTCACAGGCGACAAAGATTTTGTAATCATTGCGAGAAAGCATTTCATTTATCCTGCCCTCAAGCTCATCAGGCAAAACACTGTATCCCAGATCATATTCAATAATATCTCTGACATACCCTATATCGCTTGGGTTATATTCTCGATATTCTATCGCACGAGGCATCATAATAACCAACTCCATACATTTTAATTATATTAAAATATCATATAAAACGACCCGCTCCTTTGCTGTGATTTACATGGCGAAGGGGCGGGTTTAGTATATCGGATCAATATTCCGAGCCGTCGTATTTGCCGCCGACGGTGGGGTAATATTCGACGCGGGAGGTTTGGCCGTCGGTGAAGCATATGCGGGTGCAGTCGCCGGCGAAGAAGGTGTTCTCTGCGCCGTAGCAGTCACAGATGAGGCGGTAATTATCGTAGTGGCGGCTCTCGGCGATATATCTGCACTGAGGGATCAGGATAGCCTTTGCCTTGACTGAATTATAGATATCCTCGACCCTGTTTATGCAGTGGTGCGCCGCCTGGAGATAGGTGCATTCAAGCCCCACGCCGCCGAAGCGCTCGCGGAATATCTCGCCGACGGTGTCAATGGCGTCCGCAAGGAAGAGTATCGACTGACCCTCGAACTCTATTTTAAGTATCGTCGAGGTCTCGTTCACGCCGTCGTAATACATACCCTCGGCAAGGTGTCTCGGCAGGATATCCTCGTGGGTGGCAAGCACTTCGACTGCCGCGTTGCCGAGCGTGAAGCGCTGACCCGTGTGGAGCTTCAGGAACTTGACATTCGGATATGCTTTGCTTATCCTGCTCCTCATGCGGGCGGTGCAGGGGTCGCTGTGCGGCTGAAGCCTCGCCGACGGCAGGTTGAACATCACCCGCTTCAGCTCCAGCTCGTCCGAACGGAAGCGAATGAGCTTTGAGAAAAAGTCCATGTGGTCGTTGTGGTCATGGGTGCAGTACCATGCGGCTATCGTTATCCTGCCGCCCCTCGGTGTGCCGGTCAGGGCATGGATGCGCTCCATGAATTCATTGACCGCCTCCTCGGTGCTCTGCTCGTATTCGCCGCCGTCAACGATGATAAGCTCGTTGTTCCGCAGCCGTAATACATACATCATGCCGCAGTCGCAGGTCGTGCCGTGTATCATATCAGAATAGTAGAGGCTGAACTGCATCAGCGCCGTGTCGCCGAGCGTGTTTTCGCCGCCGCCCGAGAATTCGACGACGGTGCAGGTGCGCCCCTCCGAGATTATCCTTGCCGTGCGCTCGGCATAGATATAATAAGTATAGACGAGCCTGCCGCCTCTTTCATCGACGATCCTGCCGCCTCTTTCATATTGGCGATAAAGCCCGGCGGAATTCCCGCGGTCATAGACGGCGGTGAAGCCCTCCGACTCGAGCCTTCGGCAGTAGGCGAGGAACTCATCCTCGGAAGTGTCCCGCACTATCTGCATATATGCGTCCTCGGGCGTAGCGGAGTCGGTGTCGTCCGCAAGCGCGCCGCCGCAATTGAATATTTCATCTATGGGTGAGCCGCCCTCATAGGCGGGCAGACCCGCAAAGCCGAATTTCGATCCCATATCTTTCCCCTTATCCTGCGCTTATTTTACGCCGACAACGGCGTTGAAGCCGAGCTTGAATTTGAAGCCTTTTTCGGGCTTCTCGATGCTTTCGCTTGATGCGGCGGAGTAGCGCCTGCCGAACTGCACCTTCAGCTCGGCGGCAAGCTCCGTATTCTCGGTGAGCTGGGGCGTTGCCGCAGCGCCAGCAAGATTTGAAGCTATCTCTTCATAGCCGTCGGCGGCTATATCGGCGCCGCCCGCAACTCCGTAGTAGAGCGCGGATGCGCCGCTGCCCTTGAAATCGCCGATGAGCCATGAAACGCCGGCGTCGCTGAGAGCCGAGAGCGGGTATTCCGGGCTGACGTCGGTGCGTAATTTACACACGATGAACGGCACGCGCCTGCCGCCTCTTGCTCCGAGGGATTTGACGAGCGCGTCGGTCTCAAAGGTGGTGTGGAAGTGCGAATAGAGGCCGAAGGCGACGTTCTTACCCTCGTATTTGGCGGGGTCGGGCAGGGTATCCGCTCCGTGGGCGGCCTGCATGATTACTATCTGCTCCGAGCCGCTGTTTCTTATCGCCCTGAACGCCCTGTAATAGAATTTGTGCAGCGTATCAAGCGATTTTTCCCAATCGGCGACTCTGAGCAGCGGGCGGTTGAGCAGGTCGTAGCCCGCCACCGCAGGCTCGTCCTTGTAGTGGGCGGCGAGGAGTGACCAAAGGCGCACGGCGGCGTTCCTTGCCTCGAAGCCCTCCTTGCCCTGCTCAAAGAAGCGGCATGAATCCGCTTTGCCGCAGGAAATATCGTTGTTTTGGAAGCCGGGGGCGGAGTGAAGGTCGAATATCACATAAAGCCCCGCTTTGCGGCATTTGGCGACGATATGGTCGAGCCTGTCAAGCTCCGGGTCGCCCTTGCAGCCGTCTTTTTTGAAGAGAAGCTCGCTCCTGAGCGGGATCCTGACGCAGTTCGCGCCGAGCTTCGATATATATTTCACATCTTTGTCGGAGACAAGCCCCTCGCCGTAGCGCTCAAAGAGCTTCCTTGCGCCGTAGCTGCCGAAGCGGTCGCCGAGAAGCGAAAAAATCTCGCTCGAGCCTGCGTTCAGCACCTCGCCGTCCCGAAGCAGCTCGGGCAGCGCATCCGCAAGGTTTATCCCTCGCAGGAACACTTGCTTGCCCGCCGCGGTAACAAAGCCGTCGCCCTGAGCACTGAGCCTGTCACGCTCCTCGAGCGGCCTTGAGAATGTCTTAACAATGCCGTAGACGGTCGGCATCACCGCCGCCGCTGCGCCTGCCGCGCAGCCCGCCGCCATGATCTTTGCGCTGTCGGTCATTCTTGCTCGCCTCCCTTATCCGAATGAGCCGCCGAGTTGTGACTGCGGCGCTCTTTGATAAATTTATATAATTCCATTAAGATATAAAGTGCGATTATCCCCGCCGCCGCGCCGAGGCTGTCGACAAGCACGTCAAAGGCTCGGCAGGCTCTGCCCTCCACAAAGAGCTGGTGCATCTCGTCGCTGACCGCGTATGCCTCGTCGCGGACCGCGTATGCGGCGGTCAAGATGAAGGTGAGATAGGGCCTCGTCCTGCCGCAGGTGCGGTAGAGGGCGTTGAGTATCAGCACTGCAAGCCCCGTGAATTCGAGGAAATGGGCGCATTTGCGTATGATGAATATGCCCCATTTCAGCCCGAAAAGATTCTTCACCTCGTCGCTGAGCATTGCGGAGTCATCCGCATTCTGTGAGGAGAGATAAAAAATCACGCCCATGCAAATTGCGACCAGCGCCCATGAAACGGCGATGAGCGCATTCCTTTTTTTCATCAGTCATACCTCTTTGCGTAAATAAAGCATACGGTGCTCTCCGAGCCGTTCATATATATCCCGTCGACGTCCTTTGAGGTGACGAAGCGACTTGAGCGCTCGTATAGGGGGTAGCACACGGCGTTGCCGAGCAGATAATTTTCCGCCGTCAGGCAGCCGCTGAGCAGCTCGCCGTCCGTGTCAACGCCCATGAGCCTTTTGATTATATCGGAGTATTCATTGCCGGAGAAAGCGAAGATGCCGCCGTCCGAGAACGAAGCGAGGAAATCCACCGCGCTCTCATACGGCGAGTCGATGCCCGTGAGGGCTACCTGATAGTTGCCGGCGGCGATCGCGGCGCTTATTTCGTCCGCCGTCGCCGTCACGACCGTCACGCCGAGGCCGATGCCCATTATCTGCTGCCATATCTGGAGCTGTCGTCGCACCTGCTCCTCGACCCATGCGGGGCAAAGGACGGTGAAGGTCAGTTTATCCGTGCCGAGCTGAGAAAGGGCGCTTTTCCAATGTGTCGCAGCGGCGGCAGCGTCATACTGAATTGAGGGGGTCTGACTGCCGACAGATTCACGGTAGTTGACTCCGCCCGCCGAGCAGCTTCTCGGCACCAATCCGCTCTGGGGGGCTATATTGCTGCCCTTTGAGCTGAAAAGATTGCGGTCTATCGAGCTGCAAAGAGCGAGCCGTAGCTCCTTGTTGCCCATGAGCGCGTTCGCACAGTTGAATATGAAGCCGAATGATGAATTCACGCTCTCGCTGACTGTCACGGTGTTCTCGGGCTGGGGTGCGTCGGGCGACAGGAACGCCGCACCGAGAGAGCCCGCCGTGAGCTTCCTTGATATCGACTCTGCGCTCGGGTCAAACGAAAAGATGACCGACGAGGGTTTTGCCTTGGATGCGCCCGAGTAGAATTTGTTGGCTTTTATCGTCATGGAAGTCTCGGGGTCCCATGCGCTGACATAAAACGGGCCGTTGCACAGCATATACTTGTTGCCGAGGCCGTAGCGCCCGCCCATTGCGTTGAAGAAATCCTCGTTGCAGGGCATGAATTCACACTCCGTCAGTCTCTCGAGGAAGTCGGGGCAGGGGGCCGCAAGACGGAAAACAAGTGTGTAATCGCCCTGAGCCGTCACGCCGAGGCTCTCCGCACCGAGCTTGCCCGAGTATATCTCCTGGGCGTTCTCAATGGCGAAAAGGCGGTGTGCGTGGCTCGAATTCGTCTCGGGCATAACGGTCCTGCGGCAGGCGAAAACAAAGTCGTTCGCCGTTATTTTTTCGGCGGAGAATCTCTTATAGAACTCCTCGCCGTACTCGGTCTTTAGGATTATCGGGCAGTACCATTCCGTGCCCTCCTTGAGCTTGAAGGTGTAGGTCAGCCCGTCGGCGGAGATATCCCAGCTCTCCGCAATGCCGGGGATGACCTCGCCGCTTGAATTCAGGCGCACGAGCCCCTCAAAAATATTGTTGATGACCGCCTGCGCTTCCACCTCGGCGGCGTACTGCGGGTCGAGGGTCGAGGGCGAGGCGCTCAGGGGGTATGATACGGATTTGCCCGCGCCCCTCTCGGAGCAGGAGGCAAGTGTTAAGAGCATCGCGACTATTATCAATACAGAAAGAAAACGCTTCATTTGTTTTCCTCCATCCATTTTGCAAGCTGGTCGGCAAGGGCGTTGCCCGCGGGCTTCTGCTTCGCCTGCTGCTGCATATATTTCGCCACATCCCGTTTGCCCGCGCCTGAGCTTTCCTTGCGCTTCTCGAAGTCCGAGAGCTTCTCACGGTAGCCGCAGACGCAGAAGAATGCTTTTTTATCGCCTTCGCCGCGCATTTCGAGCTTCTTGTGGCACTCGGGGCAGCGGGCGTTGGTTATCACGGATATGCTCTTGCGGTAGCCGCAGTCTCTATCCTGGCAGACGAGCATTTTGCCTTTCTTGCCGTTCACCTCGAGCAGGTATTTGCCGCATTGCGGGCACGGCTCGCGGGTAATGTTGTCGTGCTTATACTCCGCCGTGCTGCTCTTGACCGCCTGCACGAGAGAGGAGGCGTAGCCCCGCATTTCTTCGATGAATTTCCTGTCGTTCGCCTTGCCCTCGGCTATCAGCGAGAGCTGCTGCTCCCACTTCGCCGTCAGCTCGGCGGATTTGAGGTCGGGCGGCACTATGCCGATGAGCTGCCTGCCCTTGGAGGTGGGGAATATCTCCCTGCCTCGGCGCTCTATATAGAATGAATTGAACAGCTTCTCGATGATATCCGCTCTGGTCGCGGGCGTGCCGAGGCCGCCTGCCGATTTGAGAGCGTCGCGCAGTCTGCCGTCCTCGACCTGCGAGGCGGGGTTCTCCATAGCGGTCAGGAGCGTTGCTTCGGTGTATCTTGCGGGCGGCGAGGTCTTGCCGGCGAAGACCCTGACCTCTTTGACCGCTGCGGCAGCTCCCTGAGAGAGAGCGGGCAGCCGCTGGGCGGCGAGATCGGGCTCGGCGTCGTCATCGTCGTCGGCGAGCGAGGAGTCATAAAGCGCCTTCCAGCCCGCAGACTTGACCGACTGCCCCTTGGTGTAAAAATTATACCTGCCGACGGTTATCTTCACCTGCACCTCGTCATACTCAAACGGGGCGCTGAGCACGGCAATGAAGCGGCGCACCACAAGGTCGTAAATATGCCTCTCCTCACGGCTGAGCTTGTTGAGGTCAACATATTGCTCGGTCGGAATTATGGCATGGTGGTCGGTGACCTTTGCGTCGTTGACGATATATTTCGTCTGAATTGGCTTTGAGCGCAGCACGGCGTTCGCGGCGTCCTTATATGGGCCTATTGCTATCGCGCGCAGCCTCTCCGGGAGGGTGGCGGCGACATCCTTTGTGATATATCTTGAATCCGTCCTCGGATAGGTCAGCAGCTTGTGAGTCTCATAAAGACTCTGCATGAGCGAGAGGGTCTGCTTCGCGGAGTAGCCGTATTTTTTGTTCGCATCCCTTTGCAACTCGGTCAGGTCGTAGGCGGCGGGCGGAGCCTTAAAGCGATAAACCTTTTTGACCTCGGAGAGCACACCGCGCTTGCCCCTGACGGAGTCGGCGACCTCCTTGGCGGCAGCGGCGTCGGCGAACCTCGCCTGACCCTTGCCGTCTTTATAAAGAGCGGTGTATTCGCCGAAATCCGCCTTGACGGTGAAGTAATCCTTCGGTCTGAAGCGCAGGATATCCTCCTCGCGGCGCACTATCATGGCGAGGGTCGGGGTCTGCACTCTGCCGGCGGAGAGCTGGGCGTTGTGCTTGCAGGTCAGGGCACGGGTGACGTTCAGCCCGACAAGCCAATCTGCTTCGGCTCTGCACTGAGCGCTGCGGTATAAATTATCGTATTGCGACGAGGGCTTGAGTGAGGCGAAGCCCTCCTTGATGGCTTTATCCGTCTGTGAGGATATCCAGAGCCGCCGCATCGGCTTGCGGCAGTTTGCCTTTTGGATTATCCACCTTGCGACAAGCTCGCCCTCGCGCCCCGCGTCGGTGGCGATGACTATATCGCTCACCTCGGCGCTCGAGAGCAGGGAGCTGACGGCCTTGAACTGCTTTGAGGTCTGGCCGATAACGACGAGCTTCATCCTGCCGGGCAGCATGGGCAGATCCTCCATGCGCCAGCTTTTGTATTTATCGTCATATGCCTCGGGGTCGGCAAGGGTAACGAGATGCCCCAGCGCCCATGTAACTATATATTTATCGCCGACGATGCAGCCGTTGCCGCTGCGCTTGCAGCCGAGCACACGGGCTATATCCTTTGCAACCGACGGCTTCTCGGTCAACACCAGAGTTTTAGCCAAGAGTGTCACTCCGTTCAATAGTTTATAGATATTTATATAATAGCAAAGTATATTTATTTTTATTTTCTTATATTGAACTATATTAAAATTTAACTTTATGACACATATTGTATTTTTGAGAAATTCGTGGTATGATTACAATATTAAGTGACCGCTGATAAAATCAAGAATAGGGAGGGGTCGGATGTTTGCACGTATCAACAGCATGGGGCTTTTCGGCATTGACAGCTACATGGTCGGGGTCGAGGTCGATTTCGGTCAGGGGCTGCCGAGGGTCGATCTGGTCGGCCTGCCCGACGCCGCAGTCAACGAAGCGAAGAACAGAGTGCGCTCCGCGGTCAAAAACAGCGGCTTTTCGTTCCCGCAGAGCAGGCTGACGGTCAACCTCTCGCCCGCCGATATACGCAAGGAGGGACCGGTATATGACCTGCCCATTCTGATAGCCGTGCTGTGCGCCAGCGGTCAGCTCCGCTGCGAGCTGCGTGACTGCGCCTTCATCGGCGAACTGTCGCTCGACGGGCTTGTGCGCCACGTCAACGGAGCCCTGCCGATGGTGATAAGGGCGCAAAAAGAGGGGATAAAGAGCGTATTTGTGCCGAGGGATAACGCCCTCGAAAGCTCCGTTGTGGAGGGGATAGACGTATATGCCGTCGACTCCGTTGAGCAGGTGATAAAGCACCTGAACGGCGAGGAGCGCCTTGCGCCGATACGCTTTGACCCGCAGCGTGACGAGCAGCCGCAGCTGCCGCTGCCCGATTTCCGCGACGTCATGGGGCAGCAGGAGGCAAGATATGCCCTCGAGATAGCCGCCGCAGGCGGTCCCAACATAATAATGGTCGGGCCGCCCNTCACAACATAATAATGGTCGGTCCGCCCGGCTCGGGCAAAAGTATGCTCGCAAAGCGCCTGCCCTCGATACTGCCCGACATGACCTTTGAGGAGAGCCTGCAGACCACGGAACTTTATTCCGTGGCGGGCGCACTGCCCAAGGGCGTTTCGCTTATAAGACGGAGGCCCTTCCGCTCGCCGCACCACACCGTCTCGCCCGCAGGTCTCTCGGGCGGCGGCGCGATACCGAGACCGGGTGAAATATCGCTTGCCCACAACGGCGTGCTCTTCCTCGATGAATTGCCCGAATTCTCGCGCGTCGCAATGGAGGTGCTGCGCCAGCCCATTGAGGACGGCAAGATCACCATTTCCCGCGCGAACGCCTCGCTGACCTACCCGTGCTCGGCGATGGTGGTTTGCGCTATGAACCCCTGCCCCTGCGGCTTCCACGGGCACCCGAAGCGCGAATGCACCTGCCCCGAGGGCGCCGCGAAGCGCTATCTTGCAAGGATATCTGGCCCGCTGCTCGACAGGATAGACATTCATATCGAGGTGCCGCCCGTTGATTTTGACAAGCTGTCGAGCCGTGTGCCGTCGGAGTGCTCGGCGGATATCAAAAAGCGCGTTAACGCCGCCCGCCGAATTCAGCAGGAGCGGTTAAAGGGCACGGGCGTTTCATGCAATGCCAAGATGGACGCCGCCCTCACAAAGCGCTTCTGTCGCCCGACCCCCGAGGCTCTCGCACTGCTTGAGGAGGTCTTTGAGAAGCTCGATTTCTCTGCCAGAGCCTACGATAAGGTGCTCAGGGTCTCACGCACGATAGCCGACCTTGAGGGGTGCGAAAGCATTGAGGCGTCGCATATCGCCCAGGCGGTGCAGTACCGCAGCCTTGACCGCAAGCTGTGGCGCAAATAAACATTGAGTGAATAAAATGTAAATATTTTCAATTTTATTTGAAATCGGTCAAAAATAGTGTTAGAATAAATCCCACATGAGTTAACAAAGGAGGAAAACGGCTTGGATAACGAACGCACCAATGAATTTGAGCGTGAGCCGGAGGATACCGTGACCGCCGCCGAGCAGGAAACCGCCGCCGACGAGACAGTCGGGCAGCCCGAGACTGCCGAGGGCGAAGAAAAAACGGAAGCCGCACCCGAAACCGAGGCCGCAGAGGAATCTGAGAAAATATCCGAGGAAGAAACCGAAGAAACGGCAGAAGAGACTGACGAAGTTGAGCTTTGCCTCGCCTGCGGAGAGAGAAGAAGGGCAGAGGGCAGCGACTACTGCGACGAATGCGAGGAGCGTATGAGCTCGACCAAGATACCGCTGCTTGGCTGGGTGGCAGGCTTTGCCGCAGTTATAGCCGGCATCTTTGCAATGGGTCTTGCCTTCCTTATCAGCGCGCCTGCGCTCCAGGTCTATAAAGGTGACATGGAGGCCGCAAAGGGCAGCTGGTACCCCGCATATTCCGCCTACAGCCAGGTCGACGACCTTGTTTCAAGCGTGAATGAAATTCTCAAGAGCGACAGCCCGTTTGTCCGCTCGGGCTACGGCGTTAAGCTCAAGATATTCAAGAGCATAGCTCATTCATATTCGCCGCTTGAGGCCGCCTACAGCGCCGAGAGCATATTCTCCACCTACAATGAGCACGCTCAGAAGAACGCCATGGTCAAGGAATGCACCAAGTTCCTCACCGATTATCAGAATACCTATGAAGCCGTTGCCGACGCAGTCGAGAAGATGCAGTCGGATGAAGCCACTGTTGAGGAGACCCTCGCCGCCTTTGACGAGGCAGCGACCGCTGACGGCGTTAATGCGGTATTCCTCAATTATCTGAAATATAACGTGGCTACCTATAAGGATATGCCCGACGCCGAAAGGATCAAATTCCTTGAGGCTGCCGAGGCGGCTGACAGCGCCGAGAAGAGCGACTATTCGTGGCTCTATTCCCTCGATTACGCCCGCCTGCTTATGAATGTCGGTCAGAGCGACAAGGCGCTGACCTATCTCGATAAGCAGCTCAAATATGATAAATCTTCGTTTAATGCAAACTCAATGAAGATGCGCCTCTATCTTGCCGAGGGCAAGACCGACGAGGCCGCCAGAGTTATGCAGGAGTATAAAGCCGCCTGTAAGGGAACGGACACCGCATATCAGCTCGAGATAAGCTATCTCCGCAGCGTCGGCGAGCTTGACAAGGCAAGAGAGCTTTGCACCGAGGCGCTTAAGGAATACGGCACCTCGCCCGAGATCTATCGCCAGTCCGCCCTTATCTATCTGATGAACGGCGACTATGACAATGCCTATGAGGACGCCTACGAGGCTGATTATGCTGCCTATCAGATATATCAGTATACCGGCGACAACAGCGCCTATACTCAGGAGCTGTCCAACACTATCTACCTTTGCTCTTGGCTCTGCAAGGAGAAGGGCAAGAAGGATACCGACAACGCCGCTTATATCGACGAGATACTTTCTTCGTTCTCAGAGTCCGAAATTTCGGACAGTGTTTTGCAGATAATCAAGGGTGATAAAACTCTTGAAGAAGTCCTTACGAAAGGGGAGTGCGATCTTATATGATGACAAAGCTCTATATTATCGGCAAGATCCTCACGTTCCCCGGCGCATATATCAAGGGCTTTTGGGAGCAGCTCACCTGCCGCATTCTCGGCCTGCCCGTCGAGGTGCCCGGCTATCTGAGGATAGACGAGGCTTGCGGCCATGTGGAGCACGCATTCGCAAAGAAGGGCTTCGCCTCTTATCTTATGGCGACAGGCCCGGGCTTTATGAATTTCATCACTGGCGTGCCGCTCTTTATCGCGGGCTTCCTTAACCTGCGCTACATGGGCATCACTCCCTACGATTCCGTGCCGCTCTTTATCCTCTATGTGCTTATGCTCTATGTGGGCGTTTCGCTGCTCTGCAACGTTTTCCCGCTCACGGAGGATATCCTGAACTTCTGGTATATCGCCTATGAAGAGAAGAATATGAATATCGTCGGCAGGATAATCTTCGCCATACCCGCAATTATCACAAGGGCGGGCGCATTCCTCGAGAAATACTCGATAACCGTTATTCTCTGGATAGCCTGGCTCGTCTTGATGTTTATCATCTGAGCCGCCGAATAGATATCGCACCCGCTTTGCAGCCGAGCCAAGCTGCGGAGCGGGTTTTTGTTGACTTTGAAGCCGTATTATATTTCGTTCCTCTACGGAGGCAAGCCTTTCGGCGAATATGCGCCCGAGGTCAGAGCAGCTCTGGTTCTATCGCAAAAAATAACTGAATATGATTTACGGCGGCTCCCGTGTTCGGCGGAGCTGCCGTTTTTGATTGCAATAATGCCGCAATTCGCCGTAATTCAAGCGATTTTGCCGCAATTCGCTTGACAAGCGGAAAGTATCACTGTATAATTGTATACAATTATACAGATTGGAGGGATTCGGATGCTTGAGATATCAAAAAAGACAAATCTGCTTGAGCAAAAGATCTATAAATACGAGTTGCAGGATGTGGAGGAGCCGAATCTCTACAGGGATATTTATGATTACGACAGCGTGCCCAAGGTGGCGTTCAACCATCGCAGGGTGCCGATGAATATGCCCGAGGAGATAAGGATAACCGACACGTCGTTCAGGGACGGGCAGCAGTCGGTCGAGCCTTACACCGTGGAGCAGATAGTGGCGCTCTATAAGCTGCTCTCTAAGCTCGGCGGCCCTTACGGCATAATCAGCCAGACCGAGTTCTTTATCTACAGCAAAAAGGACCGCGAGGCGGTGGAGAAATGCCAGGCGCTCGGGCTGAAATTCCCCGAGATAACCACATGGATAAGGGCGAGCAAGGAGGATTTCAAGCTCGTCAAGGATCTCGGCATCCGTGAGACGGGCATTCTCGTCAGCTGCAGCGATTATCATATATTTAAGAAGATGAAGATGACCCGCTCGGAGTGCCTGAAGCACTATCTTGAGGTGGTCTCGCTCGCGTTTGAGGCGGGTCTTGTGCCCAGGTGCCACTTTGAGGATATCACCCGCGCGGATTTCTACGGCTTCGTCGTGCCGTTTGTGAATGAGCTTACCGAGATGTCGAGGCAGGCGGGTATCCCCGTCAAGATAAGAGCCTGCGACACGATGGGCTACGGCGTGCCCTACCCCGGCGCAGCCCTGCCCCGCAGCGTTGCGGGCATCGTCTACGGCCTGAGGCACTATGCCGACGTGCCGAGCGATATGCTCGAGTGGCACGGTCACAATGACTTCTATAAGGCAGTCGTCAACGCCTCCACCGCGTGGATGTACGGCGCGGGGGCGGTCAACTGCTCATTGCTCGGCATCGGCGAGCGCACGGGCAACGTGCCGCTTGAGGCCATGGTGTTTGAATACGCCTCGCTCAGAGGCTCCTTCGACGGCATGGATCCCACCGTCATAACCGAGATAGCCGATTATTTCAGGAACGAGATAGGCTATAACATCCCAGAAATGACCCCGTTCGTCGGCAGGAATTTCAACACCACCCGCGCGGGCATTCACGCCGACGGACTGCTCAAGGACGAGGAGATATATAATATTTTCAACACCAAGAAGCTGCTCAACCGCCCCGCAGGCGTGGCCGTCAGCAAAACCTCGGGGCTTGCGGGCATAGCCTATTGGATAAACGAGAATTACGGCCTTGAGGGCGTCGACGCCCTCGATAAGCGCGACCCGCTTGTGGCGGAGCTTAAGGAGTGGATGGACGGTGAATACGCCGGCGGCAGAGTCTCCGCCCTGTCAAATCACGAGCTTGAAGCGAAGTTAGCCGAGCTTTCGGGCGGCCGCTTCGTGCGTAAATGAGGTGCGGTATGGAGAGAAGAAGCAATTCGATAGCCGATCAGATATTTGAGATACTTGAGCGCGATATTCTGAGCGAGAAATTCCCGAGGGGCGAGGTCTTGACCGAGAACAGGCTCTCCGAGCTGCTGGAGGTCAGCCGTACCCCCGTGCGCGAGGCTCTTCGCAGGCTCGAGCAGGAGCATCTTATCGAGATGACCACCAAAGGAGCGCTTGTTATCGGCATATCAAAGGAAGATATCGTTACTATCTATGAAATGCGCCTGCGCCTTGAGGGCATGGCTG
>FR888230.1:0-30714 GCA_000431775.1 Clostridium sp. CAG:413 | reverse complement strand
GCCGCCGCAAAAAACGCCTCGCCCTCGGATATAGCTGAACTGCGCGAGATACTTGATATGCAGGAATTCTACACCGCCAAGGGCGACGCCGACAATATCAAGAATGCCGACAGCCGCTTTCACCGCGCGATATATCGGGCGAGCGGCAGCGTTCCTCTCTGCGACACGCTCACCGACCTGCATAAGAAGATAATCAAATACCGCAAGGCTTCTGTCTCCGACAAGAGCAGAGCCACGGAGTCCCTCGCGGAGCACCGCGCCGTGCTTGACGCGATAAGCCGCGGCGACTGCGCCCTTGCGGAGGAGCTGACCGTCACCCATATCCGCAACGCCATGCAGCATATAATCGAAAACTGAAGCTCTCTCCCCGAATCAAATTCGGGGAGATTTTTAAAAAATTAATAAAAATCTCTTGCCACGGCAGCACATTATGCAGTAATATAGAGGCAGCGCATTCCTGCACCGCAAACCGAGAGAAAGGAGCTTCGACATGGGTGAATTTGAAAATGTAAAGAAGAATTTCGGCTTCGGCTGTATGCGTCTGCCGATGAACGGCGACGAGGTGGATTTTGCGGAATTTTGCAAGATGGTCGATTACTTCCTTGCACAGGGGTTTAATTATTTCGATACGGCTCACGGCTACCTCAGCGGCAAGAGCGAGACAGCCATAAGGGAGTGCCTTGTGAAGCGCCGCCCGAGAGAGAGCTATATCCTCACCGATAAGCTCACAGGCCCGTATTTTGATAAAGAGGAGGACATACGTCCGTTCTTTCAGAGCCAGCTCGAGGTCTGCGGCGTGGAGTATTTTGACTTCTATCTCATGCACTCTCAGTGCAAGGACGTTTTTGAGAAATTCAAGAGCTGCCGAGCCTACGAGACAGCCTTTGAACTGAAAGCGGAGGGCAGGGTAAAGCACGTCGGCATCTCGTTCCACGACACCGCCGAGGTGCTCGACGAGATCCTCACGGAATATCCGCAGACGGAGGTCGTGCAGCTTCAGTTGAATTATGTTGATTTGGACGACCCGGAGGTTCAGGCACGCAAATGCTATGAGGTCTGCCGCAGGCACGGCAAGCCCGTCATAGTCATGGAGCCCGTCAAGGGCGGCAATCTTGTCAACCTGCCGGACGAGGCAAAGGAGATAATCGACTCCCTCGGCGGAGGCAGTCCCGCTTCATATGCGATAAGATTCGCGGCGGGCTTCGACGGGGTATTCATGGTGCTCTCCGGCATGAGCGATATGAAGCAGATGGAGGACAACGTCTCACATATGAAGGAATTTAAGCCCCTCGACGGCAGGGAGCGGGAGGCTCTCGACAGGGTACGGGAGATCTTTCTCTCAAAGCACCTCATACCCTGCACCTCCTGCCGCTACTGCACCGACGGCTGCCCGAAGCATATAGCAATACCAGATCTTTTTGCCTGCATGAATGCAAAAAGGGTCTGCCACGACTGGAATGCGGAGCATAACTATGAGGATATCTGCGCCAAGCAAGGCTGCAAGGCCTCCGACTGCATTCAGTGCGGCAAATGCGAGCAGATCTGCCCCCAGCACCTGCATATCCGCGACCTGCTCAAGGAAGTAGCCAAGGAATTTGAAAATAAATGAAAGTGAAAGGTGACTTTTGTGTCATATAACTTTGACGAGATAATCGACCGCCGCCACACCAACGCCTTGAATACCGACGGCTTCAGAGGATATATCTTCCACGCCGATGCGGATAAAAAATTCCCGTATAAGGATGAGGAATTCGTGCGTATGTGGGTGGCGGATATGGAGTTCGGCACTGCGCCCGAGATAATCAAGGCGCTGCATGAGCGGGTCGACCGACGCATATTCGGCTACACCGCGCTTTACGACGACAGATATTACAACGCATTCTCCGCATGGTGCAAAGGCCACTATGATTGGAGCTTCCCCAAGGAGGAGCTTTGCATAACGCCCGGCATTATCCCGGCGCTCTACAGCCTGACCGAGATCCTTTGCACTGCCGACGAAAAGGTGCTGGTGAATACACCCGCCTACGGCTATTTCGCCCATGCGGCGGAATACGCCGGGGTCGGGATATTGACCTCGCCGCTGCATAAAAACCCCGACGGCGTTTTTGAGGCGGATTTTGATGATTTTGAAGCGAAATGCGCCGACCCTGCCTGTAAGCTGGTGCTTTGGTGTAATCCGCAGAACCCCACCGGCAGGATGTGGACAGAGGGCGAGCTGAGCCGAGCCGCCGAGATAATCAGGAAATACGATCTTTGGGTCGTTTCGGATGAGATACACTGCGACCTTATCCGCTGCGGCCGCCGCCATATCCCGCTGGCAAAGGTGATGGCGGATTACCCGAAGCTCATCACCTGCATGGCGCCCACCAAGACCTTCAATTTAGCGGGTCTGGCATTCTCAAATATAATTATCCGCGACGAAGCTCTTCGCGAGCGCTTCAGACGCCGCGACAAGCTCTCGGGCGACGTTAATCCGCTCTCGCTCACCGCCGCAACGGCGGCCTACGAGAGGGGCGGGGAGTGGCACGAGGCGCTTAAAGCCTATCTTGACGGCAATTTTGCCTTTGCCAAGGAATTCCTTGACAGCGAGCTGCCCGAGGCGGTCATGTATATCCCCGAGGCGACCTATCTTGCGTGGGTCGATCTCGGCAAATGCCTGCCCGAGAGCGTGAATCTGCCGAGCTTCTTTGCAAATAAAGCGGGCGTGCTGCTTGAGGGCGGCAACGAGCTGTTCGTTGGCAACGCGGCGGGCTATATCCGCCTGAATCTCGCAATGCCCCGCTCTATCATCCGCACGGGTCTTGAGCGGATCGTCAACGCTATACACAGCGAAAAAACGACCCTCTGACAAGGAGACTGAACTATGGAATACAGGAAGCTGTCGAAGGGCGGCGAAATGATAAGCACCCTCGGCCTCGGTATGGGCGGTATACACAAGACCACGCCCGACGAGATAGAGGCCGTCATAAGAAGCCATTGCACCGCCCGCTGCCCCTTCCGTGTCGACCGGCAGACCCGCATCCATACCATCGCGGAATATTTCAAATTATAATTTTCAAACGCCAACCGTGATTAAACAAAAACCGACCGCTCTGCGTTACACAGAGCGGTCGGGATTTTTATTTCTATTGGTTATTTGTCGAATCAGTTATCCTTCTTGGTCTTAACGACTGCGACGGTGCCTGCTGCGAGAGCGAGGAGGGCAACGGCGGGAACGAGGATCTCACTGCCGGTCGAGGGGATAGAGCTGTCAACCTTAGCGGGAGCCTTTTTGGTGGTTGCCTTGGTGATCTTCTCGTCGGGGTCAACATAGTTGGTCTGGCCGTTGGGATTGGTCTTGGTCACATCGGCAACCTTAGTGGTTTCGGTAGTACCTGCGGAAGTGGTGGTCTTGTCGCTTGCAGTAGTGGTAGTGGTGGCTGCTGCGGTGGTAGTGGTGGTAGCTGCGGCAGTGGTAGCTGTGGTGGGGTCGGTGGGGCCCTGCTTATCGTCATTGGTGGTTGTGGTGGTTGAAGCCTCGGGAGCAGCAAAAGCGCTGATAGCGAGAGTGCATACGGCTATAGCAGCAAAGAGAACTGCGAGCACGAGTGAAATTGTCTTTTTCATGGTTATTACCGTCCTTTTTTGATTTTTATAGAATACAGATATATTTATACACGCCGACGGTGCTTTTGTCAAGCGTTATAATTCCCAAATACGATATTAAATGAAATTTAACATTTGTATATTTTGAATTAAAACGCCGCCGACGCAGAAAATAAAATAAATCTATATGAAAGGAGCATAGAAGCTATGCCCGATAATCTTCAAAAGAAGAAAAATGATAAGAATAAAGCGCAGTGGCACTTTAAGAGGAGCAAATCCGAGCGGGGCTATGAGCTGAACGACCCGGATATCCACACCGACGTGCTGGGCAGCTATACGGGCACTCCGTATGACGGCGTGCAGCCGGTGCAGGATGTAGACGATCTCTGATCCGATCAAGGGAGCTTGGCTGAGCACGATGTGCCTTCGTGCTCAGCCGCACTGCCATCTTTGTCCCCCTATGTGCGGCTTCTTTCCCCAAAGAAGCTACAAGGAGTCTATGTGGAATCCACTTTGTGAGCCCTTCCATCCGATTCAGGTGCGAGTGGATATTCCGTCGGATCATTTGATTTTAACGCTTGAGAGCACGGAGCAGTCCTTTATGGAGAATGCAACGGCTTTCTCGCCTGAAATGGTGTAGAGATTGTCGCCTATCACGGCGGCTCTTGTTGCCGTATCGCCGACAGCCTGAGCGTCGTGGTTATAAGCGCCGACAGGAGTTATCTTGCCGTCGGCAACGCTGAAGAGCATGTAGCTCGACACGCTCGTGCCGTCTGCGGCGTTCACACTGACAACGGGGATGCCGAAGGTCTCGGTATCCGCTATGAGCATGATCCCCCTGCTGTCGCCCGCCGAGGGCAGACGCATCGTCGACTCAAGAGCATAGCTGCCGACCTCTGTGGGTTCGTTGGGGTCGGTGACGTCGATAAGAGTTATCGTCGCGCCGCCCGCATCCGAGAGCCTGATGCCTATCAGTTTGGTGTCGCTGACGGAGAAAAGTTCGCCTGCAAAGCCGCCCGTATTGATCGAGCCCGCGACCTTGGGCGATCTCGGCTCGGAGAAATCGACTATCTTTGTCTTGTTGCTGTCGCTTTCGACTACATAGGCGTTCTTGCCGATGAATTTGACGCTTTTGGCGCCGCTCTTGCACACGCGCTTAACACCGCCGACATACTCCATCTTGTCGTTAAGGACATAGAAATCAACGGAGCTGTCGTCCGACGCCGCGATATGCAGCAGATCGTTCTCCTCATCGACCGAGAGCCCCTTGAGCACGGAGCCTTCCAGCGTATAGGAGCCGGAGAGCTTGACGCTCGTGCCGCTGACGGCGAATCTGTAGATCTCGGTGAGATTCTTGTATTCGGAGCCTTTATCGGTTGAGACGAATTCCCTCGAAATATAGACCGCCTTGGGCGAGCAATATATCTCGCTGCCGCTGCCTAATACGGCGAGCGAGCCGACCTGCGACTCGAGGGCATCAAGGTTGGTGACCGTAATAAAGAGGTATGAAGCCTCGGGTGAATTGACCGAGATGAATACGTTATCTGCGCTGAGCGCAGTGACCTTACCGTTTATCTTAAGGCTCGGCAGCAGCTTCTCGGCTGCGCCAGCCGCCTTAACGGCAAGCGAATTATTGATGGATTTGGCGGTTATTATGCAGAGTCTGCTGCCGTAGAGCTTGGAGGTGATATATGAGCCGTCCTGCACATGCTCCCTTATCTTGACGGGGGAGGTGGGGTCGGAAATATCATAATAGACCGCAGCGGTCGAAAGCTCGCTTGCAGCGGACGAACCGGTCATCGAGTAATCGTAGCGCTTCATCAGGGCTATCAGCTTGTTGCCCTTGAGGTATATATCAAAGCATTCGTCCACCGTCGAGGAATTCGACGGATCGGAGAGCACCACGGTCGACACGACCTTCATGTCGTCTGCCGGCAATGCGCTGACTATCTTAATCTGCTCAAGCGGTCTGCCTGTTTTGGCGTCAACGCCTGCGGTGACGATATAGAGATATTTGCCGTCGTTCTTGACTATATCCGCTGACTGCGAATAGCTCTTGGTCGATTTCTCTGAGGAATCCGACACATCGGATTGACCGAGAAGCACCGGAGTCTCCGGTACGGCGGCCACATACACGCTCGTCTTACCGGGGCTTGAGTCATTGTTTTTCTCTGTCTTGCCCTCTTGGAGAGTTGCCTGCACGGTCGAATTCTCCTGCTCGAGGATCTTGCGCACCGCCTGCTCGACTTCGTCATAGCTGCTGATGCTTTTTATCGGCTCCTCCAGCTCGAAGCCCTCGTATGCAGGGTCGTGAACTACCGTCTGAGGGCCTCTGTTGGGCTTCATCAGGAGCACAGCTCCGATGACTATCACAAGCATTGCCGCCACAGCGGTTATACGCCTGAGCACGATAATGTTATTGTCTTTATACCCCGTTTTAGCGGAAAAATCCTTTTCGCTTTCGCTCTTTTTGCTCTCATTGAGCATTGCAACGATATTGTCTTTTTGCAGCCTCTCGGGCACCTTGACCTCGGAGGCGGCTTTGTTTAATTCCCCTTTTAGCTGCTCAAGCAGTTCCTTATCCTTTTTATTCATCCCGTTCGCCCCCTTTCTCATGTATCTCCGCCCATGCGGCGGCGCAGCTTCTCAAGCGAACGCTTGAGCTTTGAGCGCACCGTCGAGGACGGGCAATCAAGTATCTCGGCTATCTCGTGACTTTTATAATCGCTGACGACGCTGAGCAGGACTATCTCCCTCTCATCGGGCGCAAGCGCCTGCAAGGCGTTGCGAAGCTCGATAGAGATGTCGAGATCGTCGAGCACGCTCGGCTGGTCAAATCCCCCGTTTTCGTCATCGAGATAGACGACGGATTTTTTCTTTTCGTTCTCGGTGTAATACCTTTTGCAGCTGGCGCAGAGTATCTTAAAGAGCCATCCTTTGAACGCTGCGGGCTTGCGAAGAGACCCAATCTGCTGAAAGGCGGAAAGCACCGCGTCCGAAACCGCGTCCTGCGCCAGGCTTTCGCTGCCCGTAACGTAGCACGCATAGCAGTACATATCTTTATAGTATATTTCATACAGCTCGCCGAAGGCTTCGGCGCTACCGTTTTTTGCAAGAGTAACGAGTTCGCTTATCTGAGCGCTCAAGACCGACCCTCCTTACCGCTTCATTTAATAAGTGTGATTATTGTGTGATTTTGTTGCAGCGATCCAATAAAAAATCAAATTTTTTTGAAACGCACGGGAATACTATACATGATTTCAGCAAATAAAGCAAGGTGATTTAATGAAAAAGGTAATTACTGTGATTTTGCTTGCCTCTCTTCTGCTGCTTTGCGGCTGCACGGGCAGAGGCACGATGGAGGAGAACGACGCGAATGCGCCCGTCACCGTCGAGGATAAAGGTAGGCCGACCGCCACCGACGCGCCGACAACAAGCGCAGCCGTCACGTCGCCCCTAACGGGCAGACCCGTGCTCGACGAGGTCAGCTTCTCCGTGCCCGACCCCGAGAATACGAGGGGACTGCCGACCGCAAAGATAGGCCACAGCTACGGCGTCGCCAAAAACGGCATTGTCCACGACAATTCAAAGAACGCTCAGAGCTTTTTTGAGTCAAAGGGCTACAGGGCGCTATGCTATGACACGACCCCGGGCACAAAGGCGCTCTATCTGACCTTTGACTGCGGCTGGGAGAACGGCTACACCTCCAAGGTGCTCGACACGCTCCTTGAGAAAAATGTGCCCGCGGCGTTCTTCTGCACTCTGGAGCATATCAAGTCGCAGCCCGACCTCATAGCCCGCATGATAACGGAGGGTCACATCGTCGGCAACCACTCGACCAAGCACCCGGATTTCGCCAAGATATCCCGCGAACGCATGGCGGCGGAGCTGCTCGAATGCGACAATTATCTGCGGCAGAATTTCGGCTATTCGACGGAATTTTTCCGCTTCCCCGAGGGCTCATACAACGAAAGCGCCCTCGACCTTGTCGGCTCGATGGGCTACACGAGCGTATTTTGGTCGTGTGCCTATGCGGATTGGGATGTGAAGGACACCAAGGGCGGTGAATACGCCTTCAAAACCGTCACCTCACGCCTGCACCCCGGCGCGGTCATACTGCTGCACTCCGTCTCACCCGACAACGCCGCAGCCCTCGGCGACATTATCGACTATGCCCGTTCGCAAGGCTATGAATTCAAGGCGCTGAGCGACTGCCGCAGCCCCTCGGCGCAATAAAAAAAGCTCCTTCGGCTATTGCATTAAAAAGCGTATGATGATATACTTTTAAAATAATGCAATTTCGGAGGAGCATTTCTATGTATAAATTAACTGTTCCGGAGGGCTACCGTTCGCTTCTGAGCCAGAGGCAGACTCAGCTCGCCATTAAAAAGGTTAAGGATTTCTTTGAGCGCGATCTTGCCATCCAGCTCAACCTCACCCGTGTATCCGCGCCGCTCTTTGTGGACGCCAAATCGGGTCTGAACGACACGCTCAACGGCGTTGAACGCCCTGTCAGCTTCGACATCAAGGGCATCGACACCGGCGACGTGGAGATAGTGCAGTCCCTTGCAAAGTGGAAGAGACTCGCCCTCAAGCAGTACGGCTTCGAGGCGGGCGAGGGTCTTTATACCGATATGAACGCCATCCGCCGCGACGAGGACACCGACAATATCCACTCGGTGTTCGTCGACCAGTGGGATTGGGAGAAGCACATCAACAAAGAGGACAGGAACGAGGAAACTCTCAAAATAGCTGTCAGGGCGATATACCGCGCTCTGCGCCACACCGAGAGATATGTTGCCGACGACTACGATTTCGTCGAGAAGCACTTCCTGCCCGACAAGATAACTTTTATCACCACTCAGGAGCTGGAGGATATGTACCCCGACCTCAGCCCCAAGGAGAGGGAGAACCGCATAGCCCGTGAGAAAAAAGCCGTTTTCATTATGAAGATAGGCGGCGCGCTCAAGAGCGGCGACATTCACGACGGCAGAGCGCCCGACTACGACGATTGGGAGCTTAACGGCGATATCGTCGTCTATTACCCCGTGCTCGACATAGCCTTTGAGCTTTCGTCAATGGGCATTAGGGTCGACGAGGAGTCGCTCATGCGCCAGCTTGAGATAAGAGGCTGCCCCGAGCGCAAGGAGCTGCCGTTCCACAAGGCTCTGCTGAACGGCGAGCTGCCCTACTCCATCGGCGGCGGCATAGGCCAGTCGAGAATTTGTATGTTCTTCCTGCGCAAGGCTCATATCGGCGAGGTGCAGGCCTCCGTATGGCCGCAGGGCATGATAGATGAGTGCAAAGCCAAGGGAGTTGAACTGCTTTGAATTTCAGAGAGATACGCCGAGTCGGAGAATTTCTGAGGTTGCCGAATGAATAAGCCACAGCCCGATGACAAGCTGCTGCTTGCAAGGCTCGAGGATAAGGCTCGCCTTTGCAGCGATAATTCCATGATAACCAACAGCGACTTCCTCGATATGCACGAGCGTTCGCTGGTGAAAAATATGCGCCTGCCGTACCTGGATGTGAAATGCGTATTTTACGGCGCTTTCCCCGACGCGGAGCGCACCGCAGCCGTGCTGCTGCCGCCTTATATCGAGGCGGGGAACACGGAGCAGCTCGCCGAATATTTTGCGAGCGACCCCGACTCCGACCCGATAACCGTGCTGCGGGTGACAAAAGATAAATTCTCGCCGCCGCTCGGCCACCGCGACTATCTCGGGGCGCTGATGTCGCTCGGGATAAAGCGTGAAATGACGGGAGATATCCGTGTGACGGATGACGGCTGCTTCATCGCCGTGCTCGGCAAAATGGCGCCGTTTATCGCCGATAACCTCGGCAGGGCAGGGCGAGGCACCCTCTCCGCACGCCCTGCGGAGCCTGACGAAGTACGCGCTCTCTGCTCCGCCGATTCCGCCGAGCAGGGCAGCTTCACTGTCTCCACCATGAGGCTCGACAGCGTTGTGAAAAACGGCTTTTCCGTCTCACGCACCGCCGCCTGCGACGCGATAGAGCACGGACTGGTCTTTGTCAATGATTGCGAATGCCTCAAAGCCGACAAACGTATCGGCGAGGGGGATAAAATAGTTTTTCGCCGCAAAGGCCGTATCATAGTCACCGATTGCTCCGCCGTGAGCAAAAAAGGCCGCATTATCGTCAATATTAAAAGGTATAAATAAAGACTGCCGCAAATGCTTGCCAACAATTGCAGCAGTCTCTTTTTGATTTATAACTGTTTTAACAATTCCGCCCGCGCGGCTTCATAGGCTTCTTTGCCGATTTGCCCGGCAGCATATTTTTCGTCGAGGGATCTGAATTTTTCCTCTATGGACAGGGTGCTATTTGGTGTTTCGATCTTAGAGACAATGAAAAGAAGAATAAATAGAGCAGCATTAAGCGAAACAGTAATTAATAGATTAACAATTTGACTGATAGCGAACGATTGCTTCAAATGTTCATTGTTAAATGTGTTTATGGTGTTCATAACTGAACTGTAGCAATCATATAAAGAAGAAGCAAAAAGCACGATTCGCGATATTTTGAGAAGCATTCCCTTGTTATCAAAAAGAGAATAAAAAGTGTAACACGTTGCGGCAACAACTGCTTTAAGAATAGAAAAGTAGTTTACTAGCATGTATTCTCCGAGAGAATCATACGGTAAAAATCCCAGAGAGTCTTCCAAATTTGCCCATAATAAGTAATATGTCAGCACAATAAAGACTATTTGCACTAGGCTTAATACAGCCTCACATAAGAATAAGGCCTTAAAGTAGTTACCTAAATAACAATTTTGTGATCTGTTAATTATTATAAGGGTTATAACAAAAGGTACAACAGGCAACAAAAAGCCGTTTAACATCATGGCGTAATCATATGCCGAAGCCTTTTGCTCAGAAAAGAACATAATATAAGCATTGGGTGAAATTCTTGCAATTACAGCGATCCCAAGCAACACACAGACCCATGTCATCTTTTCCGGATAGAAAACAAGTTTTTTATTCATGTCAGCCTCTCTCCGCAAGTTTTTTCTGATACTCTTCTTCGGTGATGATTCCCTGCATTCTCAGCTTGTGCAGCTCTGTCAGGTCACGGTTTTGCGGATAAGGTGCCGCGGGACGGGGATTCTGCTGCGGAGCTTTCCCGTCGGCGATTTTACCGCTGTTTTCCACAAGCTCGCCGAATCCGTACAAAACAAAAGAAGAAACCCATGATATTAGAGCAGCAACCGCAATCAGCAAAACAGCAATAAGCGCAAGATCCTCATCAAAAGATATGAGCGCCAAGCCGGCTATAACGCCCGCTATTATGCCGCCGATACAAACAACGATCGCCAGCCCCTTGATTTTTGCTCCGATATTCGTATACATTATTAAATCCTCCGTCTGCCCCGCCGCATTTCAGCAGCGAATATTTTAATCATATATGACTAATTTAGTTCTAAAATAAACCATATATGGCTAATTGTCAAGCCAAACTAACCATATATGATAAAATTTCAGCGAAAGCAACAAAAGGAGCTCGTTGAAATTATGCAAAAATACTATTATCAGAGACTTCGTGACATAAGAGAGGATAACGAAAAAACGCAGAAAGAAATCGCCGACGTACTCAACACGACATATCAGTATTACAGCGCCTACGAGCGCGGTGTGAGAGATATCCCCAGCCACCATATCAAGACCCTCGCTCAGTATTATAATATCTCCGCCGATTACCTCTTGGGTCTCACCGACGAGCCCCGTAAACTCAAATAGCAAAAAAACCTGCCTTATAACGGACTTGATCACAATTTAATACTCAATTGCAAAAAACGGGTGGTCATTGACCGCCCGTTTTTGGCTGTATTGATTAATTTATGGGGGTTATTTCATTTATCTCAGGTCTGCGATTTCGAGGATTAGGCGTTCGGTCTTTTCCCAGCCGAGGCAGGGGTCGGTTATCGACTTGCCGTAGACGCCGCCGTCGGGCTTCTGGTTGCCGTCCTCGATATAGGATTCTATCATCAGACCCTTGAGGATGCCGAAGATATCGCCCGAGAGGCGTGAGCTGTGGAGGATCTCCTTGGCGATACGGGGCTGCTGATCCCAGTGCTTGCCCGAATTCGAGTGGTTGGTGTCGATGATAACGCCGGGGTTCTTCAGCCCGCTGTCGGCGTAGAGGGCGCAGAGATGCTGCAGATCCTCGTAGTGGTAGTTCGGCACGGTCTGGCCGTGTTTATCCGCCGAGCCTCTGAGGATTGCGTGGGCGAGCGGGTTGCCCTTGCTCTCGACCTCCCAGCTGGAGTAAACGAAGGTGTGCGGGTGCTGAGCCGCCGTGACGGAGTTCATCATAACGGAGAGATCGCCGCCTGTGGGGTTTTTCATGCCGACGGGCAGGTCAAGGCCGCTTGCGGTGAGGCGGTGGAGCTGATTCTCGACCGACCTTGCGCCGACCGCAACATATGAAAGCACGTCGGAGAGGTAGTGGTGATTCTCGGGGTAGAGCATCTCATCGGCGCAGGAGAAGCCTGTCTGCTCAAGCGCTTTAAGATGCAGCTTGCGTATGGCGATAAGCCCCTTGAGCATATCGGGCGAGCTGTTGGGGTCGGGCTGATGAAGCATTCCCTTGTAGCCGTCGCCCGTTGTCCTCGGCTTGTTGGTGTAGATGCGTGGGATGATGAGGATCTTATCCTTGACCTTCTCCTGCACCTTGCGCAGCCTTGAGATATAGTCGAGCACGGCGTCCTCTCTGTCCGCCGAGCAGGGGCCTATGACGAGCACGAGCCTGTTATCCTTGCCGGTGAAAACGTCTCTGATCTCTTTGTCGTTTTGCTTTTTGCGCGCTGCCATCTCCTCGGTGACGCTGTACATATCCTTGACCTCCTGCGGAGAGGGCATTTTGCGCTTGAATTCCATATTCATATCGTTTGCTCCTTTAATAGGTTACTTAATGTCGAAGTATTCTCTGCGCTTTGCCGAGAGACGCATCATCTCGCGCAGCGCGTCGGTGTCGTCCTGCTCAATGCTGATCCTCAGGCGGTCGAACGCCGCCTCAAACAGCTTCATCTGGGCGAGCAGTTCGGTCTTATTCAGCATGAAAAGCTCGCTCCACATCACGTCGTTTATCTTGGCTATCCTCGTCAGGTCGCGGAATGAGTCGCCCGTGTATTCGCACATATGCTCCGATTCCTTTGATATCATCAGCGCCACGGCGATGCAGTGAGTCAGGTGCGAGAGGAAGCCGACTATCTCGTCGTGCTTCTCGGGGGTCAGGGTGCTGATGTTTTTGAAGCCTATCGCCCTGCCGAGAGCCTTGCAGGCGGCTATGGCCTTGAGCGTATTCGACTCGGTGGGGGTGACGATGTAGTTCGCGTCGGTGAATATCTCTTTCTTTGCGTTGCGGACTCCGCTGACCTCGCGCCCCGCCATGGGATGCGCCCCGATGAATTCAAGGTCGCTCCGCAGCAGCTTCTGCACCTCATAGACCACGCTGCATTTAACGCCCGTCACATCGGTGAGCAGAGCGCCCGGACGGATAAACCGCTGATTTTGCTTTATCCAGTCGATGAAAATATGTGGATAAAGGGCGAAAACTATCAGATCGAATTTGCCGATATATTCGCCGTCCGTGTCGGCTCTGCCGCTGCTTATCCAGCCCTTTTCGAGGGCGAAAGCTATCGAATCGGCGTTGCAGTCGATTGCGCCGACCTCGTAGCCGCCGCTGCTCAGCGCCTCGGCGTAGCTGCCGCCGATAAGGCCGAGACCGACTATCAGAATTTTTGTATCTTTATCAAATTTCATATGACTTTGACCTCCGTTCCGAGGGCGGCAAGGGTGTTGAAGAAGTCGGGGTAGCTCTTGCGGATAGCCTCGGCGCCGTCGATAACGCCGCCCGTCATGCTCAGGAGCACCGAGAGCGCCATGACGATGCGGTGATCGTTGTGGCCGCAAAGCTCGGCATTCGGGGCTGACAGCCCGCCAGAGATGAACGCTTCATTCTCACGGATATCGGAGCTTATGTCGAATTTCGCAAGCTCCCGAGCCATGACCGCCGCGCGGTCGCTCTCCTTGATCTTGAGCCTTGCCGTGCCCGTGAAATGCGCCCCGTGCTTCGCCGCCGCAACGGCAAAAAGTATCGGCGCCAGATCCGGGCAGGCGGAAACGTCTATCTGAGCGCCCGGGGATTCGAGCCTGTCGAGCAGCTCGGCGCAGACTCTGTCGCCTTGCAGGCTGAGGGGATTCAGCCCGCTGACCTCAACGCTGCCGCCGAGGTGATTCAGCGCAAGCAGGAAGGCCGCGCTTGACCAGTCGCCCTCGACCGCTGCGTTTGTTGCCTTGAATTTTTGACCGCCCTTGACGGTGAAAACATTCGGCTCGCTCTCGGCTATCGTCACGCCGAACCGAGCCTCGACCGCCGCCGTTATATCTATGTAAGCTCTGCTCTCAACGGGCGGGAGCACGCGCACGGTGCTGTCGCCGCCGAGGAGCGGCAGAGCGAAGAGCAATCCGCTGACGAATTGGCTGCTCACATTGCCCGGCAGTGTATATTCGCCGGGAGTAAGAGCGCCGCCGACGGTGATGCCGCCGTTTTTATTTACCGTAATTCCTTTTTCGGCAAAAAGTATTTCATGAACGCCTATGCCTCGCTCCATGAGCCGCTCTGTGCCCGTGAAAGTGCCGCCGCAGCCCGCCGTCAATGCGACGGGGAGCAGAAATCGCAGAGTGCTGCCGCTCTCACGGCAGGGGAATTCGGGTTTGCCGCCGAAGCGCCCCGCAATGCCCGTGACGGTCAGCTTTTGACCGCTGAGGCTGCATTCGGCTCCCATGGCTCTGATGCAGTCGAGCGTTGCGAGCATATCCTCGCTCTCGGCGACGCCGTCGATAACGCTTGTGCCGCCCGCAAGCGCGGCGCATATCATCATTCTGTGAGCAAAGCTCTTGGATGGGGGAGCGTTGACCCGCCCGTGCGCCCTGCTCGGGGAAATATTTACTTTCATTTTTTGTTCCTCACAAGATCGGCAAGGAAATCGAGCGCCTGATTGTAGCCGTCAAGCCCCTGACCCGCAATGGTTTTGACCGCCGCCGCGGAAATATAGCTGACCTGACGGAAGCTCTCGCGCTTCGACACGTCGGAGATATGCACTTCGACGGTCGGGATGCCGACACCCTTGACCGCGTCCGCAATGGCGACGCTCGTGTGGGTGTAGGCGGCGGGGTTGAAGACGATGCCGTCCGTATGGGAGAAATATGCGTTTTGTATGGCGTCGACCAAATCGCCCTCGTGGTTGGATTGAACGAATTCGACCTCAACGCCCAGCTCCTCGGCGTGGCGTTTGATGAGCTTTACGAGGTCGTCGTAGGTCTGCCTGCCGTATATATCAGGCTCACGGATGCCGAGAATGTTGATATTCGGCCCGTTGAGAATTAAAAATTTCATTTTTGCAGCTCCTTTTTTATCAGCTCCGCCGCCTCGCCGACCGTGCCGTTTGAGTCGACCGTGATATCGGCCGACGCGGTGTATATCGGGTATCGCTGCTCATAGAGGCGAGCCATTGCTTCGCTGTTTTGGGATAGGGGTCTGTCCGCCGTGCCGCAAAGCAGCTCGGGGCGCCTGTCGAGAAATACGAGCACACCGTTTTGCTTTAATTTGCGGACGTTTGCGGGGTTCAGCACCGAGCCGCCGCCCGTTGCGATAACGCAGCCGCTCTTTGCCGCCACATCGGCGATGACCTCGGATTCGAGCTTGCGGAAGCCGCTCTCGCCCTCGGCGGCAAATATCTCGGGGATGCTTTTGCCCGCCCGCTCGGCGATAAGGAGGTCGGTGTCAATGAATTCCCTGCCCTCGCTTTCGGCGAGCAGCCCGCCGACGGTGGATTTGCCCGAGGACGGCATACCGATGAGCACGATATTTTGCTTTTGCAGCTTAGTGCCGAGATATGCCTTGCCGATGAGGGATTCGTCAGCCTCCTCGCCGAGGAAGAGCGCGCGGGCGTATACAGCCTGAGCTGCCAGCATATAAAGCCCGCCGCTGCAAGGGATCCCGCGCTCGGCGGCGTCGGATATAAGCTCGGAGCGCAGGGGATTATATATCGCGTCCGCCACGCCGCACAGACGGGGGAAAAGCGAAATATCTATCGGCTTCGCCCCGATATTCGGATACATCCCGACGGGGGTGGTGTTGATTATTATCTCGGCGTCGGCGCATTTCACGGCGGCTTCGTCATAGGTCACGCCGCCCTCTCTGCCGCTTCGGGAGACAAGGGTAATGCTCGCCGCACCGAGGCTTTTAAGCACGGCTCTCGCCGTTTTTGAGGTGCCGCCCGTGCCGAGGACGAGCGCCTTTTTGCCACTCGGGTCGATGCCCGCTCGGCGCAGCATCGCAGTCATGCCGGCAAGGTCGGTATTGTAGCCGTAAAGCCTGCCGCCGCGGTTGACAACGGTGTTCACCGCCCCGACCGCCTTCGCCGTGTCTGATATCTCGTCGAGCAGCGGCATGACGGCTTCTTTATAGGGAATTGTTACGTTTATGCCTTTGAAATCGCGCTTTGCGAAGAAATCCGCAAGCTCATCACGCGGTATTTCACGCAATTCGTAGTGATAATCGGCTATTTTTTCGTGTATCTCGCAGGAGTAGCTGTGCCCGAGCTTCTCGCCTATCAATCCGTAAAGCATGAGGGCACCCCCTTAACGAGCGAGTCCGTGCCGAAGCGCTGGGCGAGCAGGTCGCAGAGGACTATCGCTGTCACGCTGTCGATAACGGGGCAGATTCGGCGGATTATCGCCGGGTCGTGCCTGCCTTTTATATTTATTGGCGTATTTTCGCTTTTGATAAAATCGACCGTCTGCTGCTCACGGGCGATGGAGGGTGTGGGCTTGACGGCGCATTGGAATAATATCGGCATACCGTTTGTGATACCGCCGTTTATACCGCCGTTGTTGTTGGTGACGGTGACGGGCGAGCCGCCCTCGATCCGCATAGCGTCGTTGCATTCGCTGCCGCGCCTGTCGGCAAAACCGAAGCCTAGCCCGAATTCAACGCCCTTGACGCCGCCCAGGCTGAAAAGCGCGTGGGAGAGCAGACCCTCAACGCTGTCAAACCAAGGCTCGCCGACCCCGCCGGGCACGCCGCAGACCGCAGTCTGAGTGACGCCGCCGACGCTGTCGAGTGCCTCTCTCGCCTTGAGGATGCGCTCGGCCATCTCCTTGCCGCGCTCATCGTCGAGCACGGGGAAGGTCTTGCCGCCGAGGAGCGCAATATCGGCCCCGATATCGTCAAAATCCCTGTCGTTTACGCCGCCGCAGCTGAGAATATGAGTGCCGACGGTGATGCCGAGGCTCTCAAGGGCGGGCAGGAGTATGCCGCCGACGGCTACGAGCGCAGCCGTCACTCTGCCTGAGAAGTGGCCGCCGCCCCGATAATCCTCAAAGCCGTGATATTTGCAAAACGCCGCATAATCCGCATGGGACGGGCGTGCGGCGCCGTATTGATAGTCGCCGCTGCGGGTGTTTTCGTTTGGGATGACTATGCACAGCGGTGTGCCCGTAGTCCTGCCGCCGAAAACGCCGCTGAGTATCTCGAAACGGTCGCTCTCGCGCCTTGCCGTGTCGGTCAGACTCGAGGGACGGCGGCGGGCGAGCAGCCGCTCTATATTTTCATTTTTTACGGGGAGACCGGGGGCAAGGCCGTCGACTACGGCGCCTACCGCCGAGCCGTGGCTCTCGCCGAAGAGCGTTACGCAAACGCTGCTGCCGAATGAGTTTTTCATCTTAAGCACTCCGTTTTTTCGATAATTTCGTCGGCGCTCATTTTAACGAATTCAAATGAGCCGATCTCGTTCACCGTGACGGCGTTCACGCAGCCGCCCTGCACCTTTTTGTCGTGGCCGATGAGCGACGCCATCCTCTCGGGGGCGATTGCCGACTTGGTGGGGAGAGAGTATTTCTCAAGCACGGGCAGCAGCCTTGCTCTGACCTCTTCACTGCACATCGGCAGCATTCCGAGCGCAACGCATTCGCCGTGCAGCAGCTTGCCGCTCTCAAGGCTCTCTATGGCGTGGCCGACCGTGTGACCGAAATTCAGCACTCGGCGCAGGCCGCTCTCCTTGGGATCCTGTTCGACAACATCTTTTTTTATCATCAGCGAGCGGCGTATGACCTCGACTATATCGCCGCGGATGTTTTCACTCTTTGCGATAAGCTCAAACAGCTCCTTGTCGCTCGTCGCCGCCATTTTTATCGCCTCGGCAAGCCCCGCATGGAGCTGACGGTCGTCAAGGGTGGACAGCACGTCCGGGTCGATAACGACCTTCTTTGGTTGATAAAATGCGCCGACGGCATTCTTGACCTTGCCGAAGTCAATAGCGGTCTTGCCGCCTATCGAGGAATCGACCTGCGAGAGCAGGGTGGTCGGGATATTATAAAAATCTATGCCCCTCATATAGCAGGAGGCCGCGAAGCCGCTGAGGTCGCCGACAACTCCGCCGCCGACCGCCACAATGCAATCGCCGCGGGTGAGGGAGAAATTCAGCATTGCGGAGAGCACGCCCTCAAGCGAGCGGAAGCATTTGCTCGCTTCGCCGCTCTTTATGAGCAGCAGCTTTGACTCCTTACACTGCTTTGCAACGCTCCTTGCGTATTTTATGGGCACGCCGCTGTCGGTCACGACAAGCACCCTGCGGTCAAGGTCAAGCAGCTCGCCGACTTTGTCGAGCGCGCCGCGCTCAAGGACTATATCATAGCTGCCCTGCTCTGTTTTAACGGGTATTATCATTGTTTATCACCGTCCTGAGTGCTTAGTTTTGAGTAATAAGTGCCCACGAGCTTCAGTTTGGCGCAGATAGCCGAAAGCTCGCGCAGCATATCTTTGCCGTTCTCGGTATTCACATTGCCCTCGGCTTCGATATAGAAGAAATAATTCCATTGCAGATCCTTCATCGGGCGGCTTCTGAGCGAGCGCATATTGAAGCCGTGAGCGCCGATGATATTCAGCGTCTTTGCGAGCGAACCCGCCTCATTCTGAACCGTGAATACAAGGATGAAGCTCTCATCCTCTCTCTTTGCCGCCGCTGCGGGTGAATTCTGCGCCCTTGAGAATGCGGCGAAGCGGGTGGTGTTGTTGGGGTTGTCGTTTATCCGCTCGACTATCGTTTTAAGCCCGAATATCTCCGCCGCCTCCGCCGAGGCAACTGCCGCCACGGTCGGGTCGCCGCCCTCCCTGACGTGTTTCACGGCGAGCGCCGTATTCGTGTCGCTGACGGTCTTGAAGCCGTGCTGCGAGATATATCCGCCGCACTGGGCGAGCGCCTGCGGGTGGCTGATAACGGTCTTTATCGTGTCAACGCATGCGCCCTCAAGCCCCACAAGGCTGTGAGTGACGGGCATATCAATGACCTGATTGACAAAGAGGCTGCCTGAGAACACAAGATCCATCACCGTGCCGACCTCGCCCGCGTAGCTGTTCTCAAGCGGGAGCACCGTGCAGTCGCATTCGCCGTTCTCAACGGCTCTGTATGCCTTGGTGAAGTCGGGGTAGGATATAAGCTGAGAATCCGGGAACATACGCAGCGCCGCAATATAGGCAAACGCGCCCTCGTCGCCGCAGTAGGCGACCTTCATGCCGCCGAGCAGCTTTGACTGATATTTGCAGGAGAGATCTATGGTGCTTCTGAGGAACCGGACATAGTAGGATTCTATCTCCTTGCTCTCGATAAGCGTTCTTGAGCGGTCGATAAGCTCCGCCTCTCTTGCGGAGTCACGCACTGAAAGCCCGTGCTCTTTTTTGTACGCCGCCACGTTCTCACACTGATGCATACGCTCCTCAAAGAGCTTCGCCATCTCTGCGTCAATGCGGCTGATTTCATTTCTGGAAAGTTCAAGTTCGTTCATTGCTGACACCTCCGTGCGGTCATGTTTTTCAGTATTATCCGTTGCAGGAGCAATCAAGCGAGGATCGCTCAAGGCAAAGAAAAAAGCGATTCCCCGACAGGAGAACCGCCCAATGACAATTTAAAAGCCTGCTGTTATGCCATAGCCGCCTTGCCATATGCGCCCTGTGCGGGAGAGAAAGCTACCGAGCCGTAAAAATAATAATAAAAAAAGCGGTACGCAAAAAAGCGCACTGCTTCGATAAGGGCAAAGGACGCAGCTTTGGAGCTACGGGCAGAGTGAGAGACGGCGTGGGCAGCAGCGAAGGTCATTGCTTTGCGGCTCATATCCGTATCTCCTTCCGTCATTGTTGATAGAAACATTATACTATCACGTTTTTTGCTTGTCAACCCCCGTTTTGCCGAATGCCGACTTTTTTCAGCCGGCAAAATCGGCGATTTTGAACAAATCTCGGGGCAAACGACCGTTATTCGCTCTCGGCCTCTGCGGGATGGTATTTGATGGCTTCAAAGAATTCGTTGTAGCGCTCCGCCCACTTCGCAACGCCGTCACGGTCGTATTTTGAGGGGAAGAACGGCTCGATTATCGTCAGCTTGCCGAACCACACCACCATGTCGAGCAGCTTTTTGCGAAGCTCGGGCATACCTTTAAGCTGGCGCAGCTTCTCCTTGACCTTGGATATCATCTGCGAATTAAGCAGCGAGCCGAGGGAGCCGGAGTTAAGCTCCGCGAGATCCTCGGTCGTGATGACCTTGGCGGCGAAGAGGTCGCTGACCTCCTTTGCGGTGAGGTAGGGCAGCAGATTTTTCATCAGCGCCGTGCGGCAGGCGTCGAAGCCTATCTGCCTGAAGAACGCTTTTTCGTATTCCCAAAGGGTGTCGCAGTTAAAGAGGCAGTCCTCGTCCTGCTCGAGCGCATTTGCAAACAGAGTGCCAGCCATGAGCGAATATGCTATGCCTGAGCCTTTGACGGCGTAGGTCATAAAGGCGCTGTCGCCCACTGCTGCGTAGCCGTCGGCGACAAAGACCGCGAGCGGCTGGCGTACGGGGATATCGGTTATCAGCCCGCCCCGAAGCAGTTTTTTGCCCATATGACCGTATTGCTCATAAAGCTCATTCAGCGGCTCGCAGAAGCCGCTCAGATCCGTGTCTCGGAAGCGGGCTATCAGCACGTCGACCGCGTCCTCCTCGGTTATCAGCCACGACATACCGACCGTGCCGTCATTCTTGAGGATTATGTTATAGCGGGTCGCAGGCTCCTGCTCGCCCTCAACCTTTTCGTAATAAGCTCTGTAGGTGTGCAGCACGTCGAATTCGCCCGGCTCATTCTGAACGCGGGTGAATTCCGGCATTGCGCGGCGCAGCGGCGAATGAACCCCGCAGGCGTCTATCACAAGGTCGCAGTAGCGCACGCCTCCCGAGGTGACTATGCCGCCGACTCTGCTGCCGAGCATCACGGGCGCGAGCACCTCCTCGCCGTAGACGAAGCTGACCCCCGCCTCCTCGGCAAGGGATATCAGATGCCTTATCAGCTCCTTGCGCTCGACTATCAGCGAGCGGGCGTTTTTATCCTCAGGCAGGGTGAGGGGCGCGACCTCGCTGTCAAGAGGAACTATAGTGATTATGTTGTTGGGCGCGCGCCAGCTCTCGGGCACCTCAAGCCCCGCAAATTCCATTGCGCTCTCGTCAAAGGTGTCCTTGTGCGGCAGCCCGAGCCGCTCATAGCTGCTCTTTTCATAAACGGTGACGCTGTGACCCTGCTGTGCGAGCTTCATGGCCGCCACAACTCCGCCGTGACCCGCACCGGCAACGATTATATTTGACATTATCTCATCTCCGCAGCCTGTTGATTGTTTTTCAAAAATCTTATCTCACGATATCGACCGACTTGCCCGTCTTGGCGGAGAGATAGATAGCGTCAAGGATCCTCATCAGCTCAACGCCGTCCTCGGCGGGGGCGAGGCATTCCGATTTGCCCTCAACGCTGTCGACGAAATTCTTCACTTCGCGCTTGAAGTCGCGGGCAAAATCAAAATCCGTCTCGCCGTGAATGGCGATATCGGCGAGCATATCGTTGCACTCGGTATGCAGCTCAAACGGCGTGAAGCTGAGACCCGCCCTGTCGCCGAAGAATTCAAGGTCGCCCGAGGGATTTTTGAGATTCAGGTTGAAGCTCGCCTCGACATGGAGCACCGCGCCGTTATCAAATCTTATCATAGCGGTCGCAAGATCCTCAACGTCGAATATCGGCTTCTCCACCACGGTCTCGCTCTGCCAGTCGCCGGTCTTGATGTTATCCCTTGCGCCTATCTTGTTGAATGTTGCGCCGAAAACGGTGACGGGCTTCGGCTTGCCCATAACATATCTCGACAGGTCAATGACATGAACGCCGAGGTCTATCAGAGGGCCGCCGCCGGAGCGGGACTTGTCGCCGAACCAGCCGCCGGGGAAGCCGCAGCGGCGCAGGTATGACGCCTTGGCGTAGTAAATGTCGCCGAGGTAGCCTTTTGAAGTGAGGTCGACTGCCGTGCGGGCATCGCTGCCGTGTCTGCGCACGAAGCCGAGCATGAGCAGCTTGCCGTTCTTCTCTGCGGCGGCCTGCATTGCGAGCGCCTCCTCGGTGCTCATCGCCATGGGCTTCTCGCAAAGGACGTGGCAGCCCGCGTTGAGCGCAGCTATGGTGCATTCGGCGTGGGCGCTGTTCCATGTGCAGACGCTCACGGCGTCCAGCTCGTTTTCGGCGAGCATATCATAGCAGTTGTCGTAGCAATTTTTAACGCCGTATCTCTCGGCGTAGCTCTTTGCCTTCTCAAAATTGATGTCGCAGCAGGCGACGACCTCGACCCTGTCGCCCAGAGCCTTGTAGCCGTCCATGTGGGCGTTGCTTATGCCGCCGTTGCCGATGATTCCGATTTTCAGTGCCATTTTCAAAACTCCTTGCTGTTTGATGTTTTATATTGCGCTTGCATACACTAATAATATACCACATTATTCCGCCGGAATCAACGGTAAAGAGAATCAAAAATTCGTATAGTGTAATAATGTTTTGATAGAACAATCTAATATTTATGTTCATAGTCTTAAAGCAACTGCTTCAGCGCAATTAATGGATATGGTACTTTCAACAAAAACAATCTGATAAAATCGTGTATTTTGACATAATGGAATATAATTGACTTTTTACAAGATTTATGATAAGATTTATTTGTAAAGATAATAGTGTGCAATTACTATGTATAAAGTACAATATTATTTAATTCAATTAAAGGAGTCGATTCCAATGTGGCATTGATATGTTGAAATCTCTAGAGAAGATGTGATAACATGATTGCTAAGTGTTTGTCTATTGTGATGGCCTTATTGTTGTTAGCATTATTGCCATCATGTAATGATTTGAAGTCTGATTATATTTGTACTCCAACCAATAGGGTTCAATGGTAGCTTGAAGATATTAATTGGAACAAAAGGTTAGAGTATGATGGTGAAGGAATTGTTATAGGAGTAATTGATTCCGGAATTGATGAAGAGCATCCAGACTTAAAGGGGAAGTCCGTGTGCAATAACTGTATTTATAAATTACAATAGGTAAGCTTGGTGAATAATAATGAAGAAAATATTATCTTTGCTAATTGCGGGAATATTCGTTTTGCTCGGTGCAGCTTGCGGAAAGAGAAATCCTGATGAATATTTCGTTATGCGTTATGCTTTAAAGCCCATTTCGTCCGTTAAAAATGAGTTCTATATCTTAGAGGAGCCGATAAAGTGTGAGGTTCCCCACGGCAAAGCAGAGGTCAGATATTGTTATTACGCAAACGACACTTTAGGCGTTGTAATTTTACTCGAAACCGATAAGCCGGAGGAAATGCGTGAGAATGCCGATGATCCCGAGTGGGGTCTGTATTCGTCCGTTAAGGTGAATCGCAAAAAGCCTGAGCTTAAAAGCTATAGCTGCAATGAGATTCAGCCGATTGAGAGCAGCGCAAACAATAAGGCGCTCTTTGAATTTATCACAGAGTATCCATGCAAAGTCAAAAGCATCAAAAAGCCCGTCGAGGTAACCTTTGACAGCGTTACACTTGAAATTCCCCTTACATTCAAAACGGGATATCCGGCGAGTTCGATCGAGGGGATGGAAGCACTAAGCGGAGTAACCGCCGAATAGTGAAACAGAAAAAGACCGGGCAGCTGTTAAAAGCTGCTCGGTCATTATTTATGCCTGTATTATCAAACTATACCCTGTGCGTTCATGGCGGTGACCACTCTCTCGAAGCCCGCGATATTTGCGCCCGCCACATAGTTGCCGGGCATACCGTATCTCGCGGCTGCGTCGTCGAGGTTGTGGAAAAGCTCCACCATTATCTTCTGGAGCTTGGAGTCGACCTTTTCAAAGGTCCAATTGAGCCTCTCGCTGTTCTGCGACATCTCGAGCGCCGAGGTTGCTACGCCGCCCGCGTTAGCGGCCTTGCCGGGCAGGAAGAAAACGCCGTGCTCCCTCAGATAATCGGTCGCCTCGATGGTCGTGGGCATATTTGCGCCCTCGCATACTGCGATAACGCCGTTCTCGACCAGCTTCTTAGCGTCCTCAATGCCAAGCTCATTCTGAGTGGCGCAGGGGAGAGCGATATCGGCCTTGACGCCCCACACGCCCTTGCCCTCGTGATACTCCGAATTCGGGCGGTACTTCTTATACTCTGTGAGCCTTGCTCTGTTGACTTCCTTTATCTCCTTGAGGGCGGCGAGGTCGATGCCGTCGGGGTCATAGATCCAGCCCGTCGAGTCGGAGGCGGTGACGACCTTCGCGCCGAGCTGCTGCGCCTTCTCGATGGCATATATCGCGACGTTGCCCGAGCCGGAGACGGCGATGGTCTTGCCGCGGAGCTCGATGCCGTTGCATTTAAGCATCTCCTCGGTGATATAGAGCAGACCGTAGCCCGTGGCCTCTGTCCTTGCGAGCGAGCCGCCGTAGGTCAGGCCTTTGCCGGTGAGCACGCCCTCAAAGAGGCCCTTTATCCTCTTGTATTGGCCGAACATATAGCCTATCTCTCTTGCGCCCGTGCCTATATCGCCCGCGGGCACGTCGGTGTCGGCGCCGATATATCTGTAAAGCTCCAGCATGAAGCTCTGGCAGAACGCCATTATCTCACGGTCGGATTTGCCCTTGGGGTCGAAGTCCGAGCCGCCCTTGCCGCCGCCGATGGGCAGGCCGGTCAGCGAATTCTTGAATACCTGCTCGAAGCCGAGGAATTTGATGATGCCGAGGTTGACCGAGGGATGCAGTCTCAGGCCGCCCTTGTAGGGGCCGATGGCGCTGTTGAACTGCACGCGGTAGCCGGTGTTGATGTGCGCCTGACCGTTGTCGTCTATCCAGGGCACTCTGAATTTGATCTGTCTTTCGGGGTTGACAAGCCTCTCGAGCAGGGCGTTGCGTCTGTACTCCTCCTCGTGAGCGTCCACCACGACTCTCAGCGAATCGAGCACTTCTCTGACAGCCTGATGGAATTCCGGCTCCGACGGATTCTGCTCGATGACCTGAGCGATGATTTCGTCAACATATGACATATTGATCTCCTCCTGACGGGAATGTTTTAATGCGAATTTATTATAATAAATGCGCCTTCAGGCAGAGTTAACATACCCAAAGACGCCCTTGTCTTTATGCCCGTAATTTTACAATAAAAAATTACGCTTGTCAAGTATAAATGCAGCTTTTTGTTAAAAATCCTGCAAATTTGCTGACTTTTATAGCTGATTATGTGCAAAAACGCATTAGATTTGCTGCTTGCCTTGCAAAGAACTTAGCGAGCGGTTATCGGCTCGGCGCTCTTGAGCCATTCGGCAACCTCGCCCTTGCGGGGTATCGAGGCGGCAGCTCCCTGCCGTGAAACCGCGATCGCCGCAGCCCCCGCCGCCGTGCGGCAAGCCTCGCCGATAGCGGCTCCGGAGCAGAGCGAAGCGAAAAGATAGCCCGTGAAGGTGTCGCCCGCCGCCGTGGTGTCGATGACGGAGGTTTTGTAGGCGCAGCAGCGCTCGGTGCGTCCGCCGTGGGAATAAACGCTGCCGCCCTCGCCGAGGGTGAGAACTATATCGGTCAGCCCGCCCGCCTGTGCGATGAAATCAAAGGGGTCGCCGCTGCGCGCGAAGGCGCAGGCCTCCGTTTCGTTGAGTATGACGCATTCGAGCTTTGAAAGGTCGATTCCCCGCAGGCTCTCGTCAAACGGCGAGGGATTCAGCACCGTGCGAAGTCCCGTCTCGGCGGCGCATTGAACGATATACGGCAGCTCGTTTATCTCGTTTTGCAGCAGCAGGTAATCGCCGCGCTCCATTCCCGCCAGAGCCGAACGGATATGCTCGCGGGTGATGCGGGCGTTTGCGCCGGGGTAGATCAGAATGGCGTTCTCGCCTTTTTCGTCCACTTGGATCGTCGCCTGACCCGTCTTGCCCTCCACGGTGAGCAGGCTGCGGGTGTCGGCGCCCGCCTCATTAAGCATACGGCGCAAAAATTCACCGTCGCTGCCGATACAGCCGGCAAATACCGTCTGAGCGCCCGCCCTCGCGGCGGCTATCGCCTGGTTGAAGCCCTTGCCGCCGGGAAATTGATTCAGCTCCCCGACCGCGAGCGTTTCACCCGGTCTGACTATGCTCTTGACGGAATAAACAAGGTCGATGTTGCACGAACCGAAAACAAGAATCTTCAAAACGACCGCTCCTTTTAACCTTATACTATCTAATTATATAGCCTCCGTGCCTGTCCCGCAAGTGATTTGATAAAATTTGTGCAGCCCTTGAGCGGATGAAATTCATTACGCCTTATGAATTGCCTGTTATAACGCAAAAAGCCGCCTCCGGTTGGGAGGCGGCTGAGAGGATTTAGAAATTAAGAAACTTAGGAGTTTAGGAGCTTAGGGAGCGGGGGGATTACATGAGGCTGAGGTAGAGCTGTTTGAGCTCCTCGACGCTCGTATCTCTCGGGTTGCCGGGGCGGCAGGCGTCAGCATATGCGCTCTCGGCGAGGAACTGCACGTCCTCGGGCTTGACGATATCCTTGAGGTCTGCGGGGATGCCGACATCGTGGGAGAGCTGCCTTACCGCGTCAACGGCGGCCTTGCGGTACTCCTCCTGAGTCATATTCTCGGTGCCCTTAACGCCCATTGCCCTTGCGATGTCTCTGTATTTCTCGCCCGTGCAGGGTGCGTTATACTCCATGACGGTGGGCAGGATGATGGCGTTTGCTACTCCGTGCGGGGTGTCATAGAGAGCGCCGAGCGGGTGAGCCATTGAATGGACTATGCCGAGGCCGACATTTGAGAAGCCCATGCCCGCAATATACTGGCCGAGAGCCATATCTGTTCTGCCCTCGGGGGTATTCTCGACAGCGCCTCTGAGCGAGCGGGAGATTATCTCTATAGCCTTGAGGTGGAACATATCCGACAGCTCCCATGCGCCCTTGGTGATGTAGCCCTCGATGGCGTGGGTCAGGGCGTCCATGCCGGTCGCCGCGGTCAAACCCTTGGGCATACTTGACATCATATCGGGGTCGACAACTGCCACGACGGGGATGTCATGCACGTCAACGCAGACCATCTTGCGGTTCTTCTGCACGTCGGTGATAACATAGTTGATAGTGACCTCCGCGGCGGTGCCTGCGGTGGTGGGCACGGCGATGATGGGCACGCTCTTATTCTTGGTGGGCGCAACGCCCTCGAGCGAACGCACGTCGGCGAATTCGGGATTGTTGATGATAATGCCTATCGCCTTGGCGGTATCCATTGAGGAGCCGCCGCCGATAGCGACGATATAGTCGGCATCCGCAGCCTTGAATGCCGCTACACCCGCCTGAACATTCTCGATAGTGGGATTCGGCTTGATATCGGTGAAAAGCTCATAAGCCAGACCCTCTTTATCGAGGATATCCGTAACCTTCTGAGAGACACCGAATTTCACAAGCGAGGGATCGGAGCAGACCAGTGCCTTGCGGAAGCCTCTTGCCTTTGCCTCGGCCGCAACATTGGCGACTGCGCCGCTGCCGTGATAAGAAGTTTCGTTGAGAACAAATCTTTGTGCCATTGTGATTTCCTCCTCAGAAAATTGAAAATTGTAATTTGATTCTGCGGTCACCCGCATTTCGCTTTCAGTATAGCCTAAAAATCGTAAAAGTCAATTAAGAAGCCGTGAATTTTTTATTAATTCGACAGACAAAACATATGGACTTTTCTCAGAAATTATTGTAAAATGAGTTTAACAAATATTCGGAGGTTTTACCGATGACTAAAAAAGGATTGATAGCCGTCTTGCTTGCATTGCTTACCGCTTTGACCCCCGTTTTTGCCTCGGCGGCGCCGAATTCGGATTACACTCTCGTTTCGCCCTATAAGGACGTCGATTGGAGCAGCCGCAAGGCATATAAAACGGGTCTGCACACCCACTCCTCCGTCAGCGACGGCAGCGAGACCTTCAGAAACATGATATACGCCGCCTATGAGCAGAATTACGATATCCTCTCATTCTCAGAGCACGGTATAACCGGCAGGGCGTGGGATAAAACACCGTTTATCAGGCCGCTTTATCTCTATTCATATCTGCTCGGCTACGATAAGAAGCCGCTGACCCCGGAGGAGTTTGCCGCCGTGACCGACGGCAGCGCCGCCGTCGGAGCCACGGGCGAGGCGAGGGGCAGGGGAATGTTTTGTCTGACCGGCTCAAATGAGCTGAACGGCGTAACCGTCACAATGAGCCATGTCAACGGATATTTTCTGCCCGAGAATGTCGGCAATATGGATTGGGGCTTTGAGAACGGCTACGATTACGCGCTTTCGCTGGTCGAGAAGCACGGCGGTGTATCGCATATCAACCACCCCGGCGACTGGTCCGGCACGGTATGGGACGATAAAAAAGGCGAATTCAACGCCGAAAGCGTCGATCTGCTCACCGACAAGCTGCTGCGTTACCCCTCCTGCCTCGGCGTGGAGGCGGTCAACGGCTTCACCTCGGTGACCGCACACGACCGCGTGATGTGGGACAGCCTGCTGACCCGCTGCCTGCCCTACGGCAAGACGGTGTTCGGCTTTGCGGGCTCGGACGCCCACACGACGGGCAGGCTCAACAGCTGCTTTATGTATTTCATGCTCGACGAGGTGTCGAACGAGTCGATACGCTCCTGCATGGAGAGGGGCGAGTTCTTCGGCGCAACGCACACCGTAATTTCGAGCGGCGCAATAGGCCCCGAGCAGGACGTCCATGCGCCGGAGGGCGTTGATCAGCCGCTTGCAAGGGTCAGCTCACTCACGACCGAGGGCCATAAGATCACCCTTTGCGCCGGCAACGCCGACTATGTGCAGTGGATAGCGAACGGCAGAATAATCGCAAAGCAGGAGCTTTCCGACGGCAAGGCAACGCTCGACCTTGACACGATGAGCACGGCGGATATGCTCTATGTCCGCTGCGAGATATATAATGTGAACGGCATGGTTTTCTCCCAGCCGATAGTTATCGACAGGGGCAGCGCTCCGCTCAAGTATGAGCCGAATATCCCCGCCGCCCGTAGAGTCGAATTCATCCTGAAGAGCACAAGGGTCTATGTGATATTCAAGGCTCTCTTCGATTTGATCTCCGGCAGCATTAAAAAGTGAGATAAATGCAAAAAGCGCCGCAGGTGTCCGCCTGCGGCGTTCTTTATTTAAGCTCTGCAATGAATTCAATTGTGCGCCCGTCGGGGCTGACTGCCTTTATCGAGCCCTTGTGCCCCTCGGCGATGCTGCGGGCTATCGAGAGCCCGATGCCGAAGCCGCCAGAGCTGCGGGATTTATCCGCTCGGTAAAATCCGAATCGGCGGCTTTCGGTATATTCTGTTTATTGCGGCACAGCTTCGGCACAGGCAACGACCCTTGCGGCGGCGATTGAAGCGGCGGCAAGGCAGTCGGCAACACCGCGTCCCGAGAGATAGGAGTGCAGGAACACCGCCCCGAAGCTGTCGCCCGCCCCTACGGTGGAGACAACCTCGGCTTTGACCGCGCCGCAGCGATAGAATTCTTTGCCGCGGCAGTCATAGGCAAAGGCTCCGTCACCGCCCCTTGTGACGATCATCAGCTTGCAGCCGCCGAATTCATCGGCGAGCCGAGCTGCGGCGTCCTCGGCCGCGGGGCATTCCCTGCCGAAGACGGTCTCAAATACAGTCGGCAATTCCTCGTCGCTGAGCTTCACGACGTCGGCGTTCGAGAGGGCAAATCTCACCGTCTCGCTCGTGTAAAACGGCGGGCGGATATTCATATCGACAAATACCGTTTTGCCGTCGTATCTCTCAAGCAGTCGGCGCACGGTGCTTAAATTATCGCCGCTTCTGAGCGCCAGAGTGCCGAAATACAGCACATCGAAATCGCCGCAGTCCTTTGGCGGCGGTATCATGTCATAGGCGACTCCGCTCAGCAGGTCATAGGTCGGCACGGAATTCTCATCGAGCGTGACAAGACAGCGCCCTGTCGTGGCATTCACCACGGCAACACAGCCCGTGCCCACTCCGAGACGGCGGATGCCCTCGAGCGTTTCGACGCCGAGAGAGTCGTTGCCCACGGCGGTTATGATGTCCGCCTCGCCGCCCGCCTTGACGAAATGCGCCGCAAAGTTGAGCGGAGCGCCGCCGAGGCACTTTTTGTCGGGATAAATGTCCCACAGCACCTCGCCGAAAGATAATAACTTCATACCGCACCCCCGAATTCCGTAATACAACATAAGTATACCATCATCACCGCCGAATTTCAACCCGCCGAAACAGGTGTGATTCGGAATTGTCGGCATGGTTACTGTGAAGCAGAGGTTTGATTAATTTTAATGTGGTGCATGGATGTTTTAAAAAGAAAGAAGCACCTGCATATGCAAGTGCTTCTTTTGGCTGGGGAATAGGGATTCGAACCCCAACAAACAGAGTCAGAGGCTCGCAATCTTTTTTCAAAACCGCCTATTTAAGCCATTTTTCAGACTTTGTGTCTCTCAAAAATCTCTCAGAATTTTATTTTTGCTTCGCATAGCAAATTAGTATGAGGAATTGCGAACCTTACACTGAGGTGTCAATAAACTCTAAATCCGCATTATTATTTACAGTAAATAACTGCTTCAGTCATCTGCACTTGCTCCGTCTGTTTTGCCCTTTGGCAAAAAGACATGGGGTCTAATGCTTTTAAAAAGAAGGAAAAAACGGAATTTACCTCTATTCAGGCATACAAACTGTTGACAATAAAGCTCCTATATAGTATAATTTAATAAACGACTATATA
>FR888229.1:146463-159527 GCA_000431775.1 Clostridium sp. CAG:413 | reverse complement strand
GTCGTCTGTCTTGCCGCCGCACGAAGAGAGCATGAAGCAGGCTCCGAGGGCGAGGGTGAGTGCGAGTATTGCTGCGATGATTTTTCTCATGTAATGTACCTCCTGTTTATTGAAGGATATTTGAAAAAACGGGTGTGCTCCGTTATTTCGCTATGACAACTGTGTTTTTCGGCGGCAGCGCTATAGGGTGATATGACAGCTTTGAGCGCCTTAACCCCTCGTCGCCGCAGTCCTCCTCGCGGTTGACGAATCTGATATCGTCGCCCGCAGCGTAAGTCTTTAAGAAAGTATTAGAAAGTATCTGATATGAGCCTTGATATTCGGTATCGGCCTTTTCAATATGGACAAAAAACATATCGCCGACCGTTTCGCCTATTGTGTAACCGATTGTTTTACCGCCAACCCTGAGCGCCAGACCGACCATGTCGAGCAGGGGAAACTCTCTCAGAGCGCCCATACACATACCAACCTCGGCGGCAGCGTCGCCGCCCTCTTTGAGTGCGTGGAAGTGGAAATTCTCGGTGAATGCGATAAGCTCGGGAATATTTTCGTCGCATATTGGCTCAAAAGAATAGTCGGGGTAGAGCGCGGTGAATTTGTGGATATGGTTGCGCTGTGCAGCGTATTTCTTGCCGCTGAGGGTTATAAGAGCGGTTTTATCGTATACATAGTCAAACCAGTCTCTGTTTGCATGGCGGCTGCTGCACGGATATTTCTCGAGGAGCGAGTCGGCCTCTTCATCCGTCAGCCCGTAGAATATGGCTTCTTCGCCTATCTCGGCGCAATGAGCCGTGACCGCCTCGACTGCTCCGTCAAAATCCCTGCCGACGGGGGAGAGGTACTCCGCTTTGCCGCCGAGGGTTGAGCGGATAATGAGCGTGTCGTTAATAACACAGTAGTGATTTGAGTATATCTGCCGCCACATCACGGCAACGCCCGGGGTCCTGTCGCAAAAATGCGGCGGTCGGGCGCAGAAATATTTTTTAAGCTCGGGGGTGTCGTTCGGTGTTATCGGTTTGAATTCAAGCATTGTGTTACCTTGCATCTCTCTGATTTATTGCAGCCTTAGTATACCATTTAACTTGCCGCTTGTAAATGAGTTTATGGATATTTTAAATAAATTTTGGTTGCATATGCCACGTTCTTCTGTTATTATAATTATATATTTATTTATCCGAGGTGTGCAATGAGAAATAAATTCAAATTAAAAGACCATCTTAACCGCTTTCGCACTTTCTATGAGCCCCGCGACCCCCGTGTTCCCTCGGCGCTTTTTAAGGCCGAGTGCGTGAAGCCGGATCTTGAGGGCTTCCCGTATCCTTTGCCGTCAAAGAAGAGCGACTACACCTGCTGCGCCGAGACTCCCGACGCAGTTTGGTTCGGCGCTTCGACGGGTCTGACGAGATACGATAAGGATTCCGAACGCGAGTGCGACAGAGTTATGTATTTCAGCGCTCCGAGAGACCTGCCCGATAATAATGTCCGCGCGCTGTTGCCCGAGGGCAACGGCATTTGGGTGCTCACCGACAAGGGCGCAGCCTATATCGAGATGAAGCCTCTCTCAACGCTCGACAAGTGCAATATGCTGCTCGCTGAGACTCTTAAATACGTTGACCGCAGGGGAATGGTCAGCCAGAGAGGGCTGAGGATACCCGGCGACCTCGACTCAATGCACCATTATTCGCATTCCGATAACGACGGCAGCTTCACCGCGGGCTTTGCAATGGGTGAGGTGTTCAAATATTCGACCCTCAAGCGTGAAAAGGGCGCTGACGACCCCGAGACGCTTGAAGCCAAGAGAGTGGCGACCCGTGCCGTTGAGGCCTGCCTGCTGCTGCTCCATATTCCCTGTAGGGGTGACGGCTTTGCGGCAAGGACTTATCTCTGTCCCGACGAGCCTGTGCCCGACGACGGCATATTCTTCCGCATCGGCGGCGGTAAGGCCGTCTGTATCGAGACCACAGAGGCGCTCAAAAGAGGCTGCGTTGGCACCGAGATATATGCGGGCACAAAGGTGCCCGAGAGGCTCGCAAAGCTCTATACCGACCTCGGCTACACGACTGACGGTCTTGTTTATAAAGCCGATACCAGCAGCGACGAGGTGACCCATCACTTCGCTCAGATGCTTGTCGCTCACGAATTCCTTGCCTGCGATGATCCCGAGCTTGACGAGCTTATCAAAATATCCGCCAAGGCGCTTATGAAGCACATAATCGACAGCAACTATGAATTCCTTGACTTCTCCGGTCAGCCGACAACTTGGGCTAAATGGAGCACAAGATATTTTGACACCGACTTCGGTTGGGGAGACGCTCCGCTCAATGCCGCCGAGGTGCTCATGTATCACCTCGTTACCATGAGGATAACGGGTGAGCAGGGCGAGTGGCGCAAGAGCTATGAACATCTTATAAACGATCTCGGCTATGCGGATATATCAGAGAAGCACTTCGACAGACTCTATCAGATGAGCCTCTCCATGGGCTTTGATTTCCCCGAAGAGATAATGTACGGCGACCATATGCTTGCCGTCTGCGCGTTCACCGGTCTTTGCCTGCTTGAGAAGGACGAGACCTTGCTTGCAAAATACCGTGCGGGCTTCAAATCGTGGCGCACCTCGCTCGAGAGGGAGCACAACCCCGGCTACGATATCCCGTTTATGCTTTCGTGCCCCGATGAAGAGGTCGATCTTGAGCGCATGGCTTCGTGGTTCTACAGGACGAATATCAGCCGTCTTGCCGCGGGCGTAAGCTGTCAGGGCAGGCACGACGTGCCCGTTAAGAAGCTTCGTATGGGCTCGCTCGAATCCTCCGTGCTGCTTGAGCCGGACGAGACTTTTATCTCAAAATATGACCGCAATCCTCTCCAGTATCAAAACGAGGATTCCGGCGGCAGCAGCTGCGTTGAGAGCTGCTACATATATACCTTTGCCTATTGGATCGGCAGATTCTTCGGCTTCTTTGAATAATTGGAGGATTTGATATGAATAACAGCATACATATTATCGGCAACGCTCACCTTGACCCGATATGGCTCTGGCGCTGGCAGGAGGGCTGCGGCGAAGTGCTCCAAACCTTCCGCAGCGCAGTCGACAGGCTCAATGAATACGACGGCTTTATTTTCACCTGCTCCTCCGCTTCCTATTATAAATGGGTCGAGGAGATCGACCCCGAGCTTTTTGTCGAGATAACCAAGCTCGTCAAAAAGGGCAGATGGGTGCCCGTCAACGGCTGGTGGGTTCAGCCGGACTGCAATATGCCCGGCACAGAGGGCTTCGCCCGTCAGGCGCTCTACAGCCAGCTTTATTACTATGAGAAGTTCGGCAAGATCTGCGAGGTCGGCTACAATGTCGATTCGTTCGGTCACAATGCCATGATGCCTCAGCTGCTCACAAAGAGCGGGATGCGTTGCTATGTGATGATGAGACCGGGTATGCATGAGAACCCCGATATCCCTGAGGATCTTTTCTGGTGGGACAGCGCCGACGGCTCGAGGGTGCTCACATTCAGGATTTCCGATTCCTACGGTGCGAGCGGCACGAAGTCGCTTGACAGAGAGGTTACAAATGCCCGCAAGAGAGCCGAGAACGACGGCCACGGCATGATGATATTCTGCGGAGTCGGCAATCACGGCGGCGGCCCGACCAAGGGCGACCTTGATTACCTGCTCAAGCTCAAAAATGAGGGCTATGACGAGCTGAAGTTCTCATCGCCCGACAGATATTTTGAGGAGATGTGTGCCGACAGGCTTGACCTGCCCGTATGGAGCGACGAATTGCAGCACCACGCGAGCGGCTGCTACTCCGCCACTTCAATGGTTAAGCAGCTCAACCGCAGAGCCGAATTCTGGCTCAGGAGCGCCGAGAAATGGAACACCATTGCCGCGCTTACCACAGATCTGCCCGCCGCTACGGAGAAATTCGCCGAGGCGTGGAGAGATGTTTGCTTCAATCAGTTCCATGATATCCTCTGCGGCTGCTCGATAATGGAAGCCTATGACGATGTCAGGGACTCCATGGGCGGCGCAATGACCGTTGCCGCTAAAGAGGAGAACAAGGCTCTGCTAAAGCTCTCGCTCAATATTGATACATGGCTTGACGGTGTTTCGGACAGCGTGACCTGCCACGAGCGCCACCACTGCCGCAATCTCAGATTCCCCAGACCCATAGTTGTCTTTAACCCGCTCGCACACGACGTTGAATCGCCTGTCAGGACATATCACCCCTCAAAGAGAGTAGTTGACAGCGACGGTAACGACACACTTTTTCAGAATGTCCGTTCCTCAAGGTCGAACGACTCGCATCTTGACACCGAGTTTATCGCAAAAGTGCCCGCCCTCGGCTATGCCGTTTATTGGCTGTGGCATGAGGATTCCGAATTTGTGGAAGCTCCCGAGCTTCAAAGTCCTGTTGCCGCGGACGTCCTGACTATCGAGAATGAATACCTCAGAGTGACGTTTGATGACAAAAACGGCGGCATCAGCAGCCTTGTTTCAAAGGAAGACGGTCACGAATATGTCGGCGGCGAATTCTGCGTTCCCGCAATATTTGACAACACCAAGCCCGATACTTGGGCGCATATGATATTCAGATTCCATGACGAGATAGCGAAGCCCGAGCTTGCAAGCATTGAGCTTGTCGAGTGCGGCGCAGCAAGAGCCGTTGTCAGAGTGAAGCACGTTTATAATGGCTCATATCTCACTCAGGATTTCATCCTCGCAGCCGGCAGCAAGGTCATCAGAGTCAAGTGCCGCATTCTTTGGCAGGAGCCTCTGACTATCCTCAAGATGCCGGTGACCGTTGCCGGCAGCGCCCCGATATCCACTTACGAGATACCCGCAGGGTTCATCAAGCGCCCGTGCAACGGTGAGGAGGAGCCTGCGCTCACTTGGGGCGACGTCACAGCCGAAGGCTACGGCGTTTCGCTCATCAGCGACGCAAAATACAGCTACGACTGCCCGGGCGGCACTCTGCGCTTGACTATGCTGCGTAACTGCATCTTTGCCGATCACTACTCAAACAGACCCGCCGCCGATTTCAGCTACACCGACGAGGGGCTTCAGAGATTTGAGTATGCCATATACCCGCACAAGGGCGCTGCCGAGGCGAGCGAAGTGCAGCAAGAGGCCGACAAGCTCAATCAGAAGCTCGTCGCCGTGCCTGTGGGCTATCACAAGGGCGCTCTGCCCCGTATGAAAAGCTTCATAAGCGTAAATAAGCCCAATATTTCGCTCTCCGCTCTCAAATTCTGTGAGGACGGCTCGGGCGACGTCATAATCCGCCTTTGCGAGACTGCGGGCAAGCCCGTCAAGGCCGCGATAGTCTGTGATGCCGCAAACGCCGGTTTCTACGCCGATTTCGGCAGGCAGGAGGTCAAAACCTTCCGCATTGACAAAGACGGCTTCGTTAAGGAGACCGATTTCCTTGAGGGCGTAACGGAAGAATAAAAGATAAAAGCCGTTGCTTTTAACAGCAGCGGCTTTCGCTTATTTGTCGGCTATGCAGTTTTCGACTTGTGTGAGCAGCATATTGAGCGCCACTTCATTTTTGCCCCCTTCGGGGATTATCACGTCGGCGTAACGCTTGCTCGGCTCAACGAAGCGGTCGTGCATGGGCTTGACGGTGGCGAGATATTGCTCTATGACCGAGTCAACGCTCCTGCCTCTCTCTTTAACGTCGCGGCGCAGTCGGCGCAGGATCCGCACGTCGGCGTCGGTATCGACAAATATTTTTATATCAAAGAGGTCTCGCAGCTCCTCCTCATTGAGGATCAGGATTCCCTCGACTATTATGACCTTGTTCGGTTTTATGCGGTGTGTCACGCCGTGCATACGGTTGTGCTGCGAATAATCATAGGTCGGGCAGTCGATTTCTCCGCCGTTTTTGAGTATTCGCAAATGCTCCGTCAACAGCGAGGTCTCAAAGGATTCGGGGTGGTCGTAATTCAGCAGCTTTCGCTGCTCAAACGGCATGTCGTCGTGAGCTTTATAATAGTCATCGTGATAGATAACGCTCACTTCATTCGGGAATCGCTCGGTTATCCGCTTCGTGATTGTCGTCTTTCCGCTGCCGCTGCCCCCGGCTATTCCGATTATTACCGAATTCTCCATTTGACGTCCTCCGTATCCTTTATTTGAGTATAGAATAACAATAATTATGAATTTTTTCAAGTCTTTTGCATTGGAATATTGATTTTTTGTTTAAAATGTGCTACAATCAGCTTGCTTAGACAAGCAAAAATATGTTGGAGGTCTACTTATGAAAAAAGTCCTGGCAATTTTCATGGTTCTCGCAATTCTCGCAGGCTGCGTGGCTCTTACCGCCTGCGGAAAGAAAGACAACAACGATCCCACCGATTCATCTGATCAGCCCTCAAAGACCGATACCGTCAATGTTGACGATATCCCCGATACGATGAATTCAACCGACGGCAAATATGTCATCGCAATGGTTACCGACGTCGGCCAGCTCAAGGACAAGTCCTTTAACCAGGGCACTTGGAACGGCGTCAAGCTCTATGCAAGCCAGAACAGCAAATCCTATAAGTATTATCAGCCCGCAAATGACAGCAACGCTAACGACGAGGATCGCTACAATGCCTTTGTCGCTGCTATCACCGGCGGCGCAGAGATCATAGTTACCCCCGGTTTCCTTCAGGAAGCTGCTCTCAAGAGAGTTGCTGCCGAGTATCCCGACGTTAAGTTTGTATTCATCGACGGTTATCCGCTTCAGGATGCCGCAGGCAACGACCTCAAGAATATCGCAGCTGTTGCTTTCAAAGAGGAGCAGTGCGGCTATCTTGCAGGTTACGCAGCAGTCGTTGAAGGCAATACCAAGCTCGGCTTCACCGGCGGCGGCGCAGGCACCAACCCCGCTGTTAACAGATACGGCTACGGCTTCGTCCAGGGCATCCAGGACGCTGCTAAGGCTGCAAATGTTAAGTGCGAAGTTAACTACAGCTATCTTTACGGCACCAACTACTCTGCATCCGCAGAGCTTCAGACCATGGTAAGCGGCTGGTATTCAGCCGGTACTGAGTGCGTCTTCGCTTGCGGCGGCTCAATGTGCAACTCCGTATTCGCAGCGGCTGCTGCCGAGAACGCTTTCTCGATCGGCGTTGACGTTGACCAGGCTGAGGAATCCACCACCGTCATCACCTCCGCAATGAAGGGCCTTGCAGCTGCTACTCAGAAGATCCTCGGCGCATACTTTGACGGCAAGTGGGATACCGTCGGCGGCGTTTCCTCCAACCTCGGTGTTGATGATGACGCAGTCGGCCTCCCGTTCGAGACCTCAAGATTCAACAAGTTCACCAAGGACGAATATCAGAAGATCTTTGATTCAATGAAGACCGGCGGCAGCCTCACCGTTAAGGATGACTACACCGACTTCCTTGCAAACAAGGTTGAATTCGAGAACGTCACCGTTAATTTCATAGCGTAAGCTCAATTCACGGGCTGCTGCCGAAAGGCGGCAGCCTTTTTTATGTCAAAAATCAGCTTTTACTTGCAAAGAAGCTCGATATAATATATAATAAATAATATAAACAGCGAATTTCTCTGAAAAGGAATGATATTGCGTATGGAGCAGGACTATATAATCGAAATGCTCGGCATAACCAAGGAATTTCCCGGAATAATCGCAAACGACAATGTTACGCTGAAGCTCCGCAAGGGCGAGATACACGCTCTGCTCGGTGAGAACGGTGCTGGTAAGTCGACGCTGATGAGCGTGCTCTTCGGCCTGTATCAGCCTGAGAAAGGCGAGATACGCAAAAACGGCAAAACCGTCGAGATAAAGGACCCGAACGACGCTACGGCTCTCGGCATCGGCATGGTGCATCAGCATTTCAAGCTCGTCGATGTTTTTACAGTGCTCGATAACATAATCCTCGGCGTTGAACCGAATAAGGCGGGCTTCCTCACCAAAAAGGCGGCGCTCAAAAAGGTGCTCGCCCTCTCCGAGAAATACGGCCTCGCCGTCGACCCCTCCGCAAAGGTTGAGGATATCACCGTCGGCATGCAGCAGCGCACCGAGATACTTAAAATGCTCTATCGCGATAATGAGATACTTATCTTTGACGAGCCCACCGCCGTGCTCACCCCGCAGGAAATATCTGAGCTGATGCAGATAATGAAAAACCTTGCGGCTGAGGGCAAGTCGATACTTTTCATCACCCACAAGCTCAATGAGATAATGCAGGTCGCCGACAGATGCACCGTTCTGCGTAAGGGCAAGTGCATCGGCACGGTCGATATCGCAGACACCGATGTAAACGAGCTTTCAAACATGATGGTCGGCAGACCCGTCCAGCTTAAAGTTGATAAAAAAGACGCCGAGCCCACCGACGCATTCTTAAATATCGAGGGGCTCGCCGTGCCTTCAAAGCGCCATAAGAACAACGCCGTCAAGGATGTTTCGTTTGAGGTCAGACGCGGCGAGATAGTCTGCGTCGCGGGTATCGACGGCAACGGTCAGACCGAGCTGATAAATGCCCTGACGGGGCTTGAGAAGCCGAGCGGCGGCAAAATAACTCTCGGCGGAAGAGATATCACAAAGCTCAGCGTCAGGAAGCGCGGCAATGCGGGTATGAGCCATATCCCTGAGGACAGGCACAAATACGGCCTTATTCTCGACTTTTCACTGCAAGAGAATCTTGTGCTTCAGAGATACTATGAGCCGAGATTTCAGAAGCTCGGCTTTATCCGCCGCGAGGCCGTACGTGAATATGCGGACGAGCTGATAGAGCGCTTCGATGTCAGGAGCGGTCAGGGTGCGGATACAAAAGTACGCAGTATGTCGGGCGGCAATCAGCAAAAGGCTATAATTGCCCGTGAGATAGACAGGAACGCCGACCTGCTTGTGGCGGTTCAGCCCACCAGAGGTCTTGATGTCGGCGCTATAGAGTATATTCATTCACAGATAGTCCGTCAGCGTGATCTCGGCAAGGCGGTGCTTATAGTCTCGCTTGAACTTGATGAGGTCATGAATCTTTCCGACAGAATCCTTGTTATGTACGAGGGTGAGATAGTCGGCGAGCTTGACCCCAAGACGACGACCGTTGATGAGCTGGGTCTCTATATGGCTGGCGCCAAGAAAAATAACGAGGGGCAGGTGAGCGCAGATGAATAAAAAAGCCAAAGAGGGCAGACGGCTTGACTCCCGTCGGGCGGACAGCCTCAAGACAGTGGCTTCTTCGCTGATATCAATTTTTATCGGTATTATTTTCGGCGGCGTGTTGCTGTTTTTAGTTTCACTGTTCAATTCTGATACGATGAGCCCCGCCACGGCGTGGGAGGGCTTCAGGATAGTGCTTGCGGGCATCTTCAACACCGGCAGAGACCTTGACGCGGGCGGCGTTCTTACCTTTGGCTTCAATTCAAGGCTCTTCGGCGATATGCTTTTCAGAGCAACTCCGCTTATAATGACGGGTCTCTCTGTTGCGCTGGCATATAAAACGGGTCTGTTTAATATCGGCGCGCCCGGTCAGTATCTTATGGGCACGATGAGCGCCATAGTCGTTGCGCTGTCGTTCGATACATCAAAGATACCCGCGGGGCTTGTGTGGATACTCGCTTTCCTCACGGCGGCTGTTGCGGGCGCTCTTTGGGGTTGCATTCCAGGATTTTTCAAGGCTTTTCTCAACGTCAACGAGGTCATAACCTCGATAATGACTAACTGGATTGCCGCAAACCTTGTTACCATAATCTTTGACAACAGCAAGTTCAGAAATATGACCGATTACGGCAAGGTGGGCTATACGCTCAAGCTCAACTCCAACGGCGTGGCAAGCCCAAAGATGGGGCTCGACAAGCTCCTCGGCGGCAGCAACGCCAATGTCGGCATTGTCATCGCCATCGTCATCGCAATATTTATCTACATAATGATTAACAAAACCACCTTCGGCTATGAGCTGAAAGCCTGCGGCAGCAACAAATTCGCCGCCAAATATGCGGGAATGAATGAGAAGCGCAATATCGTCCTCTCCATGGCGATAGCGGGCGCACTCTCGGGCATAGGCGCCGCCCTCTATTATTTGCAGGGTGATATTGAATTCTTCTGGAATACTTCAATGACTCTGCCGAACGAAGGCTTCAACGGCATCCCCGTTGCGTTGCTTGCAATATGCAACCCGATAGGCACGGTGTTTGCGGGTCTCTTTATGGCTTATCTGACAATATCGGGCAACCAGCTGAGCGCTTTCACACCGTATAACGAATACATGGCAAGCATTATCGTCGCCGTGATCGTTTACCTCAGCGCATTTTCGCTCTTCTTCAAAGGTTTGCTCGATAAAAAGAAAAAACGCGCCGATAAAAGCAGCGCAAATGATGCTAAAGAAGTAAAAGCGGGGGAGGGTGAGAAACAATGACATTCTTGCTTCAGCAAACTTTGATATACACCGTTCCGCTCATCCTCGTGGCTCTTGCGGGCGTTTTTGCCGAGAGAAGCGGTATAATCAACCTTGCCCTTGAGGGTATAATGATAATCGGTGCTTTTGCGGGCGCCTGGTTTATCAGAGCAATGCAGGAGGGCGGATTTGAGCAGGAAAAAGCCCAGCTCTTGCTGCTGCTTGCGATGCTTGTTACGGCTGCGGCGGGCGCTGTATTCTCGCTCCTGCTCAGTTTCTCTGCAATTAAAATGAAAGCCGATCAGACTATCGGCGGCACGGCGCTGAACCTACTTGCGCCTGCCATAGTGCTTTTCCTCGTCAACATTCTTTTCCGACAAAGCTCGCTGAATCTCAAATATGACGCACCGTCATGGTTCATGCTCTTCAAGACCGATTTCGGCTTTGAGCGCAAGCAGGATATCGGCGTTATCGGCGAGGTGCTGCTCAACAAGGTATTTTTGACGACCTATATCGGCATTGCGCTTTATATTGTCTTGTCGATAATCCTTTATAAGACCAAGTTCGGGCTTCGGCTGCGCGCCTGCGGTGAGCATCCACAGGCTGCCGATTCCGTCGGCATAAGCGTCCACAGGATGCGCTATGCGGGCACGACGATATCGGGTGCTCTTGCGGGTCTCGGCGGCTTTATATATGCCCTGACGACCTCAAACGGCACTGCGAACGGCAGTGTTGCGGGCTTCGGCTTCCTCGCTCTCGCAGTTATGATATTCGGCAACTGGAAGCCGCTGAATATCGCAATCGTCGGCTTTATCTTCGGCCTGTTCAAGTGTGTTGCCGCTTCGGCGGGCACGCTCGACATCAACGGCGACGGCGTGTATATGCTCGCTCAGCTCGGAGTGAGCAACTATGTTTATAATATGCTGCCCTATGTCATGACGCTGATTGTGCTGGCGTTCACGTCAAAGAAATCCCGCGCCCCCAAGGCTGAGGGTATTCCCTACGATAAGGGCGAGAGATAAAATCGGATAAAAAATATCACCGTGAGGCTTCGTGGACTTCACGGTGATTTTTTTCGCTTAGAAAAGCGCTTTGATATAATGCTTGAATTTAGTCGATGTGCTCTCCGCAAGGTTGGCGCAGGGCGTGCCGTCCGGGAGGAAGGCCTTGCCGCCGATGATGTCGACGTTGTTATCCGCGGGGTATGTGTCGATGAAAATGCCTCGGCAGAATTCGCCGATGACTATACCGAGTATCTTTGCGGGGATGAACGCAAGGGCTTTTTCGAGCGCCTTGTCAAGCAGTGAATCGTGCAATGGATTGAGCTTCAATATCTTCTCAAGCCCTGAAACAACGCTGATTGAGGAGAATACGATGTCGAGCGCGATCTCAAACTTGCTGCCGTTCACCAGAGTGTCGGTAGCCGAGCTCATTTCCGGTGTGATGGTCTCGTCGCCTGCGTAATGCTCACGGTACATCTCGGTCAGCATCTTTTCGACCGTTATGCCGCAGTCCAGCTCGGTTGCAAGCAAGGTGTCAATTACCCTTGTCATCAGCGCAAGGAAGAAATCATAGATCTTTGCGTAGCTCTTTTCGTTGGTGCTCAGTGCGCCCGCAACAGCCTCCGTTGCGTCAAAAATGGCTCTGTTCCTCATTATCGTGCGTACTCCGCCGTCGTAATAGTAGCTGCGGCAGAATGCCTGATAATCGTCAATGCCCTCGATAGAGCGGGGGAATACGGTGCGGATGCTGCAATCCTCGCCGCTCAGCTTCGCGTGCCTTATCGGTGAGCCGTGGAGCACGAGCGAGCCGGTGCAGACTTCATAGACCGTGTTGCCCGCCTTGGTGGTGAGCGACGAAATGTCGTTTGCGTGTGAGTGACCGGTGAAGATATAGCGCACTCCGAGGTCGGCAAAGCTCTCGGCGAGTTTTTCGCCGCCGTCAAGGAAGTTGCCGCCCATGATGGTGGACTGCATATCGTATTTCTCGATAAGGTCATAGTGCATCATCAGCAGCGGAATGTCGCCCGCGGCGGTGCAATCCTTTATCTGAGAGTTGACCCAGTCGAGCAGGTCGCCCTCAAGATATTTCTTGCCTGTGCAGAGTTCGCCGCTGTATTCATTGGCGTCGACCGCTATGAGACGGTAGCCGCTGCCTAAATCGGCGGAGTAGGAGAGCGAGCCGCCGGGGTCTCTTGCGATTATGCTATCATCGTCGCCGTATCCGAAATTCTTATAAAGCTCGGCAAATTCGCTCTTTGTCGTGCCCCTGACCTCAACTATACGGTCGTCAACATAGGTCGTACCAGCCTTAACAACGGTCTTGGTCGGGTCGTCGGCAACAAAGCGTTTGGATATCTTGTCGGGTCTCGAGATATCGTGGTTGCCGGGGACGGTGTAGACCTTAACGCCGGCGTCCGTCAGCTTGCGTAGCCTTGCCGTGAGCATCTCATGACTCAGATATTCGCAGCCCATGGCGTTGTCGCCGGAGATGAGCACCACCTTTGAGCCTTTGGCGAGGATCTCACGGATAGCCTCGTCAAGTATCTCGTCGGCGTATTGCTCGAGCTTCAGGTCGTTGTCAAGAGTGCGGCGGTAGTTAAAGCCGTTGAGGTTGCCTATATATTCCTTGGGGAAATAGTGGATATCGCTGAGAACGCTGAAATTCAGCTCTTTTTTGTTATCCGCAAAGGCGGGAACGGCCATACATATGAGCAGG
>FR888229.1:139340-146454 GCA_000431775.1 Clostridium sp. CAG:413 | reverse complement strand
AACGGCCATACATATGAGCAGGCAGACCGCCAGGATAATACTTATAATTCTTTTCATTCGCTATCTCCGAAATGACCGCCGAGTTGCCCCGACGGTCAGATTTTTAATGATATTAAAGTCCGGTCTTTTCGCTGATATACTTTCTTGCGAGGCAGGCGTACTCATAGGGATTTGCGTTTGCGGGATCCTGTTCCGCCTCAACGACTACCCAGCCCTCGTAATCGGCGTCGGCAAGGATATCGAATACGGGGGTGAAGTCGAAGTCGCCGTCGCCGGGCACGGTGAAGGCACCCGCTCTGACGCAGTCGAGGAAGCTCCAACCCTTTTCTTTGCCCTCATTGATAACATCACGGCGGATGCTCTTGAGGTGGACGTGCTTAACTCTGTTGACATACTTCTTGAGCACGCCGATCGCGTCCTCGCCGGAGAATGCAAGATGGCCGGTATCATAAAGCAGATAAACAAGGTCGGGGTCGGTTATCTCCATGAGCTTGTCGATCTCTGCCTCGGTCTGAACACCCGTGCCCATATGATGATGCACGGTGAAGTACATTCCTTTCTCTTTGGCAAGTCTGCCCATCTCATTGAAGCCCTTTGCTATGAGAGCCCACTGCTCGTCGGTGTAAACGGGCTTCTCGCCGAAGATGCTGACACTCTTGCCCTGGATGGAGTTGCCCTGCTCGGAGGCGCCGATTACCTTTGCGCCGAGAGCGTGCAGGAAATCTCTGTGCTTGATAAAGGCTTCGATAGTTGCGTCGTAGCCCTCGGAGAGCAGGAGTGAGGAGAACCATGCGTTGCATATACGCAGCCCTCTGACCTCGAGCTTGTGCTTAAGAGTCTCGACATCCTTGGGGTATTTGTTGCCTATCTCGCTGCCCTTGAAGCCGCTCAGAGCCATTTCGCTCACGCACTGCTCAAAGGTGTTCTCTGCGCCGAGATCGGGCAGGTCGTCGTTCGTCCAAGCTATGGGAGCTATGGCGAGGTTGACTTTTTCTTTGTTAAGCATATTTATTCCTCCGCTGTATTAATAGAGTCTTGCCTTTTCTATGTTTTCACGCATTGCTTCGTATGCCGCCTGAACCGTCTCGCTTTCGGAGACTTCGGCGACGCCCACGCGCCACCATGCGTCGTAGCCGTCGCTCATGCTGCCGTGGACGACCTTGATGTCAAAGAGGCAGGGAACCTTTTGCTTCTTGGAATCCTTGAGAGCGTCACGCAGCTCGGCAACATTGGTCACGGTGTATGACTTGCAGCCGTAGCCCTCGGCTATCTTTGCAAAGTCAATTGGCACTATCGCGCCGTCGAGCATACCCGAGAGGGGATTGCGGGCCTGGAACCTTGTGCCGAAGGTCTCGGTGCCCTGGTTATTCTGAAGATTCTCTATGCAGCCCCAACCGGAGTTGTCAAAGAGCATAATGTTGACCTTTAAACCCTCCATAACGGCGGTGTAAAGCTCGCTGTGGAGCATCAGGAAGCTGCCGTCGCCGACCATGGCGTAAACGTCGCGCTGCGGCTCGGCTATCTTTGCGCCGAGTGCGCCGCAGATCTCATAGCCCATGCAGGAGAAACCGTATTCCATGTGGTATGAGCCGGGCACGGACGAGCGCCAAAGTCTCTGCATACAGCCGGGCAGGCTGCCTGCGGAGGCAACGACTACGGAATTCTTGTCAATGAGCTTGTTTATCTCGCCGAGAGCGCGGGTTTGAGAAAGCCCCTCCTTGAGATATACGCTGTAGCAGCGGTCTACCTCGGCGGTGTAGGTTTCCTTGACCTCGGCAAGCTCCTCATCGCTCCAGTTCGAGCGATATTCCCTCATTGCAAGGGCGCCCATGATATCAAGCATTGCGGATTTCGCGTCGGCGATAACTGCGGTGGCGTCCATCTTGAACGCGTCGAAATTGCATACATTAATCGAGAGCATTCTGACGTCGGGATTCTGGAAGCCCCATTTTGATGCGGTGGTGAAATCCGTCAGACGGGTGCCGACGGCGATTATAAGGTCAGCCTGCTTTGCGAGAGTATTCGCTGCGGGGCCGCCCGTTACGCCGATGCCGCCCATGTTGAGCGGATGATCCCAGCGGATATTGCCCTTACCCGCCTGAGTTTCGGTAATGGGGATATTGAATTTCTCGGCGAAGAACTGAGCGGTCTCCCAAGCCTCGGAGTAGGTAACGCCGCCGCCGACTATAAGTAGGGGCTTCTCGCTGCGCATAATTGCGCTGACGGCAGCCTCGATCTCACGCTGCACGGGCGACCTGCGGTCGATATACCAAACTCTCTTTTTGAGGAAATAATCCGGGTAATCATATGCCTCGCCCTCAACATCCTGTGGCATTGCGAGACAGACCGCACCGGTCTGAGCCGGGTCGGTCAGAACTCTCATTGCGTTGAGGCAGGCGGTCATGAGCTGCTCGGGCCTTGAAACTCTGTCCCAATATTTACAAACCGCCTTGAAAGCGTCGTTTGCGGTGACGGTGTAATCGGTAGGCTGCTCAATCTGCTGGAGCACGGGGTCGGGCTGACGGCAGGCAAAGGTGTCGCCGGGGAGCAGCAACAGGGGAATGCGGTTTGCGGTTGCCGTGCCTGCGGCTGTGACCATGTTGAGCGCGCCGGGGCCGATGGAGGAGGTGCAGGCGATGATGCGACGGCGCTTATTCTGCTTTGCGAAAGCGATCGCGGCGTGCGCCATGCCCTGCTCATTGTGACCCTGATAGAATTTGAGGTTGTGGCCGCCCTGCTCGAGCGCCTGACCTATGCCGACAACGCAGCCGTGACCGAAGATGCCGAATATACCGTCGACAAACTTGGTCTCTGCACCGTCGAAGCTGATATATTGATTGTCAAGGAATTTGACAAGAGCCTGCGACATTGTGAGCTTCATATTCTCTCTCCTTAATTACTTTTTAGGCGGCCAGATATCCTTCTCTTTGTCGGAATCCGTCACCCAAAGATGCTCGGGAACAAAGGTGGGGGTTATATAAGGATCGCCGTCAATGTGCCTGATGACCCAGAGATACCACATTGCGTAGCCGGGCGCCGTGGTCTGCGGATGAGTCTCTTTCTCGGTGATAAAGACGGTCGAATTGTGGTGAGTCTTGACCACGTCCTCCGACAGCTCGGCGAAGCCGTAGCCGTTCTCGGGCAGGAAGCGGTAGAAATATATCTCGGGCTGCGGATGCCAGTGAGGCGGGTAGCTCGACCATTTGCCGGGGAAGCCGATGACCTCGCCGAGCACCATATTTGAATACGGAGCGTTTGAATAGTCAAATACCGTGCGGACTATCCTCGTGGAGGCTTCACGCATTGTGCCCTCGCCCCTGTTTTCGCTCGCGCACTCCTCGGGGGTGTAGAGCTTTGAGGCGAATACGGTCTCGTTGACCGTCCTCTGCACGGCTATCTCGACATCGCCGTGAGCCTTGAATTCGACCTTGACATCCTTGGGTACATGGAGAACCCAGGGGCAGTAATCGAAGCAGTTGGGTCTGTCAACGCTGACGCTGTTGCCCTCCCACTCAAAGGTCATTTTGCCGTTTATCAGCAGATAGGCTCTCTCGAGCGGCAGATCCTCGGTGAAAACGTCCCCGTCCTTCATCTTGAGGATGCCGAAATCCATCATGCTGTGATGCTCTTTATCGTCCATAGTGGTGATAGCGTGATATCCGTAACCGTAGCTTTGCGGACCTCTGATATGTTTCATGCTTTAAGTCCTTTCCGAGGCTCAGCCTCTTATATTTTATCAATTTTATTATATCACCGCATATTGTGCAAGTCAAGGTGCGGCAGGATAAAATATACAAGATATATAGGATATATTATGCAAAAACGCAAATTTATATATTGACATTGAAATCGGCTGATGATATCCTTAAAATGTTATAATAGCGTATTCGGAGGTTTTTTATGATAAAGCATATCGTTTGTTTCAAATTAAAGGATCCGAGCAGAGAGGAATGCGAAAAAGCGAGGAATATTTTGCTATCTATGAAGGGCAATGTGTCGCTTATACGCAGCATTGAGGTCGGCATAGATTTTCTGCATTCCGAGCGCTCATACGATTTGATCCTTGAGGTCGTTCTCGATAATGCCGAGGCTCTTGAGCAGTATCAGAATGACCCGTATCACTGCTCCGTCGTCAAGAAGCATATGCACGCCGTCAGGGAGTCGAGCATTGCGATAGACTACGAATGGGAGGCTTGAAATGCAGCTTCTTGAGATAAACAAAGACAATTATATCGGTCAGGCTGACCCGTTTATAATGGAAAGCGGCGGCAGATTCTATATCTACACCACCGGCTCGGACGGCGTATATGCTTATTCGTCCGATGAGCTGTTCAGCGGCTGGAAATTTGAGGGCAGGGTATTCACTTACCCCGACGTCAGCGACTTTTGGGCGCCGAGCGTTATCGAGCTTGACGGCAAATTCTATATGTATTGCTCATTTGAATTCTACGGCGATACTCCCGACGAGGGCGGCCACAGACAGACAATGTTCGTCTCATGCGCCGATTCTCCGCTCGGCCCGTTTGAGAATGCAAGGCAGCTCCTGCACCCGTTCTCGATAGATTCTCATGTTGTCAAAAACGAAAGCGGTCTGTTTATATTCTACTCCACCAACAGGTTTGACACCGCCCGCCCCGGCACATATATCGTCGTTGACAGGCTGCTTGACCCGTATACCGCTGAGGGCAAGCCCGTCACGCTCGTTGTGCCGACCATTGACGAGGAGATATTCCGCCGTGACCGCTATAAAAAGGGCGTCCATTGGCACACCATTGAGGGTGCTTTCTATTTCAGAGAGGGCGATTGGCATTATCTGATGTACAGCGGCTCATGCTACGAGAATGAGAATTATTTCATCGGTTACGCAAGAGCCAAGACCGATGAGACCGATCTTACAAAGATCAAATTTGAGAAATACCCCGACGACAAGGCCTACGCCCCCGTGCTCAGGAGCAATGAGTGGGAGGAGGGCACGGGTCATCATTCAATGATCAAATACGGCGGAGAATGGTACGCCGTCTATCACGCCCGCAATGTGGAGCAGGACGGCCTCGGCGGCGACCGCAGGAACGCCCGCATCTGCCGTATGAACGTGAAAGACGGAGTGATCACTGCCGAGCGTAAGCAATTTGAAATATAAGAAACTGAGAAATGATATCCGGCTTCGGCATAGCCACGCTGACTCTTTTAAGGGAAAAGCCGGTATAAAAACTTCAGTCAGGGCAGCATAGCAGTCAGATAAATATGAATAAATATGCAACACTTTGTCATACCGACAATATGTTTTTTGATTCTCAGTTCGTTTTCAGATTTATCGTCATGCTCTTCAATAAGCTCTTCGGCATGATCTCAAAGTGAAAATCAGGGTCGCCGTTTTAATGCGGCGGCTCTTTTTTATTGACCTCGGCGGCATATTCTGCTATACTTGGATTGTAAGAAGAACTCGGAAACGGAGGATGGTTATGAAGCTGAAAAAAGCGGCGCTGAAAGCCGTCGGCAAAATAGTCAATAAGGTAACGTCGTCAACGGTGCAGGGTACTTCCGCGGGCGTAAAGAGCGGCTATACCGCAGACTCGGAGCTTATCGCGCTTTGCCGCAGGATAGGCGCCGAAAGCGTTGTGATGCTTAAAAATAACGGCAATGTGCTGCCGCTCGACAGAAGCCGTAAGGTGTCGGTTTTCGGCAGGGTACAGAATGATTATTTCTATGTCGGTTACGGCTCCGGCGGCGATGTGAATGCGCCTTATAAAATCAGCCTCATGCAGGCGCTGAGGAACGACCCCGATATCACCGTTAACACCGAGCTTGCCGATGAATATGAGCGCCGCTGCGCCGCTGAGCCTGTCGATAACGGCTTCTGGGGGCATTGGCCGATGTGCTATGACGAGCTGAGCATTGACGCCGCGACGGCAAAAAAAGCTGCCGCAAATTCTGACACCGCAATAGTCGTTATCGGCAGAGCGGCAGGCGAGGACAGAGAGAATAAACTCGAAAAGGGCAGCTATTATCTGACGGATGATGAGACGGCTCTGCTTGACTCGGTGACAGCCGAATTCGATAAAGTCATTGTCCTGCTGAACTGCGGCAGTATCATGGATATGGCGGCTCTGGACGCATACGGTGATAAGATATCTGCCCTGCTTTATGTGTGGCAGAGCGGCATGGAGAGCGGCAACGCCCTCGCCGACGTGCTCTCGGGCAGAGTTTCACCGAGCGGCAAGCTGACCGACACGATAGCGCGTGATTATTACGATTATCCGAGCGCCAAGGATTTCGGCGGTAAGGATTATAATTTCTATACCGAGGATATCTATGTCGGCTACAGGTGGTTTGAGACCTTTGCCAAGAACAGGGTTCTTTACCCGTTCGGCTTCGGCCTCAGCTATACCGATTTTACAATTGATAATGTCGAATTCTTCTGCGGCGGCGAGGCGGTGAATGTCACGGCGAAGGTCACAAACACAGGCTCGCACAGCGGCAGAGAGGTTTTGCAGCTTTATTGCGAATGTCCATGCGGTCGGCTCGGTAAGCCCGCACGCGTACTTGTCGGATTCAAAAAGACCTGTGATCTTGCTCCCGGTGAGGCGCAGGAGGTCAAAATCAGCGCTCCGCTAGCTTCGTTTGCATCATATGATGACGAAAACAAATTTGCATATTTACTCGAAAAGGGTGAATATATATTCTATCTCGGCACCGATGTCAGGTCAGCGGAACGCTGCGGTGAATATACGCTCGATAAAGACATCATCATCGAGCAGCTTGCCCGCCGTTCGCCTGCCCGCGAGCCTTTCAAGCGCATTAAAGCCACCCCGAACGGCTTTGAATACGCCGACGCACCGATTTCCCGTGAGTCGATAAAGCAGACGATCCTCGATAACCTGCCCGCCGCCGTCCCCCAGACGGGCGACAGGGGAATAAAGCTCGCCGATGTCAAAGGCGGCAAGGCTTCCATGAGCGATTTTGTCGCTCAGCTCAGCCTTGATGAGCTTGAGGCGATAAGCAGGGGAGACTACATAATGAACAGCCCCCTCGGCGCTCAGGGCAATGCAGGCGCCTTCGGCGGTGTGCTTGCTTCGCTTCGTGACAAAGGCGTGCCCGCGCCGGTCACGACCGC
>FR888229.1:138011-139311 GCA_000431775.1 Clostridium sp. CAG:413 | reverse complement strand
CGGGAATTCGTCTTACTGCCTGTTCTTCGCTGCTGCCTATCGGCACGGGGCTTGCAAGCTCGTGGGATACCGAACTCGTTGAGCGGCTTTATGCACGCGTAGGCGAAGAAATGAAGCGCCTCGGCTCCGGTGTGCTGCTTGCGCCCGGCATGAATATCCACCGCAACCCGCTCTGCGGCAGGAATTTTGAATACTACTCCGAGGATCCGCTTCTTACCGGATTTATGGCAAGCGCGGCTGTTCGCGGGATTCAGAGCGCCGGTGTCTCTGCCTGCCCCAAACACTTCGCCTGCAATAATCAAGAGACCAACAGGATCTACAACGATTCTCGCCTCTCCGAGCGTGCGCTGCGTGAAATCTATCTCAAGGGCTTTGAGATATGCGTCAAAACCGCTCACCCGCAGAACATAATGACCTCCTACAACAAGATAAACGGAGTGTGGGGGCACTATAATTATGAGCTTTGCGAGATGATCCTGCGGCGCGAGTGGGGATACGAGGGCAATATCATGACCGACTGGTGGATGCGCTCGTCAAAGTCGCCCGAATTCCCCAAAATGCGCGACCAGGCTTACCGCGTCAGGGCGGGTGTCAATGTGCTTATGCCCGGCGGCGCAAGGGTGGGCAAGCGTAAGCCCGACGGCACATTGCTTAAAAATTATAATAAGCCCGAAGGCATTACCCTCGGCGAGCTTCAGCGTAACGCCGAATGGGTGCTGCGATTCATTGTAAACAGTCAGGCGATGAATAGATTATGATAAAAATGCGGCTGCTGCCTCAACGGCGGCGGCCGCTTTATATATTTTTGTAGAATATACATCAAAATTTATCAAATTTCAACAGCATTTTTTTCTTTACAGACCTTGACATATAAAGAAGATGATAATATAATATCAAAAGTATAGATATTAGTATTGGTGTTAGTATTTGTGATGAAAAAGAGCTACATTATCTGCAACCGAAAAATCACCGTCGAAGCTCCTTGGTTTACGCCGCAGGAGGGCTACTGGCCGATGTTTGAGGCCGAGTTCCCCGAGGCGGATATCAATGTGCTTTGCCGTGAATGCGAGAACTTGCCTGATTTCGGCGGCAAGAGGCTCGGCGAATGCGGCGATGTCACGGTGAGCATTGACGGCGGCAAGGTCTCGCGGCTCTTTCATCTCGGTACAGACCCCGGCGCAATGTGCGTTTATGACGCTTTCGGCGCTTCGTCGGCAGACGCCTATATCCTCAGCCGCAACTATGATGTGGCGATGGACGGCCGCTATATGTGGTCGTCGCTGGCGCTCTCTCAGCTCCT
>FR888229.1:135946-137975 GCA_000431775.1 Clostridium sp. CAG:413 | reverse complement strand
ATTCCTGCTGCACGCTTCATATATCGAGCACGGCGGCAAGGCGATCCTCTTCTCCGCCCCATGTGGGGTCGGCAAGAGCACTCAGGCGGCTCTCTGGGCGGAGCATAACGGCTCGCGAATCATCAACGGCGATAAAGCGGGCGTTTCTTTTGACGGCGATGAGATAAACGCGGGCAGCCTGCCTTTCTGCGGCACGAGCGGGATATGCAAAAATGAGACTTACCCTCTCGGCGCCGTGGTGCTTCTCAGCCGCGCCGATTGTAGCACCGTCAGGCGGCTCGGCGGGTCCGAAGCCGTTCTCGGCATTATGAATAATATCTATCTCGATTTCTTCGCACCGGGCGAGCAAAAGAGCTGTGTTGATCTGCTCATCAGGCTCGCTGCCGAAGTGCCGGTGCTTCAACTGAGCTGCACGCCCGATAAGTCGGCTGTTGCGGCGCTTGAAAATGCTCTGAAGGAGTATAAAATTCTCTGATGGAAGTTAACTACGACCTTTTTGTCAACACGCTTTTTATGAAAGCGCAGGAAAAGGGCATACCGCTCTCCGGCTCGTTTGAGCTTACCGCAAGGTGCAATTTCGACTGTCGGATGTGCTATATCCACCGCCGCAGTCGCGACCGTGAGGCTCTGATGGGTGAGAAAAACGCCGATTGGTGGGTCACTCTTGCAAAGCAGGCCAAGGAGCACGGCACTCTGTTGCTACTGCTCACGGGCGGCGAGCCGTTGCTTCGACGTGATTTCGACGAGATATACACCGCCTGCAAGTCGCTCGGGCTGCTTACCTCGGTCAATACCAACGGCGTGCTGCTCGACGAGGACAAGCTCCGTTTGCTTCGAGAGTATCCGCCGCAGCGGGTCAATATCTCGCTTTACGGTGCTTCACCTAAGACCTACGGCAGATTATGCGGCGATCCCGACGCTTACAGCACCGTCACCGAGTCGATAATCCGTCTGCATGAGGCGGGGATAGGCGTTCGCATCAATTATTCCGCCACGCCCGATAATGTCGGCGACGCGGCGGCGATCCAAGCTTTTGCTGACAGATACGGCTTGCCGGTTCAAGCCACCTTCCATATGTTCCCGCCCGTCCGCTCGTGCGGCGAAGCCGTCAGACTTTCGCCCGAAGATGCCGCAAAGGCTCAATACGAATGGCATAAGCGGAGATTGGGGGAGAGTGAGCTTAAAGCGAGAGCTGAGGGTCTTAAACCGAGTTCGGTTCGTGAATTCGACCCCGAGTGCGGCGAGCGGCTGAGCTGCCGTGCGGGTTCGGCTTCGTTTTGGGTCACATGGGACGGTAAAATGTCTCCGTGCGGCATGATGACCGAGCCGAGCGTGCCTCTCGATGATTTCGGCGAAGCATGGCGTGAGATAATGCGGTGCAGCAGGGAGATATTCCTGCCGCCCCAATGTTCAGGCTGTGATAAGCGGATGCTTTGCGATGTTTGCGCCGCCGTCACCAAGGCCGAGACGGGCGAATTCAACGGCTTGCCCGAATACGCCTGCCGCAAGGCCGCCGAATATCGGCGACTGCTGCTCGGCAGATAAATCTAAACATAATTCCCCGAGGGTTATCCCAAAAGGGTTTTTATATAATTTTTCAATATCATGGAGGATACGAAAATGTTCAGAAAGAAACTTTTGACTGCTTTGAGCCTTGTCCTAGTGCTCTGCACGCTTGTGAGCATAGGCGCTCTCGGGCTTCAGGCTCTTGCTGCCGAGACTCTCGGCTCCATCAGCGGCGGTCATTCGCAGACTCATACTGCGGGCGACTCTCTGGCAGCCATTCAGCAGCAGAATGCCGAGTGGGCTGTCCGTCAGTTCCTCGATCAGTGCGCCACGCCGCTTGACGGCTCAAACGGCACCCCCGATCTTTGTATACCCGGCCTCAGCTCAACGGATAACATGATCCCGCAGGGCCTGACCTACTACAAGGCAAAGAATTGGGTGCTGATCGCGTCATATAAAAACGGCGGCGGCTCACCGAGCGTTATTTATGCACTTAGCCTCGAGACCGGCAGGTTTGTCGCTC
>FR888229.1:103749-135920 GCA_000431775.1 Clostridium sp. CAG:413 | reverse complement strand
AGTTCAATCTTTATAATAATGATAAATCCGCCTGTACGGCTCACGTCGGCGGTATTGCGGCCTCCAACTTCAACCTCTACATAGCCGATAAGAATAACTCCATCAGCTATGTTCCGCTGTCGGAGCTGAATGTTGCCGAGGGTACCCTCAAGGATATCTATATTCAGGGTACTGTTGACCTTGCCGAGCTGAGCAGCGCCAACACCTCATTCTGCTCCTTTGATAACGGTATTCTTTGGACCGGTAACTTCTATCACACTGCGGACGGTTATAATACCCCTGCAAACTCCGTTTACAACAGCATGATATTCGGCTACGCTCTTCAGGGTGCTAACTCACAGACCGAGTGGAACGCTTTCGCGACCGGCTCGATCACGGGCGACGCTTCCGCCTCCTCAAATGCCGACTGTGCGGGTTACCCCACCCATACGCTGGCTGTTCCCAACACCATCACCAAGATCCAGTGCGCCCTCGTCTCAAAGGGCAGGGTATATATGGGCACCTCCTACGGCAGAAGGAATGCCTGCGACCTCTATATCGCCGACATCGACCTGACCAAGGACGGCAACACCACCGTTACAATAGCGGGCCATCAGACCGACGCTTATCTGCTCTCGGATTACAGGACCTTCAACAACCACCTCTACATGAACGAGGGTATGTTCATGCTGAATAATGAGATCTATATCCTTACCGAGTCGGCAGCGTATAAGTATTACGGCGAATCCGCAACCAATAAATGCACCTACCCGACCGACGTTATCTGGAAGCTTGACCCCTACGCTCTCATGGGCGAGGTCGCTCCCGACGATGAAGGCGTTACCTCCTATTATTCAAAGGTTTATAATTGGGATGAGATAGGCGTTGAGGACGAGTATATAATCGTCTTTAAGTCAAGCGCCGTCGAGAACGGCAATAATGTGCTTTACACTCTTGACGCCAACGGCGGCTACGCCGGCAACCCGCTCCCGAAATACACCGTCAGAGCGAATGCGGGTCAGGGCGCTACCGGCGACTCGATGGGTATGGTAGGTAAAAAGATAACCAATTATACCTTCACCAACGGCGATAAGAAGCTCGTGCTCAATAACCCTGATGACGACGATGTTGAGTCGATGCGTTGGTCTATAGAGAAGACCGGCGACGGCAACGCCGTGCGTATTACCTCTAAGGACAGCTACTTTGCAAACGCTCCGTTCCTTTACTACGGCTCCCGTCTGGTCTATATGACCCTCGGCGGCAATGAGCAGTTTGCAAATGTTTATCTTGCCCCCACGGGCAGCAGTGACGGCTCCTTCCAGCTCTATTATAACGGCTCAAACAAATATTATATGTTCTGCAACGACGGCACCATCTCCGACGGCCTCGATTCCTACAGCAGATACTACGCCGAGAACAATGTCAAAGAGCGTGATGCTGATAAGAGCACCACAAGGAACGAGGATCACACCGGCACCGTCTATTACGGTCAGACCGAGCAGGCGGGCACCTTCCACATGGACGGCACCTATTCACGCTCCTGCGACTATCACTCAGGTAACAAGATAGGCTACCATCCCAATAATGAGAGCAGCAGCAATAAGGTGCTTGGTAGGAATGTCGGCGACTCCTATACATATTTCTATATATATAGGCGTATAATCCAGACCGAGGGCTCGCAGGGCAAGAGCAACCTCTTCACCGGCAAGAAGGCATATGCGGCTGCCGACGGCACCTATACCATCGACCTTCAGTCATACGCCACCGGCGCAACTCAGTCTGCTATCAGCGATAAGGGCGTGCCCCTTGACGTCGTGCTTGTCGTTGACCGTTCCTCCTCGATGGGCGATGAAAAGGATTGCGCCAACTATGATAAGGCATACAGACTTTCATACGATAATTATCAACCCGGCAATCGTGAGACCTATTATAAGTTGGGTGATACATATTATCTGATCCAGCGTGGGTCGTATCAGACGTACACCTTCACAAAAAAGACTGGCGATTTGAACTATGATGCCACTTCAAGCAGCAGTAATGCATGGTATCTGCACTCTGATGGCAATTACTATCAGTTGCAACATTCTACTGTTCATGAAGCCACTTTAAACAGAAATAAGAGATGGATCCTTTATTTCAGAGATTCAAATAACGATGTATGGCTTCTTTATTCAGGTGATGACTGCTGTACTTCGGGCAGAACAACGCATCCGGCTCACTATGCAGGAGCGTCAACGCCTTCTGACAGTGATGTCAGGAATTCCAGTAATCCTCTCTACAACTGCTATAGAACCGGTTGGAGCAAGTCAATATATACCGGTGACTATTATAATAGGAATACTATCACTCACTACTACCTCTATTTTGAGGCAAACGGTAAGACCTATTACCTTGACGGCTTGAATGCTGTTGACGACAGACCCTCACAGTACACCAGCTCGACCGAGTATATCTACACCGGCGCTTACTATGACAAGACCAATGTTCAGCGCCGTACCGCAACCGCCAAGGCAGCAAGAGAATTTATCGCCGACCTCAGAGTTGACTCCGGCAAGTACGATATCGACCACAGGATAGCTTTCGTTGAGTTCGGTAACGACGCCTCAAACGCAAAGCCCGACCTCACTGGCACCGACTGGGCATATACCGGCGTTTGGAATAAGACCGATTCCTCCGGCTCGGGTCAGTTTATCCTTAAAAATAACCTTGATGCCGATGCAGAAAAAACTTTCTATAAAAATGCATTCAACTCTGCAAACGACGCCACTGCCGACTACGCTATCTCAGAGATGGCAGGCAACAACTCGTATGTCTGCGCCGCACCTAACCACGGCTTTGAAATGGCTTATGAGATACTGAATAACTCCTCGGCAAAGGCTGAGTATGCGGCGGGCACCCGTAAAGCTATCGTTGTCTTTATTACAGACGGCGTCCCCGGCAACCCCTCTTCGACAAAGTCAGCTGCCACAAAGCTCAATATATCCAAAACTTATGCAAACGCCGCTATTGAGCAGGCGGCAAGGATAAAGGCGCTCGGCTCTGCCGATATCTACAGCATCTATATAGGCACCGAGACCATGACCGACTTTAATGTCGATGATTACATGGACGGCGTTTCCTCCAACTATCCCAATTCCACCGGTTACCCCGGCTTCAAGGATGGCGCGACCCTCGGCACTAAGAAGGAGGGCGGCAACTACTACTCAAAGATCACCAGCGGCGGCGACCTATCAAGGCTGCTTCAGCAGATCTCCTATGAGGCTATAGCTTCGGGCACTGCGGTCAAGCTTAACAGCACCGCCGTGCTCAAGGATGTTCTCTCCGACAGCTTTGCATTCCCGTCGGATCTCTCGCAGCTCAAGGTAACTCTGCAGACTCAGGAGCTCTCCTACAATGCGGCAAACAAGCTCGTTGAGGGTGCGATAGTCAATAACCCTGCAGGCGTCACCTATGAGATTGTCGGCAACGAGATAAATGTCACCGGCTTCGACTACACCACCAACTATGTTGCCCCCGATCACCCCGGTAAGCGACTTATTGTCAAGCTCGAAGGCGTGCTGCCCGTTAAGGATATCGTCGGCTACAATATAGACACCAACGATAACGAGCGCTCGGGTATCTATGAGCATCCCGACGCCTCCGTCCCGATGGAGAATCTGACCAAGGATGAGGTCACGCGCCTGCTGCCCGCCCCCGAGACGAGCGTGCCGGAGCATAACTACATCTTTGACTTCGGCTCGGTAATGCCCATTACCGATAACTCAGGTGAGCTGCTTGCGGTTTCAAACTCTCCGACAAAGCTTTCCGCCACGGCTTACCCGCTTGAGACTTCCAACACGGCGGGCGGCTCCGCTAAGATAGATACCGCCGCAAACGGCCTTGACCTCACCATGGGCATGACGAACTCCTATATCTATGCTTTCATCAAGACCGGTCATGACTCCTATGAGTGGACGAGAGTTAATCTGATCCCCGCGTCCAACGTATATTTCGAGGAGACTTCACTCACTCCCGTAACAGGCACAGGCACCGCTTGGGCTTCGACCGCCGCCGCTTCCGCGGCTGCTCAGTCGCCCTCAGGCAACTACGACCTTTACGGCTTTGATGCTTCCTATAACTTCAACGACGGCAATCTCTTCTCGGGCAATGCAGCTCTCAAGACTACCGTCAACTCCGGCAGCAAGACCTCCGATAAGGTCAAGTTCACCTTCACCGGCGAGAGCTTCGACCTCATCTCCGCTTGCGGCCCGCAGACCGGCGTTCTTGCAGTCAAGGTCACGAATTCCGCAACCGGAGCGACTAAATATTATGTGGTCGACACATACTATACCGACGCCAACTACCTCGTTGACGGCCTTGCCCGTCAGGTGCCCGTAATGACCTTCAGCGGCGACTGCGGCACTTATAACGTAGAGGTTTCCGGCGTATATCTCAACAGCGCAGGCGCAGTCAAGAACAGCGGCGCCAAGGCTGCTCCCTCGGCTCTCTCGGCGGTTGATCGCTCCGTGCTCAACGCTCTTGCTGAGCTTGGCTACGACGATGTCAGCGCCTCCGAGGTCGAGAAGATCTGGATGGATGACAGCTCCGTTCTCAATGATAAGGTGCCCGTCGCTTACTCCGCCCCCGCAAAGGCTCCCGCAGCTAATGCTGATGGGACCTCCGCCGATGTTTCGCTCGACGTTTATATCGACGCAGTCCGTATCTACAAGCCCTACGGCAATAACGACCCCGCCTCCTACATCGCAGGCGAAAAGAACGCGAGATACATCAATGTACTCGGCAACCTCAAGTCAGGCGGAATGACCGGCTCCAACGACGGCAAGATAGCCTATGTTGAGGGCGGCAGCTATGACAGCCTTGAATTCGCCGATTACAACAATTATCAGTTCGGCGGCCCGCACAACGAGGTCTATCTCAACAAGGTGACCGACAGCGCTGTTACCGGCCTCAGCTTCACTCTCGGCAACTTCGACAAGACGAAGTCGCAGGTAATGCTCTCATTGCGCTATGTCCAGAAGAACGGCGCGGCAAACGGCAGCGAGTGCAAGATCAACAATGCGATAATCAGGATCAACTCCGCCACCGAGATGTATTACGATATCACCGAGTATGTCAATGACGACGGCACCGTTACAATTCAGAATCTCGGCGACAACCTCCTTGCGGTCGGCTATATCAAGCTTGCGGATGCCAAGGTCTCCGTTGATGATTCCGCACTCGCAAAAGCGCAGAGAGCGATGGCTCAGCCCGGTGTTGAGACCGATGTCCTTGCGAGATTTATTCCCGTCGCAGAGAACGACGCTGAGGAACCCGACAATGTCGAACGCCCGCTCGGAGCAGAGCTCATCACCGTGAACGGCGCAAACAACGACAACGACGGCATCGTCTTTGATTTCCTTGACACGGTTCTCGGCTCGATATCTGCAATGTTCAAGAAGATAATTTCTTTCTTTGCAAATATCTTCGGCTTTTTTCGCTAATTGATGAGTCGTATTCTTGGAGGTAAAAATTGAAATGAAAAACTCTTATATTAAACCCGATTTCAGCCTTGCTCCCCCCCCTATTTCCCCCCTGCTCCTCTCGCGCTCGCTGCCGGCCCCGGCAGTGCCTGCGCGGCGGATCTGGAGACTGTCGCATCAGTTTTCGGCATTGATGCCGAAGCTCTGAAGAGCCCCTCCGCATTTGCGGCGAGCGAGGGCTGCGCGACGCCCTTTGACATCGAGTATTTCTGCAAATTCTCGTCCGTCAGCTTCGCAGGCTCCACCTCGGTATTCGGCTCATAAGAGGTGCAGGGATGGAAAGCTACAAAGTGAAGCCCGGCTATGTCCTGCGCGAGATCGCGGAGGAGTATCTGGCCGTGCCCGTCGGCACGGGAGGGGAGATAGTTATCCTCAACCCCGTCAGTAAGCTCCTGTGGGAGCGTATGCAGGCGCCGCAGACTCTTGACGAGCTGACCGCCGCCGTGACCGACGAGTACGAGATCGACCCCGCCGAGGCTCGTAACGATATCCTTGCATTCCTCACAAATCTCAAAAACAGCAATCTGCTTGCTGAATAAAAAAGAGATCCCTCTCTGTGGAAACACAGGGAGGGATTTTTCGTTTATCATAAAAGTTAGTATTTAATCGAATATCTGTTTTCGCAAGCAAGTGCAAATTTAACATCAAGATTGCTGCCTGCTACCTTAACGCCGAGGTTAAGCACATCGGTATTTGTAAATACTATTTTGGTTATGTTGCCCGTTGCTTTGTCAACGGTGCATTGAATTTTGCCGTTAATCCCGTTTATCTTTACGGATTCAAATTTTGTGCCCGGAATACTGATATCCTTGAATGTCGAGGCGGAAACGGTGTTGAAAACTCCTGCATATCCCGTACCCTTTTTGGGGCTGGTGATTTTGTCATTGTAAAGAGCAATTGTGATATCGTAGGTCGTTCCGTTGTCCTTGAGCACGGCGCTTTTAACCATGTCCGTTGTCAGATGCGAGGTATAATTCTCACTGCTGACGGGGAAATACGCCGTTATTTCCTCTTTTGTGGTAAAGTATGCAGGTTCATCTGAGCCCTTGACGAACTTTTCTATTGCCCACTTGCCGAGGCTCTCGATTGCCGACGGAAGCTGAAGATATTCGGGCAGGCTCTTCATTTTTGAATAATTGCGGGTTATGGATTTTGCATTTGGCTTGATTTTGTTTGCTGCTGTGTTATAAATGCTGACTATTTCGGCAGTAGTTTTGACTGCGGCTTCGGCAGAGGCGGCGGTTTCACTGACTGCTTCGGTTGCGTCAGAGGGTGTTAGGGCTTTCTGTGAAGGTGTAAGTGTGCTGTCGGGGGTTGCAGCTGTCGTATTCTCGCTGTTATCGGGCGCGAATGCATCCTCCGATGCTGAGGAGGGGACGGCAGAATCAGCCGCTTTGATGATTGCGTCGCTTATCTTGCCTGCAGAGTTGTTAAGAGTTGCGGCAATTATAATTACGCAGACAAATGCCGCAACCGATGATATCCAAGTCCTTTTGACTTGCGGTGACATCGGCGTTTTTTCTTTTTTGGTTCTTTCTTTTTTCATGTTAAGCCTCCTGAATTTCAATTTTATGGTTTCCTGCCGCTACAGCTTCTGCCGTGCCGTTTGGCAGGATAATCTCCGCGGTGCAGTTTGACGGCACTGAAATCTCAAATACGGTTTTGCCGCTCTCTCTTTTCCAGCCGCTTCTTACTACACCGTAAACGCTTTTATAGATCGCATCTGCGAATGTGAAATGACCGCCGACGAGAGGCTTTATAAGGAATCTGTTGCCGCTTCTGATGTTGATACCGCACATTCCTCTGAACAGCCATTCGCATACGGCGCCTTTTGAATAGTGATTCAGCGAGGCGATACCTCCCTGTGCAGCGGTGCCCTCCCATGATTCCCAAATCGTCGTTGCACCCGATTCAGCCATAAAGAGCCATCCCGGCATCCGTTCATTTTCAAGCAATCGATAAGCGTATTCAACATTGATATCCGACAACACATCAAGTATAAGCGGCGTAGACAGGAAACCGGTTCCAAGCCGCCAGCCGTAGTTGTCAAGCGCTTTCACAAGCCGCTTTTCGGCGTATTCCTTCAGATTGCCGTCGATCAGCTTCATATAAAGCGGTCGGACGAGCTTTGCCTGCCTGTCAGTGTTAAGGGAATAGCCCTCATGAGTGATTAGCTCCCTGTATGCCTCGGCACATCCGTCAGAATATTTCTTAAACAGCCGCACTTTTTTTTCATCGTTCATATACTCTGCTATTTCGCACATAAGGCCGAGAACATATGATGTATACGCCGTTGACTCCTCGGGATTCGGCAGCACCGTGTTTTTCCAATCATTCGGGAAAACATCCTTCGGCTCTGCCCATTCACCGTAGGATTGACCGAAATTCACAAGATACTTTTTGCTTTTGAGATTAATTCTGTGTCTCAGTGGAGTCCATTTGCCGCAGCGGGAGTTCATAAACTCAGCGTACTTCACCATTTTGTCATAGAATTCACGGATAAGGCAGTCATCATTGTATATCTTCCAAAAACGGTACGGTATTAGAACGCCCGCGTCAGCCCAACCGACAGAGCCGTTCATCCATGACATATAGAAATCAACGCCGCCGTATGGCGCGATTTGCGGCAGCTTTCCGCTCGGCTTTTGCCAATCGAATATATCGCGTGTGTATTTCTCGGCAAATGTCGCATAGTCAAAAAGGTATGCGGCAGTCTCAAAAAAAATCTGGGCGTCACCCGTCCAGCCATGGCGTTCTCTTGTCGGACAGTCGGTCGGCAGGTCGGTGCTGTTGCTTTTGGTTGACCACTTTGTTGCCTTAACAAATTTGTTGAGCAGCTCGTTTGAGCTGTCGAAAAAGCCGACTTCATCCATATCTGAATATACGGCGATTGCGGTAAAATTCTCGGCTTTAACCTCAATATCCGTGTCTATTTCTATATATCGGAAGCCGAAAATTGCAAAGTTTGTTTTATACTCGTTCACGCCGTCTTTACAGGTGTACTCAACCTTTTGGAGGGGCGTGGTTATCTTTTTGCTTGTGCATTGAATGTTCTTTAATGTCAGCTCTCCGTTTTTATCAAGCATTTCGCCGAATCTGAGCGTCAGCTTCTGCCCCGCCTTTGCGCTTATTCCGAACGAAACATAGCCTGCCATATTTTGACTGAAATCGATAATTCGCCTGCCGGACGGAGCGACGGTCATTTTGCCTTTAAATGTCTCCTTTTCCGCTATAGGCACATTGTTTGAAGCGGTCGGTATAACAGCGTGAGAGGTGACTTTTGCTCTGCCCTCATAGCTCGGTGCTCGCCTTGCGTCAATGATTTCGCCGTCCTTGTTGTCCGCAAAACGTATCGGCCCATCGTTTGACCAAAGCCAGCTTTCATCTGTAACGATGACATCGGTTTTACCGCTTTCATATGTTATTTCAAGTTGAGCCAGGATTTTTGTTTCACAACCGAACTGGTTTTTAAGCCCCCAGGCGCCGGTCGATCCCCGATACCAGCCGTCGGCAAGGTCGATGGTCAGCACATTACTTTCTTTTACAAGCTCTGTAACGTCATAGGTCTGGTACTGTACTCGTTTCCCATAATCGGTTATGCCGGGAGCGAGCGGCGTTGAGATTTTTTTACCGTTCAGGTATGCGGAGTATATCCCGCAGGCGGTTGCGTATAGCCGCGCCGCTCTGATATTGCCGTCGGTACGGAAATCTTTTCTAAAGCAATCGACAGGGAGACGCTTCTCGGGTTCCTTGAAGCTCTCTATCAGGTAATTAATTCCCGATGCCAAAAAGGAGCTTTCGATTCTCTTTTTTCTCGCATAACCCTCCTTATCGACCTCATAATTGCCGGTTATCCACTTCGCCGACCAGCTCCTGATGCCGTATTCAAAGAATGCTTCCTCGCTCCATTCGCTCTCGGCGTCATTCCCATCCCACAGCTTGATTTTGAAATTGACTCTTTTACCTTTCTCAAATTTTACAGGCAAGCGGCATCTCATTTCATTTGATTTTACCTTGCCGCTGTCCCAACCATCGGCGACGATCCTGTAGGCGGTCTGTGTCGTGCCGCCTTCGCAATTCCACATTACCCGCGGCTCGTCAATGTCTGTTCCGAGTGGATTTTTGAGATATTCGGTCTTGATATTAATTGCTTTCATCTGCTTTTCCCTCCTTTTTCCTCTCTTTGATTTCTGCCTGTTTATTCCCGATATCCTTCTCAACATTTAAGAAGAGAAGCAGCGCAAAAAGCACAATGCCCGTAAAGGTTTCAAGCCCGACAAAGAAGAAGGTCATCGTATTTTTGGCCATTGCGGTCTGCTCGGCGGCGACGGTAACACCGTTGATAAGTGAAGGGGCAACATAGCCGCTTTTAGCGAGCATCATGTTGAAAAGCCCTGTGACGATTCCGACGCTTGAGACGGCGATAATGTTGTAAACCGACATTGCGATGCCGTCGCAGCGAAATTCGTTTTTCCATTCAAGGTGATCGAGCACATCGGCGAACAGCGCCATGAAAACATATGAGCAGGGGAGGCCGCCGATGTTTTTGATGAATTGGCCGACAAGCACAACTACCATATTTGACGGGAACATCCAACATATTGCGCTGCCGAGCGCATAGAGGATGAAGCCGGCGGCGGTAAGGTTTCGCTTGCCGAACTTCTTCGCAAGGGGCCAGACCGCAAAAATACCTATTCCCATCGGAATACCGCCGATAACGGATATCAGCATCTGTGTTTTACCGTCATTGTAGGAGCCTAAAACATAGTTGCAATAGTAAACAAGGCTCAGATTTTTGAACTGAGTGCCGATAGTGTAAATTAAGAAATATGTAAGAATTATTATCATGTATTTATCCGTAAAAATAGCCTTGAGCAGTTTTTTATAAGGTGTTTTTTCGCTCTCGACATTTCCCTCATCCTCAAGAGTGACCCTCTCCTTTGTATAATAGTATTCAAGAAGAGTGAGAGGCAGCGCGAGAGCCGAGAGGAAGCCCATGACAAATATCCATTTGGTCTTGTCAACACCGAGAGCAGGCATTATAACCATCGGGAATACAAGAGCCACAAGTATTCCGCTCATCATAATTGTCGATATCTGATTGAATACCGAGAGCGAGCCTCTCTGCTCGGTGTTTCTTGTGGAGAGAGGCACCATCAGATTGTGGCTCATATTAAATATTGTATAGGCGAATGAATAGAAAAGATTATATGAGAGGGCGACCCAGATTATCTGCAAGGTCTGATTGCCTGAAGGTACAATAAAGAGCAATATCCCCGTAATGGCCAGCAGCGGCGCCGAGAGCAGCAGCCACGGTCTCGCCTTACCCTGCTTTGTGTGGGTTCGGTCGATTATGTAGCCCATGATGACATTGGTTATGGCATCGATTATCTTTGAAATGATCGGAAAGACGGCAAGAAACGCCCCGCCCCACACAGCCGTCAGCTTCAGCACATCTGTATAGTAGACGTTAAGATATGTGCCGAGAACGGCGTTGAGCAGCAGTGCGCCTGCAGGGCCGATGAGATAGCCGAACCACTTTTCTTTTGCCGTGACCTCGGGCGAAGTCAGGCGTGAATTGAAGGCTCTTTTTTCAACAAATCTGTTTGTCATGTAATTACCTCCGTTGTTTTTCTTGACTTTTGAAAGTTTTTGCATTACACTATCATTATAACTACATAGTGTCGGATTAACAATCATCAATTTGATTTATAATTGTTATTAAACCGACAAAACTGTTGATAATGGTGGGAGTATGTAATGAATACAAAAAATAATCAGCGCACGCGCCTATCTAAGATGCTGTTTAAAAATGCCCTGATGGATCTTCTCAGAGAGAAGGGGAGCGTAGAAAAGATTTCCGTGCGTGAACTTTGCGACAGGGCGGAGCTTAACAGGTCAACGTTTTATGCCCATTACAGTGAGCCAAAGGATCTATTGATTGAAATTGAAGCGGAGCTGCTTGAAGCGACCGAAAAGCATCTTGAGCATATAGGCAGAGAGAACGATATCGGGGCGCATAAATATATCCTGTCATTTTTGAGATTTATAAGGGAAAATGACAAGCAATTCCGTGCGCTGTTGATTGACTCGGCGGACCCGGAATTTCGCTCGAAATTTATGCAGCATTCGATAGTACAGTTCATCACAAACCTGCAAATTGATCTGCCGCAAGAGCTTGAGCAGTATATTTTTTCATATATCCTCAACGGCAGCACCGGCATAATAATTCAATGGATACGCTCGGATTATGCGACGGATGAGAAGCTGATAGTGAATCTGCTCTTTTCAATCAATCAAAGCTCCCTCGTGAATCTTGATATATAAAACTAAAAAAATAAATTAAAAAGAAAAATCGCCGCGAACGATAACGTCCGCGACGATCATGGTGCGGGTAACAGGGGTCGAACCTGCACACCTTGCGGCGCAAGATCCTAAATCTTGTGCGTCTGCCAATTCCGCCATACCCGCATTTATATTCTATAATATATTACATATTATCACAGGGTGCATTTATTGTCAAGGAAAAACGCCCCTTAATTTATTGATTTTCTCCTTGAAAAACAGACTGCATTATGTTAAACTTTATTTGTATAGCTGCCGACAGGCAGTTTCAAAATGATTTTTGTTAGGAGCGAGCTTATGTTATCAAGAACCCCTCCGATGGGCTTTAACACCTGGAATACCTTTGGAGAGAATATCAACGAGAGCGTTATCAAAGAGACCGCCGACGCAATAGTCGAGAAAGGTCTACTTGAGGCAGGGTATAATTACCTCGTCATCGACGACTGCTGGAGCGAGAGGGAGAGAGACCCCGAGACCGGCAAAATAGTCCCCGATAAGATCAAATTCCCCAACGGAATGAAAGCGGTCAGCGACTATGTTCACTCCAAAGGGCTTAAATTCGGCATGTATTCATGCGCCGGCACCCGTACATGCGCCGATTACCCCGGCAGCTTTGACCATGAGTTCCTTGATGCCCGCACCTTTGCCGAATACGGCGCGGATTTCCTTAAATATGACTTCTGCTATAAGCCGAATGTCGCTAACGGTCCGCTTCTTTACAGAAAGATGGGCATGGCGCTCAAGGCGAGCGGCAGGGAGATCCTTTTTTCCGCCTGTAACTGGGGCAACGATGAGGTCAACACATGGATTCGTTCCGCAGGCGCTCATATGTATCGCTCCACAGGCGATATCAACGATTCTTTCCCCTCGATGAGAGATATTTCGCTCAGCCAGGTCGACAACCTCGCTTATTCCGCACCAGGCTGCTTCAACGATATTGATATGCTCACCATCGGTATGTACGGCGAGGGTAATGTCGGCTCCTCGGGCTGCACCGATATAGACTATAAAACCCAGTTTGCCGTTTGGTGTATGTTCAGCGCCCCACTCATGCTTGGCGGCGATATCAGAAATCTGAATGATAAAATGCTTGAGCTTGTCAAGAATAAAGATCTCATCAGGATAAATCAGGATGAGGAGGGGAGACCCGCATTCTGCACCACCGGTTCCCGCGAAGCAAAGTCGTTTGTCAAGCTGCTTTCGGATAATGAGATAGCTGTGCTGCTTGTCAATTTCGGCGAGAGCGACGCCCATGTTGAATTCTATTTTGAGAAGACGCCCATGTTGAATTCTATTTGGAGAATACCGGCATTCCTGCCGCCTCCGGCTACGGCCTTGAGATGAGGGACGTATTCACAGGCAAAAATCTCGGCGTAAAGAAGGAATTTATGCGCCGCAAGATCGCCGCTCACGACTGCGAATGCTACATTTGCAAGCTGGCGAAGTGACATGGAATACTGTATTTCGTGTGAAAAAGAGCTGACCAACGACGATATCGGTTTCCATAAGAAAATGGTCAACCGAGGCGCCGAGGAATTCATGTGCATAAGCTGCCTTTGTAAGTATTTCGGTTTAACGGAGGAAAAGGCGCATGAAATGATTGAGAATTTCAAAAAAATGGGCTGCACTCTGTTTTGCTGATATCGGTATTTATAGAAAGGTGATATTATGTCTGTTTGCAAAGTTATATCCCATAGGGGCGCCAATAAGCAGGCGCCGCAAAATACCATTCCCGCTTTCGAGAAGTCGCTTGAGATAGGCGTTGACGGCTTTGAGACCGACGTACATATGTCAAGGGATGGCGTGCCGGTCATTTGCCATAACTACACGATCGACGAGACTTCAAACGGCATCGGCGCTATCTCCGACATGACTCTGGAGCAGCTGCGCTCTTATGATTTCGGCTCATACTTCCATGACGAATTCAGGGGCACCAAGCTCCCGACTCTCGATGAATTTCTCACCCTCTGTGCGACGGCGGATATCGAGATAATGAATATCGAGCTTAAAACTCCTCTCAGCGGCGAAAAGGGGATAGTCAAAGAAACCCTTGCCGCAGTTAAGGAGCACGGACTCTTTGATAAGCTGCTTATTTCGAGCTTCAGCCCCGAGCTTCTTGTGGAGTGTAAGAGGCTTGACCCCGCGTGCAAGACGGGTTTTCTCTACAGCCCCGACAGGAAGATCACCTATAAGAAGATGCTCTTCGGCTATGTTGAATTCGCCAAGGAGATAGGCGCGGAATATCTGCACCCGCATTTCAGCCTTGTCAACAAGCATTATGTTAAAAAGCTCCATGACAACGGGATAGGTATCAATGTCTGGACCGTCGACGGCGACGGCATCGCCAAGAGAATGCTTGACTGCGGCGTTGATGGCATTATCACCAACGTCCCCGATATGATAAATGCTCTTGTAGAGCGGTATTGATTTATATTCGGCGTGCTTTGGCTCGCCGAATTTTTTTGAAGTTTTGCCATCTTAATGTTGAAAAACGTCCGCCTTTGTGATATAATGCGCTATGGTCTTAATTAAGGTGGTGCAGTATGGCAATTTATTATTCCCGCAGCGCAAGGGAGACCGAGAATATCGGTTTTTCGCTTGCAAAGACTGTGGAGGTCGGCTCGCTCGTGGCGCTTTTCGGCGAGCTTGGAGCCGGCAAGACGGCGTTTGTGCGAGGCTTCGCCCGTGGAATGGGCATTGACGCCGAGGTCACAAGCCCCACTTTTGCGCTTGTCAACGAGTACCGTTCGGGCAAAAAAGCGCTTTGCCATTTTGATATGTACCGTATAACGGGCTGGGACGATCTTTACTCCACGGGGTATTTTGAATACCTTGATGCGGGGGCGACCCTCATCATCGAGTGGAGCGAGAATATCGAAGCCATTCTCCCACAGGATTGCGTTCGGGTCACTATCACCAAATGCGACGACCCCGATGAACGCCAAATCGAAATAATCGGAGCTGAAATTCTTGAAAATATTAGCGATTGATTCCTCTGCAAAGACCGTGAGCGTCGCCGTGACCGAGGGGGGCAGGCTGATAAGCGAATGCTTTGTCAACGCCGCTTTGACCCACAGCCGCACGCTGATGCCAATGGTCGATAATGCGCTGACCCAGGCGGATATGAGCTTCGCCGATATAGATGCCCTGAGCGTCAACGTCGGTCCGGGCTCATTCACGGGTATAAGGATAGGTGTTGCCGCCGTCAAGGGGCTTGCCCTCAGTGGCGATAAGCCTTGTGCGGGTGTGTCTACTCTGCTCTCTGCCGCTTATAATTTTGCCGATGACGATAGCCTTGTCTGCGTCGCAATGGACGCTCGCTGCAATCAAGTCTATACCGCTCTTTTTGAGTGCTCGGGCGGCAAGGTTGCGCGTATTTGCGAGGATAAAGCGATGCCTATAACCGAGCTTGAAGCCGACCTTGCGTGCTATGACAAAAAGATATATCTTGCAGGCGACGGCGCCAAGCTTTGCTTTGCAGCATTCGGCGGCAGGCTTCCCGCCGTTCATCTCGCCGCAGAGAATAGAAGATATCAGCGCGCTTACGGCGTTGCCGCAGCCGCTGAGGATAATAAAGAGCTGTTTCGCCCTGCTTCGGAGCTTGTTCCGGTCTATCTCAGACCGCCGCAGGCAGAGCGTGAGCTTAAATTGAGAAAGGGAGTAAACACATGATAGCTTTAGGTTGCGACCATGCAGGTCTTGAGCTTAAAAACATCATCAAGGATCATCTTGATATGAGGAAAATCGAGTATAAGGATTTCGGCACTTATACGCCTGAATCCACCGATTACGCCGTCTACGCCGAGCTTGCGGCAAAGGCCGTAGCGAGCGGCGAATGCAGCCTCGGTCTGCTTTTCTGCGGCACGGGCGTCGGCATTTCCATGGCGGCAAACAAGGTCAGAGGCATCAGAGCGGCTTGCTGCTCGGACGCATTCTCAGCCGAGATGACAAGGCTGCATAACGACGCAAATATGCTTTGCCTCGGCGGCAGAGTTGTCACTCCTGAGAAAGCTATCGAGCTTGTCGATATCTTCCTCGATACGCCGTTCAGCGGCGAGGAGCGCCACGCTCGCAGGATCGCTCAGATAACTGAGCTCGAAAACAGATTTTAATTAACAATTAAATATATCGGAGGTTATTTAAATGGCAAAAGTAATGATTATGGATCATCCCCTCATCCAGCATAAGCTGACTATCCTCAGGAACGAAAAGACAGGTTCAAAGGAATTCAGAGCGCTTGTCAGCGAGATAGCAACCCTTATCTGCTACGAAGCAACCAGAGATCTTCCTCTTAAAGACACCGAGATAAAGACTCCCGTCGCGGTCGCCAAGACTAAGGTGCTCGCCGGTAAGAAGCTTGCCTTCGTTCCTATCCTAAGAGCCGGTCTCGGCATGGTGGACGGCGTGCTTGCGCTCGTTCCCTCCGCAAGAGTCGGTCATATCGGCCTTTACAGAGACCCCGAAACCCTTATGCCGGTTGAGTATTACTGCAAGCTGCCTGCCGATATAGAGGTGCGTGAGGTTATAGTCCTTGATCCGATGCTTGCCACCGGCGGCTCGGCAATCGACGCTATCACCCAGATAAAGAAACGCAACCCCAAGGATATCAAATTCATGGGCATTATCGCCGCTCCCGAGGGGCTTGCCGCTCTTCAGAAGGCTCACCCTGACGTCGATATCTATGTTGCCGCTCTTGACGATCATCTTAATGAACACGGATATATCGTCCCCGGTCTCGGCGACGCAGGCGACAGGATCTTCGGCACCAAATAATAAATCAAACGATCGCCCCCGAGCCGATCACTCGGGGGTATTTTCACTTTCATTTTTCGGCGGTCAGCTGACCGCTATGCTAACGGGAGGAACTGTTTTGAAACTTTCGGAAAATACTTACAGATCCCGCACGGTCGGGAGATACGTTCTTCGCATTATTGCAGCCGTGCTTTCACTAACGGTGGTTATCAGTTCGGTCAGCGTCGGCAGCCTTGCCGCAAACGACAGCAGCGAGGTTATAGTCACCCTCGGACACCCGATAACCGACGATGATTTCCTTCAGACCGACGGCAAAAAGATAGTTAACAGGAAAGGGCAGGAGGTCTCGCTCAGAGGCGTTAATCTCGGTGCATGGCTCATTCAGGAGGAGTGGATGTGTCCGGTTGAGAATTCTGTGGATAATATAACCACCTTTGAGGTGCTTACCGAGCGTTTCGGAGTTGAGAAGGCTTATGAGCTGCTCAACACCTACGCCGACAATTGGATAACCGAGGTCGACCTCGACAATATCGCCTCCATGGGCTTCAACTGCGTCCGAGTTCCCTTCTGGTACCGTAATTTCTATTATGACGATAAGGGCACTAAGATACTCGACGAGAACGGCGAATGGGATTTCAGCCGCCTTGACTGGGTGGTTGAGGAGTGCGGCAAGAGGGGGATTTATGTCATCCTCGACCTTCACGGCGCGCCCGGATATCAGAATAACAAGGAGCATTGCGGCAAGATCAATTCCTGCGGGCTCTTCAAGCTGACTAAACAGGCCGAGGCGTGGCGCAAGCTCACTATAGAGCTGTGGGTCGCCGTTGCGGAGCGTTACAGCGGCAATCCTGCCGTCGCTATGTATGACCTGCTCAACGAGCCGATGTGCGATGTTGCATCGTATATCGAAAAGAACAATCTCAAGACTATATCTCTCTACAGCCGTCTGTATGACGCCGTGAGATCCGTTGACAACGACCATATCATCACCATGGAGGGCATCTGGAGGCTCTATAATCTGCCCGCCCCGTGGCTGATGGGCTGGAGCAACGTGGTTTATCAGCTTCATTTTTATAATAAGACTAATTTCGGCTTCAAGCTCTTACTTTTCACCGCTTTGCTTTATCCCTATAATGTTCCTCTCTATGTCGGCGAATTCAAGTCGCTCGGCAGCGCAACCTGGGACGCAATCCTCGGCTCGATGAATAAATGGAACTATAGCTGGACGATTTGGTCATATAAGGGCACGGGCTGGGGTGCGGAGACCTCCGAATGGTATCTGTACGGCGGCAAGACCGACGTTATCACCAACGCCGATGTACGCAACGACAGCTATGAGGAGATAGCTCTCAAATGGGGCGAAGTTCTCAGAACCGACGAGAGCTTTGTTTCGACCGGCAATTTTGAGAATAACATAAAACCTTACGTAAACAATTGACAAATTAATAAGCGCTGTTTCATTTGAAGCAGCGAAAAACTATCGACAGCGGCGTTAACGGTCGTTGCCGATAGTTTTGTTTAAGGATGAAATCCCATTGGGTTTAAGGGACAATTTTCTTGACTTTTCTAATGTTCTCTAATATAATTAATATAAAAACTGTAGTGTTGAAAACAAAAAATGATTTAAGCTGTCGTGAGACGGTGAAACGGAGGTAACAAGATGAAAAAAAGAATTTTAAGCATCCTGCTCACCCTATGTATGGCGCTCTGCTTTATGCCGAAAGGCGTATTTGCCGAGGGCGAGACCGTTAAGAATGTCGCAACGGCGCAGGAGCTGGTCGATGCGCTTGCGGACATTAGAAATGACACAGTTCGGCTCACGGCGAGCATCACATTTAACGGAAATCTTACCGTCGAGCGCGCGATGACTCTCGACCTTAACGGTCACGTTCTGCGGTATTACAATCCGGAACGTGCCTGCGGAGACATTGAGGTCACAGGTGATTTGACGATTATCGACAGCAACCCGGATACCGTGCATAAGTTCTTTAATCTTTACGGCGGCGGTCTGTGGGCGTTGGACGAGGAGAACGGTGATCTGATTGCCAAGGGCGGCATCATTTCTAACTATTCGTTACGTGTTAAAGACTGCACGCTTACTATGAATAGCGGCAGCTTCGTCGGCTGCCAGGGCACGGCGGGCGCTGTTGAGATAAGAAGCGGCACGTTCACTATGAATGACGGCTTGATGATCGGCTGCTACGCTGCGCATCTCGGCGCTGTGCTTGCCTTCGGCGGCACATTCAATATGAACGGCGGCGTTATCAAAGAATGCACCGCTGCTTCGATTGGCAAAGACGGCGTATATCTGACCAACGGTGCCATAATGAACGCCAACGGCGGCGAGGTGGACGGGTATGTGCTTGTTGAAGAGAAAGGCAGGATCAAATCCGCCGCCGGACAGAGCGGCATTACTGCTTTCCGTGGCGAGACGAGAGTGGGTTACGAAGCTACGATCGAGCATGGTATTTTCTACGGCGGGATCTCAGTCGGTGGAAAATTTAGCGGGCGTATCTCCGGCCTCACCGTAACATATAAAAACGGAGAAAGCGAATACGCCAAACAGGTTTTGCAGAGCGGCGCAGCGGCGCTCAGACCCGATGACCCGACAAAGGACGGCTATGATTTCACAGGCTGGTACACTGACGAAGCCTGCACGCAGGCCTATGACTTCACAAAGAGCGTGACAGAGGATATCACACTGTATGCGGGGTGGACGGTCAGCGAGCAGTTTAAACTCATGCCCGGCGGCAGATACTATTTTGACCTGTCAGCAATGGACATTGTCGGCACGCCGAACGATCTGCTCCCCGATACCACATTCCATTATGTTCCTTTCATTTATACAGGTACGGTGAATGCCTATGTGCTTAAACCCGCTTCGGTCGGTGTGGTATCCTCATCCGATGAGGCCGCAAAGGCTACCGATAAAGACGCGCAGTACGGCTATGCATATCCGCACAGCCTGTTTGTAGCCGATGATCTTCTCACCGTCGATGTTAAATGGACGGATCTGAACTCCGCGGGTCTCATCTTCGGCAAAACCTGCACCTTGGACGGCGTAACATATACTCTCCGTGCTCCCTCTATAGGCAGCATCCAGGACTTTGACGATTATAAGATCGGTCTTCCTGCTAATAATGATTGGCAGCAGATCCTTAACAAAAACTCCGACTTCATTAAAATGTCGGAAAACAATTCCTATGTTTGGGGGCAGGACACCTACCGAGACCAGGATCAAAACAGATTCAGAAGCTTCCGTATGGTTAGTAATCATCTATGGGGAGCGACTGAAAGCAATAAATGTGCATATCGCCCCGTGCTTGAAGTTATGAATGCGGAGTCACTCGGCGCTGACGCACTTAAAATCGTTACCCTTGACCTCGGAGGTAAAAAATTTAACGGCGAGGGCAGTATAAATATCATTGTGAAAAACGGTGAGAGCTTCACCGCCCCCGCAAAAGAGTGTCTGACCGCGCCTGTCGGCTATACGTTTGGTGGTTGGAGCGACGGCGAGAATACCTACGCCCCGGGCGAAAGCGTTCCGCAGTCCGTTTCGGTGCTGACCGCGGTTTGGAAGCCGATCGAATACAAGGTCAACTGCGTCGGATACGGCGTGTTTGATTGCACCTACGATGTGCCGTTCACGCTGCCCGATGCCGACAGTGTCACCCGCGAAGGATATACGCTTGTAGGTTGGAATCCGAATGAGGATTGCTCTGGGATCAGTTACGCACTCGGTGGGAGCGTTCAAAATCTGACTGTGAACGCAGGCGAGACCGTCACTCTCTATCCACATTGGATTATCAATCAGTATACCATTGCTTTTGACTCAAACGGCGGAACTGCCGTTGCTCCCATAACTCAGGATTACGGCACGGCAATTATCGCGCCTGTCGCCCCGACAAGAGCGGGTTATATATTTGTCGGTTGGGATAAAGGGATCCCCTCGACCATGCCCGCCGAGAATATGACCCTCACCGCGCAGTGGCAGCTTGCCGCACGTTTGCCGGATCGTGAGTTAGTGATTTATTACAAGTCTGTCGGAAAGCTCAACACGATAACCGAGGATCCCTCGCTCGTTGAATACTCCTCCTCCGATGAATCGGTCGTTACGGTCGATAAAGACGGCTCGTATAAGGCGGTCGGCAAAGGCACGGCGGTCGTCACCATGCATATTGTCGGTACGGATATCGAGGAGCACTGCAAGATCACGGTCAAATACACATGGTGGCAGATGCTCATACGCATCTTCCTGCTCGGCTTCATTTGGTATTAAAAAACAGCATAGGATATAAGAAAGCCGCCGGTTCGCCCGGCGGCTTCGCTTTTTTATTCGGTTTATTTCATCGGGATAACGGTGAATTTAAATTCAAGACCCTTGCTGCCGTTAACTTCAAACTGCTTGAGAATGTCAGGGCCGCAGCTTGCCGTGCCCGTGCCTCTGGTGAAGCCGTCAATGTTGACTGCTACGGTGTGCTCGTTGTGCAGATCCTCCTGATGCTTTGCTTTCTGAAGCAGCTCCTGGGTGTAATTCCTTGCATTGAAATTGAAGTAGCTGCCCTTATAAGCGAATTTGAGACCGTAACCCTCGTCGTCGGTGAGCGTGAGGTACCGCACTTTGCAGCGGTTGCCGGCATCCTGCGGTCTGATATAGGGCTCGTGCATCTCGGCAACGGTGGTGTCATATATGCCGATGATCGACTGAGCGTAAAGGTCGCTCAGGTTCTCTTCCTTGCCCATGCCGTAGTATTGGACGTTGCCGAAGCTCTCGGGCATCTCGAGCGTGAGACCGAATCTCGGCATATGAGCGGAGAGCAGCTTGTGGCTGACAGGCTCAAACGATGCCTTGATGTCAATAACGCCGTTTGCATAAACGGTATAAATTATCTCGGTCTTGCCGAGCGGTCTGATGCTCTTGTCGCTCTTGAGACGGTAGTCAACGGTCACAACGGCTTTGCCGTCCTTAACCGCTGCGTCAAATTTGCTGCATACGCAGGCGTAATCGTCATAACCCGCAGCTATCCATTTGTCTCTGTAGTGCGTGTCATTGTCAAGAAATGCCCTGTAGATATTCGGCAGGAAGCCCTTGAATGCGGCGGGGGACTGGTTGACGTGCTCCTTGCCGGAGTGGATATAGCTTGTCATTTCGCCCGAAAGAGGGGAGAAGGTAACGCTGCCGTCGCCGAACGAGAGCTTGCAGGTCGTGGCGGTGGTGTCAACGGATATGTTGCCGCTCTCGGCAGCGGATTCGCAGACATAGTCCTCCTTGACAGCGTGCTGCTCAAAGGCTATCTCATCCTCACCCGCATAATAATAGACGTTGATGTGGCAGTCGCAGGAGCCGTCGGGAATCTTGAAATCTATATCAAAGGTCTTGCTCTGCTCCGGCTCGATATCGAGGGTCAGCTCGTCTGCGGCGATGAGGATATTGCCGTCCTTGACCGCCTCCCAGACTGCGGTTATGTATGATGAATTTTTAAATCTGTTGGTGTTGGTGAAGGTCAGCTTTCCGTCCGAGTATTCGGCTCTGACGGGGCGGTAGACATTCTTCATTTCCTTTGCGCCGGTGTGCAGGCGTCTGTCGGGGTAGACAAGGCCGTCAACGCAGAAGCAGCCGTCGTGTCTCCATTCGCCGTGGTCGCCGCCATAGGTGTATTTCAGCTTGCCGTTTGCGTGGTAGACCGAGTGATCCGCCCATTCCCAAATGCAGCCGCCCATGAGATTTTGATATTTATAGAATATCTGCCAATATTCCTCAAGTCCGCCGGGGCCTACGCCCATTGCATGAGCGTATTCGCAAAGGAAGAAGGGCTTCGGGGTGTAGCGCTTGCCTCTTGTGTGCTTGCCGCATCTCTCGACGTTTGCGTGGTTTGTGTACATTTCGGATACCACATCGTAGCTGTGACGAGCAGTCCTGATAACGCCCTCATAGTGGACGGGTATCTCAGGGCAGCATTCGTGCAGGAAGTCGTAGCACTTATCCTGGCAGGCATATCCGCCCGCCTCGTTGCCGAGCGACCACATGATGATGCTTGCACGGCTTCTGTCGCGCTGATACATTCTCTTGACCCTGTCAAGGTATCTCGGCGCCCACTTGAGGTCGTGGCTGATAAGGTCAATGTTGTTGTGCGGGGCGCAGCCGCAGCCGTGAGTTTCGATATCCGCTTCATCGACCACATAGAGACCGTAAATGTCGCAGAGGATAAGGAAAGCGGGGTCGGGGGGATAGTGAGAAGTCCTGACGGCGTTCACATTGAGCGACTTCATCAGCTTTATGTCTTTCTCAAGGTCGTCGAAGCTCATAACATAGCCGGTCTTATACTGAGTGTCGTGATGGTTGACGCCCTTGACCTTGATGGCTTTGCCGTTAACGGTGAATATGTCCTTTTTGATCTTGACAGTCTTAAAGCCGATGTAGTTACGAAGCGTCATAACCTCGTCATCGCCTCTGTAAAGAGAGGTGTATGCGGTGTAGAGGGTCGGTATTTCGGCATTCCATGAGATAACATCAAGGTCCTTGAATGATATGACCGTATCGGCCTTTGCATCGGCGGTCTTTGAAGCTATGAGCTTTTTGCCGTCATAAATTTCGGTGCGGAGGGTCATTCCGTCGGATGGCGAAGCGATATCGACGCTGACGGTCAGCTCCCAGCCCTTTGAAGTCTCCTTGGTGCGGTAATAGAGGTCGTTAATGTATGCGGCGGGCATCTGATAGAGCAGTACGTCTCTGAAAATGCCGTTCTCCCTGAACATATCCTGGCACTCAAGAAAAGTACCGTTTGACCACTTATGTATCACGGCGAAAAGCTCGTTTTCGCCCTTTTTGAGGTACTTTGTGATGTCGAATTCAGAGGTGTTGTGCGCGCCCTCGCCGTAGCCGACGAATTCGCCGTTTATATAGAGGTCAATGCATGGCACGACGCCGAGGAAAGCTATGATATAGCTGCCGGCGTTGCCGTCGACTTCAAACTTCTTCCTATATACAGCGACAGGCTGCTCATTGGGAACGTAGGGGGGCTTGTCGTCAAAAGCATAGGGGCAATTGATGTAAGCGGGGCTGTCGTAGCCGGTTCTCTGCCATGTCGACGGAACGGTTATTTCATCGAAAGCGAGTGAATCGGTGTCAATGACATCGGGGAGCTCCTTGTTGGAGGCGTAGTATTTAAAATCCCATTTGCCCGAGAGCACCTTGACTATATCCGACGAGTAGCGCTCTTTTTTGAATGCGGTCTTTGCAAGCGTCTCTTTGCTCGAATAGGGGATCGTGTAGGCTCTGCCTTCGCGCCTGTTAAGCTCATAGACCGAAAAGTCGTTGAAGTTTGTACGGTTGACTGTATATTTCATTACTCAGCCGCCCTTTCCTTTAATTTTTTAATCATGATTTTTGCCGCTTTATATATATCGCCGCAGCCGAGGGTGATTATCAGATCGCCGCTCTCGGCATGATCAACGGCGTATTGCGCCACTTCTTCAAAGGTGTTGAACCACACGCTGCCGGGTATCTTCTCGGCAAGCTGTGAGGTGTATATATCATAGGTGTTGACCTCTCTCGAGCCCATTATCTCGGTCATTATGCAGTGATCCGGGATCTGGAGCACCCTGACGAAGTCATCAAAGAGTATAGCCGTTCTTGAGTAGGTGAAGGGCTGGAATACCGCCCAAACCTTGCGGTATCCCATATTCATTGCAGTTTTGAGCGTTACTTCAAGCTCCCTCGGGTGATGGGCGTAGTCGTCGGCTATCGTGATGCCGTCTATCTCCGCGAGCTTCTCAAATCGCCTGCCTGCGCCGTGGAAATCCTCGATTCCCTTAACGCATTGCTCAAAGTCGGCGCCCGTGAGCATTGCCGCAGCGATAACGGCGAGAGAATTATATACGTTGTGCTCACCGGGAACTGAGAGAGTGACTTTGCCGAGCTTTTCTCCGTCCTTGACGAGATCATATGAATCATATTCTCTGCTGCTCGTGATATTGACGGCGCGGAAGTTATTTTTTTCGCCGAGGCCGAAGGTTATAAGCTGCTTGCCGTCGGTCTCAGCGGCGGCAACGGCCGAGCAGGTGTTCTCGTCGTCGCCGTTATATATGACCGCCTTTGTCGCCATTGAAGCGAAATTCGCAAAGGAGCGTTTGATATTATCGAGATTTTTGAAGTATTCGAGGTGATCCTCGTCAACATTCAGTATCACGGCGATATCGGGCGAGAGCTGTAAGAAATGGTCGCAGAATTCGCACGCTTCACAGACCATGTGCTCGCTGTGGCCGACAATTCCGTTTGTGCCCGTGAGCGGCAGCTTGCCGCCTATGACGGCCGAGGGGTCGAAGCCCGCCTCAATGAGAATTTGCGTAAGCATCGAGCTTGAGGTGGTCTTGCCGTGGGTGCCGCTTATGCAGATGCAGTCGGGGTAAAGGCGGGTGATGGCGCCGAGCACTACGCTGCGTTCAAATGTGGGGATGCCCGATGCCTTTGCGGCCACAAGCTCGGGGTTATCGGGCAGTATGGCTGCGGTGTAGACTATCATCTGAGCGCCCTCGATATTCTCCGCCTTTTGACCGAGCACGACGGGTATGCCGAGCGAGCGTATGCGGGCAAGAGTGTCGGTTTCGTTGTTGCCGGAGCCGCTGAGCAGATAGCCCTCCTTGTGCAGTATCTCGGCTATCGGGCACATTCCCGAACCGCCGATGCCGATAAAATGTATCCTTTTAACGCTTTTGAGGAGCGCATCAATATCTTTCATCGCAATTTCCTTTCGTCGTCGTTCTCAACCCGAAGGGCTGCAAGACGGAGTTATAAAAATATTATATTACATATCTTTGAAAAAATAAAGAGAAAGTTTTCATTATTTGCAGCTTTTTTGATTTCTCGCGCCGACGGATATTCACGGTAACAGTATAATTCTACGCACATAAAATGATTAGTGTTAAACCGAGGTAATCGGCGGCCGTGCCTAAACGGGTCGGTCGACGGTTACAAAAGGGGGGTGTAAATATGGAAAAGATAAAGGATCTGCTCATCATCGGCGGCGACAGCAGGCAGCTGTATATGGCGGATCATCTTGAAGAGAGAGGGTTTAACATTGCGGTCTACGGCTTGCCGGAGAGGGCCAGGAAGTGCGTTACGGAGCTTAAAAGCGCCGTTGAGGCGGCGGACGCCGTCATCCTGCCGCTGCCCGTGACCCGTGACGGCAGATATGTTTTTTCTATAGTCCCCGTCAAGGAGACGTTTGACGAAATGGCGGCTATGTTTCACAAAGATCAGCCGATATTCGCGGGTATGCTCAGCCACAGCATGAGAGCGAGGCTCGAGAAGCGCTGCGACGAGGTGTATGACTATTTTGAACGCGAGGATGTCACGGTCATGAATTCCGTGCCTACCGCTCAAGGCATACTCAAAACAATGCTCGAGAATATTGAATACACCGTTCATTCGAGTAAATGCGCCGTATTCGGCTACGGCAGGATCGGTAAGGCTACGGCGGATGTGCTTTCCGCCGTCGGCGCTGATGTGACCGTGTGCGTGCGCCGCCCGAGCGTTATAGCTCTTGCCGCCGTCAACGGTCTCGGAGGTTGCCTTATAAGCGATTTTTATAAGTCCGCCGACAGATACGATATAATAATCAACACCGTGCCCGCACAGGTCATTGACCGCAAAATACTTAAAAACGTGCGCCCGGATTGCCTGATAATCGACGTGGCGTCGGCCCCTTACGGCACCGATTTCGCCGCGGCTCACGAGCTGGGGATCAATGCTCTTCAATGCTCGTCGCTGCCGGGCAAGACAGCGCCGAAAACAGCCGGCAGGATAATTGCGGACGGTGTTATAAATATCCTCAAGGAGAGAGAATATGAGTAAGCTAACCGTCGGATTCGCTCTTTGCGGATCCTTCTGCACTTTTGACCGAGCCGTTGAGCAGATGCGGCTGCTGAAGGGCGGCGGGGCGGAGATAGTGCCGATAATGTCTTTTAACGCCGCGGGCATCGACAGCCGCTTCGGCACGGCTGCTCAGCATATTGCCGAGATCGAGGGGATATGCGGCCGCTCGGTCATTGATACGATAACCGCAGCCGAGCCGATAGGCCCTAAAAAGCTGCTTGATATACTGATAATCGAGCCTTGCACGGGCAACACGCTCGCAAAGCTTGCAAACGGCATAACCGACACGCCCGTTACTCTTGCGGCAAAGGCGCATCTGCGGAATGAGCGCCCCGTGCTTATCGGCCCTGCCACCAACGACGCGCTGTCAGCCGCTGCCTCCAATATCGGCAGGCTGATGAATGTCAGAAATATTTATTTTGTGCCTATGAAGCAGGATGACCCGAGCGGCAAGCCGAGATCGGTTATCTGCGATTTTGATCTCACAGAGAGGTCGATGCAGGCCGCTCTCAACGGCGTTCAGCTCCAGCCGCTGCTGCTTTGATAAGCCGAATATAGGGGATATGTATAGTTTTCTGTGCATATCCCCATGATTTTTGAGCTGCCCAAACGGATTTTTGTACTTGAAAAGTACATAAAACCTTGATATAATATTAATAATTGTACTGTAAAATGGAGGAAGTTGGGCGGATGAAAGGGAAACTTATCGTTATCGAGGGTCTGGACGGCAGCGGCAAATCCACTCAGGAGGAGCTGCTGAAACAGAGATTTTCTCAGCGCAATATAGATATCAATTATATTAAATTGCCGAATTACGGCGACCCCGCCTGTGAGCCCGTCAAAATGTATCTTGCCGGCAGATTCGGAAGCAAGCCCACCGACGTTAACGCATATGCGGCGAGTGCTTTCTTTGCCGTTGACCGCTTTGTCAGCTACAACTGCTATTGGAAAGAGGCTTACCTTAACGGCGGCATCTTCCTTGCGGACAGATACACTACTTCTAACGCCTATCATCAGCTCACCAAGACCCCGAGAGAGGAATGGGACAGCTATCTTGAATGGCTCGAGGACTTTGAATACGGCAAAATGGGCATCCCGAAGCCCGACGCCGTTATCTATCTTGATATGCCTGTAGAGATCTCACAGAAGCTGATGACAGGCAGATATCACGGAGATGAATCTAAAAAAGATATCCACGAGAAGGACGTCTCCTATCTCAACTCCTGCCGCGAGGCCGCCGACTATGCGTGCCGCAAGCTCGGCTGGGCAAGGATAATCTGCGGCGAGGGCGGCGAACCGCTCCCGAAAGAGATTATCGCCAACCGTGTTTTTGAGTCTGTTTCAAAGGCGCTCGGCATTGAATTATGATCAGGTTTTCTTTGTATGACGATATCCCTGCGATGACCGTTCTTTGGCAGGAGGCTTTCGGCGACGACGAGAGCTTCATAAACGCTTTCTTCAAGAGCTTTTATACTCCGCAAAATGTGCCGGTATTCGTTATCGACGGCGAGATAGCTGCAATGCTTTTCTTGCTCGGCGGTGAAATGTCCATTGGCGGCAAGAGATATCCTGCATACTATCTGTATGCCGCCAGCACTAAGATATCGCACCGAGGCAAGGGCCTGATGACAGAGCTGCTTGATTTCTCCGCAAGAACGGCGGCGGACAGGGGACAAGCCTTTATTTGCCTGAAGCCCGGCGAAAAAGAGCTGTTTGATTTCTATGAGAAGCGCGGTTATCTGCCTGCCTTCGGCAGGAAAGTGTTCACCGTTCACCGCTCCGAAACGGATATATTAAAGGATTTCAACGATAAAGATACCGATTTTGAGCTGTTTGAACTGCGTGAAGCCGCTTTCGGCAGATGTGATCGCTTCATTTGGGACAAAAACTCCGTCAATAAAGCTGTAAAGCTCAGCACTTGCGGCGGTGACAAGTTGTTTCAATGTTGTAAAGGATATTCGCTTTACAGCATAAATGGCCGCGTTTGTACTGTAAAGGAATTCGCCTTTTCGCGCGATTTTACAGCAGAATTCGCGTCATATATCTTTAGTAATACCGATTGTGAGTCGATTAATTTTTCGCTTCCATGCTCCGCTCCCTGCGCTTTTGACGCAGCGTTTGAATGCAGTGGTGAGGCTCTTCCGCTCACAATCGAAGCGGCAGATGCGATAATAAATGTAGATAATGCGTATCTCGGTTTGACGTTAGATTAATCAGGAGGTTCAAACTATGTTATATATATTTATGGCTGACGGCTTTGAAGAGGTCGAAGCTGTTGCGACAATAGATGTGATCAGGCGAAGCGGTATTGAAGTCCTGACCGTTTCCGTCGGCGGCGAACCCGCCGTCAAAGGCGCACACGGTATGACATTTGTTTGCGATAAAACAATTGAAGAGGTTTCACTCTCCGATGAGCTTGAGGGCGTTATTCTCCCCGGCGGTATGCCCGGCACGCTCAATCTGCAAAAGAGTAAGGATGTCAATTCTTTCATAGATTTCTGTGCCGAGAGCGGCAAATTGCTATGCGCCATATGCGCCGCCCCGATGATCCTCGGCAGGAAGGGATTGCTGCAAGGCAGGAGAGCAGTCTGCTTCCCCGGCTTTGAGGATGACCTTATCGGAGCCATACCCAACAGCGGCTTTGTCTGCACCGACGGCAATTTCATCACCGCCAAAGGAATGGGCTGTGCCGTTGATTTCGGACTTGCGATAGCCGCAAAAGTCAAGGGTCAGGCAGCCGCCGATTCGCTCAGATCGACTTTGCAATGCCCGTGACAGATAAATCTGCCGCCCGTCGGCTTTGCTGCTCGATCAGAGACGGCATTTCGGCAGTGGAGCGGCTTGAGCTTGACAGGCGCATGACGGCGACGCTGCTGAATTGCGAGCTTTATTCAAACGCCCGTTCAATTCTGACCTATGTTTCGGTCGGCAGCGAACCGGATACCCGCGATTTCATTAATGCGGCGCTTCGTGACGGCAAGACCGTTGCGGTGCCGAATTGCAACAGCGGCGAAATGCTGTTTTATCAGATAGACTCTCTCGATTCTCTTTCCCCGGGAAAATTCGGTATTCCGACCGTCGCGACTGACGGAAAGAAGCCGTTTGAGAACTTTGATGGCGCATTATGCGTCGTGCCCGCACTCGGCCTTGACCGACAGGGCAACAGGCTCGGCTACGGCGGCGGTTATTATGACAGATTCCTTGCCGCCCATGAGGTTACGGCTCTTGCTATCTGCCGTGAACGCTGCATTTATGACTACCTGCCGACAGATCCCCATGATATCAGAATTCACCTTGCGCTTACAGAACGCAGATTTATATACTTTCCATAAGGAGGCATATCAGAATGAATAACGACGATAAAGGCCGCAAGCAACCCTTTGAGGTGCATATTATTGACGATGACGATAGCTTGCTTTACCCTTCGGAGCTTGATAATCTTACTCCCGATCCCGTGCCGCAAAAGAAAAAATTTGAGGTGCATATTGACGAGGACAGCATTGAGGATTTCGATGCCGACGATCAGCGCCCGAGGTATAACGGCGAGGTATATTTCTCCAACCGCAAGCCCGTCAAGCCCCGTCAGCCCGCTCAGCAGCAGCGACCGGTTCAGAGCGTCAAAAAGACTGTTAAGAAGGCGTTTGACTCCGCTTTCGCCGTCTTTTGTGCCGCCGTGCTGATATGCACCACCGTACTCTCACTCATTGCGCTCTCATGTATAAACGACGTGCTCGCAATAACGAGGAGTGACGAGGATGTCGTTGTAACTATACCGAATGACGCAACGACCAACGAAATAATTGATATTCTTGCCGATGAAGGGCTTGTTAAGCAGAAGCTGTTCTGCAAGATGTTCTATAAGCTCGTCGACACCTTCAAGAATATCAACAAAAAGAAGCCCGTCGCTGCCCCCGTATACCTGAGCGGCGTTTATTATGTTCAAAAGAATATGGGGCTTGAGGGCTATCTGACCGAGTTTAAGGAGATACAGAAGACCGATGAGACGGTGACTCTGATATTCCCCGAGGGCTGGACTATTTATCAGATGTTTGACCGCCTTGATAAATTCGGCGTTTGCTCCAAGGACAAGCTCATAGCTTCGCTCAAGGGCACGACCTTTGAATATGATTTTGTGTCAAAGATCCCGCAGAATTCAAGCAGGACCTTTGCTCTCGAGGGTTATTTCTACCCCGAGACCTATGAATTCTATGAGAACAGCGACCCGAACAGCGTTATAAGGAAGTTCCTCAGCGAATCCGATAAGCGCTGGACCGATGAATATCAGGCGCAGGCGGATAAGCTCGGCTATACGCGCGATGAGATAATGATAATAGCCTCGATAATCCAGCGTGAGGCCGCCAATACCGAGCAGATGGGTCAAATATCCTCCGTTATCCACAACAGGCTCAATCACGCCGTTTCATGGCCGACCCTCGGCTGCGACTCGACAGAGAATTATATCAAGACTTATATCGCCCCCAACGACCCGGCCTCCGTGAATTACGAGATGCCTTATAACACTTACTATTCACAGGGTCTGCCTCCGGGGCCGATATGCAACCCCGGCGACGATGCCATCAAAGCGGCGCTCTTCCCGGATGATACCGACTATTACTTTTTCCGCCACGATAAATATGGCAAGATCTATATGGCAAAGACTCAGCTTGAGCACGATGAGAACGGCAATAAGGTGCTCCGAGCCAACAGTAACTGATTATCGGAGGATCATATGCTTTCAATGAACAGACCGGAGCTGCTTGCCCCCGCCGGCGACGCGGAGAGGCTTGCCGCTGCCGTCGAATACGGAGCCGATGCGGTTTATCTCGGCTCCGACCGCTTCGGCATGAGGACTGCGGCTGCGAGCTTCGGCGGCGACGAGCTGAGGAATGCCTGCGATTACGCCCATTCAAAGGGCGTAAAGGTCTATCTGACCTGCAACACCGTGCCGCGCAATAACGAGCTCGCCGAGCTTCCGTCATTTATTGAGTATGCCGCCGAGAGCGGAGTTGACGCTTTCATCATCACCGATATCGGCGTTCTGAAGCTCGCTAAAAAATACGCCCCCGATGTGGATATCCATATCTCCACACAGGCGGGTATCACAAATTACGCCGCCGCGAACGCATTCTATGAGCTCGGCGCAAACCGCATTGTCACGGCGAGAGAGCTTTCACTCGCCGAGATAGCGGAGCTGCGCGCCAAAACGCCCAAAGAACTTGAAATTGAGTGCTTCGTCCACGGGGCGATGTGCGTGTCCTTCTCAGGCCGCTGTCTACTGTCAAATTATCTGACGGGCAGGGATTCCAACAGAGGGGACTGCGCTCAGCCCTGTCGCTGGAAATATTCGCTTCAGGAGGAGAAACGCCCCGGCGAATTCTTCCCTGTTGAGCAGGATGCGAACGGCACTTACATAATGAATTCAAAGGATATGTGCCTTATCGAGCATATCCCCGAGCTTGCCGAGGCGGGCATCGACAGCTTCAAGATAGAGGGCAGAGCAAAATCGGCTTATTACACCGCTTCGGTCGTCAATGCCTATCGCTGCGCCCTCGACGGCTATTTTGCGTCGGGCTTTTCGCGTGATTATAAGCCCGCGCAGTGGATACTTGACGAGCCCCGCAAGATGAGCAACAGGCAGTATTGCACAGGCTTCTATTTCGACTCGCCGTCTGACGACGCAAGCATATATTACGGCGGCGGTT
>FR888229.1:95413-103730 GCA_000431775.1 Clostridium sp. CAG:413 | reverse complement strand
CGGTTATGTGCGGGAGTGGGAGGTGGCCGCCGTTGCCGAGAGAAGCGAGGGCGGCAGGCTCTATGCCTCTCAGCGCAACCGCTTTTTTGAGGGCGACGAGCTTGAAATAATGATAAAAGGCGTTGAGCCTGTCAAAGTGACGGTCAGCGACCTCAGAAATGAGGACGGCGAAGCTATTGAGAACGCACCGCACCCGATGATGAAGCTCTCGTTTGCCTGTTCTGCCGATGTGCCCGCGGGCGCGTATCTGCGTATGCAGAGAAAGGACGGCTGAGGTATGGGGCCTTCATATTTCACGGTTTTTATCGCTTTTTTATTGCTTCTGTGGCTTTCTTTTGAGCGAAGCGCAACTATTCGCAGGATTATAATGAAGAAAAAGAAAAGGAGAAGGATCAGAATGAACGAGCTTATTTCCGGCTTTGTGGGCAAGGACTGCATTGTGTATATTTCGGCGTCGAGCGGCACAAGTATCAATGGCGTTATCACTTCGCTGAATGAGAATTGGATAACCGTTAAGACCGCCGGCGGCGAGGAAGTTATCAACCTCGATTATGTTATCAGGGTGAAAGAACATCCCGTCGGTAAAAACGGCAAAAAGAAAAAGATCGTTTTTTAAATTCGGTTAATGTTTGCATGGGCTGCCGCGTTTGCGGCGGCTCTTTTTGTCGAAAAAAGGCTACAAATTGTGTTTTTCTTGACATTGCTTCAAGATGTGGTATAATGATATCGGTAAAAATTCGAGTTTTGGAGGATGACCAATGGCTAAAAAGCCTCAGTACAACAATGACAGCATAGTCGCCCTCAAGGAGGAGCAGCGAGTTCGCCAGAAGCCCGCCGTTATATTCGGCTCGGACGGCGTTGACGGCTGCGAGCACGCCGTGTTTGAGATAGTCTCGAACTCCGTCGACGAGGCGAGGGAGGGCTACGGTGACAAGATAATCGTTACTCGCTTTGCCGATAAATCCGTCGAGGTGCAGGATTTCGGCAGGGGATTGCCCGTCGATTATAACAATACAGAGAAGCGTTACAATTGGGAGCTTGTTTTTTGCGAGCTTTATGCCAGCGGCAAGTATGACAACAGCTCTGGCGGCAGCTATGAATTCTCACTCGGCACAAACGGCCTCGGTCTGTGCGCCACGCAGTATGCCTCCGAATACATGGAGGCCGAGATACACACCGGCGGATTCAAGTACACGCTTAATTTCAAAAAGGGCAAGCCCGACGGTGAGATGGTCAAGGAGCCTTACTCCAAGAGGGATACCGGTACCCGCATCAAATGGCGCCCCGATCTTGAAGTTTTCACAGATATTGATATACCTCTCGAGTATTTTCAGGATATGCTGCGCCATCAGTCCGTCGTTAATGCGGGCGTGCGCTTCATACTCAAAGATCAGGTCGGCAAGGGCTTTGAGACCTATGAGTATTATTATGAAAAGGGCATAGAGGATTATATCGCCGAGCGCGTCGGCAACGACGCCCTGACAGGCATACAGAGCTGGAAAAATGAGTCGGAATGCCGTGACCGTGAGGATCTCGGCACCTACAGGCTCGTCACCAACGTGGTCGTTACCTTCTCCAACAAGGTGCAGTTCAAGGAATTCTATCACAACTCAAGCTATCTTGCGAACGGCGGCTCGCCTGAGAAAGCCACAAGAGCGGCTTTCCTCTCGCAGATAGATTCTTATCTTAAACAGAATAACAAGTATCAAAAAAGCGACTCGAAGATCAGCTTCCAGGATATAGAGGACTGCCTTGCGATAGTCATTTCGTCGTTCTCGACCCAGACCTCATATGAGAATCAGACCAAAAAGGCGATAAATAACAAGGGCATTCAGGATTCCATGACGGCGTTCCTCAAGCATCAGCTTGAGATATACTTTATTGAGAATCCGCTTGAGGCCGAGAAGATAGGCAATCAGGTGCTCATCAATATGCGCTCCCGCGTCAAGGCGGAGAAAACGAGACAGGGCATCAAGGAGTCGCTGATACAGAATGTCAGCAACCTTACAAACAGAATTCAGAAATTCGTCGACTGCCGCAGCAAGGATACCTCCGTGCGCGAGCTGTTTATAGTTGAGGGTGATTCCGCTCTCGGCGCCTGTAAGCAGTCAAGGAACTCCGAATTCCAGGCGATAATGCCCGTGCGAGGCAAGATACTCAACTGCCTCAAATGCGAGTATGACCGCATATTCAAGAGCGATATAATCACTGACCTTATCAAAGTTATCGGCTGCGGAGTCGAGGTCAAGTCAAAGCCGAAATCAGGCAAAGACCTTGTTTCATTCAACCTTGATATGCTTCGCTGGAATAAAATAATCATCTGCACCGATGCCGACGTGGACGGCTTCCATATCAGGACTATGATACTCGCCATGATATACCGACTGATGCCGACGCTTATCAACGAGGGCAAGGTGTTCATCGCGGAGTCGCCGCTCTACGAGATAACCTGCGGCGACGAGACTTGGTTTGCATATACGGAGAAGGAGAAGGCCGACGTCGTTTCTCAGCTCGGCGGCAAGAAGTTCTCCATCCAGCGCTCCAAGGGTCTCGGTGAGAACGACCCCGAGATGATGTCGCTCACGACTATGAATCCCTCAACGAGGCGGCTTATAAAGATTGAGCCGTCAATGGCGGAGGAAATGGCGCAGAAATTCGACCTCCTGCTCGGCGACGACCTCGCAGGCAGGAAGGATTATATCGCCCAAAACGGTCATCTCTATCTTGATCTGACCGATGTTTCATAATTAACGGACGGAGAAATTTTATGGCAAAAAAGTCAAAAAAAGATATAGGCTCGTCACTTCGTCAGCTCGATGACAAGACGCATATTTTCGGCGCGGGCGAGGTGGTCGATCAAAAGATTGTCGATACTATCGAGAATAACTTCATGCCCTATGCCATGAGCGTTATCATGTCCCGCGCGATCCCCGAGATAGACGGCTTCAAGCCCTCGCACCGCAAGATTCTCTATATGATGTATAAAATGGGTCTGCTCACGGGCGCAAGGGCCAAGTCCGCAAAGATAGTCGGCCAGGTCATGCAGCTGAATCCCCACGGCGACGCCGCGATTTATGACACAATGGTGCGCCTATCAAAGGGCTACGAGGCGCTGCTGCACCCTTATGTGGATTCAAAGGGCAACTTCGGTAAAGCGTTCTCACGCGATATGATGTGGGCTGCCTCGAGGTACACGGAGGCGAAGCTCGAGAAGATATGCGCCGAGCTCTTTGCCGATATTGATAAAGACACAGTGGATATGGTCGATAACTTCGATAATTCCATGAAAGAGCCGGCTCTGCTGCCTGTCACGTTCCCGAGCGTGCTCGTAAACGCCAACACGGGTATTGCGGTCGGTATGGCAAGCTCAATATGCTCGTTTAACCTTGAAGAGGTCTGTAAGACAACTATTGAACTGCTCAGAGACCCGAAATTCGACGTTTCGGAGACCCTCAAAGCCCCTGATTTTGCAGGCGGCGGACTGCTTGTCTATGACAAGGCGGCAATGGATGAAATTTATAATACAGGCCGCGGCAGCTTCAAGGTCAGAGCGCGCTACAGCTTTGATAAATCAAACAGCTGCATCGAGATAACCGAGATACCGCCGACCACGACCTCCGAGGCGATAATCGACAAGGTAATTGAGAAGGTCAAGGCAGGCTCTCTGCGTGAGATAAGCGATATCCGCGACGAGACCGACCTCAGCGGCCTCAAGATAACCATTGACGTCAAACGCGGCACGGATCCCGACAAGCTGATGAAGAAGCTCTACGCTTCAACGCCGCTCCAGGATTCGTTCTCATGCAACTTCAATGTCCTCATCAACGGTATGCCGAGGGTGCTCGGAGTGCGTGAGCTGCTCGGCGAGTGGATAGAGTTCCGCAGCGGCTGCGTGCGCCGCAGGACCGCGTTCGACCTCAAGCGTGCCACCGACAGGCTGCATCTGCTGAGAGGTCTTGAAAAGATACTGCTCGATATTGATAAAGCCATCAGCATTATCAGGAATACCGAGGAGGAGAGCGAGGTAGTGCCAAACCTGATGATAGGCTTCCGCATTGATAAGATTCAGGCGGAGTATGTAGCCGAGATCAAGCTACGCCATCTCAACAAGGAATACATCCTCAAACGCCTCCAGGATATCGACAGGCTCGAGGAGGCTATAAAAGACCTCAACGATATTCTGGAGAATCCCAAGCGCATAAAGCAGATAATCATCTATGAGCTTAAAGAAGTCGTCAAGAAATATGCGAAGCCCCGCAAGACCGAGATAATTTATTCGGTGGAGCTGGAGGAGGAGACAGTGGAGCCGGATATCCCGGAATACCCCGTTACCGTTTTCTTCACTAAGGGCGGATATTTCAAAAAGATAACCCCGCTTTCGCTGCGAATGAGCGGCACTCAGAAGCTCAAGGACGGCGACGAGATCGCCCAGACCGTTGAGACGACCAATTCGTCGGAGCTGCTGTTCTTTACGAATAAGTGTCAGGTTTATAAGAGCCGCGCCTGTGACTTTGATGACACCAAGGCAAGCGTGCTCGGCGATTATGTTGCGGCGAAGCTGGAAATGGAGGAGGGGGAGCTGCCTGTGTATATGGCGGTCACTTCCGATTACAGCGGCTATATGATGTTCTTCTTTGAGAACGGTAAGGCCGCCAAGGTAAGCCTCGACGCTTACCGCACTGTAACGAAGCGCAAGAAGCTGATAAAGGCTTTCTCCGATAAATCGCCGGTTGCTGCCGTTATGCAGCTTGCCGCCGACGAGGAGATAGTCGTTATCTCAAGCGCGGGCAGGCATCTGCTGCTCAATACCGCTGTCATTCTGCCCAAGACTACCAAGGATACCATAGGCGTCGGCGTTATGACGCTTAAAAAGGGTCAGCGCCTGATGAGCGCCCGCAAATATCGTGAGGGCGAATTCGCCAAAGCCTATCGCTACAGGGCAAAGAATCTGCCCGCCGCCGGTGCGCTGCTCAGCAGCGAGGATGAGGCGGAGCAGATGACTTTTGAATAAAGTCAAAAGCCGCTCACCGCTTGTATTGCTGCGGTAAACGGCTTGCGGCGGAGAATCAGTCGGCAAACGCACGGTAATTCGACTTTCCCTGCAAAACTATTATTGCCGCCCGCTTTTCGGCGATACAATGAATTTTTTGGCAGAAGAATTTAAAAAATATCTTGCATTTGCAGCTGATATGTGTTAAAATTCGTGAGTACAATATTTTTTGGAGGTTTTCAACCATGAATTGGTATGAGATCGTATTAGGTATAGTTCTTATCATCACCTCGCTCGCACTTATCGCCATCGTCCTCTTCCAGGAGGGTCGTTCCGCAGGTCTTTCGGGCGCTATCGCAGGCGGTGCCGAGACTTTCCTCGGTAAAAATAAGAGCAGAACCGTTGAGCAGAAGCTCGTCAGGATCACCAAAGTCCTTGCGACTGTGTTCTTCATTCTTTCCCTTGTCGCAACTCTGATCGTCCTTTTCGTTGGCTGATTTTTGATTTGCAATAGCGGCTGTCTTCCTCGTGAGAGGGGGATGGCCTTTTTTCCGTTATTCCCCAAAGCCCTCGCGCAGGCGTTCAATGGCTTTCTTTTCGATGCGGCTGACATAAGATCGCGATATGCCGAGCCTTGACGCGATCTGGCGCTGTGTCATCGGGTCAGTCGAATAAAGACCGTAGCGCATTATCAGGATCGACCTTTCCCTCGGATCGGTCATATCCTCCACCAGCTCATACAGCCTTTTGACCTTGATTTTTTGGTCAATGTCGTCGGCGATGGTGTCCTCAACGCTTATTATATCCATCAGCGTGAGCGGGTTTCCCTCGCCGTCGGTGTCTATCGGCTCGTTTATCGAGATGTCATGTGCCGATTTCTTCCTGCTCCGCATGAACATGAGGATTTCATTCTCTATGCACTTTGAGGCGTAGGTCGCGATCTTGATATTCTTCGAGTCGTCGAATGTATTCACTGCTTTTATCAGCCCTATCGTGCCTATGGAGATCAGATCGTCCTGCTCATCCGAGGTCGAATAGTATTTTTTGACTATATGCGCCACGAGCCGCAGATTGTGCTCGATAAGTATGTTTTTCGCCTCAACACTGCCGTTTTTATAGCGTTCAAGCTGCTTTCGCTCCTCCTTAGCGCTCAGAGCAGGCGGGAACGACCCCGGATTCCTGATATGCAGCGCAAAAAAAAGAAAGCCCTTTGATATTAACTGTGCCAAAAATCCAAACATTTTCTCACCCCGTTTGAATATATGCGACGCCGCTCGAGGCAATGATTAAATGACTGATGCATAAACCGCCTCATCGGTCGTCTTTTTTTATGCAATTTCCAACAAATTACTGAATTGTGAACATTTTTTGTCGCATAAATATTGATTTTGTCTTTATACTGTATTATAATAATTAAGATAATGAGCTAATGGGCTTTTAACCCCGTTAATTCCCGATTGAGGTGCAGAATGGTCGATATACATTGCCATATTTTATACGGTGTTGACGACGGCTCCGATGATTTGGCGGAGACGGTCGAAATGCTTCGCCTTGCAGAGAGGGGAGGCACCGTCAAGGTGATAGCGACCCCGCACAGCAACGTGCCCGGCTCTTACCGCAACTATTGGTGCGCCGAGTTGGAGTCAAGGCTCGCTCTTATCAATTCCGAGCTTAAAAGGGAGGGCGTCGGCATCGAGGTCTACCCCGGTCAGGAGATCTTCACGACCACCGAGACTGCCGGATTGCTCCGTGAGGGCAAGCTGATAACGCTGAACAGCTCCCGCTATGCGCTTGTCGAATTTGATTTTTACGAATACTCCGTGGAGGCTTACGCCATGATCGGTCAGATAAAAGCCGAGGGCTATGTGCCGATAGTTGCCCACCCCGAGAGATACGCCTTTGTCTGCGAAGAAGATGACGCGGCGATGCGTCTTAAAGATCTCGGTTGCCTGCTTCAGGTGAATAAAGGCAGCCTCAAGGGCAGCTTCGGTATGCGTGCAAAGAGAGCGGCTTATCGCTTGCTTGACGACGGGCTTGCCGATTTTGTGGCGAGCGACGCCCATAGCCCATATGTACGCACTCCGTTCCTCGCCGACGCTCATGAGGCGATATCGGTGATGTATTCCCGCGATTATGCGGATATGCTGTTCAAAACTAATCCTTCCCTTGTTTTAGAGAATAAAGAAATTTACGGTTTTTGAGGAGTTATAGCCTATGATGAGGTTTTTGAGAATAGCGGTTTCGGCGCTTTTTGCCGTGACGCTGATAGTTTTTTCTTACTTTTTCGTTAGCAACAAGCTGAACAGGGACGATACGATCCCCGTAATAACGGTCAAGGGCGATATGCTCGACGTCAGCATCAAGGCGACAAACGAGGATCTGCTCAAGGGCGTTACCGCTCACGACGATAAGGACGGCGACATCACGTCTAAAGTTATCGTTGAGTCGATCTCAAAATTCACAGAAAAGGGCGTTTGCAAAGTCACCTACGCCGTGTGCGACGGCGACAATCACGTTGCGAATGCTTCAAGGAAGATACGCTACACTGATTATGTTTCGCCCTCTTTCGGCCTTTACGGCGATCTTTGCTTCTCGATATATGAGAACGTCGGCGTCTCCAACATACTTTACGCCACCGATTGCCTTGACGGCAATATCACGAGGGATATGATAGTCACCTCGAGCAACTTTGTTGCCTCCACTCCGGGCGAATTCTCCGTTGAAGCCGTCGTTACCAACAGCAAGGGCGATCAGTCCTATATCAAACTGCCTCTTATTGTTGAGGACAGAAGTCTCTCGGCGCCGAAGATTTATCTCACAAAATATCTGATAAACATCAAAAAGGGCGAGCAACCGGATTACGCCTCAATGGTGAGGTCGATCGAGGATTACTCGGGCAATGCGATAGCTCCCGCCGTGAGAGTGGTCTCTGAGGTCGACCCCAACAATGACGGCACTTATCTTGTCCATTACTACGCTTCGGATACAGAGGGTTATGAGGGTCACAGCGTTTTGACTGTTATAGTGGGGAACTGATTTATGCAGAAGAATAAAATTATAATCGAATGGCACAGCATTCTGAAAGACCTGCTGATGAATGCATGGGTGGTTTTGCTTGCCGCGCTTATCGGGATGATGGGGATATACATAGCCTCCTACAGCGTGTATTCGCCGGAATATACCTCGAGCGCAACGCTCGTCGTGACGGCTAAGAGCTCAGCTTCAAATCCGTATTCGCTCGTCAGCATCTCCTCCGAAATGGCTGAGGTATACACCAAGATATTCACCCAGCCGACAATTAAAGATAAAGCCGCCGTTCAGGCGGGC
>FR888229.1:94409-95394 GCA_000431775.1 Clostridium sp. CAG:413 | reverse complement strand
CGGGCGTGCCCTCTTTCAACGGCACGGTCAGCGCCACGGTGCTCTCCGAGACTAACCTCATGGATGTCAAGGTCACCTCGTCAAGCCCTCAGACCTCATATGAGCTGCTTTCGGCGGTTTTGAGCGTCTATCCTGAGGTGTCGGATAACCTCTTTGAGAATGCGACCATAAGCGTTATCAAGCAGCCTTCAATGCCTCATGCGCCGTCAAATAATATTTCATCCCAAAATAAACTCATAGTCGCTCTCGGCTGCGCCTTTGTTGCCATTCTCGCGATAGTCGCCATATCGGTGTTCCGCGATACGGTCAAAAATGAGGACGCATTTAATTCCAAAATTGATTCAAAGCTCATTGGCACCATAGTCCATGAGAATAAACGCATGGATCTGCGTGATTATATCCAGCGGAAGAAAAAAGGATTGCTGATACACAGCAACGCTTTCATCAGCCTCAAATTTGTCGAGAGCTTCCACAAGATAGCGGCTAAGCTCGAATATCTCAACAGGCGCGGCGGCGACAAGGTCTTTGCCGTCACGAGCGTTGCGGAGAACGAGGGTAAATCTACCGCCGCTTCAAATATCGCCCTCTCGCTTGCCGACAGGGGATATAATGTCGTGCTCTTTGACCTCGACGCAAAGAAGCCCGCCCTTTACAAAATATTTGAAGAAAGTTACAATGAATTCTCGGAGCTTGGCGAGCTGTTTGAGAACAAGATAAAATACAGCGATTTCAAGCTCAGGAAATACAAGAAATCGTCGCTCTATCTCGCAATCAATACCAAGCCGTACCCCGATTACAGGAGCTGGATAGAGAGCGGCGAGGTCGAGCGGGTGCTCAGCGCGTTAAAGACAAAGGTCGATTACATCATTGTTGATACTGCGCCGCTTTCGGTCGACGCTTCCGTAACCGATATCGTCAAAATAGTTGATAAGACCATGATGGTGGTTCGTACCGATGTTGTCACGGCGTCCTCGCTCAACGACGC
>FR888229.1:89875-94391 GCA_000431775.1 Clostridium sp. CAG:413 | reverse complement strand
GACGCTCTCGTTACCTTGCGTGAGGTCGGCGGCGATGTGCTCGGCTGCGTGTTGAATGACGTTTATCCCGAATTCAGCTTCGCCGGCATCAACGGCTTTGACGAAGGCGGCTACTACTACGGCAAAAAATACGATAAATACGGCAAATACGGCCGCTATTCACATTACGGCAAATATGACACGGAGCGGATCTCCGAAAAGGATAAGGCATAATCCTAATCACTGATGAAGGATGAAGATCTGATATGAATCAAAGTGAAAACAAAAGGCAGGATGCGGAGCAGAATAACGAAAAGATAAGCCTGTATTTCAGCGACCTTTGGAAGGGTCTGATGAAATTCTGGTGGGTCTGTGTTGCGCTCGCCGTGCTTGCGGGCGGTTATAAATTTGTTAGCGGTCGTCTGAAATATGTGCCCGTTTACACCGCCTCCGCAACCTTTACCGTCAGCACGGAGAATAATATGAATTCCATATCGGGCGTTTCGGCTTATTCGTTCTATTACGACAGCTCGACCGCCTCTCAGCTTGCAAAGACCTTCCCGTATATTCTCGGCAGCAACCTGCTTCAGGAGGCCGTGTGCGAGGATATGCAGGTGCCCGCAATGCCCGCAGGCCTCAGCGCCGTAGCGGTGACAGGCTCAAATATGTTCACCATGACAGCCACGGGCAAGGATCCTCAAACAACCTATGACACCCTTATGTCAGTAATAAAGAATTACCCCTCGATCGCAAAATACGTTGTCGGCAACATAAAGCTCAATATGATATCAAGCCCGGAGGTGCCGACCGAGCCGTCAAACGGCGCGGGATATAAACGCTCGGCGCTGAAATGGTCGCTTTACGGGGCGGCTCTCGGTCTGATGCTTATTCTGCTTTATGCCTTTGCGAGGAACACCGTCCGCACCAAAAAGGATATCAAATCCGAGCTCAATTGCGAGGCTCTCGGCACGGTGCCGCAGGTCGTCTTTAAGAAGCACAAGATGGAGTTTGACAGAGCGGTGTTGCTGACCAACGACGGTGTGGGGAGCGGCTTCAAGGAGTCGTTCAGAGTGCTGAGAAACACCTTTCTCCACTCTCTCGGTGAGCATGATAAGGTTGTCACCGTCACAAGCACGGCTCCCGGCGAGGGCAAGACTACCGTTATAACTAATCTCGCGCTTTCACTTGCGGAGCACGACAAAAAAGTGCTGCTTATCGACGCCGATCTGCGCCACCCCAGCGTCGCCGCCTTGCTCGGCTTTGACCCCGAAGAAATCGACTATGATATCACCGCCAAGCGATACAAAATAACTTATCTTGAGAAATACAAAATTTCGTTTCTTCACATTCTTACCGGTGAAGATGAGCGCATGAGCCTGAATTCTCACGAATATAAGCGTATTTTTGACGAGGTCAAAGACGATTACGACATAGTGCTTGTCGATACTCCGCCGTGCGGTCTTGTATCCGACACTATTTTTGCAGCTCAGGTCTCCGACGGCGCAGTTTATGTTGTTTATCAGGATACCGTCCGTACCTCCAAGATACGCAGCGGCCTCAATAATCTTGTGGCATCCGATGTTAAGATATTCGGCTGCGTTCTGAACGGCGCTCTTTCAGGTTTCTCGGGCTACGGCCACGGTTACGGCTATGGCTACGGTTATGGATACGGATATAAATCCTACGGTAAATACGGCAAATACGGTTACGGCTACGGGTATTACGGATACGGCTACGGCGAGCAGCAGGAGAAGCATCACCGCAAGCACCGTGATAAGACCCGCAAGGGAGAAGCGCATGAAGAAGTCTAAGGATTACGCTTCACTTTTTCGCAGCATGATAGACGAGTGGAAGTGGCTGCTGAAATACGCCAAGCGCTACAGGTTGATAATCGTTGCCTATATTCTCCTCGGTATGTTCTCCGCCGTGATGTCTCTGGGCACTTCGCTTGCGACCAAGTTCCTTGTGGACGCCGTTGTTCAGCATATCGGCGCCAAGCTGCCGCAGTATATAACGCTTGTTATAGGGCTTGCAGTGTTTCAATATGTGTTTCAGGCGCTTACCTCGTGGCTCTCGGCCGTTGTCGGCAGCAGGGCGAATAACGAAATAAGGCACGACATTTATTCGCACATCGTCTCCGCGGCTTGGGAGGATATCGGCGCTTTTCACTCGGGCGATCTGCTCAACAGGCTTGAGGGCGACGCCGCCTCCGTTTCATCGGGCGTTATCGGATTCATACCGACGGCGGTCACGAGATTTGTGCAGTTTTTCGGCGCTCTCGGCATCGTGTTATACTACGATAAAACAATGGCTGTTCTCGCTCTGATGAGCGCGCCCTTTCTCTTTATCTCTTCGCGCTTTCTGCTCAAAACCATCAGAAAATACAACAAGCAGAGCCGCGAGCTCAACGGCAAGATACTCTCGTATTCCGAGGAATCGGTTCAGAATATTCAGGTTATCAAAGCCTTTGACCTCACTCGGCAGTATATATCAAATTTCAAGACTATACTCGAGAATTACCGCAGTATGCGCCTTGAATATGACAAGTTCAGCATTTTGCTCACATTCTGTCTCTCGATGCTCGGTCTCATCGTCTCCTATTCCTGCTACGGCTGGGGCGTATACCGCCTTTGGCAGGGGGCAATAACCTACGGTACCATGACGCTGTTTTTGCAGATATCGGGTTCGCTCACCTCGTCGTTCAGCGCGCTTGCCTCGCTTGCACCGACGGCTGTTTCGCTTGCCACCTCGGCAGGACGTATAATGGAGGTCACCTGTTTTGATGAGGAAACGGACGCCGACAGCGTGAGGGCAAAGGAAGTGCTCGCCGATTCCGAGAATGGGGGAGTGACGGTCGTATTCGACAATGTGACCTTCACCTACCGTGACAGCGAGTCTCCCGTGCTCAGAGGCGTTTCGTTTGAGGCGTCGCCGGGCAGCACTATCGGGCTAATCGGCCCGTCCGGCGAAGGCAAAACCACCATGCTCAAGCTCATTCTCGGGATTGTCAAGCCGACTGACGGGCGCATATATTTCCGATCTCCGTCGGGCAAGACCGTCGATGTCTCCGACAGCACAAGGCGCTTTTGCTCCTATGTGCCGCAGGATGTCGGTATGTTCTCGGGCACCGTCGCGGAGAATCTGCGGCTCGTGAGACCCGAGGCGGACGATAAAATGCTTGAGGACGCTCTCAGGAGCGCCGATATCTATTCATATATCGCATCTCTGCCCGAGGGAATTAACACCCTGATAGGCGAGGGCGGCATGAATTTTTCGCAGGGTCAGCTTCAGCGCCTCGCGATAGCCAGAGCGTTATTGCGCAATTCGCCCGTAATGCTCATGGACGAGACCACCTCGGCGCTCGACTCCGATACGGAGAAGCGTGTGCTTGAGAATATTATGGAGCAAAACGGCTCCAGGATCCGCATAATCACGACTCACAGAGAGAGTATGCTGAAATATTGCGACCACATTTATAAAATCGGCGCAAACGGTGAAATGGCGCCGACAGCTAAGGAATGATACTATGAAGAGACGCTTATCGGTGCGTTCAAAAAAATTCCATATCGAGCATTGGTACATAATGAGCATCCTGCTCGCCGTTTATGACATAATGGCGGTGAATGTCTCATATTTCCTTGCGCTGCTCTTCAGATTTGACGGCTTCTTTTCGCAGATACCCGATTATTATGTCAGAGCCTATGTCAAATTCATACCGATCTACACGATCCTGTGCCTAGTGATATTCTATGCGTCAAAGATGTATCAGAGCGTCTGGCAGTATGCGAGTTTCAACGAGCTTGCCCGCACCTGCATCGGCAGCACAGTTGCGTCCTTGCTGCATATCCTGCTCATCACAGTTATCTATTACCGTATGCCGATATCGTATTATCTTTGGGGCTCCTGCTTCCAGATGATACTGCTCGTCGCGGCTCGTTTCTCATATAGATTCCTGCTTCTTGAGATCCGCAGGGTCAGGAGCTCCGACGGCTCGCATAATGTTATGGTCATCGGCGCGGGCGGAGCGGGTCAGACGATAATCAGGAGCATCGTGAGAAACAGGCTCTCGGGCGACAAGGTTGTCTGCATTATCGATGATAACCCCAACAAGTGGAACAGATACATCGACGGCATCCCAATAGTCGGCGGCCGTGACGATATAATGTACTTTGTCGAGAAATACGATATAGACAAGATCTATATCGCTATTCCGAGTGCTTCAAAAGAGAATAAGCGCGATATCCTCAATATTTGCAGCGAGACAAACTGCGTGCTGAAAAATCTGCCCGATTTCTATCAGTATGCCAACACCGATATCAATATCGGCTCGCTTCGTGACGTTTCTGTCGAGGATCTGCTCGGCAGAGAGCCGCTCCGGACCGATATGAGCGACGTTTTTGAGATGATAAAGGGCAAGACGATACTTGTCACGGGCGGCGGCGGATCAATAGGCAGCGAGCTTTGCCGCCAGATAGCCGCACATCAGCCCGAAAGGCTTATAATATTTGATATTTACGAGAATAACGCTTACGCCATT
>FR888229.1:85938-89843 GCA_000431775.1 Clostridium sp. CAG:413 | reverse complement strand
AGCAGGAATTGCGCGAGAAATACCCCGAAATGGAGCTGACCGTGCTCATCGGCTCGGTGCGCGACTCAAGAAGGCTTGAGTATGTATTCAAAAAATATCATCCCGACATCGTGTACCATGCCGCGGCTCATAAGCATGTCCCGCTGATGGAGGACAGCCCCTGTGAAGCTATCAAAAACAATGTCGTCGGCACCTATAAGACCGCCTATGCGGCAATGATAAATAACTGCAAACGCTTTGTGCTCATAAGCACGGATAAGGCTGTCAACCCGACCAATATTATGGGTGCCAGCAAAAGGCTGTGCGAGATGGTCATCCAGGCGTTTGACCGCTGCGTTAAGAACGGCGATATGAGCAGTATCTCCACGTTGCATATTCATCCCCGTGCCGCCGCAGCCGAGCCTGAGGGCAAGCTCCGCACAGAATTCGTTGCCGTTCGCTTCGGCAATGTGCTCGGCTCCAACGGCTCCGTTGTGCCTCTATTTAAGCAGCAGATAGAGAGGGGCGGCCCGCTGACCGTCACTCATCCCGATATAGTGCGTTACTTTATGACTATCCCCGAGGCTGTGTCGCTTGTGCTGCTCGCGGGCGCATATGCCCACGGCGGCGAGATATTCGTGCTCGATATGGGTTCGCCCGTCAAGATAGATACGCTCGCACGCAATCTTATCAAGCTCTCGGGTCTTGTGCCCGATGTTGATATCAAGATCGAGTATACGGGTCTCCGCCCGGGCGAGAAGCTCTATGAGGAGAAGCTCATGGCTGAGGAGGGTCTTAAACGCACTCCGAATAAACTTATTCATATCGGCAATCCGATTCCTTTCGACACCGCGGAATTTCGCGCGCAGCTTGAGGAGCTGATGACCGCCGCCTATGATAACGACGACGATATCAGAACCATTGTCAAAAAGATGGTGCCGACCTATATTCCCAAAAAAGACTGATTAAATGAGGTGGATCCGATGCCGACGGCAGAGAAATGCGGCTACGCAGGTATATACAACAGATTCTTCAAGCGCATTTTTGACTTTATCGCCGCACTTATCCTCTCCGTGCTGCTGCTGCCGGTCGTCATTGTTTTCTCAATAATGATAGCCATTGAGGACGGATTACCCGTGTTTTATACTCCGCTCAGGGGCGGATATAAAGGCAAGCCGTTCAGAATATTCAAATTCAGGACTATGGTCAAGAATGCCGATAAGATCGGAGGCGGTACAACTGCTCTGAATGACCCGAGGATAACCCGTTCGGGTGCGTTTCTCCGTAAGGTCAAGGGCGACGAAATAGTGCAGATATATAATGTGCTTATCGGCAACATGAGCTTTGTCGGCCCGCGGCCTGAGCTGCTGAAATACACCGACCGCTATGAGGGCGACGAGAAGCTGATATTTGAAGTCAGACCAGGCATAACGGATTACAGTTCGCTTGAGCTCATAAGCCTTGATGAGATAGTCGGCTCCGATAACGCCGATGAAATGTATGAGAAATACGTTTTAAAGCATAAAAACACCCTGCGCGTCAAATACGCAAAAGAGGTTTCGCTCAAAACCGATATTGTGCTGTTATTTAAGACTGTTTTCAGCGTTCTGAAAAAAGCCTTTAAGTATATCGGCGCAGCAAAGGAGCAAGAGGATGGAATACATAACTCTTAAAAATACAAATATAAGTGTTTCGCGTCTGTGCATGGGCGGCTGCCCCATGGGCGGCTACGGCTGGGGCAATGTCAGCGAATCCGAGCTTATCGACGCGGTTAGAGCCGCTCTTGACTGCGGAGTTAACTTCTTTGACACTGCCGACACCTACGGCCTCGGTCAATCCGAAAAAACGCTTGCCAAGGCCCTCAGCGGCGACAGAAATAAAGCCGTTATCGCCACCAAATTCGGCGTAAGAGTAGAGAATTCAAAGACTTTTTACGATAATTCGCCCGAGTACATTGTTAAAGCGCTCGATGCGAGCCTTAAACGTCTCGGCACGGATCATGTCGATCTTTACCAGATACACTACCGCGACGGCGTAACGCCGCTCGATGCAGTGGTTGAGACTCTTGAGAGACAAAAAGAAGCCGGTAAAATACTCAGCTACGGTCTTTCAAATATTCATCCCGACGATTTTGACGAGGTCAAGCCTTTTGCGGGCAGATTTGCTTCATGTCAGGATGAATTCTCGCTTGCCTGCCGCAAAAACGAAGCTGATTTGAGATATCTGCATGACGAGATAGGTGTGACCCCGATGACGTGGGGCAGCCTGGGGCAGGGGATTTTGACGGGCAAATATGATATCAACGCTGCTTTCGGCTCCGACGACCGCCGCAGCCGTGAAATATATGTTAATTTTCACGGCGAAAAGATGAAACAGAATTTACGTATAGTCGAGGTGTTAAAGGGTGTTGCCGCAAACCACGGCAAGACTGTTGCCGCCTGCGCCATACGCTGGATACTTGATACAATGCCTGATTCAGTCGTGATCGCCGGTGTAAAGCGTCCCTCGCAGCTTGCATCGAATGCGGAAGCCCTCGGCTGGCATTTGGATGAAGCTGAAATGAAAAAATTGAACGAGGTGTCGGAATGACAGTCGAATCCAAACCGAAGTTGAGACTCCGCGAGATAGATATGCTCTATGCTCTCGGTACTTTGCTTGTTATACTTGGTCACTCGCACCCAAACGATTGGAGCACCTTCCCGGGCAAGTGGATAGAATTCATCTATACCTTTCATATGCCGCTTTTCTTCCTGATCGCAGGCTACCTGTTTGCATATTCCGACAGTATGAGCCGCCTCGGCTATTTTAAATGGCTGAAGGAGAAGGCGCTGCGGCTGCTTACGCCCTATGTCGTCCTGACGCTTGTTACCTTTGTGCCGAAATATGCGCTTGAGAACGGCGGAATTTCGGGTCTCTCTATCTCATATTTGCTGACCTCGTTTATTGAGCCGAGGAACGGCGTATGGGGGCACTTTTGGTTCCTGCCCGTACTTTTTGTGTATTATGCAGCCTTCGGTGTTTTTCGCCTCATTGACGATTGGTACGGTTTGACATCACACAACAGGCATCTCAACATAGTATCGGAATCTCTCGGTTTGTTTATCGGTCTGCTGCTCACAGCGAATATCATCAGAATTAATTCCGATTTTTTGGCTATCAAAGACATTTGCGAATTTGCGGTGTATTTTGGCGTGGGCTATTTACTTTGCAGAAAACTCTCCGATAAAGATTTTAAAATACCGAATTTCGTCAGAATAATTGCAGTTGTACTGTTTACGGCGGGCGGTGTCGCCTCTTTTATTTGGTTTGACAGTAGATATTCATTTTTAAAATTTGATTTCATTACGACGTTTCTCATGCTCGCCGCCTGTTGGGAATTGGGGCAGTTGCTCAAATATGCTGTCGTGCCCTGCGCCGATTTCATTGCACACAACGCCTTCACCTATTACATATATTCATGGCCCGCTCAAGCGGTTGTCGAGCGGCTATGCAGTCACTTTTCAGCTCCTTGGTACATCACAATTCCTGTCATGTTTATCGTGGGAGTGTTCTTCCCGACCGCAGTGATTTTTATCTATAGCAAATGCCCGTTTTTACACCGCCGTCCCATAAAACTGATTTTAGGTATGAGGTAATTATAATGAACAGTATTCAACTTGCGTGGCTTATCCGCCGTCACGGCATCGAGATGACTCATCTCTCGGGCGGCAGTCACATCGGCGCGATAATGTCGGTTGCCGATATTATCGCCGTGCTTTATGCAGATATAATGCGCTATGACCCTGAGGATCCGAAGTGGTCGGAGCGCGACAGATTTATACTCAGCAAGGGTCATGCAGGAGCGGCGATCTATGCCGCCCTTGCGGAGAGCGGCTTCTTTGATCCTGCCGAGCTGAAAACACATTATCAGAACGGCAGACGCACCT
>FR888229.1:32732-85925 GCA_000431775.1 Clostridium sp. CAG:413 | reverse complement strand
CCGCCTCTCGGGTCATGTTTCGCACTATGTGCCCGGCGTGGATTTCTCCACCGGCTCGCTCGGTCACGGTCTCTCCGCCGCCGCGGGCATGGCGCTGACCGCAAAGCAGGACGGCAGGGGCAACCGTGTGTTTGCGGTTCTCGGTGACGGCGAATGTGACGAAGGCTCCGTTTGGGAGGCTGCGCTTTTTGCCAACCATTACAGGCTCGACAATCTCGTTGCGATAGTTGACCATAATCATATGCAGAGCCTTGATTACTGTGAAAAAACGCTTGAGCTTGAGGACTTTGCCGCCAAATGGCGTGCTTTCGGCTGGAATGCGATCGAGCTTGACGGTCACGACCACGACGCGCTCAGAAGCGCCCTTAAAGATACTTCAAATACCGCAGGCAAGCCCACGGTTATTATCGCAAACACCGTCAAGGGCAGGGGAGTTTCTTTCATGGAGAACGATATTCTGTGGCATTATCGCTTCCCGCACGACGGCTGGGAATATGACGGCGCCGTAACCGATCTTCACGCAGCTATGCCCGAGGGCGTTACCGACCCCTATACTCCGAACGGCATAGCCGACCCAATAAAGCCCGAAGAGGGCGCGGATATCGGCAACGATCACACCACCTCCGCCGGCTGGCATCCGAGTTATTTCTAATATAATCATCCGATGACATAAATTTAACGCTGTGGGGTGATCAAACTGTATCAGTTTGTATATTGGCTGCGGGCTATTGCCGCCGTAATGATAACCAACTCACATTATGCTGATATATGGCCGATCTCCGCTATGGCTTTCGGCGGCCATTTCGGCAACTGCATCTATTTCTTTTTGTCTGGTTTTTGCCTTTATAAAATTAAGGACAGTTTTCCGAAATGGTATCTTAAACGAATCATCAGAGTGTACCCCGCGGTATGGATAGCCTCGCTCATCAATATTCTGCCGACATTTACCCGCGACGACGGCATAATGGCGTATGTGCATTGTTTTTTGTACCCGACTCGTTACCATTTTGTCGGTTCAATAATGCTGCTTTACATAGTGTTTTATGTGTATCGACAGATTCAGACGAAAATTAAATTCAATGCGCTTTGGTTTGTTCTCGCTCTTTTTGCTGCATATATTTTAGTTTATATTTTTGCTTTTGATAAATCTTATTATCACATTGATGATGTTAACGAGAAATGGTGCAGGTTTATGTTTGCGACCTCGATGCTTCTCGGTTCGTATGCGAGGGAGAAGTATGATTCGATATCCGCAAAGATAAAGCCGCTTAACATTATTGTCTTTATTCTATTCACTGCCTTCTATTTTGCAGGCAAATTCATTCTCCGAGGAGTCCCGTCCGCAAGCAAATTCCAATTTCTGATGCCGATCATAGTCGTTATCTACATTTTCAACATTGCTATAATATTAATTAAGCTTGAAAAGAAGGGGCTATTCGCAAAAGCGAGCGGAATCATCAGCAGACCCGTTAAATTCATATCGGATATTTCATTTGAAATCTACCTTGTTCAGTATGCTGTAATATCGCGTTTTTCAAGCCTGGTATTCCCGCTGAATTTTGCGGTGACTACTTTAATAATTATCGTTTATGCTTTCGCCGCTCACAAGTTGGCGGAGCTGATACAAAAATTGATTTTTAAAATTCCTGTCTTTACGAACAAAAAGAAAGAGGCGCTTAAATGAGAGATACTTTCGTTCGCACTTTGATAGATATCGCAAAAGCCGACCCGAACGTTGAGCTAATCACGGGCGATCTAGGCTTCGGTGTGCTGAAGCCCTATTGGGAGCAGCTCCCCGATCAATTCATAAACGCCGGAATCGCTGAGCAGAATATGACCTCGGTCGCCGCAGGTATGGCTCTTGAGGGCAAGACTGTTTTCACCTATTCTATCGGCAATTTCCCGACTCTTCGCTGTCTTGAACAGATCCGCAATGACTGCGCTTATCCGAAGGCAAATGTCAAGATAGTCTGCGTCGGCGGCGGCTTCGTCTACGGCTCGCTCGGTATGAGCCATCAGGCTACCGAGGATATCGCCGTTATGCGCGCGCTGCCCGGAGTTGCAGTGCTTTGCCCCGGCGACCTTGTTGAGGCGGAGGAGGCCACCAAGGCCATTGCCGCTTACCCCGGCACCTGCTATCTGAGGCTCGGCAGGGGAGGCGAGAAGCGTATCCATGATCGCATTGACAATTTTGAGATAGGTAATGCCATTAAGATCCGCGACGGCGAAAAGGTCGCTGTTTTCTCAACAGGAGCGATTTTTGACGAGATCGGCAGCGCTGTTGAGATACTTGAGGGCAGCGGCATTAACCCTGCCGTATACACTTTCCCGACTGTGAAGCCCATTGACCGTGAGGTCATTGAGCGCTGCGCCGAGAATTATGACCTCATTGTCACCGTTGAGGAGCATAATATCGTAGGAGGCTTCGGCAGCGCCGTTGCCGAGGTCATTTCGGAGCTTCGCAGCCACGGAAGGCTTATACGCATCGGCCTTAATGACACATATTCTTCACTCGTCGGCAATCAAAAATATCTGCGCTCGCAGTTCGGTCTTGACGCCAAAGGAATTGCCGACAGAATACTCGCAGAGGTGGGCAAATGAAGCGCTTGTTGCTGACCTGTACCGACCTTATGGCATTACAGTTCCTTGTACCCCATGTCAAATTTCTATCGCAAAACGGCTTCTCGGTTGAGCTTGCCTGCTCCGATGTCGGAGGCAGGCTCGACGAACTCCGTGACGAGCTTCATGGTATTGCAAAAGTGCATACAGTGCGCCTTGTCCGCAGTCCGTTTTCTCCCGGTAACTTAAACGGCTACAAGGATCTGAAAAAGCTCATCAATTCGCAGCATTGGGACATTATCTGGACTAACGAGCCGGTTATGGGCGTTATGACAAGGCTTGCCGCAAGGAAAGCCCGCCGCAGCAGTACCAAGGTCATATATATGGCTCACGGTTTTCACTTCTATAAGGGCGCTCCTAAGTTCAATTGGCTGATATATTACCCCGTTGAGAAATTTTGCTCTCGTTTTTGCGATATGATAATTACGATAAATAACGAGGATTATCAGCGCGCAAAAACCTTCCACGCAGAGCGTGTTGTGAAGATAAACGGAATAGGCGTTGACCTCGAGAAATTCGCGCCGAATGACAATATCCGTGCCGCAAAGCGTTCGGAACTGGGGCTTGACAAAAACGATATTATGCTCTTTAATGTCGGCGAGCTGACCCGACGTAAGAATCAACATGTAATAATTGAAGCGTTAAATCAATTGAAAGATCCGAATATTAAGCTGTTTATCTGCGGCCGCGGCGAGTCCGAGGCTGCGCTGAAAGCAATGGTAAACGATTTCCTTCTCGGCGACAGAGTTCATTTTCTCGGCTATAGGCGGGATATAAATGAGCTTTGCTGCGCGGCTGATATATTCGTTTTCACCTCGCTTCAGGAGGGCTTGCCCCGTGCGCTCATGGAGGCAATGGCAAACGGTAAGGCTGTCGTATGCTCCGACATTCGCGGCAATACCGACCTTATAGATAATGAAAAAGGCGGCTTTGTTGTGCCGAATGAGCCGAAAGAAGTTGCAAAGGCCGTCAAAGTCCTTCGCGCCAGCAATAAACTCCGTGAAGAAATGGGCAATTACAATATGACCGCCGTCTGTGCTTTTAATGATTCAACGGCTACCGAAGTTTTGCATTCACTGATTCTTTCTGTTTGAATTGAGGATAAAATGAAATACTCAATAATTGTTCCCGTTTATAATGCGGAAAAAACTTTACAGCGCTGTATCGACAGTGTTTTAGCGCAATCGTTTACAGATTATGAATTGATTCTTGTGAACGACGGCTCCTCGGACGGCAGCGCTGCGATTTGCAGTGTCAATTCGGCTAAGTATTCTTGCATTAAGTATATATGTAAAGATAACGGCGGCGTATCGTCCGCAAGGAATCTCGGAATTGAATCCGCAGCAGGCGAGTATATCCTGTTTTTAGACAGCGATGACTACATAAGTGACAACTATTTCAATGTCTTAAACGGTATATATTCAAACTCTTCGCCTGATCTCGTTATCTTTGGGGCGCAGGCTGTCGGCGGAGCAGATCAAAAATGGCAAACAGGCGACTATTTTGATAATACTCAAGACGGCATAGCCATACGAATCGCTCAAGCGATGCAAGAGTACAATTTCAGTTCTGTATGTAACAAAGCATTCAAAAGAACGATTATTTCATCCCGCGGCATTGTGTTTGACGGTCGGCTGGCGATTGGTGAAGATCAGCTTTTCCTTTTTGAATATGCGATGAATATCGCTTCGATCAAATCCGTTAACGATATTATCTATAATTTTGATACCTCTGATAAAGGCTCTCTTTCGCGTAAATACAGGGAGTATCTGCTTGATCAGCTTATAACTGTTGACCGCAGAATGTATTCTGCGTACCGTTCCTCCTCCCACAAATCAAGGCGCTATGAGTCGGCTCTGTCATGGGCATTCTACCGCAGCGCATATTCATGCTTTAATGAATTGACCAAGATTGACTTAACAAACAAGCAAAGACTGGCAGAGATTAAGAGAATATGCACGGCTTTTAACGCCGATAGAATTGAGCCGATCGGGTTAAAATGCAAGATGATCGCGCTGCCGGTGTGTTTGAGAATGGGTCGTATCATTGATTTGATAGTTAGAATTAAATCGAAAATTTTTGGATAGTTTTTGCGGAGGCGTGCTATGAACGAGATAACAACCGAAAAGCTCCGCTATTCCGATTCTTCTTCATCAGCGACCCTTACTATCATAACTCCGACATATAACCGAGCGCACACATTGAGCGCTTGCTTTAACTCTCTTGCAAGGCAGACGTGCCGAGATTATCAATGGATAATAGTCGACGACGGCAGCACCGACGGCACGGAAGAGCTGATCGAATCCTTCGCTGCTGACGGAGGAGTTCCGTTCGACTATATTCGTAAGAGTAACGGCGGCAAGCACACCGCGCTGAATGCGGCGCATAGGTACATTAAAGGAAAATATGTTACGGTGCTTGATAGTGACGATGTGCTCGCTCCAAACGCCGTTGAAACAATAATAACCGAATGGGAAAAATATGATTCAAACCAAGCGGTCAATGTTCTGTATTTTTACAAAGTAACGCCTGAGGGCACACTGTTTTGCTACGTTGATAACCCCAACACCGTTACGGAGACTTACCGTGTGCGCCGCCGTTCTGACATGCACAGCCGCGATTGCTGCGATGTTTTTCGCACCGAGCTGTTTAAGAGATACCCGTTTCCTGTTTTTGACGGCGAAAGATTTATCGGCGAGGGCGCGGCTTTCCTTAATATCGAGCTTGCGGGTAAGGGCGTTTACATTGACAAAGCTGTCTATATTTGCGAGTATCTTGACGACGGTCTGACAAAGGCCGGCAGGAAGCTGAGAATTAATAACCCGCTCGGTGGCAGGTATAACGCGAATGTTTATATGAATAAGAAATTACCGATTCTAATACGTCTGAAAAACTCGCTATTATATAATTGCTACAGCAACTTTGCCGGAATCCCGATGATTAAGTCAATGTCGGAGAGCGACCATCTCGCTTTGGCGCTGATCGGCTTAATTCCCGGTAAGCTTCTATACTTCTACTGGAAGAAAAAATACTCTTGAGGGTGGCTTAGATGAAAAATGCCGCGTATAAGTTCAGCGTTATAATACCCGTCTATAATGTCGAACCGTATATCCGCAGATGCGTTGACAGCGTATTGGCTCAGATCTTCCGTGATTTTGAGATAGTGCTTGTTGACGACGGCTCGCCCGATAACTGCGGCAAAATTTGCGACGAGTATGCCGCACGAGATGAAAGGATCAAGTGCATTCATCAGCCGAACGGCGGGCTTTCCGCCGCTCGCAACACGGGATTAAGAGCTTCACGCGGCGAATACATCCTCTTTCTTGACAGCGACGATATATGGAACGATGCCGAAGCGCTGCAACAGATAAATCGAGTTCTTGTTTCCAAACCCGAGACACAGGTGCTTTGTTTCGGCTATAAGCTGTTTAACAGCGACGGTAGTATGCGTAAAGCCTGCATACCCGATAATCTTGCGGACGGTCGTGACGATAAATACAGCGTTCTGAAGCATTTAACATATCAATATCAGTATTACAGCTCATCGTATGTTAAGGCGATAAAGCGTGATTTTTTAATCGAAAATGATTTATTCTTCAAATCCGGCATTCTGAGCGAGGATATCGGCTGGTCGGGCGAAATTCTGATAAAAGCTCAGCATTTTTCGGTGCTCAGCAGCGGATTCTACAGCTATATTCTCAGAGACAGCGGTTCGATCACTTCTTCCGTCGGCAGAAAAAATATTTTAGATATCCTCACCCAAATAGAGCGGGCGATTGAGATGATACCCGCAGAAGAGAGCGACCCGAAATTGCAGGCACTGTATTATGAATATTGGGCTTATCAGTTTGCCGCATTTCTCGGCGACGTGCCGTCTCTCAGCGGTGACGAAGATTATAACGATATCCTTGACCGATGCGGGAAATGCGCTTTTCTGCTGAGTTACGACCATGTGCCGAAAGTCAAAGCGGTAAAGCTGTCATATCGAATATTAGGATTGAAAAATACAATGAGGCTGCTTCACAGATATCTGGAGCGGAATTGGCGATAAGGAAGTGACATTATGCAGCAAAACAGAATAAAGGTTTTGATAGTTGCTTCCAAGCTGCGCATAGGCGGAGCCGAAAAGGTAGCCGCAGATATCGGCTTTTATGCCGACCGTGACAGATTTGACATTCATTATCTTGTATTCGGCGATGAGGTCGGAGCGTATGAGCCTGAGCTTGAAGCAAAAGGCTGCAAGGTGATACATATACCCGAGCCGTCCGAGAGCTTTATTAGATACATCAAAAATCTGCGGTCGCTTATTAAGCATAATCATTATGATGTTATCCACGCGCACACGATGTTCAATATCGGTTGGGCAATGCTCGCGGGAAAGCTCTGGGGCGTGCCTGTCCGGATATCACATTCTCATTCGGCGCTGCTCGAGACCAGAGGGCTCATGACTCGGCTTTATGAGGCCGTCATGCGCTTTTTTATCCTTAGTTGCTCGACTGATCTTGTCTCCTGCGGAGTTAAGGCGGGTGAGAGACTGTACGGCAAACGTGCCTTCTCAAAGAGGGGAGAGCTGATATTAAATGGTATCGAGACTGCGAATTTCTCCTACAGCGAGGAGCGACGAAACGATATCATAAGCAAGCTCGGGCTTAGTGAAGCCTTTGTTATCGGCCATGCGGGGCATTTGGCAAAAGTTAAAAATCAGCAATTCCTGATAGAGCTTATGCCGAAAATACTCATAGCGAAGCCGAATGTCTTTTTACTGCTGCTCGGCGAAGGAGACGATCGCCCACTGCTTGAGCAAAGGATAAGCGAGCTGGGGCTTAACGGACATATCAGGCTTACAGGCAATGTCCGCAACGTCGGCGATTATCTCAGCGCTATGGATGTTTTCGCTTTCCCGTCGCTCTATGAGGGTATGCCGCTCACGCTCATCGAGGCACAGTCCAACGGTCTTCCCTGTGTTATTTCCGACCGTGTGCCGCATGATGTGTTTATCACAGATTTAGTGAACGTGCTCCCGCTTGACAACGCCGATGAATGGCTGAACACAATTGTTGCCGCCGAAAGGCACGAACCGCAGAAATACGCCGATATCGTCAGATCCTCCGGGTTCGACGTTTCATCGGCGATGGATAAAATATATAAGCTATACGGAAAATGTGACCGAAATGATTAAAATCCTGTTTTTTATTGAGACCTTGAACGGCGGCGGCGCCGAAAAGGTGCTCCAAAACCTTGTCAACGCTTTGGATAAAAGCGAATTCGATATTACGGTGCAGACCCTTTATCCCGACAAAGCGGCAGAAAACCTTGCCGACGGAATTAAATACAAATATTGTTATCCCTCCGCATCGGGGCTTAATCAACTCGTTATGCGGCTCGAGACCGCGTTCGGGCTGACATACCCGCGGCATATAAAAGAGGATTACGATATCGAGGTTGCCTATCTCGAATGCGGCTCGACAAAAATCATGGCGGGCTCGACAAATAAAAAGGCAAAAAAAATCGCTTGGGTGCATTGCGATTTGAGCAAGAAGTTTGCCGACAGTGCCGATTTTGTCCATAAATCAAAAAATATTTACGACAAATTCGACAGTATTGTTTGCGTATCTCAGAGTGTAAAGGAAGGATTTGAGAAGCTGTTCGGCAAAGACGAGCGGATAAGCGTTATTTATAATACCGTCAATGACAAAGAGATCATTAGACTCGCCGATGCCGATACTGTCGTTAAAACCGAACCGACGGTTTTGGCGGTCGGCAGGTTATCAAAACAAAAACGGTTTGACAGACTGATTTCAGCTCATAAAAAACTGATTGATGAAGGCGTAAAGCATAGACTGATGATAATGGGCGAGGGCGTCGAAAGAGCGCCGCTTGAGAAGCTGATTTCCGATCTTTCGCTATCGGGCAGCGTCGAGCTTATCGGATACAGAGAGAATCCGTATCCATATATTAAAGCCGCGGATGTCTGTGTTTGCTCATCCGATTACGAAGGAATATCGACATTTATAACCGAGAGCCTTATTTTGGGTAAGGTGATCGTTACCACCGATTGCAGCGGTATGCGGGAACTGCTCGGCAACAGTGAATTCGGCATCATTACCGACAGTGACGATAAGGCGCTTGCCCGGGGAATAAAAGCTCTTTTGACAGATGAAGCTTTAAAAAAGAGCTATGAAGAAAAAGCCCGCAAGAGAGGCGAGGATTTTTCGGAAGCTCAATTGACGCAAATTACGGAAACTTTTCTTAAGAATTTGATTAAATAACCATGAAACGGAGTAGCAATGGGAGTCGCAATTTATTATATAATTCTTGCTGCGGTAATTGTTTTTGGCAGACTTATGCCCCAAAGCGGCAAGAAAAAGAAAAATTACATAATACTTATGGCGGCGCTCCATGCTTTCGTCAGCGGTTTCAGATATAAGCTCCTGACCGGCGATCTGCAAAAATATGCTTATACATTTCTCACCGTTAAGGACAAGGACTGGTTTTCGGAGGATGTATTCTCCGAGGGGCGCAATTTTCTTTTCATGTGGTTCTTGAAAGCGGTCAATCAGATAACTGACGGCAATTTTCAAATAGTTCTCATTATTATAGCGGTTTTCATTGAATTGGCGGTTGCTATAGTAGTTTTTAAGCATTCGCCGTCACCGTGGCTCAGTTATCTTATATGGAATTGCTTCGGCTTCTATTCATTCGGATTCAGTGCGTTGAAACAATCCTTTGCAATGGGGTTCATTCTCCTTGCCTTTTCCGCAATTATGGAGAAAAAGCCAGTTAGATTCATTGTTTTTGTTGCCGTTGCGGGTTTCATCCATTTCCCGGCTTTCATATTCCTGCCCGCATACATAATCGCAAGCAGAAAAATTACCTACAAAAATATTCTTCTGTATATCATAATTGCAATACTGATTTTTACTTTTAGAAAGGACATCGTTGAATTTGTCACCGAGTTTTACTATGAGGATAAGGATTTTGTATCCAGTGGGCGTATCGGTGGCAGATTTTTGATGCTTTGCATAATTCTAATTGCCGGTGCATTTATCAAAGGGGTCGACGGTAAAAAATTCTCGACCGTTATAAGCGTTGTTGCTGTCGGAACCGTTATTCAGCTTTTCTCGAGCTTCGATAATGTTTTTACGAGATTAGCCGATTACTATTTGCAGATGCTTATCGTCTTAATCCCGATGATATTTACGGACTTTGAAGATGAGAAATACGATGATTCAGCCGCAAGCTATAAGCTGTTCTTAAACAAAAAGCAAAAACAGCTTCTTACAATCTGCCTTGTGCTCCTTTCGGTAGCTTTTTATTACTTTACAGTGCTGAGTGTAAAAATTGTTTCAGTAGATGATTATCTCAACTTCAAATTCTCTTGGGAGGTCAGCGATGACTTGTGGGATGAAGCTGTCAGGAACATAAAATTGAATTCTGAAACAAGTGGGGATTAGAAATGCTTTTCAGTGTTATCATACCGGCCTATAACTGCGAGGAAACGATTGAAAATACTGTTGATTCCATCGCAGAATCGGGTATTATAGATTACGAAATTTTGATAATTGACGACGGTTCTACTGATAAAACAGGCAGCATCTGCGATTCTTTATCGCAAAAAATGCCGTCGGTAAGGTGTATTCATCAGATTAACGCAGGCGTATCTGCCGCAAGGAACTGCGGAATTGAGAATTCGCAGGGCGAATACATCCTCTTTTTTGATGCTGACGATTCTTTAGACTCGAATTCACTTTGTAATGCGGTTAGTACCGTTGAAATCGAGCGTCCGGATATGCTGATATTCGGCATGAGATTCGATTACTATCACCGAGAGCATATTTACCGCCGTGACAGTCTCATTCCGCCGCTTGCGGGAGCGATCTGCGTTGATAAGGTCATACATAATTTTAACGAATTCTACGAGAGCAATTCACTTTCCTCGGTTTGCAATAAGATATTTTCAAGAGCCTCCATTGTCAAAGCAAACGCTTCTTTTGATGAGGACATGATTCTGATGGAGGATTTTATGTTTTCGCTTAAAGTTTTGCCGTGTTGTAGTGACATTTATTGCCTACAGGAACCTATATATCATTATCGTCAATCAGAGGACGAAAAAAAGACATACAGGCGTTTATGTAGCATTAATGATCTGCCCGATTATTTATTGCCGTTTTCAAGGCAGATTGAATTGCTCGGTGTATCGGACAGCGATAAATTTATGGAGAATCTCTACAAAATGCTGCTTGAGCAGAGACTGTACTACGCTTCATATGAAGACATATGCAACGTAATGACGCAGCATAGAAACAGCATCTATGCAGGCGTTGACATTGAGTACAGCCCTTTCGTCATTTATTTGAGAAATAAAAAATCACAATTACGTCACAGAATTGCGATTATTGTTAAAAGTATAATAAGTCGCATGAGTCGAAGCTGATAGCGGCTGTCTGTTAACAGGGAAAGATAGGTCAATTAGCGCAACTGAAAAAACGCCAAACCGAATTAGACATTATGTGCACGCTTGGCAAAAGACATCTTAAAACCTTAGCTTTGATTTAATGTGAGCGGCACGATCAACACACCATAGTCGGCATTTGAAAGCAGGTAATATATTGAATACCAAACGTGGATTTAACAACATAATATACGGCCTGCTTTCTCAGGTAATAACAATGGGGTTGAGTATTATCATCCCAAGACTGGTGCTTGTCAATCTGGGCTCAGAGGTCAACGGATTGCTTCACTCCATTTCAACGGTCTTTACTTACCTTACTTTGCTTGAAGCAGGCGTCGGTAAAGCTACCAATCAAGCACTCTATAAGCCGCTTGCAAACGACGACAAAGATCAGATCAACGCTATAATGGCGGCGACCAACAAATTCTATCGGCGTACAGGGTATATCTATGCGATCGCCGTGCTTATCTTTGCCGCGGTTTATTGCTTTGTTGTTAAAACTACGCTTTCAAAAGCCATTGTTTTCCTTGTTATTGTCCTGAGCGGTGCATCAAGTGTACTTAGCTACTTTGTCCAGGGAAAATACAATGTTTTGATGGGAGCAGAGGGAAAAAGTTATGTTTTGACCAACATTTCAACCGTATCGTCAATTCTTTCTTCGATATGCAAAATCCTGCTTCTCATTTACGGCTTCGGTGTAGTGGCGATTCAGGAAATGTACCTGTTTTTCGGCGTGCTTCAAATGCTGGCGATCGTTTACTACATCCGCAGATACTATAAGTGGTTAAATCTTAAGGTGAAACCGGATTATGAAGCGATTTCACAGAGAAACTATGTCTTGATACATCAGATTGCCGGATTGGTCTTTGACAATACAGACATAATTCTATTGACACTGTTCACCAACTTGAAGGTGGTGAGCGTGTATTCGCTGTATACGACTTTCTATACGGTCATAAAAAGCGTGTTGAACACGATCTCTTATTCATACTCGTACGCTCTCGGTCAGATATATCATTCGGACAGAGAACGCTTTATAAAACTGCATAATGTATATGAAGTATACAATATGTCGTTGACCTTCTCTTTCATGTGCATACTGAATATTTTTATTCTGCCATTCATAGGCATCTATACTTCCGGAGTAACCGACATACAGTATGTTGATAAGTATATTCCCATGCTCTTTACCGCAGTATACCTTTTGTCAAACAGCAGGGCGTCCTCGGGCCTCATCATTGACTTTGCACAGCATTTTGAGCAGACAAAGTGGAGAGCCGTCTTAGAGGCCTCGATCAATATAACCGTGTCGTTGGTTGCAATACACTATCTCGGAATTTACGGCGCCCTTATCGGTACGGTAGTTGCACTGCTGTACAGAGCGAACGACATGATAATCTACGCTAACAGGCTGATAAATCGCAGCCCGCTGATAACATATAAGAGATGGATAATAAACATGATCGTATTTGCGGCAACAACATATGCTTCAAAGCTGATTCTGCCGGAAATGAGCACGTTACTGCAGGTAATTTTATACGGCGTTGCAGCTTGTGTGATAATTATCCCCCTATTTCTTATTGTTGATTCTCTTTGCGAGATCAAAACGGCAAAATACGCAATCGGATTATTCTTAAATCAATTTAAAAGGAAGAATTCCTGATGACTGACACCAAAAATTCAAACCGCGAATTTGAATATGATGCAATGCGTGCTGTAGCGGCGATCACCGTTGTTGTTATTCACGTTTGTGCAATGCAATGGCGCTCGCTCAATATTCATTCGGCACAGTGGATAACGCTCACCGTGTGGGATATGCTTTGTAAATTCAGCGTTCCGCTGTTTTTTATGATATCTGGCCGCTTTAATCTTGACGATAGTCATTCCCCGGATATCAGGACTATTGTCACCAAGAAAACACCGAGGCTGGCTGTTGCTTTCGTTTTTTGGTCACTCATATATACTGTTTTGAATCTCTTAAGGACAGATTCTATTGCAGAAAATTGGAAATGGATAACAGTTGAATTTATAACCGGCGAATATCACATGTGGTTTTTGTTTGCTATTGCCGCATTGTATTTGATAACTCCGTTGCTTAAATCATTTACTTCCGACAAAAAGCTAACCGAGTTCTTCATAGTTCTTTTCTTTGCTTTTCAATTAATATTGCCATCGGTTATCAAACTACCGCATATTGGTGTTGTCTTTGAGGAGATCTCCGATAAAATGCAGTTTAAATTTGTGCTTGGTTACACCGGCTATTATATTCTCGGCTGGTATTTAAAAAGGTACAAACTATCTGCAAATATACGTAGGATCTGCTATGTATTCGGAATCATTGGGACAGTTTTTTCGATTGTATCTGTAATTAAGCTTTCATGGTCGACCGGTGTTGCCGATGAGACATCAGCTGATTATTTAACTTGGAATGTTGCTGCCGAAACTGTTTCAATTTATCTCCTGTTTCAACAATTCGGGAGACGTAGTTTTAAGAGAATCAATAAACAAATATCATATATTGCAAAATACAGTTTTGGAATCTATTTATCTCATCCGCTTATACTCAGCTTATTTACTTTTATTGATTTCTTCCCCACATTTATCACTCCGATTATTGGGGTGCCGTTATTCACTGTTGTAACAATTCTTCTTTCGCTTATAGTTTCATGGGCTATTCGGAGGATCCCCCGAATAGGTTCTCTCGTCACATAAAGGATTTGAATTATGAAAATTGACTTTGTTATCTCTTGGGTCGACGGTAATGACCCGAAATGGAAAAACGAAAAGGATAAGTATTCTCCGATTAAAGCGGATGAGAGCAACTCCGCCAACCGTTACCGTGATTGGGGTCTGCTCCCTTATTGGTTCAGAGCTGTTGAGAAATATACTCCGTGGGTAAATAAGATTTATTTTGTCACTTGGGGTCATATACCCGCTTTTCTCAACACCGAGCACGATAAATTAAAGATTGTCAACCACAAGGACTATATTCCGGAGCAGTATTTGCCGACCTTCAGTTCTCATGTTATCGAGGCAAATCTTCACCGTATACCTGATCTCAGCGAGCATTTTGTGTATTTCAATGATGATACGTTTATACTCTGCCCTATGCCCGAGACTTCATTTTTCCGTGATGGTCTGCCTTGCACCTGCGGGGTTGAGCGCCCGATCGAACTTGTCGGGAATATAGGTATTTGGCAGCACGCCGCAGTCAACGACCTCGGAGTTATCAATGCCCATTTCAGAAAAAAAGAGCAGGTTTCAAAATTCGGCAGGAAATATGCTAATTCGGCCTATCGCTGGCAGGACAATATTCGCACAAAGGTGATAGAGCGGCTTTTCCCTGATTACTTCACCGGTTTTATGAATCTGCACGCTCCTGCTGCCTATCTCCGCAGCACATTCGACGAGGTGTGGGCTTCCGTGCCCGAGCTGCTTGAGCGCACATCATCCCACCGTTTCCGCTGCGCCGACGATGTCAATCAGTGGGTCATGCTCTGGTGGCAGATCGCTTCAGGCAAATTTTCACCGTTTATGACCGATAATGTTGTCTCCGGTGTTGATGACAACACTGTGGACGGGCTTTGCGACATAATAACAAACGCAAGCCATGATATGATCTGCCTCAATGACCCCGATGTGGATATAGATTTTGAAGCTCTTTCCGCAAAAGTCAAAAACGCGTTTGAAATGATATTGCCGGAGAAAAGCGAGTTTGAGAAATGATATGAAAAAGAAAATAATATTCATACACAACGCTCTGTGGATCGGTGGAATTGAGACTGCACTGGTTTCAATTCTTAACAGAATAGACTATGACAGGTATGATGTTACCTGCTTGATCACTTCCGACAATCAGCAAATGTCAAAAAATATACCGAAAGTGTGTAAGCTGATATTTGCCGATCGATATCATACTGTATCATTCGCTTCTCCGTATAAGTTTGCCAAACTTTTTGGCTTTATTGACGCTTGCAACTATTCAACCGGGATTAAAACTATTAAAAACAGAATTGCAAGATTTTTCTTTAGAAATTTAGAAGAATGGCTGTATGGACGATATATAGCCCGCAATTTATCCGACACCCATTTTGACACAGCGGTAATTTACAGCTCAAAAGTTGCCGGCTTGACTCTCAGATCGGTAACGGCAGATAATTACATTTCATTTTATCATTACAGCGACCTCCGAAGAGTTTACCATGATAATTTCGGATATGATGCCAGCAGCCACATTTTTGCTGTCAGTAAAAATATGGCAGATAGATTAAAAGAATTTATGCCAAAGTATCGCTCCAAAATTTCTGAAATACACAATTTGGTTGACGCTGAAAGGATTAGAAACAAATCAAAAGAAACTCAAGACCTTTTTGTTAAAGATAGCTTTAACATCGTTTCATGCGGCAGACTCGTAGACGATAAAGGATTCGACCTTGCGATAAATGCTTGCAGAATTCTGACTCAGTCAGGATTTAACCGTATTCAGTGGTATATAATCGGCGAGGGACCCGATAAAGTTAAGCTGTGCAACCTGATTTCTGCCGAAAACTTAGATGAAACGGTTCATATGGTCGGCGTAAAGGCAAACCCTTATCCATACATCGGTCAAGCTGATTTATTTGTGCAATCCAGCAGAATAGAGTCATTCGGGCTTACAATCACCGAGGCGTTGGTGCTCGAAGTTCCGGTGATCTCAACTAAAACCGACGGTGGACGTGAGATTATTACCGACGGTGTCAACGGCGTGCTCTGCGACGCATCGGCGGAATCAATAGCCGAGGCGATCTCAAAAGTTGTTTCCGATAATGATTTCAGAAATAAACTCGGTGAAAACGCTGCAAGAATTGACTTTGAAGCTCAGAATAACGAGATACTTAACAGGCTTTATGAGGTGTTTTAATACGAAACGCAAAATACTCATTACGGTTTCCGTTATATTGGTTTTTATCATACTCGCTCTGATCTGTTCGGTTGTGATTTGCAGGTATTACATATCGACGGCCGATTACAGTATTCAGCTTGAGGGTGTCTCTTCGCCTGTGCGGGTGGTGGCGCTGTCCGACCTTCACTGCCGTGAATTCGGCAAGGGCAATTCAAGGCTGCTTGATAAGATAAAAGCTCAGTCGCCTGATGCGATCTTTGCAGTCGGTGACATGATAAGCAATAATTCCGATATCAGCGACGCCGATGAAATGGTCGCTCTGCTTTGCAGGCTTAATGAAATAGCGCCCACATTTTTCGCCCCGGGTAACCATGAGCTTGAGTATATCTCACGCACTGGGGATGATCTGCTCACAAAAGTGAGCAACGCAGGCATAACCATAGTCAACGACAGCTATGTTGACTGCAATTTCGGCGGGCAGACAATCAGGATAGGCGGCACGATGGGTCATGCATTTCCGTTCGGCAGGACTCTGGATGAATTCAGAAGCTCCGATATTTATAAATTCCTGATCGAATTTGAGGATACCGACCTGCCGACCATCTGCCTCGCTCATATGCCCGATACCTTTATATTTAACAATGCCGCATCATACTGGCCGGGAGTTGACCTTGTTATCAGCGGGCATACCCACGGCGGAATGATCCGTCTACCCTTTGTCGGCGGTCTGATTGCGCCGATGCAGGGCTTTTTCCCCGATTACGACCGAGGATATTTCAAACTAAGCAGCAATATGCAAATGATAATCGGTTCGGGGCTTGCGGGCTATGGGATAGTTCCGCGCATATTCAATTTACCTGAAATATGTGTTATTGATATTGTTCCTAAGGAGGGATGAACATGAATGAGACAGCGCTTTTGCAGATACTATCCGCCTTTGTCAACGGCACAGCGCCCGAGATTCGGGAGCTTGACGATATCGGCGGATTATTCGGCAAGGCATATGCTCATAATGTCCAACCCATAATCGCCTATATGAACAGCAAATATCACTTTGTCGCCGATAGAGCCGTTGACGAAAAACTGACCGAGCTGCTGTATAGGACGATATACATCAGCGCAAACCGCTTCGCCGATTTTGAAAGCCTCTCGCAGCGGCTGAGCGAAGAGGGGATAGCCCATATGCCCGTCAAGGGCTGGTACATAAAGGAGCTTTACCCCATCCCCGAGCTGCGGACATTCGGCGATATTGATATTTTGATTCGCCGTGAGGACAGGGATCGGAGCAACAGCCTGATGCTGCAAAGCGGGTACACTGCCAAGCAGGATTGGGAGCCGTCGTTTTCCTATCAAAAGGGCAATGAATACTATGAGCTTCACACCGAGCTTATCGACGCCGAACTTAACTCTGCACCCGGGCTTGCCGATTATTTTTCAAAGGCTTGGGAATATGCGGTCAATGATGGCGGTGAGAGATATCGGCTGAGACCCGAGTATCACTTTATCTATATCGTTTGCCACCTTGCAAAGCATCTGTATACCTCGGGTGCTGGCATAAGAATGTATCTTGACATTGCACTGGCGCTGAAAAAGAAAAGCGGCGAGCTTGATTTTGAATTTATCCGATGCGAATTCGAGCGCCTCGGCCTCGGCAAATTTTACGCAACAGTGGTCGCGTCGGTGAACGACTGGTTCGGCATCGGGATTGATGTCGGCACAGAGTTAATCGACAAAAGCGTTACGGACAGGCTCCTCGGCTACACACTCGACTCAGATCTTTTCGGCAAATCGAGGGATCATACGCTTATAACACTTCGTAACACCGAGCTAACTAAAGGTGAAGTGATAAGACGGGCACTTTTCCCCGACGCGCAAACACTTGAGAAGCGCTACACCTTTGTAAAGGGACGCAAGTGGCTCGTCCCCGCAGCGTGGGCAATGCGAGTCTTTAAGAATTCAGGCAGGATCAACTCCAAACTGAGCGATATCAAAAAGCTATCCGAGGCCGATTACGACGATGTTGACGATTATGACCGTTTCATCTCGTCGGTCGGGCTGTAAATAAAGAGCGGAGGTCAAAATATGGAAGAGAAAAAGACTAAAAAGAATAAGAAAGCGCTGAAAATCATTCTCATCATTTTCGGCATCTATGTTCTGCTGATGGGTATTATCTTCGGTGTCGCTTCGCACTACATGAATAAAATAAACCGTTTCGGTGAAATTGATAAGCTCCCTCGCGATCAGGAATATTTTGAAACAGATGACGGTGATGGCACACAGATGAATCCTGGCGATATTATTTGGGATCCGGGCATGGATATCATGGATGAGGATCTCGTCAATATCCTGCTTGTCGGTCAGGACAGGCGCCCCGGCCAGGGCAGGCAGCGTTCGGACTCGATGATCCTTTGCAGCTATAATCCCGAGAATAATCAGCTCTCGATGATATCTTTCCTGCGCGACCTATATGTGCAGATACCCGGTTACTCCGACAACAGGCTTAATTCCGCCTATGTTTTCGGCGGATTCCCGCTGCTCAAGGAAACGCTCTATCTCAACTTCGGTGTTACGGTCGACGGCTGCTTCGAGGTCGATTTCAACGGCTTCACGGGTGTTATTGACACTATCGGCGGCGTCGATATCAGTCTCAGTGAAGCAGAAGCGGCAATAGTCGGCGGGGGAGCGACCGCAGGCATGAATCACCTGAACGGTGAACAGGCGTTGACATATGCAAGGATAAGATATATCGACAGCGACTTTAACCGCACTGCCAGGCAGAGGAATGTTATCAATTCCGCGATAGGCAAGCTGAGAAATTGCAGCGTCAAGCAGCTGATGTCGCTGCTCGACACCGTGCTGCCGCTTATCACAACGGATATGAGCAATATGGATATTAGCTCACTTGCGCTGAGATACGCCCCGTCGCTGCCGAGCATTCAGGTCAGCAGCCATTATGTCCCCGGCGAGGGCTGCTATCAGTACGCCAAGATAAGAGGCATGTCAGTGCTCGTGCCCGACCTCAAAAAGGTCAGGACGGCTCTCAGAGAGCAATATCTGCCTTTTTGATAATTGAATATAAAAACAGAGGGTAAGGAGCTTTTCCTTACCCTCTGAAATTTTACGGTCAGATGATTATTCTGTAGGTCTTGACCTCAAACGGTTTTATGGCGAAGCTGAATGAATTGTCGGCGCAGGGGATTAGCTGCTTATCCTCCTCAATCATGTTGCACTCGATGACCTCTGAGATATCGAAGCCGAATTCAACGCCGATATTGCCTCTGGTTTGGGTAGCTTCAACGATCCTGAGGATATATCCTCTGCCGTCCTGAGCTTTTTTGAATGCGTCTATGACAACGTCGCCGCCGCTTGTTTTTATGAAGCTGTGCCGAGCCTCACCGCCGTTATCCTCGGCGTTATAGACGGCAATGCAGTCGATATTGAAATCGTTTGCAGCGCTGACGGTCCTGTTTCTCCAATCGGAGGAATGCGGAAGGAATGCATATCTGAATGTGTTGATGCCGTGGTCGCCCGTCCTGTCAGGGCAGGTGGGGGCGCGCATGAGCGTAATTCTCATGTGGCTGTTGTGGATATCATAGCCGTATTTGCAGTCGTTCATAATGCTGCATCCGAAGCCGCCCTCTGAGAGATCAGCCCACTTGTGAGCCGCAACCTCAAACCTTGTCATATCATAGGCGGTGTTCCAATGCGTCGGGCGCTTAAAAGTGCCGTGAGCGATATCATATGTGGCATCGGTGTCGATAACATTGACGTCAAAGCCTGCCTTCAGCACCTTATCCGTCTCATGCCAATCGACCGTGGTATCAAATTCAACATAATCAAGACCCGCATAGAGCGTGATATCCTGAGTGATGAGCGATCTGTTGAAGCTGCGCTTGACTCTGATAACGCCTCTGAGAGCGTTGCTTTCAATAACTTCAACGCTGTCCGCCTTTGTCAACTCCCACATTTTCTTTGTGTAATTCAGCTCAAGATTCCACGCCGTTTCGTGGTCGCATTTGTCAAGCGATATCGTCAATATATTGCCTCTGCCGTCGAGAGCCTCTCGGCCGCTTTCATCGCAAACAACGCTTGTGATGATCGCGTTATCGTCGAGCTTCACGGTTATAACGCCGTTTGCAAGCTCGTTTTCGGTAGCTTTAACGCAGTCGAATTCGGCCTTGCCTTCCTTGAGCGTGAATACACGGTAGCTCATGGGCGCTATCTCATCGGGCAGAAATATCAGCTTGCCGTCGGAATAGGCGCTTCTCAGGGCGTTGCCGTCCTCGCCAACGGGATAGCGGCCTGCGGGCACGCCCTCGACCGTCACGGGGCCGGTATGAGCGAATGCGGAGAGATTCCAGACCGTCACGCTGTCCTTTTCGCCGACGGCGAGCGTGCCGAGCGTATCCTCGCGCACTTCTTTCCATATCGAATTCATCTCGGCGTAAGTCTTGCGGCAATCCTCAAACACTTGGTGAATAGAAGAGCCGGGCAGGATATCGTGGAACTGATTTGTCATCAGTATTCTCCATGCTTCTTCAAGACGCTCCTTGGGGTATTTTTTGCCCTTTATGATCTCGGCGAACGAAGCGAGCATTTCGCAGCGGGTGAGCGCTATCTCACCCTTGCGGTTATTCTTCTTCACAAAAGCCTGGCTCGTGAATGTGCCCCTGTGGTTCTCATAATACATTTCGCCGTTCCAGACTGGCAGCTCATCCTCTTTGCCATGATATGTCATAAAGAAGTCGTCAATGTGGCCTATCTCGGTCTTGGGCAGACCCGGGAAGTTGCGAAGGCGCCTGCCTCTCTCAAGCATTCCTCTCGTCGGGCCGCCGCCGCCGTCGCCGAACCCGTACATGCTCATGGCGGTGTTGAGGATGCTCTTATTGTTGCACTCGTGATCGGCGGTCATTATCTCGCCGACCTTGAAATTGCAGTTATATCCGGGCAGCATGAGGTGAGCGTAGACCCTGTCGCCGTTGTTGCCCTGCCACATGAACATATGATAGGGGAATTTAGTCGTGTCATTGTATGAGAGCTTTGAGGTTATGAAGTTCTCCATGCCGCAGCCCTTTATTATTTGAGGCAGGGCGGCGGTGAAGCCGAAGCAGTCGGGCAGCCAATAGGTCTTGGAGACCTTACCGAATTCTCTTTTGAAGAATTCCGTGCCGTAGAGCACCTGACGTATAAGCGACTCGCCCGAGGAAATATTAGTGTCAGCCTCGACCCAGACGTTGCCGCAGATATCCCACTGACCTGCCGCGACCTTCTCTTTCAGCTTCTCATATATCTCGGGATAGTGGCGCTTCACCATGTCATAAAGCACCGCTTCGCTCTGACCGAAGGTCATCTCGGGGTAGATATCCATGAGCGAGGTGACGTTGGTGAAGGTCCTCGCGCTCTTACGGATGCTCTCCTGCACTCTCCAAAGCCAGGCAACGTCAATGTGGCTGTGACCTGTGAGCATAACTCTGCTCTGGGCGCTCCACTCGATCTCCGATATCCTTTTAAGGTAAAGCTGCCTTGCGCGGTGCATTGACTCTCTGACAGCGTCAGGCTCGAAGTCATAGTCAACTACATGCAGACTGTCGTCTATCGCGGCATAGACCTTGCTCTTTATATGCTCGTCTTTGATATAGTCGAGGGCGTCAAAAGCGACCTCAAGGTCAAAGAAGTAGCCCTCGCATTCGGGGTCAACGGTGAAAATGCTCGTCTCGCCGAAGTCGCATTCCTGATATTTTGCGCCTTCCATTGCGTCGTCGCAAAATTCCATGGAATCGACCGTCGCTTCCACCTCAAAGGTCAGCACCTCGCCGCCCTTGTGTATACCGAGCTCAACGTCGGCTCTATCGGGTATCGTGCGCCTTGAGGTGCAGCCCGCAACATATTTGCCGTTACACTTGACAAGGGCTTCGCCGCCCACCTTGAGCCTTGCTCTCAGGGGCTTGCCGTCCATCTCGTAGGGCACGGTGACGCTCGCCTTAAAGAAATGAGCCGAGTCATAGGCCGCAAGCCAGCGGTCACCCGTCTTTATAGTGCTTTTGAAATCGTCATATCTGTAACCGTCCTCGCCGAGGAATTCACCTCTGGTGTATTCCCACACGCCGATGTCCTTTTTGGCAGTAACGCAGTATTTCGGAAGCTGCCAATACATATCGTCGAGTACGCTCAGCTTTAATGTCTTCATATCTTCGCTCCTTTGACTGTATGATGTAACCATTTTAACAAAAAAGAACGATAAAAGCAACATAAAATAAACAAATTAAATAAAAATATCAGCCCACAGTTTTACTCTGCGAGCTGACTCAGATTATTCGTATTTGGCTCTTTCGCCGCCGATGAATTTCGGCCTTGTCCTTGCCGCCGTCAGGCGCGCGCAGCCGATCTCCTTATGCTCGAGCTTCAGCGGCACGGCAACTCTCTTGAGATGCATTCCTATGAGCGTTCCGCCGATATCAATGCCGGCGTCAGCCTTGATCTCCTCGACTGCCACGGGCGATTTCATCGAATGATAAGCTGTGGTCGCGAACGACCCGCCCGCATGGGGATAGGGGACTACGCACACACGCTCAAGCCCCAGCTCCTTTGCCTTTTCGCTTTCGATAATTATCGCTCTGTTGAGATGCTCGCAGCATTGAGCGGCAAGGTATATGCCCTTCTCGGCGAATACGCTCATCAAGCCGTCATAGATCGACTTTGCGGTGTCTACACAGCCGCTCGTGCCCATTTTTTTGCCGAGCACAACGCTTGTCGAGCAGCCGATGACCGCCACATCACCCTCGCCGATACCAGATTGTTCGCAAAGCTCCAGTGCCGCGGCACGAGCCTGTTCATAAATCCCATCCATTTATATCTTCTCCTCATTGCATTTTTTCAATTAATTTTGCTTTTTTGAGCGCCGCCGAGACCGCCACGGAGAGGACTATCGCTACAACGCCCTGAGCGATATTGGCGGGAATACTGCCGACTGCGCCGAGACCGAATTTCAAAATCAGCCCCTCGTAGCCGAAATATCCGAGCACCATTATGACCTCCGAAACGATGGCGGAGACGATGCTTGCGGCAAAAGCGTTCTTTTTGGCGAGGGCTTTATAAATCAAAGCCACAACTGCGCCCATGACCGCCTTTATGACGAATGTGCCGGGTGCGAAGGATACACAACCCGCAAAGACATCCGCAAGGCACGAGCCTATGCCCGCCGCCAAAGCGCCGAAGCCAACGCCGAGCAGCTGACCGGCTATAATAACAAAGCAGTCGCCGAGGTTAAAGAAGCCGTTGGTCGCGGGCGTCGGTATCTGCACAACGATCGTCGCAACACATATTATCGCCGCAAAGAGCGCCGCAAACACAGTTTTTCTTAATTTTTGGTTTTTCATCGTAAAACCCCCTTGCAAAAGCAATTTTTATCTATTATAATCTATTGTGGCATTGTTACAAGTGCCATTTTCTGATTATTTGATAATGCCAGATTGGAGAAACCGATGCTCACTTACGTTTTTGACCGCAAAGGCAAAGCTCCGCTTTATGAGCAGCTTTATGACTGTATAAGACGAGACATAACGAGCGGCAGGCTCCGCTGCGGGGCAAAGCTGCCGTCCAAGAGAACTTTGGCGGAGCATCTCGGCGTCAGTAAGGTGACGGTCGAGGCGGCCTACGCCCAGCTTGCGGCAGAGGGCTATATTTATTCCGTCGAAAAGAAGGGTTATTATGCCGAGCAGGTTGCGCCCGCCCTTACTGCCCCGTCAACAGCCGAAAATGCCCCGGAGCCGGAGAAGCGGCAATATATCGCCGATATCCGTTCAAACGCCGTCGATCCCGATTCTTTCCCGATATCCGCGTGGGCGAAGCTGATGCGTGAAACGGTGCTTGACAGCAGCGGCGAGTTGCTCGCTCCCGTGCCTTATAACGGTGCCCGCTGCCTGCGTGAGGCTATCTGCGGCTACCTTGCGGATAACCGTGGCATGAGCGTCAACCCATCGCTGCTCGTCATAGGCGCAGGCACGGAATATCTCTACGGCCTGATAGTCCAGCTACTCGGCAGCAACAAGATATTTGCGCTTGAGAATCCGTCATACGGCAAGATACCCGAGGTATACACAGCCCACGGGGCACACTGCGTATTTGTCGACATGGATCAATCAGGCGTTGATGTCGGCTGTCTCAAGGCTTCGGGCGCCCAGGTGGCGCATATATCCCCGGCTCATCATTTCCCGACGGGCACGGTGACGGGTCAGAAGCGGCGCTTCGAGCTGCTCGAATGGGCGAATTCAGCCCCGGGCAGATATATCATCGAGGATGAATACGACAGCGAATTCCGCTTTGTAGGCAAGCCGATTCCGCCGATGCAGACCGCCGACGCAAACGGCAGAGTTATATACATCAACACTTTTTCAAAGACAATCTCGCCTTCGATTAGAATCAGCTACATGATATTGCCGCCGCAGCTTGCGGAGAAATACCGTGAGAAGCTCGGCTTTTACGCCTGCACGGTGGCGTCGTTTGAGCAATATACGCTTGCAAAATTCATCACGAGCGGCGGATTTGAGCGGCATATCAGCCGCATGAAGCGTCAATATAAGACCCTGCGCAACGATTTGATATCGCTGATAAGGTCAAGCCCCATTGCCGACCGAGCCGAGATAATCGAGCCGGATTCGGGTCTGCACTTCATGANAGCGGGATTCGGGTCTGCACTCCCTGCTGAAGATCAAAACCGATATCAGCGACAAGCGGCTAACCGAGGAATGTGCCGCAAGGGGGGTAAGGATATCGTTCCTTTCGCAATATTACCGAGGGCTGAGCCGAGCCGAGCACATGGCCCTGATAAATTACTCGGGCGTGAGCCGTGAAAAATTTGCCTTAGTGCTTAAAATCCTTGACGACTGCCTTGCAAATGAAAGCGATATATGATATAAATTTAATATGAAGAGAAAGGGGAAGATTATGGAATTCAAACCTTACCACAAGAGCTTTGAGCATCTGCATATCGGCTGCGAGAAGCCGAGGGCATATTTTATACCTTATCACAGCGAACAGGCAGCTCTCAGCGGCGACAGAGACCGCTCCGAGCATTTCATAAACCTTTGCGGCGACTGGGATTTTAAGTTCTATCAGACTTTTGAAGATGTCCCCGCCGATTTGGCTTCGGCTCGGACAGATATGAAGCTCAAAGTGCCGAAATGCTGGCAAACGGAGCTTGGCAAAGGCTTCGATGTGCCGCTTTACAGCAATCTTTTTTATCCTTTCCCGCTCGACCCGCCCCATGTGCCTCAGGATAACCCCACGGGTCACTACAGGCGCACCGTAAAGCTCGATAAAAAGCCGCAAAAGAAGTATTATATCAATTTTGAGGGCGTTTCCTCCTGCTTTTATCTCTTTATTAACGGCAGTTTTGCCGCCTACAGCCAAGTGAGCCACTGCACGAGCGAGATAGATATAACGGAGTATGCCATTGACGGTGAAAACACAATTGACGTGCTTGTGGTCAAATGGTGCGACGGCAGCTATCTTGAGGATCAGGATATGTTCCGCCTGTCGGGTATTTTCAGAGAGGTCTATATCCTCGAGCGTGATGAAAACCATATTGCCGATATATATATTAAGTATTCACTCAGCGCAGACCTTGACTCAGCCGCTCTCTCGGCTGATATCGCAGCCGACGGCGATATTTCGGTTAATTATAAGCTCATCGCCCCGAACGGCGAAATCATCAGCGACGGCGGCAGCCTGCCCGAGCGTATTGCTGACCCCGTCCTTTGGAGCAGCGAATCGCCCGAGCTTTATACGCTGCTCGTCTCCTGCGGCAGTGAAGTGATACCGTTTAAGATAGGCTTTAAGCGAGTCGAGATTAGGGGCAATATTGCATATTTCAACAATAAACCCATCAAGCTCTACGGCATAAACCGCCACGATTCCGACCCCGATACCGGCTACTACGCCACTGTCGAGCATATGAAGCGTGATCTTGAGATAATAAAGCAAGGCAACTGCAACACAGTTCGCACCTCACATTACCCCAACGACCCGAGATTCCTCGACCTTTGCAGCGAATACGGCATTATGGTCGTTGATGAAGCGGATATTGAGACCCATGGCATGGGCTTTGAATACCGTGACACATGGGATTGGATGCGCTGGTCAAAGCTCTCAACCGACGACGAGTGGGAGCCTGCCTATGTTGACAGAGCCGAAAGACTCTTTGAGCGTGACAAAAACGCCTCCTGCGTTATCATGTGGTCGCTCGGTAACGAATCGGGCTGCGGCAAGAATCACCGCGCGATGCGGAACTATATCAAATCCCGCGACCCCGAGGCGATAGTTCACTATGAGAATGCTCATCTTGAATTCAAAGCCGTGCCGATCGGGGAGAATTATTCCGACATTTCAGATGTTGAGAGCCGCATGTATGCCTCTCTCGAGTACACCGAGGAATACTGCAAAAATAAAAATGCCAAGAAACCTTTCTTCTTCTGTGAATTCTGCTGCTCAATGAGCACAGGCGATATCCACGCTCATTGCGATATGTTCAGGAATTATCCTCAGCTTTTCGGCGGCTGCTTCTGGGAGCTGACCGATCACGGCGTTGATATCGGCGGCGGCAGATTCCGCTACGGCGGCGACTTCGGCGACTTCCCCAACAACAGCATCTGCTGCGTTGACGGTGTTGTATTCCCCGACCGCAGGCTGCGCCCCGGATATTATGATATGAAGAAAGCCTATCAGCCGTTTGAGGCCGAATACTCGGACGGCAGCGTTAAGATATTCAACCGCAGATATTTTGAATCCCTCGGCGACCTTGAAATCGAATGGTCGGTCGAAGTGAACGGCGGCGTTGTGCTCAGCGGCAAAATCGACGATACCGATATTCCCGCCCGTTCCGCAAGGAGCTACAAGCTGTTTGACGACGCTCCGCTCTCCGACTGTTGCTATCTCAATCTTTTCTTCAAATTAAAGAAAGACTGCAAATGGGCGTCGGCGGGCTATGAACTCGGATATGAGCAATTCGACCTCTCATGTGAGCGTGAACACCTGCCTTTAGCCGGCGGCAAGCTCGAATTCATAGATGGCAGCCGCTTCGTTGAGATAACGGCAGGTGATATAAAATATGTGTTTGATAAGCCCTATGGCAGGATCTCATCGGCCAGCGTCGGCGGCAAAGAGCTGCTTTCGGCGCCCACGTCCGTTGAGATTTGGATGGCACATGGCTACAATCAACTCTCGGCGGCTGAGGATCGCAAAAGCGCAGCCATGCAGGCTGTGTCTCAGCAGACCTATGACGCAGTTATCGAGCCTGAAGTCGACGCCCTGACCATTCGCTGCCATGTTGCGATCGGCGGCCCCGCTGTCGTACCTGTCATCAGCGGCGAACTGATCTACCGTTTCTACGGCGACGGCAGCGCAACTCTCGGCTTCAAAGGCAAGCTGCGCGAGCTGCTGCGTGAGATGAACATGCGTCTGCCCCGCTTCGGCTTCCGCTTCACGCTGAATGAGGGCTTCGAGCGCATGGATTATTTCGGCAAAGGCCCAGTTGAAGCCTATCCCGACCGTCACAGGTCGCAGCGCTACGGCAGATTTACCCCGACTGTCGACGAGAATTTTGTGCCTTATATCAGACCCATTGAGAACGGCGCTCATTACGGCTCACGCTACGGCGCAGTCGAGAGCAGGGAATACGGCATGATATTTGCGCCCGTCGGCAAGGAGTCGTTCCTTTTCAACGCCTCGCATTATACACCGCATATGCTTGAGAGCACTGCGCATAATGACGAGCTTGTGCCCGATAAGCGCACCTATGTCTATCTTGACTATCAGTTTGATGTAAGAGGCGGCAGGGGATACTATGAAACCGTTGAGCTCGAGCGTAAATGGGATTTTGAGCCTATTGAATTCACAGTCGCATTCAAGCCGTATAAAGGCGAAATCGACCCGTTTGAATTCGCCGACACCGTTAGATAAATAGGAAACCACCGATTTAATTAGTCGGTGGTTTTTTGCTGTAATTTTACTTCTCGTCGGCTTCGATCACTCTATTGTCAGCCAGAATTTCAGGTTTATACTTCATACTGTCGGCATCAGTTATTTCCCTTATAACCTTGCAGGGAACGCCCGCCGCAAAGCTGTTTGACGGGATATCTCTTGTAACTACGCTGCCCGCGCCGATAACGCAGTTATCTCCGATAGTCACTCCCGGGCAGACCGTTACCGAAGCGCCGAACCAGCAGTCATTGCCGATATGCACGGGCTTTGCATAGCAAAAACGCTTTTTTTCGCCGTCGGCATTCATCATCTCTCGGCGTTCATCGGGCAGCATAGGGTGGATCGGCGTTACAATTGTAACATTCGGCCCGAAATTGCAGTTGTCACCAATCGTGACCTCGGCATCATCCTGAATGGTCAGATTGAAGTTGCCGAAGAATCGCTTGCCGATTTTTGTGTGCTTGCCGTAATGAAAGGCGATAGGCCCTTGTATGAAGCCGCCCTCGCCGAATTCGCCGATGATCTCGGAGAGGATAGCCGCGCGCTTCTCCGTCTCGTCCTCATGGGTGCCGTTGTAATCAACATTCAGGTTGTGGGTCTTGAGCTTCATTGCTCTGAGCATAGGGTCGCCGGGGCAAAAGAGGATACCCGCCATGATTTTTTCTTCCTCATTCATAGGGCACATACACAAATCTCCTTATTTTATTTCTTCAAATATGATTCTCCATGCTTCGATAAGTTTATCGAGCGAATATGCCGCATTTGCGGGGCTTGTCGACGGCAGAGTGACCGCTTCAATGCCCACGACGGGCAAAATGAATTTGCGGTAATATTTCTCGGCGGTTTTGCCGTTTACGAATATCCTCCTGATATCCGCGGCGGCAAGAATGGGCGAAATATCGTTCGGCACGGCGTTTTTGATGCTGCTGTCGGAGCTGGCGCTTATCTCGCATGAGGCAATAACGTCCCAGAGCGCAATGCCGCTGTCAAGCAGCATCTTTTTCTTCTCCTCAATTGACTTGGGCTCGGGGAGGCCGATAACAGCGGAGACCGTTTTCCAGAAGCGATTTCTGCTGTGGCCGTAGAAGAAGCCGTTTTCCCTTGATTTAACTGACGGGAATGAACCGAGTATCAGTATTCTTGAATGCGAATCATAGACCGGCGGTATCGGGTGCGACACGGCGCACGAATTCACGGTTGTCACTCCTTTTCGGCTTGTTTCTTACATTATACGGCTTTTATCTGCTTTTGGCAACCGTATTAGTATTTTTTTGCATTCGCTCTTGATTTGCATGGTCGATTGATATATAATTATTTGGTATGTTGACGCTTTGCGAGCCGCTGTCATGCGGTGATTTTCGGCTTTCGGAGCAATGAGAAAGGGTGTTTTTGCTGTGAAAAGGATAGGTTTTGACAACGCCGCTTACATCAGCCGCCAATCGGAGCAGATCAGTAAGCGTATCGGCGAATTCGGAGGCAAGCTCTACCTCGAATTCGGCGGTAAACTGTTTGACGATTACCATGCGTCAAGAGTTCTGCCGGGTTTCGCGCCTGACAGTAAGCTGCAGATGCTGCTGAGCATTGCCAATGACGTTGAAGTCGTCATAGTCATTAATTCCGGCGATATCGAGAGTAATAAGATGCGCCGCGATCTCGGCATCACTTATGATACCGACGTGCTCCGCCTGATAGACGCTTACCGTGAAGCGGGGCTCTATGTTGGCAGCGTGGTGCTCTCACAGTTCAAGGGGCAGCCGTCCGCAAGCGCCTTCAAAGACAAGCTCGAAAAGCTCGGAGTCAAGGTTTTCCTGCATTACCCGATAGAGGGTTATCCTTATAATGTTGCCCACATTGTCAGCGATGAGGGCTTCGGCAAAAACGAATTTATTGAAACCACCAGACCCCTTGTGGTCATCACAGCACCCGGCCCGGGCAGCGGTAAAATGTCGACATGTCTTTCACAGCTTTATCACGAAAATCTCAGAGGCAACAAAGCCGGCTACGCAAAGTTTGAGACCTTCCCGATATGGAATCTTCCCCTTAAACACCCCGTGAACCTCGCCTATGAAGCGGCGACGGCTGACCTCAACGACGTCAACATGATAGACCCGTACCACCTTGAAGCCTATGGCATAACTACTGTCAATTATAACCGCGATGTTGAAGTTTTCCCCGTGCTCAACGCTATATTTGAGAAAATAGAGGGCGTCAGCCCCTATAAATCACCCACGGATATGGGTGTCAACATGGCGGGCTACGCCATTTGCGACGACGAGGCGACCAAAGAAGCCTCTAAAGAAGAGATAATCCGCCGCTATTTCGCTGCTCTCTGCGATCTCAGAATGGGCAGAGGCAAGCAGGAAGCGGTCGATAAGATAATCAGCCTTATGAACCAGGCCGGCATCAGCCCCGAGGACAGAAAGGTTATCAGCGCCGCAGACAAAAAGAGCGAAGCGACCGACGGTCAGCCCGCAGTTGCGATTGAGCTGCCCGACGGCACGATAGTCACCGGCAAGACCTCAAATCTGCTCGGTGCCTCATCGGCGGCTCTGCTCAACGCCGTTAAGACCGTTGCTGGTCTGCCCGACGATCTGCTGATGATAGCCCCCTCTATAATCGAGCCTATCCAGAAGCTGAAAATTGCTATTCTGAAAAATCACAACCCGAGGCTCCACTCAGACGAGACGCTTATCGCCCTCTCAATGAGCGCCAACACCAACCCCGTCGCCAAAAAGGCGCTTGAAGCTATCGGTATGCTTGCGGGCTGTGAAGCGCACTCGACCGTTATCCTCTCACAGGTCGATCAGGATGTCTACAGAAAGCTCGGCATCAACCTCACCTGCGAGCCGAGATATCAGACCAAGAAGCTCTATCATAAATAAGCTGCCGTAAAATATATCCGCCCTGCCGTTAAAGGCAAGGCGGATTATTTATTAAGTCCGGTATTTTAAAACCATAACAAATCAAAATTTCTTTTTCTTAAAGTATATCAGCTCGATAATCGCTATCACTGCCGCAACGGCAATAACTATATAATATCCGAATTTCCAATGAAGCTCAGGCATATTCACAAAGTTCATGCCGTACCAGCCTGTCAGCAGCGTAAGCGGCAGGAAAAAGGTGGTGACGACGGTCAGAATACACATCACGTTATTCTGTTTCTCGTCCTGCTGCACTCTGTAAAGCTCCCTGAGGCGCTGTATATTCTCTTGGAGCAGCCTTGTGTGATTGCTCAGCCGCTCGGTACGCATTGAATACCTACCCCATTGCTCGGTGCCGCCGACAAGGGCGGGGGAGGTGCAGGATCCGATAAGGTCGCCTATCGCTGTTAGCTGCTCATAATAGGCGTTCAGCTCCGAAAGCTTGCGTTGGAGCTTTGTGAGCTGCTCAAAGAAATTGTCCGAGTCGCCGTCGATAAGTCTATCCTCAAGATCCTCGGTCTTCTTCTCAAGATGCGAGAGATATATGATATCATTCTCTATCATTTTCCCAAAAAGCCGCAGAAGTAGCTCGGCGGAGGACTCGACCCTGCTCATCTTGGCAGACATAGTCTTTAACCATTGCTTGATATCACCTGTATCTTCGATAAAATAAAGCGAGTCATCGGTTAGATAGAAAATAAACGAAAGCTGTGGGTCACGGCTCTCGCTTTTTTGCGGGATCCTCAATGTGCCCCAGAGGTGATCGCGAAACAATTCCGCCTTGCAGTAGCGGATAGAGCCGAGGTTGTGTGACAGCTCTTTGTGATTTATAAATGGCTCGTTTTTGCTTCGAAATTCGTCGGCGTTTAATATTGTAAGTATCGGTGCCGCCTTAGCGCCGCTGACGGTCAGCCGACCGCTGCCTGGTTCGATAACGTATTCGGTCATAGTCGCTCCTTTCCCGGATAAACCGGTACGGATAGTCTTTATTTCATTATAGCACGGTTTATATACATTTGTAAAGCGGAGAAAGCAATAAAGCTCACTCCGCTTTTTTATCAGATGTCCAAATATTTTATGGCGTCTTTGATGGTCTTTTCATAGGCCTCTCTGCCGTATTTATCGACCTCAGCCTTATTCTTCTCGCCGTGGGTGAGGCAACCGGCGCCGCCTATACAGCCGCCGATGCAGGCCATACCCTCAATGAAGTTGGCGTCAAGCACATTTTTGCGCTTTTTGAGCAACGCTGTCTTGCAGGCTTCGATACCGTCGCAGGATATCGGCTTCAGTTCAAAGTCATCAATGCCTTGCTCCTTGAGCCCCTCGGCAACAGCGTCGGCAAGTCCGCCGCAGCGGGCAAATATTCTGCCGAAATACGAGGCATTGTCAAGCACATCCTCGCCGAGAGTCATAATATCTATATCACGGCTGTCAAAGAGCGCCTGAAGCTCCTCAAAGGTCATCGCGGCGTCAATATAGGGCCTTACGCTTTCTTTCTGCACCTCGGCTTTCTTGGCGGTGCAGGGGCCTATAAAGACGATGCTTGAATCGGGATCCTTGCTCTTGATATATTTTGCGACCGTCGCCATGGGGGAGAGGTTATGCGAAATATTCTCGGCAAGGTCGGGGAACGCTTTCTCAATATAGCTGACAAATGCAGGGCAGCACGAGCTTGTCAGGAAGCCCTTCTCCGCAAGCTCCTGAGACTCGGCAAAAGCGACCATATCGGCGCCGAGAGCGGCTTCGATAACGGTGTGGAAGCCCAGCTCTTTGAGCCCCTTAATGACCTGACCGAGCTTTGCATATGTGAACTGGCTCGAGATTGACGGAGCGACCACGGCGTAGACCTTGTATTTTGTGTTATTCTCGCTCTTCTTGATGATGTCGATAACATCGAGAATATAGGATTTATCAGTTATTGCGCCGAACGGGCACTGGTAAACGCAGGCGCCGCAGGCAATGCACTTGTCATTATCTATCTGAGCCGCCTTGTTCTCGTTCATTGAGATAGCTTTGATCTTGCAAGCGTTCTCACACGGGCGTTTACGGCTGATAATGGCGGTGTAGGGGCAGACCTTGGCACACATTCCGCAGCCGACGCACTTGGATTTGTCAATATGGGCGACATGATTGTGGTCAAAGGAGATAGCGCCTCTCTTGCAGACATCCTCGCAGCGGTGAGCGAGGCAACCGCGGCAGGCGTTGGTGACTTCGTAGCCGCCCATAGGGCACTCGTCGCAGGCGGTGTCGATGACCTCGATAACATTGTGGTTCTCTTTGCAGCCGCCCATTGCGAGCTTCACTCGCTCGGCCAGGATAGCCCTTTCTTTATAAACGCAGCAGCGCATGGTGGGAGTGTTGCCCGGAACAATCTTCTTGGGAATATCCACAAGATGCTCAAGCAGAGTATCGTTCCACGCCTCTCTCGCCACTTCGCGGAGAACCTTATATTTAAGATATTGTACCTTTGTATCGAATTTTCTCATATCACACCTCAGTGTCCGTTAAAAATAGCTGACCTTGATCCTCTTGCCCATTTTTCTCAGGCATTCCGAAAGCTCCTGAACAAGATTCATCTTTATATTGAAGTTAATAGGCAGGTCGGGATTCTGATGAGCGGGGTTAATAGCTCTGCCGACATAGAAATTGATATCCGTCGCTTCCTCAAAGAGCATACGACATATAAGCGAAGCACCGTCCTGAGAAACGCTCCAGTGGGCGTATTCCTCATTGTCGCCGAGTGCGTCTTTGGCGTATTCAAGCACCTTATTTATTGTAATAACGCCCTCTGTGACAAGATCGACGCCGTCGATATAAGCGATCGGGGGCACGTCGCTGCGCTCGAATTTGAGCGTAGTCTTGACTTCCTTGCCGAGATACTTTGCGGCTATCGATGAGGTCGTGCCGCCGCAGATAATGTGCTTGCCTTCTTTGGAGAAGAAGAGCGACATCATTCTGTCACAGTCGTCACGGTGTGACGGTGGGCCGAAGAGGATATTCATCGGCTCACGCTTCCTAATGCGGATAACGCAGGCCGTAGCGTCGTCACCGGGCTTGCCGCCGTAGAGCTTGTTGCACTCATCAATCAGCATAGTCGAGAGAGTTTTTGCCGTGAAGCCGACGTGGGCAACGGAGCGGATGAATTCCGCAATATCATCTCTCTTCCAGCCGAAATTGAATGCCGTGCCAATGCCTGCGTGAGGGCAGCCGTCGCTCATTGCGATAAATATATCGTTCTCACGCAGCTTGATATTGGATTTGAGAATCTTTTTGCCGCCGATTATGACTTCGCTCACGGGGTAATCATATATCTCACAGTCGCGCAGCATGATGATCTGCGGGTTGTCATACTGGATCAGCTCGACGGTAGAGTTATCAATAATATGGATTATTGTGAATGTTGAGTAGGCAACGCCTCTTACGGAGCATATGGGGAGCGTTGCGGCAATGGTCGAGACGCATTCCTCGAGTGAAAGCCCCTGAGCCATCATGGTAGAGATTATCTTTGAGGTCAGGGTGGAGAGGATGCTGGCCTTAACGCCGCTCCCAAGGCCGTCGGCAAGCACAATTACGGTTGAGTTTTCGCCCTGCTCGACTATATCCACATGGTCGCCGCAGAGCTGCTCGCCGATGTGATTTATGCTTTTGCAGCCTATATCGGCGCACAGATTATTCATCAGCGATCGACTCCTTCAGCTTCGTTAAGGCGATTTTGGTCTCCGCCGCAGTCTCGCCGAGCAGAGAAGCTATTTCCTGGACGATACGCATCTGCTTATCGACCACGTTATCGGCTATCTCGACTGTCTGGCGGCTTATATTCTCCTTGCGCTCCTTGGCAAGCTCCTCGTCGGTGACATCACGCATGATGCACACGAGCAGCCTGTATTCCTTGTCGCACACAACGGTGAACTCGACATATTTCTCATATTCGGCGAGGTATTCACGCTTGTTATGAATACTTCTGCCGGTCTTGAGCACCTCGATGAAATCGGCGGGGTCAAGCACTCTGACGACCTGGTCGCCGAGAATGTCGGATTCCGAGCGCAGGTTCATTATCTTCAGCGCAGCCTTGTTTATCTGCTGCACCTCGAGCTTTTCGTTAAGGACTATAAGACCGTTCGGAGTGTTGCGGACTATGTTATCCGAGAAGCTCTCAGCCTTATCCTTGAGGTAGGGGAGGCACATTGATATCTCAGCCTTGCCGTGATAAATTGCAATGGCTTTCTCGCGGCAGGTATTGTAACCGCAGGAGCCGCAGTTCAGCTCGTCGGAGGGCTTCATCTTGCCCATCTGGCGCAGGATATCTCTTATCTCGCTCTCCGAGGGCGGCATCATGCGGCGCTCGATAGCGGTGAAGGTCTTGTGGATCTCGGCAGGCATTGGCATATCGACCTCAAAATCGTTCTTGCCTGCAAAATTCGCAACTGCGGCGTAATCCTTGATGGGTGAACGGTGGAATTTCTCCATAACGGGGCCGCCGACGCAACTGCCGACGCAGGCTGACATCTCGATAAAGCAGTTATTGATGCTGCCGTTATCAATTTCTTTAAGAGCTGCCATGCAGTTCTCAACGCCGTCAAGCGACATATAGGTGTATTTCGGGTCGTCAAGCGCCATAGTCTTGAGTATACCGCCCGTGGTCGGGAAGAATCTCGCCCTGCTGTTCTCGTCGCTGTCAAGCTCCTTTTCAAGCTCGATATTCTCATTTTTGAGCCATTCGGTCAGCTCGTCAAAGGTCAGCACGGCGTCAACGATACCGTCATAATACTGCGCTTCGTCCTTCTTGGCAACGCAGGGGCCGATAAACACGGTCTTTGCGTCGGGATATCTCTTTTTGATATCGGTGCAATGCGCCTGCATGGGCGACATGACATCCGCAAGATAGGGGAGTACCGAAGGATAATACTTTTGAATGAGCAGATTTATCGAGTGGCAGCAGGAGGTTATTATAACATTCCTGTCGCCCTCAGCCACCATGCGCTCATATTCCTTTTTGACGATAGTTGCGCCGATCGCAGTCTCCTCGGCGTCATAGAAGCCGAGCTGCTTGAGCGCCTTGCGCATTGAGCCGATGCCGACTCCGTCGTAATTCGCAACAAATGACGGAGCGAGGCTGACTATGACGGGGTCGCCGCTTTGGAGCAGCACTCTGACCTTCTCGCTCTCGTCGACTATCTGCTTTGCATCCTGCGGGCAGACAACAAAGCACTGACCGCAGAGGATGCACTCATTGCCTATTATATAGGCCTGATTGCCCGAGAATCTTATGGATTTCACCGGGCAATGGCGGATACATTTATAGCAGTTTTTGCAGTTTGATTTTTTTAGGGTCAAGCAGTCTGACATACCGTCAAGCCTCCTGAGCTTTGAGTTTTTTCATTACTTTGTCTTCAAAAAATGCAGTGAAATTCTCCGGAGTCACGCCGGTGTAGATATCGTCGTCCACCGTTATCGTGACACCCTCACGGTTACACCTGCCGGTGCAAAAGCTGCCGGCAAGTGTTATTTCGTCATAATAACCGCTGTCTTTGATGGCGTCCTGAAAAAGCTCAACGAGCCTTTCGGAGCCCTTCAGATGGCATGAGCTGCCTATGCATATCTGAATTATCATAAATCATCCAACCTTTGAAAGAACGTTTTCCTCAAAGAATTCCTTAACGGTGTCGGGGCTGACGGAGTAGGTCTTGCTGCCGAGGTTGTCGTCGATGATGACGCATACGCCCTGCTGGCATTTACCCATGCAGAAGGTACCGCCGAGCTCGACCTTGTCGGAGAGCTTATTCTCGTGGATCAGGTACTGAAGCTGCTCAACTACCTGACGGGAGCCTTTGATATGGCAGGATGAACCGATGCAGATGGTGATCTTCATTTGTATTTTCCTCCTTATTCGTAGTCAACAACGTCTATCCAAGAGAGCAGAAATTCACGCTCTTTTTCATTGCCCTTGACGGTCTGTGAAGCGGCGACGATGGGCAGCCACTTCTGAACATACTGGATGGGGGTGTTGCTCTTGTCGCAGAAGAGCTGCAAATACTTCTTTGCACCGTCAATGTCGCCGTTGAGCCAGAAGAGCAGATAGGTGCGTGCTGCGTCGGCGGAAGCGTTACCCTGAGTGGCGTGCGACCAGTCGATGATATAGGGGTCGCCGTTGTCTGAGATGATGATGTTTGAGGGGTTAAAGTCGCCGTGGCAGACCTTGTTATGCTTCGGCATAGCCTCAAGGCGGGTATGCAGGTCATAACGCACCGTAGCGCTAAGGTCGGTCTGGCTGATCTTGCGGCTCATCTTATCCTTGAGCTTGTTGAGCAGGGGGCAGGTCTTGGAATGCATCTCAAGCTGGAGATTTACAAGCAGCTCAAGATATTCTTCCTTCTTCTCGGGGTGCTCCTCCATGAGCTGAGCGAGAGTTTTGCCGCTGATATAGTCATAAACTATAGTCCATTTGCCCTCGATGACGGTGACTTCGTGGATCTTGGGGATATTCAGCCCCGTCTCCTCGATCCTCGCCTGGTTGAGCGCCTCGTTAAGGACGTCAGCCTTTGAGAAATCGGAGTTAAACACCTTGAGACAAAGGTTGCCGTCGCGGTAGACGGTCTTATCGTTTCTGACTGCAAGAATTCTGTCAAGATTCATTATATGACCCTCCTTAAACTTCTTCGTGTGTTCCGTAATATGCGTTGAGATACATCTGCTTTATTTCGCTCATGAGCGGGTAACGGGGATTTGCGCCGGTGCACTGATCATCGAACGCCTGCTCGGTCATTGCGTCAAGGCGGTCAAGGAAGTCCTTCTCGTCGATGCCGTAATCCTTGATGGTCTTTTTGATGCCGATCCTGTCTTTAAGGTCATTGATGGCCTTGATAAGATTTTCAAGCTTCTCTGAGTCATTCTTGCCGCCGAGGCCGAGATAATCGGCGACCTCTGCATAGCGGGCAAGGGTGTGAGGATGATCGTACTGCGGGAAGGTGCCCATCTTGACGGGCTTCTCGCTCGCGTTGAAGCGAAGCACTTCTTCGATCATAAGTGCGTTTGCAATGCCGTGAGGCAGATGATGGAAAGCGCCGAGCTTATGAGCCATGGAGTGGCATACGCCGAGGAAGGCGTTTGCGAAAGCCATACCTGCCATGGTGGCGGCATTAGCCATCTTCTCTCTCGCCTCAATGTCGTTGGGGCCGTTGTCATAGGCTCTGGGCAGATACTCAAATATAGTCTTGATTGATTTAAGAGCAAGGCCGTCGGTGTAATCCGTCGCCATCATTGAAGCGAAAGCCTCAAGGTCATGGGTAACGGCATCGATACCCGATGCGGAGGTAAGGCCCTTGGGTGCGGTCATGTGGAAGTCGGTATCAACTATAGCCATGTTAGGCATGAGCTGATAATCGGCAAGGGGATACTTAACGCCGGTCTTCTCATCGGTGATAACTGCAAAGGGAGTGACCTCAGAGCCGGTACCTGCCGAAGTGGGCACTGCGATGAAGTAAGCCTTCTCACCCATCTTGGGGAAGGTGTAGACTCTCTTCCTGATATCAATGAATCTCATTGCCATATCCATGAAGTCGGCCTCGGGATGCTCATAGAGAACCCACATGATCTTGCCGGCGTCCATTGCGGAGCCGCCGCCGACGGCGATAATGCAGTCGGGCTGGAACGCTACCATTTGGGCGGTGCCTTCCTTGGCGCAGGCGAGGGTCGGGTCGGGAGCGACGTCAAAGAATGTGGTGTGGACTATGCCCATTTCGTCGAGCTTGTCGGTGATGGGCTTAGTGTAGCCGTTGTGATACAGGAAGCTGTCTGTGACGATGAACGCACGCTTCTTGCCCATGACGTTCTTAAGCTCGTCAAGAGCAACGGGCAGGCAGCCTTTCTTGATATATACCTTTTCGGGTGCTCTGAACCAAAGCATATTTTCTCTCCTCTCGGCGACCGTTTTGATATTAATAAGGTGCTTGACTCCGACGTTTTCGGAGACGCTGTTGCCGCCCCATGAGCCGCAGCCCAGGGTGAGCGACGGGGTGAGTTTGAAGTTATAAAGGTCACCGATACCGCCGTGTGAGGAGGGAGTGTTGACAAGGATACGGCAGGTCTTCATTCTCGCTGCGAATGCGTCGAGCTTCGCCTGCTCGGTAACTGCGTTAAGATATATTGAAGAGGTGTGACCGAAGCCGCCGTCGGCGACAAGGCGCTCTGCCTTGTTGAATGCGTCGTCGATATCCTCAGCCTTATACATTGCAAGGACGGGAGAAAGCTTCTCATGGGCGAATTCTTCGCTGAGCTCAACGCTCTCGACCTCGCCGATAAGGATCTTGGTATGCTCGGGAACGGTTACGTTCGCAAGCTGAGCGATTTTGAATGCGGACTGGCCGACTATTTTTGCGTTAAGAGCGCCGTTGATAAGAATGGTCTTTCTGACCTTCTCGGTCTCCTCTGGGTTCAGGAAGTAGCAGCCTCTGTCGGCGAATTCCTTCTTGACTGCGTCATATACGTTCTTATGGACGATGACCGACTGCTCGGAGGCGCAGATCATGCCGTTATCAAAGGTCTTGGAGTGGATAATGGAGTTGACCGCAAGAATTATATCGGCGGTGTCGTCGATAATGGCGGGGGTGTTGCCAGCGCCGACGCCGAGAGCGGGCTTGCCCGATGAATATGCAGCCTTAACCATGCCGGGGCCGCCGGTAGCGAGAATTATATCAGCCTCTTTCATAAGCAGGTTGGTCAGCTCAAGGCCGGGCACGTCGATCCACTCGATGATGCCCTCGGGTGCGCCTGCCGCAACGGCGGCGTCAAGGACTATTTTAGCGGCGGCAGCCGTGCAGCCCTTGGCTCTGGGGTGCGGGGATATGATTATGGCGTTTCTTGTCTTGAGCGCGATGAGGCACTTAAAGATCGCCGTTGAGGTAGGGTTGGTGGTGGGGATAACAGCGGCAATAACGCCGATGGGCTCGGCTATCTTCTTGATGCCATATGCTTTATCCTCCTCGATAACGCCGCAGGTGCGGGTATGGCGATAGGCGTTGTAGATATACTCGGCGGCATAGTTATTCTTGATAACCTTGTCCTCGACCACGCCCATGCCTGTCTCCTCGACAGCCATCTTTGCGAGAGGTATTCTCGCCTTGTTGGCCGCCGTGGCAGCTGCAAGGAATATCTTATCGACTTGCTCCTGAGTGAACTTTGCGAACTCGCTCTGAGCAGCCTTGACTCTGGCAAGAGCAGCCTCGAGCGTTTCTACGCTGTCAATAATAGTTCTGTTTGAATTTTCCATGTTCATCCTCCTGAATTTCATTGTCGGATTATCCAAAAGCAAGGATTCTTCTTTGTTTATATTCTACAATAAAACTTTGATGTTTGGAATTGCTCTTTTATGATAACGATATATCAAATTCGATAATTTGTCAAGCGAAATTGCTATACAATAATTAATATCAGTCCGAAATCTGCTGTTTTTGCCGATTTGAGGTATATCAAAAAAGCAATGGTATATATAAATCCGGCAATTCTCAATCAAACCATTAAATGCTATACTATCGCTGAAGCTCGGTCACCGTTTCAGCCGACGACCGACCAAAATGACAAAAACGATAGTAATATCGATTCCTCTTCATTTCATTTACTCCGAATGTGAGAAGCCGTTTGACTGTAAAAGGTCAGACGGCTTCTCACTGTAAATATTCAATTAAAACATTTCTCTTTTTGACTTGCAAAGCTCGTCTATAAACGCCTTATCGAGCACGGTGAGCTTGTAGTCACGCTTATAAATAAGTATATCCTTATATATCTTCTTATTTTCCTCGCAAGGGATCTGAACAAGGTCATATCTGTCGAGCAGCTTCTGAGGGATAGGCGAGACCCACATAAATGTCTCGGGATTCTCCGAAAGCAGCTCAAACTGGCTTGCGCGCTCAAATACGAATATGCGCCTGCCGATATTATCGGGCAGCTCCTCTTTCCTGACCTGTGAGAGGGGGAGCGAGGGCACATACGGGTCGGCGTGAGCTATCTCGATATAATCCTTCAAAGCGTCAAAAGTGATTTTTTCGGCGCTTGCAAGCGGATTATCGCGGCTCATGGCAAGCACATAGCTGAATTCCGTTATCATCTCGTATTGCATATCTTTCTCGTCAAGCATTGTTTTAAAATACTTGTCGTAGTTCTCCGCATAGCGGATGATGCCGAGCTTATAATCCTCGTGCAGGATATTTTTTATCGCTCTGAGCGAATTGGTTTCTTTATATATGATCTCCGCTTCCGCTTCGTTTGTGAGAGAATGTGAAAATCTTGCAAAGGCGTCCGAGATATAGCTCGCCCTCGGCACGGAAATAGAGAAGCGCTTTTTCACCGAACCCGAGCCGTTGAAAATGCTCTCGACCTCGTCCACCTGGCGCAGTATCGTCTTGGCATAGCGGATAAAGGTCTCTCCGTCGGAGGTCAGACCCATTCCTTTGGCTGAGCGCTCAAATATCTTGACGCCGAGCGAGGCTTCAAGCTCCTTGATAGCGCGGCTGAGATTCGGCTGGCCGACATACAGCTTCTCCGCCGCCTTATTTATCGAGCCTTCATTTGCAACCTCGACGGCATATTTAATGTGCATCAGATTCATGGTCGACCCCCAAAATTTTGAGATACGATTCTGCCGCATCCCGTATGATTCCGCATATATATTTTAACAAATTGAAAATACTATTTCAAGATGCTTTTTTATTTTTCTTCCGCTCAAAAGGCGCAAAACATTGCGGATAAAATCTGCGTTTTCTTGACACGCCCCGCATTTTAGTGATATACTGATAAATATAAAGAATATAGGAGATATTATGGCTGTTAAAATTATAGTTTCCGACCTTGACGGCACCCTTATGGCGCCCGATCATCTCACCGTTGCCGAAGCGACCAAAACAGCTCTGCTCAGGGCACACGACGCAGGCATGCGCATCGCCATTGCAACGGGCAGGACTCTTTCGTTCACCGCGAATGTCACAGATCAGATACCGTTTGTCAATTATGTCATCTGCTCAAACGGCGCCTGCGTTTATGACCGAAACAATAAAGAATTCATATATTCAAAGCTGATCTCGCCCGAGGAGACTGCCGAAGCGGTCACTCTGCTGAATTCCTTGCCGATATACTATAATATTTATCTTGAGGGCAGGATATATGTCCAAAAGGGGAGCGAGCGATTTTTTGTGAACCCCGATATGCCGAGCGGATTCATTGAGAAGTTTGTTGCCTCCACAGTCCAATGCGACGACCTGCTTGACAGCATCAAAGGCAAGGGCGCGGAGCTGATAGACGTATTCGCCGCCGATCCGCAGGTCAAGAACAGCGTGCTCGATAATTTCCGCTCAAAGGGCTATGAGATAGCCTCTGCCGCACCCGGAGTAAATTCGGCAATGGCGGGAGGAGTCAATAAGGGCGCTGCGCTGCTCGGTATGTGCGAGCGGCTGGGCATAACCCCCGATGAAGCGATGGCTTTCGGCGATGCGGAAAACGACGCGCCAATGCTGCGCATAGCCGGACTTTCATTCGCAATGGCAAACGGCACTGAGCCGTGCAAGCTCGCAGCCAAAGCGATAGCGCCGTCGAACGCCGATGACGGCGTTGCGCAAATGATAAACAAATACGCTTTTTAATATAATTTGAAAGGATGAATACAATGGATATCTCAAAGATCCTCTTTCATTGCGACCACACACTGCTTGCGGTCGACGCAACGTGGGAGCAGATAAAGCAGGTCTGTGACGACGGCATACGCTTCTCGACCGCCAGCGTCTGCATACCCGCGTCTTATGTTGCCAAGGCCAAGGAATATGTCGGAGATAAGCTGCCGATATGCACCGTCATTGGCTTCCCAAACGGGTATTCGACCACAGCCGTCAAAGCCTTTGAGGCCGCCGACGCAGTCAAGAACGGCGCGGACGAGATAGACATGGTCATCAACGTCGGCTGGGTCAAGGACGGCAAATACGGCGACGTGTTGAGTGAAATAAAGGTCGTCAAAGAAGCTTGCGGCGGCAAGATACTGAAAGTTATCATTGAGACTTGCTTGCTGACCGACGACGAGAAAAAGGAAATGTGCCGAGTCGTTACAGAATCAGGTGCGGATTTTATAAAAACGTCAACAGGATTCTCTAAGGGCGGCGCTACAAGAGAGGATATTGCTCTTTTCTCCGAAAATATCGGTCCGAATGTCCGCATGAAAGCAGCGGGCGGAATCAGGTCATTTGTGGATGCCGAGGACTTCCTTGCTCTCGGCTGCGACAGGCTCGGCACAAGCGCAATAGTTAAGCTTGCCAAAAAACAAACCGTTTCCGGTTATTGAAAGTGAGGTAATTCTATGAATAAACTTCCCACCCCGCATATCGCCGCCGAAAGCCCGGATGCATTTGCAAAGACCGTGCTCATGCCCGGCGACCCGCTCAGATCAAAGTATATTGCAGAGAATTTTCTTGAGGATCCCATGCTCGTCAACAACACCAGAGGCGTTCAAGGATATACGGGTACTTATAAAGGCAAAAGGGTCTCCGTCATGGCTTCGGGCATGGGTATTCCGTCGATAGGCATATATTCATATGAGCTTTTCAATTTTTACAATGTAGATACAATAATTCGCGTCGGCTCTGCGGGCGCAATAAGCCCCGAGCTTCACCTGCGTGACGTCGTATTCGGCATGGGTGCCTGCACGAATTCCGCCTATGCCCGCCAGTATTGCCTGCCAGGTGATTTCGCTCCGATAGCGGATTACGGCACCCTCGCCAAAGCCGTTGCCGCCGCCGAGAAGCTCGGAGTTAAGCCCTTTGTCGGCAATCTCTATTCCTCCGATACCTTCTATGACGACGCGGCGAGCCTTGCCGTGTGGCAGAAAATGGGCGTGCTTGCAATCGAGATGGAGAGCGCCGCTCTCTATATGAACGCAGCCCGCAGCGGCAAAAAAGCTCTCGCCATATGCACGATATCGGACTGCCCGCTTGCAGGCGGCGAAGAATGCACCGCATTTGAGCGCGAGCAAACTTTTAATAAAATGATAGAGATCGCTTTGGAGGCGGCCGATGAATGATCGTGAGCTTATAAAAGCCGCATTAGAGGCGAGAGAATTCTCATATTCTCCTTATTCGGGCTTCAGCGTCGGCGCAGCGCTGCTGTGCTCTGACGGCAAGGTCTACACGGGCTGCAATATCGAAAGCTCGGTATTCACCCCGACCACCTGCGCCGAGAGGACGGCGTTCTTCAAAGCTATATCCGAGGGCAGGTACGATTTTGTCCGCATAGCCGTTGTCGGCGGTAAGGCGGGTCAGCCTGCAAGCCCCTCGTGCACCCCTTGCGGCGTATGCCGCCAAGTGATGAAAGAATTCTGCAAACCCGATTTTGAAATTATCATGGCATCCTCCGAGACCGAATACACTTCGGCAACTCTTGAGGAGCTTCTGCCCAGAGCCTTTGACAAAAGCGAGGTACGCTCAGATGATGAACATTAAAGAACTCATTGCCAAGAAGCGTGACGGAGGCTGTCTCGATCCCGATGAGCTGAAATTCTTTGCAAGTGCTGCGGCAGACGGCAGCATTCCCGATTATCAGGTCTCCGCAATGCTCATGGCAATGTATATCAAAGGGCTGAATACCGATGAAACCGCAGCACTGACTCTTGCGATGGCACACTCCGGCGACGTTGCCGACCTCAGCGGCATTAAGGGCGTTAAGGGCGACAAGCATTCGACCGGCGGAGTCGGAGATAAGACCACGCTAATTGTTGCGCCTCTTGTTGCCGAATGCGGCGTAAAAATAGCCAAAATGAGCGGTCGAGGGCTGGGACACACAGGCGGCACCGTCGATAAGCTCGAAGCGATACCGGGCTTCAACTCCTCGCTCAGCGCCGATAAATTCATTGAGACAGTCAACCGCTGCGGACTTTGCGTAACGGGTCAGTCGGGCAATATGTGCCCCGCGGATAAAAAGCTCTATTCGCTGCGTGATGCCACCGAGACCGTCGGCAGCATTCCGCTCATAGCCTCCAGTATAATGAGTAAAAAGCTCGCCGGCGGCGCAGACTGCATTGTCCTTGACGTTAAATGCGGCAGCGGCGCATTTATGAAGGATATTGAGAATGCAAAAATGCTCGCCGAAACGATGGTCGGCATCGGCAAATCGGCAGGCAGAAAAGTTGCGGCGCTCATAACCGATATGGATGTGCCCCTCGGCAATAATATCGGTAATTCGCTTGAAGTCATCGAAGCCGTCGAGACGTTAAAGGGCAACGGTCCGAGCGATTTGACCGAACTGTCACTCTCGCTTGCTTCAAAGCTGCTGAGCCTTGCGGGCAAGGGTAGCCTCTCGGAATGCCGTGAGCTTGCGGCCGAGAAGCTCTCTGACGGCTCTGCTCTCGAGAAACTCGCCGAAATGGTAGAGTTACAGGGCGGAGACCCGTCATACATCCTCGACCCGTCTAAATTCGCCTCTGCACCCTATAGCAAAGCGGTTACCGCCCGTGAGAGCGGATATATATCGCATATGGATACCGAAAAAGTCGGTCTTGCCTGCATGGCTCTCGGTGCGGGCAGACAGCGCAAGGACGATATCATCGACCCTGCTGCAGGCATAGTCCTGCATAAAAAGACCGGCGATAATGTCGAGGCAGGTGAGACGGTGGCGACGCTGTTTGCTTCCGATAAAAATCTTTTTGCCGAGGCCGCCGAGCATTTGAGCGCTGCTTTGAATTACTCGGCAGCCGCTCCCGCTCAAAAGGCAGTAGTTTTTGATACTGTTGAGTAATATTGCACAATTTCATAGCCGTATTTTTGGCTTGCCAATCGGTATATGCTTGTGGTATAATTTTTCAGAAAAAAAACAGTTAGGAGAGATTCAACATGGGTAAACTTAATCAAATTGATAAGGCCGCCGACAGCAAGGGTAAGGGTATAGTCACTCTTTGGCAGTTTGTCAAGTTCATCGTTGTCAGTCTCGGTGCTTTCGTTATTCAGACGGTGCTTCCCATTATTATTCAGCTCTTTATGTCCGATGAATTCATCAATCAGAAGTATGAGTTCTTTGTATTTGCTTCCGCAGGCGGCGAGGGCAACGGCCTCGGCTTCTTCATTGCCTCCACTGCCAGCAACATAATCGCTCAGATCGTCTCTTTCTTCATCAACAGAGACAAGACCTTCAACTCCGACGCAAATGTGGCGATCACTCTTCCCATCTACATAGTTTTCACCGTCGCTCTTATCTGCTTCTCCGCTTGGCTCGCCCCCACCTTCCAGGGCTGGCTCGTTGCCAAGAATGTTGCCGAGAGCCTTGCGACCTTCATCTCCAACGCTCTTTGCGGCGCTATTCAGTTTTTCCTTTACTTCCCGGTCGACAAGCTCCTCTTCCACAAGAAGAAGGCAGACAAATAATTTTCCGAATCTCATCGGGAGCCGCCCTTTACGGCGGCTCTCTTTTTCTGCAAAAAATTATGGTTTGCTATTGACAAGCACAATATGTTGTGTTATTATCATAACTGAACCCGCTTATTTTGTGGTTATTATTGCTGAAAGAATGATTTTTGATGAATATTCAAGGTCTGCAAAAGCTCACTTTGCTTGATTTTCCGGGCAAAACCGCCTGCACCGTATTTACCGGCGGCTGTGATCTCAGATGCCCGTTTTGCCAAAATGCAAGTCTCGTCATCCACCCGCCGCAGGAGAGCGAGTATTCGGAGGATGAGATCTTCGCTTATCTTAAAAAGCGGCAGGGGATAATCGAGGGCGTTGCCGTGACGGGCGGTGAGCCGCTCATGCAGCCCGATATTGCGGATTTCCTGCAAAAAGTTCGCGACCTCGGCTGCGCCGTGAAGCTCGACACAAACGGCACCTATCCCGCAAGGCTCAAGGAGCTTGTCGGCGCAGGTCTCGTCGACTACGTTGCTATGGATGTAAAGGCTGCCCCGAGCGGGTACCCGAGCGCCGTCGGCATCGGAGGCTACAAGCTCGATAAAATTAAAGAGAGCATTGATTTTCTGCTTCAAGACACGGTCGATTATGAATTTAGGACCACCGTTACCCGTGAGCTTAACCCGATTGAGGATACAGTGGAGCTCGGCGAATTCATCAAGGGCGCGAAACGCCACTATTTGCAGGCGTTCAAGGATTCCGGCGAGCTGATAGGCTTCGGCCTCTCCGCCCACAGCAAGGCGGATATGGAACGTATGCGTGAGATAATGCTCGGCTATGTTGACAGCTGCGAGCTGAGAGGTATCTGAAAAAATCAACAAAAAGCAGCATATATATAGTGCGTTTTACACAAACTTTCAAAAATGCAGCACAATATATTGACAACGACTCAGTAATTTGATAATATCTTAGTCGTTGCCGCTTATATCATGTTTTTACTCGGATAAAATATAAATCGAAAGGAAACGGAGAATATGTACCAGGTCGTAAAGAGAGACGGAAAAATCGCAGAATTCGACATCAACAAGATCGCCGAAGCCATTAAAAAGGCGTTTGAGTCGCAGGAGAAGCAGTATCACCCCTCCACAATCGACTTCCTCGCCCTCAAGGTTACGGCTGATTTCGAGCCCAAGATCGAGGACTCGCTCATCGCCGTTGAGGATATTCAGGACAGCGTTGAGCATGTGCTCATCCAGTCCGGCTACGCCGATGTCGCAAAGGCATACATTCTTTATCGCCGCCAGCGCGAGAAGCTCCGCAGCATCAAGTCGACTATTCTCGACTACAAAGAGCTTGTCAACAGCTATGTCAATGTTACCGACTGGCGCGTTAAGGAGAATTCGACCGTAACTTATTCCGTCGGCGGCCTTATACTCAGCAACTCCGGCGCCATCACTGCGAACTACTGGCTCTCCGAGATCTATGACGACGAGATAGCTAACGCTCACAGAAACGCCGATATACATCTCCACGACCTTTCGATGCTCACCGGTTACTGCGCCGGCTGGTCACTTAAACAGCTTATTCAGGAGGGTCTCGGCGGCGTGACCGGCAAGATCACATCTTCGCCCGCAAGCCACCTTGCTACTCTCTGCAACCAGATGGTCAACTTCCTCGGCATCATGCAGAATGAATGGGCGGGCGCTCAGGCATTCTCATCATTTGATACTTACCTTGCCCCGTTCGTTAAGGCCGACAACCTCGACTACGACCAGGTCAAGAAGTGCATCGAGTCCTTCATCTACGGCGTCAATACCCCGAGCCGTTGGGGCACTCAGGCTCCGTTCTCAAACATAACCCTCGACTGGACCGTCCCCGCGGATCTTGCCGAGATGAACTGCATCGTCGGCGGAAAGGAAATGGACTTTAAGTACAAGGATTGCAAGGCCGAGATGGATATGATCAACAAGGCCTTTATCGAGATAATGATAGAAGGCGACGCCAACGGCCGCGGCTTCCAGTACCCCATCCCCACATATTCGATAACCAAAGACTTTGACTGGTCCGAAACCGAGAATAACAAGCTCCTCTTTGAAATGACTTCAAAGTATGGCACTCCCTATTTCTCAAACTATGTCAACAGCGATATGGAGCCGAGCGACGTCCGCTCCATGTGCTGCCGTCTGCGCCTTGACCTTCGTGAGCTTCGCAAGAAGTCCGGCGGCTTCTTCGGCAGCGGTGAGAGCACCGGCTCCGTCGGCGTTGTCACCATCAACCTGCCCAGGATAGCCTATCTTGCCGAGGACGAGAAGGACTTCTATCATCGCCTTGATAAGATGATGGATATCGCCGCCCGTTCGCTCAAGATCAAGCGTACCATAATCACAAAGCTCCTCAACGAGGGTCTTTATCCCTACACCAAGCGTTACCTCGGCACCTTTGACAACCACTTCTCCACCATCGGCCTTGTCGGCATGAACGAGGTCGGCCTCAACGCCAACTGGCTCAGAGCCGATATGACCAGCCCCAAGACCCAGGCGTTTGCCAAGGATGTGCTTAACCATATGCGTGAGCGTCTCTCTGACTATCAGGAGATGTACGGCGACCTCTATAATCTCGAGGCCACTCCCGCAGAGTCGACTTCTTATCGCCTTGCAAAGCACGATGTCAAGCGTTACCCCGGCATCATCACCGCTTCCAAGGAAACTCCCTACTACACCAACAGCTCGCATCTGCCTGTCGGCTACACCGAGGATATATTCGAGGCTCTCGATATCCAGGATGAGCTCCAGACTCTCTACACCTCAGGCACCGTATTCCATGCCTTCCTCGGCGAGAAGCTGCCTGATTGGAGAGCTGCCGCCGACCTTGTCAGAAAGATCGCAAATAACTACAAGCTGCCCTATTATACTCTTTCGCCCACTTATTCCGTATGCCGCAACCACGGCTACATCGCAGGCGAAGAATTCAAGTGCCCCGACTGCGGCTCCGCCACCGAGGTCTACAGCCGTATCACAGGCTACTATCGCCCCGTCCAAAACTGGAACGACGGCAAGGCTCAGGAATACAAAGAGCGCAAAGTCTATAATATCTCTCACTCACACCTTGAGGGTCACGGTCATCACACCGCTTGCGCCTGCGCGGAGCGTGAAGAGACTGCCTGCACTCTCGCCGACGGACTTTATCTCTTCAAGACTGCGACCTGCCCCAATTGCAAAGTAGCTCTCGCTCAGCTCGCCAAGGCAGGCATCTCGGTCAATGAAATTCTCGCATACGAAAACGAAGATCTTGCGATCGCCCTCGGCGTTAAGCAGGCTCCCACCCTCGTAGTTGTCAAGGACGGCGAGGCTGTCAAATATGCCGGCGTTGCCGAGATCAAGAAGTTCATCGAAGCTTCAAAGTAAGGATTGACGAAAATGTATGATATTATAGTTGTCGGCGCGGGTCCGGCAGGCCTCACCGCCGCCCTTTATGCACTGCGCGCCGATAAAACCGTCCTCGTTCTTGAAAAGAGCACGTTCGGCGGTCAGATAACCTTTTCGCCTCAGATAGAGAATTATCCCGGCTATGTCAAGATGAGCGGCAACGAGCTTGCCGATAAGCTCGTCGAGCAGGTCATTCATCAAGGCGCCGAGATAGAAATGGAGACAGTCACCCGCATAATCGACAACGGTGAATATAAAACCATCGTCACCGAGGAGGGTGAGCATCAGGCAAAGGCGGTCATCATTGCCACCGGTGTCAGGCATCGTCAGATCGGTCTGCCGAATGAAGACAGTCTAATCGGGTCCGGCGTATCATACTGCGCCGTGTGCGACGGAGCTTTCTTCAGGGACCAGACCGTAGCCGTGCTCGGCGGAGGCAATTCCGCTCTCCAGGAGGCTATTCTGCTCTCCGACGGCTGCAAGAAGGTCTATGTTATCCAGAAATTCAGCTATTTCACCGGTGAAGCAAGGCTCGTTGCAAAACTCAAGGAGCGCGACAATGTGGAATTCATCCCGAGCACCGTTATCACGGCTCTGCTCGGTGACAAGACCCTTACCGGTCTGCGCCTCAAGAGCCACGACGGCGTTGAGAGCGAGCTTAAAGTAGACGGTCTGTTTATTGCCATCGGTCTTGTGCCTGGGAACACAGCTTTTGCCGATGTCGCCGATATCAACGAGTACGGCTACTTTGACTCGGATGAGAGCTGCCTCACCCACACTCCAGGTGTATTTGCGGCAGGCGATTGCCGCAGCAAGCTGATAAGGCAGATAACCACCGCCGTTGCGGACGGTTCGGTAGCCGCCCTCGCAGCCTGCCGATATATCGACAATATGTAAAACTTCGACCGGGGCGTTGATTCGCTCCGGTCAATTTAATATATTTTTAACTTTTTTGATATATTTTCCCGATATTGCCGCAGTATAATATGCTGTAGCATTTGATATGAGGTGATGAATTTGAGCAAAAAACGCATACTTATCATCGGCATTGCGGCGGTAGTTGTCATTGCCTCTGCGGTAATTGGTGCAATTCTCCGCCCTCCGGCGGTTGATGTTGTCATTGACCCGGGTCACGGCGGCAACGATGTCGGCGCTCAGTATGAGGGCAGGAACGAAAAAGACGATAACTTGGATCTCGCCCTGCTTGTTACCGACAACCTCAAGGATATGGGCGTCAAGGTCAAGCTGACAAGAGACGACGATACCTTTATAAGCCTCGAAAAACGCTGTAAAATTGCGAACCGCAGGCGTGCAAAGCTCTTCATAGCTCTCCACCGTAACAGCGCCGATTCGGGCAAGGGGGTCGAGATCTGGATAAGCTCCGATGCTCCGCAAAAGGACACGGCTCTTGCCGAAAACATACTCTCAGAGCTTGACGAAGTCGGCATCTCAAAGAACAGGGGAGTAAAGGCGGGCTACGCACAGGGCGACGGCAACTACTACGTTAACAGCCACACAAACATGGCAAGCTGCCTTGCGGAGATCGGCTTCATAACCAGTGAGGAAGATAACAAGCTGCTTGACGATAATCTCAATGCTTACGCCGAAGCGATAGCAACGGCTATCAAGAATACACTGTAACAAAAAAGACTGCGGTTTTAGCCGCAGCCTTTTTGCTATATTGAATTCTCAGTTGACCTTTTCGGCTATCTCCGCAAAGCCCTTCATTATTGATGAGGCAGTGACATTGCCGAGGGAGATGAGCTCCTGATAGTGGTCGTCAACTATGCCGAGCGAATAATCGTTATCGGGCACAACATAGCCGATAGCGTCGTTCATCAGACCGAAGCAGATGGTGTCTTCACCGAAAAGCTCACGAATGGTCTTGTAGCCGAAATCCTTGCCGGAGAATGAACCCTCGGCAGTCAGCGAAGCGCCGCCTGCAACAAGATCCTGAACGATCTCGCCGGGCATAAGAGCGACCTTGACGTCGCCCATCTCCATGTAGCCGATCTCGGTGTTGATGTAATACTTGTGATGATCCTTGATAACCGCATAATTAGCAAGGTTGAGCTTACCGACAAGCAGGATAAGAGGATTCGTGACCTGAACCATAGCGGTGGTTATGTAAATGTTGAGCAGAGGCTTAAGCTCTCTCTCTGTGGTGGGGGTCCAGCCCTCAAACCAAAGGGTGTAGCCTTCGCCGCCCTCAGCCATTTCCTTATTAATGGTATCCCAATCCGCTCTTGACGCGATCGCGTCATAGCTGTTGGTAAGGTTCAGGGCGATGTTGCCCATCTCTCTGCCGTAACGCTCGGACTGCTGATATCTGCGCTCAAGTGAAACGCCGTCGTTGGTCAGACCTCTGCCGGCATAGATACCTGCGATGGCGCCGTTGACAAACATAAAGTTATAGCCTGCGTTCTCAATGGTGTCGCCCATGTAGTAAACATAGTCGCCGGAGAGCTGCCTGCCGTTATCGACCTTATTAACTGCAAGACCGGCAATGTCGGGGTGTGCGGCAATGTTTACAAGCATGGTGGGTCTTGCGGACTTATCAAACGGGGTGAATATAAATCTGGTCATATCGCTCATGTGAGCGGTAGCAGACTTTCTGTTCTTGTTGTTGAAGTATCCTGCGTCAAGAGTTTTGACGGCGTAGGTCATGGTGCCTTCCTTCATGTCGGCTATAGCAGTTTTCATAGCTGCTGCAACGGTGCGGCAAAGGAACTCAATGTAATCGGCGTCAACGCCGCTCTCCATCTCGGTGAAGGGGAGATATGCCTTGAGCATATTTTTGCCGAGCTTCGAGAAAGTGTTTGTCCAAAGACCCTGAGTATCAATGCAGCTGTGGCAGTGAGTGGAGGAGACGTTGACGGAGTTGATCTTAACGCCGAGATCCATCTCCTGGAGGTATTTGCGGATAGTTTTGATATCGCCGTTTGCGAAGCCAATGCTGTCGATATTGGCAAATATCGTAACGCCTCTGCCCGAGCCGTCAGATACGGCGATAACTCTCGCCTGCATGTCGTCGATAACTTCCTCGACCTTGTTGCTCATGCCGTTCTGCATGGACATAAAGCCGCCGAGGTAATAAGTCTTTGACTGCCAGTCGGTGGGGACAAGAGAAGCCTTTGCATAGCCGAGCGACCAAACCGCGTTTGCGGCAGGCTCGTCAAGCATGGTCTCGGTGCCCGAGTAGAAATAATCGTTTTTGTAATCGTCCATTTTGACAAAGTTCTTGTTGTCGGGGACAACGAAGTTGATTGCCGAGAGCAGACCCTTGACTATGCCGCCGAGTATGCCGACACCTGCGTTTTTAAGGGTTGTACCTGCGTCCGCAGCCGAAGCGCCGACGATCGAGAAGCCGGAGAATACCATCGTCAGAGCCAAAATAACGCTGACGATCTTAATACCGTGTTTTTTCATTTTCAGTCTCCTTAACTGTTTTGTTTTGACGAAGCGAACCTCGCACTTTCGATTTATTTTAACACTATTTTAGGTCTGTGTAAAGAACTTTTTAGTTATATAGTATAAAAATATTTTAAAATAGCAATCA
>FR888229.1:29646-32711 GCA_000431775.1 Clostridium sp. CAG:413 | reverse complement strand
TTAAAATAGCAATCAAACTGTTTTGTTTTCAACAAAAAGTTTTTTGTGGTTGAAAAATCCGAAATTAAATAGTATAATATTTTAAATAAAATGAAAGGCGGTATATCCGATATGCAGAAGCGTGTAGCTGCCATACATGATATCTCCGGCATAGGCAAATGCTCTCTGACCGCCGCCTTACCCATAATCTCCGCCGCCGGTGTTGAGGCTGCGGCAATGCCCACCGCCGTGCTCTCAACTCACACGGGCGATATCAGCGGCTTCACCTACCGTGACCTCACGGGAGATATGCCTGCGATCGCGGCTCACTGGAAGTCGCTCGGCATTCGCTTTGACGCGGTTTACAGCGGTTTCCTTGGCTCGACGGAACAGGTGAATATCGTCTCGGATTTCATCGACGACGCCCGCAGCGGCGAATGCGTCGTTATCGTTGACCCCGCAATGGCTGATTCGGGCGCAATGTATAAAACTTTTAACTCCGATTTCGCCGCCAATATGGCTCGCCTTTGCAAAAAGGCCGATATAATAATACCTAATATTACCGAGGCCGCCATAATCTGCGGCTGCGAATACCGTGAGCCGGTTCATTCAAGAGAGTATATCGAAAGTTTGCTACATAGCCTTTCGGATTATCCCGCAAAGGCAGTCGTGCTCACGGGCCTATCGTTTGACGGCGGCTCCATCGGCTGCGCCGTGCTCGACAATAGCAGCGGTGATATATCATATGTTTTCTCAAAGAAGCTGCCGGGTATTTATTACGGCACGGGCGATATCTTTGCCTCAGCTCTGACGGGCGCTTATATGAAAGGCAGGAGCATCGCCGAGAGCGCCGACATTGCAACAAGATTTACCTTCTCCGCTATCGAGCGGACTTATATTGCCGGGACCGATCCCAGATTCGGGGTCAATTTTGAAGATGGGCTCGGCTCATACATTAATATGTTAGGAGAGTAAGCATGAGCTTTGCCGACAAAGTTTTTATCGACACCTGTAAGGACATACTCCAAAACGGCACATGGGATACCGACTGCGATGTTCGCCCGAGGTGGGAGGACGGCACGCCCGCCCATACCATCAAAAAATTCGGCGTTGTCAATCGCTACGACCTGAGCAAGGAATTCCCCATCCTCACGCTCCGCAAGACTTTCATCAAGAGCGCCATTGACGAGCTGCTTTGGATATGGCAAAAGAAATCCAACAATATCCACGACCTCTCAAGCCATGTCTGGGACTCATGGGCGGACGAAAACGGCTCGATAGGCAAAGCCTACGGTTATCAGCTTGGAGTTAAGCATCACTACAAAGAGGGCGACATGGATCAGGTAGACCGTGTGCTCTATGATCTCAAGCATAACCCTGCAAGCCGCCGCATACTCACAAATATATATGTTCACCAGGATCTGAGCGAAATGGCGCTTTACCCATGCGCCTACAGTATGACCTTCAACGTGACGGGCAAGAAGCTGAACGCCATTCTCAATCAGCGTTCTCAGGATATGCTCGCCGCCAACATATGGAACGTGTGCCAGTATTCGGCGCTCGTGTGTATGTTCGCGCAGGTCAGCGGGCTTGAGCCGGGCGAATTTGTCCATGTCATTGCCGACGCTCATATCTATGACCGCCATGTACCGATTGTTAAGGAGCTTATCGAGCGTGAGCCTTACGACGCTCCCGAATTCATCATGGATAAGTCGATAGACGATTTCTATAAATTCACTAAAGACAGTTTTTCTCTTAAAAACTACAGATATCACGAATTTACTACCAAAATTCCGGTAGCGGTATAAAAGGAGAGATAACGATGAAAGCAATAGTGTGCGTAGACAAGAATTGGGGCATCGGCAATGCCGACAGCCTGCTTTTCCACATTCCCGAGGATATGGCGTTTTTCAAGCGCAAGACGATAGGGAATGTAGTTGTAATGGGTCTTGCCACTTTTCTCTCGCTTCCCGGTCAGAAGCCTCTTGCGGACAGAGTAAACATTGTTCTGAGCAATAAGGAGGATTGGAGCGCGCCCGGGGTCATCGTTTGCCACTCGATAGATGAGCTCTTTGAGCTGCTCAAGAGATATGATACCAACACCGTCTATCTTTGCGGCGGTGCGTCGGTTTACGAGCAGCTGTTGCCTTACTGCGACACCGCCTATGTCACCAAGGTGGACGCTTCAAAGCCGGCGGATAAATTCTTCCCCAACCTTGACGAGAGCGCCGACTGGGTCCTTGCCCGTGAAAAGGAGGAGTCCGAGTACAACGGCCTCAGATATCGCTTCACAACATATAAGAGTATTTAACGGTTCGCCGCGGCTTGCCACGGCGGGCATCAGACCGCAGCGGGGCAGCCACGCAACACCGCCGTTCGGTCTGATTTTTTATAAATTTTCAAAAAGCGAGGTAATTTTTAATGGGAAACATATGGCATGATATCAACCCGAAACGCATAGCCCCCGAGGATTTCATCGCTGTCATCGAGATTCCAAAGGGCAGCAAAAGGAAATATGAGCTTGATAAAGAGACGGGGCTGATGATACTCGACCGTATTCTTTACACCTCGACTCATTACCCGGCGAATTACGGCTTTATCCCGAGGACCTACGGCGATGACGGCGACCCGCTCGACGTAGTGGTCATATGCAGCGAAGAGATAGACTCCATGACCCTTGTGCGCTGCTATCCGATAGGCGTTATAATGATGAAGGATGGCGGCAAGCTCGATGAGAAGATAATCTCTATCCCGTTCAACGACCCGAATTATAACGAATACAAGGATATTTCTGAGCTGCCCGTTCATATATTTGACGAAATGCGTCACTTCTTTTCCGTCTATAAATCCCTCGAAGGCAAAGAAACCGTCGTCGACGAGGTTCAGGGACGCGAGAGCGCAATCAAAGCTATAAAACACTGCATAGACAACTATGTAGCTGAATTTTGCAGATAAACAGTTAATAATTTCCGTCTCACGGATCAAAAAGAAAGGATAAATAACATGGCTTTTTACTGTCAGGAACCCTCAAGGACCTTCAGCGAGTATCTTCTCATCCCGGGCTATACCTCCCGTGACTGCATTCC
>FR888229.1:0-29625 GCA_000431775.1 Clostridium sp. CAG:413 | reverse complement strand
TTCCTGCGAATGTTTCGCTTAAAACTCCGCTGGTCAAATTCAGGAAGGGTGAGGAAGAGTGCCCCATATCGCTCAATATCCCCATGACTTCCGCGATCATGCAGTCCGTCTCCAACGACACAATGGCTATAGCTCTTGCCAAGGAAGGCGGCGTTTCCTTCATCTACGGCTCGCAGTCCATTGAGGACGAGGCAGCTATGGTCGCAAGGGTCAAGGGATATAAAGCGGGCTTCGTTGTCAGCGACTCAAACCTGCGCCCCGACTCCACTCTTGCCGACGTGCTCGAGCTTTTTGAAGAAAAAGGCCATAACACCATGGCAGTCACCGACGACGGCACCGCCAACGGCAAGCTTCTCGGCGTTGTCACCAGCAGGGATTACAGGGTCAGCAGAATGTCTGCGGAAACCTCCGTCTCAGAATTTATGACTACGTTTGACAAGCTAGTTACCGGCAACGAGAACACCACTCTTAAAGACGCTAACGATATAATTTGGGAAAATAAGCTCAACTCTCTGCCAATCATCGACAAGGACGGCAAGCTGCTCTATTTTGTATTCAGGAAGGATTATTCGCAGCATAAGGAGAATCCCCAGGAGCTGCTTGACGCCAACAAGAGCTACGTTGTCGGCGCAGGTATCAACACTCTCGACTATGAGAGACGCGTTCCCGCTCTCGTTGAGGCAGGCGCAGACGTGCTCTGCATAGATTCCTCCGAGGGCTACACCGTATGGCAGGAGCAGACCCTCGCATTTATCCGTGAGAAATACGGCAACACCGTAAAGGTCGGCGCGGGCAACGTGGTCGACAGAGACGGCTTCCTCTTCCTCGCAAAAGCAGGCGCGGACTTCGTAAAGGTCGGCATAGGCGGCGGCTCCATCTGCATCACCAGAGAGACCAAGGGCATCGGCAGGGGACAGGCTACCGCTCTTATCGAGGTCGCTGCCGCAAGAGACGAATATTATAAAGAAACCGGCATTTATGTGCCCATCTGCTCCGACGGCGGCATAGTTCACGACTATCACATGACCCTTGCTCTCGCAATGGGCGCCGACTTCCTCATGCTTGGCAGATATTTCGCCCGCTTTGACGAAAGCCCGACCAACAAACTGATGGTAAACGGCGCTTATGTCAAGGAATATTGGGGCGAAGGCTCCAACAGAGCGCGCAATTGGCAGCGCTATGACCTCGGCGGCAAGGCAAAGCTCAGCTTTGAGGAAGGCGTTGATTCCTACGTTACCTACGCAGGTCCGCTCAGCGACAACGTGGCAAAGAGCCTCTACAAGGTCAAATCCACCATGTGCAACTGCGGTGTTCTCACCATCCCCGACCTTCAGAAGAATGCCAAGCTGACCGTCGTATCCTCGACCAGCATCGTTGAGGGCGGCTATCATGACGTTATGCTCAAATCCACCGCCGCTCCCGGCAGATAAACACAACTAATAAAGAAAAAACAGACTGCGGTAAGCGTTGCCTATCGCAGTCTGTTTCTTTATACAATGTTATAATATAACTTTTTGCGGCTCTCCGCCGTTTTCTCTCGATTTATCGGCGAGGAAAACCACAAGATGACCCGCAAGCGAATCGTGAATGCTTGTGCAGGAGACGGAGGCGTTGCCGTCGGTAACATAAGAAACGAAGTCCCTGACGAGGTCAAGGTCACCGCCGCCGTGGGAATCATTATCAACCTTAACGTCATACACTGTGTCACTGTGCTCGCATTCGGGCGAGGGGTCGATCTTTGACAGAGTAAATATACCCTCCTCAAACGTGCCCTCTATCATGCCTGTAGTGCCTGTTATGCGTATCGTCCTTTTGCCGCAACTTGCGCCGCCAACCATTGAATGAGTGCCGGTAGCACCGCTCTCAAATAAGACGTTGACGCTCTGGTGATCTACCACGTTATTGTCGCTCTTAAAGGCGCATATGCCGTAAGGGCTTGTTTTCAGCATCTCGGCTTTATCCTCAAGGGTTGGATTCTCCTTGCCCTCAAGCTCTGACCACACATAAAACGCCCAGCGGTCAGGGTGGTCTAAATAAATGCGCTTTGCCGAATACAGGCATGTGTCAACCAGCGGACAATCCACAAGGCAGCGATATCCGGAATTCTTCGGCGCGTTTTCGGGCACGAACTGCATATTGCAGCCGTAGCTTGAAACGCTCACGGGCTTCGTCTCACCCATAAGCCACATCATCAAATCAAGATCGTGGCAGCATTTGGCGAGCAGCATGGTCGAATGGCATCTGTCCGAGTTGTTCCACTTGCCCCTCACATGGCTTGTGGACATATGATGGTAGCTGACAAATTCGTTTGTCTGAATATTGATTATTTTGCCTATCTCGCCTGCAAGGATAAGCTCCTTTATCTTGCGGTAGAACGGAGCATAGCGCAGCACGAAGCAGACCATGATCTTCCTGCCGTATTTCTCCGCCTCGGAGACAAGATATCTTGCCTCCTCCTCGCTGACGGAGAACGGCTTCTCGAGCAGCACATCGTATCCCGCCTTGAGCAGGGGAACGGTAGTGGAGACATGAATATGATCCATCGTGCCGTTAATGACCGCATCGGCGAATTTCGGCACGGCGGCGACCTCCTCGGCCGTTGAAAAGCATCTCTCCGGCGGAAGATTGAATCTTTCCGCTGCCATTCGCCTGCGCCGCGGGTCGGGGTCGGCTACGCCGACTATCTGCATTTTATCGCTCTCAAGTTCCGAGAGGGCGGCGTAGGTGAGGCTTCTGTGACCTGCGCCGACAATTATCGTTTTTAAAGGTTTGTAGCTCATAATCATTACCTTTGCTTTTGAGATTTCAAAAAAAGCAACGCTGCGGTTGACCCGCAGCGCCCGCAAAAAAATCTTATTTGAGGTTTTTGACAGCTTCCTGAAGTGCAGCCATCTCGTCCTTGCTGAGGGTAACGCCTTTGCCCATTTTCTCATGGTCGGGCGCCCACTCTCTGATGTCGTACTTGGGATCTCTGCCATTCCAGCTGATGAGATTGAGTTCCTTAGTCCACCCTTTGGGGTTTTCTGAAAGAACAGCGACTGATTCAACGATTTCGTAAGTGAATTCGGGCATGGTGTTTCTCCTTTCAATTAAGATATAGCTTTATGATACTTATTATAATATAAACTTTTTATAAAGTAAATAATTTTTTTAAATTTTTATTAATTTTATTTTATAAAATCAGCTTTTTCGGCGCAGAATGTATATTCGGGACATGACTTGAATATATTTAGGTAAAAACATATGCCTGTTCTGAGCAAAAAACGGGCGGGAGGAGAACACTATGAACTGTAATACCGAAACCAAAAGGATCGGCTTCTATGAAACCGTATATGAAACGACCGCCGAACAGTCGCTTGAAGCCGAGATAAATCTGCCCGATTATTGCCCCGAGATACGCCGCATACTCAAATGCACCGTCACGGCGAATGTCGCTTCGCTGCAAAACAACTCAGGCAGGCTGACAACCGATGTGAACGCTCTTATCCGTTTTATATATGTCGGTGAGAACGGCAATATTGCGTCATATGAGCAGAATACTCCGATTCAGAAATATGTTGAATCCTCTGCCGTCACGCCTGACTGTGCCGCAGATGTGAGGGTCAACACCGATTTTGTCAACTGCCGCGCCGTCAATTCGAGGCGGGTAGATATAAGAGCGATGCTTACATTTATATTTAAAGCTGTCAAGCGAAGGGATGAGAACCTTCTTTGCTCCGCAGGCGGCTCGGGAATACAGACAATGAGCGATCCCTGCGATTTTGCAAGCCTTGCGGCAGTATGCTCCCGTACATTCGCCATGAGCGAGGTCATTGAGCTGGGAGCTGAAAAAGCCCCGGTGGCGCAGGTGCTCAACATCTCCGCCTTTGCCGTGTCAAGCGAGGTTAAGCTCATCAGCAACAAGGCACTCGTAAAAGGGGAGTGCGGCGTTAAAATATTCTATATAGGCGAGGGGAGCGCAGCAATTGAAAGCATCGATCACTCTATGCCGATAAGCCAGATAATAGAGCTTGACGGTATAAACGAAACGAGTATTCCGAGCCTCAATATGAATGTCTGCTCCTGCGAAGCGGTGGCTAAGGCAGATTCTTCGGGTGAAATGCGGCTTATCGACCTGAATGTCAGGATAAGTACTGAGGCGGCGGCTTTTGAAAACCTGCCTGTCAGTTTCATCACCGATGCCTATTCAACCGAGTGCGATGTGCAAAGCGCCCGCAAGAGCATCGAGCTGCTGACCTACAACGACAGTTTCGACTCTGTATTCACAAACAAAGTCGTGCTCGAGAGCATCGGCGTCAGCGTTGACTGCATCCTCAGCGTATGGTGCGGCGAATTGCGGAAGAATTTCTCCTGTAAGGACGGCAAATGCCTCATCACGGGCACATATAACGTAACTGTAATATATAAGGACTCCGACTCGCAGATAGGCATGATACAAAAGCCGGTCGATTTTGATTATTCAGCCGCACTGCATGATTCGTCCGAACGCATTAATTGCTACGGCGGAGTTCAGATACTCGCCTGCTCCTGCGCCGTGACAGGTGAAAGCAGGCTCGAAATCAAGACAGAGATGAAGGCAAGGGGGATAGTCCTCTCCTGTTGCGTGCGTAAATATATCAGCGATATAACGCTTGTCGAAAACACAGGCGAAAAGGAAGCTAACTGCGCTTTGACGATATATTACAGCGACTGCGGGGAGAGCGTATGGGATATCGCCAAGCGTTACCATACCACCGTTGACGCAATCAAAAATGAGAACGACATTTCCTCCGACAGGGTCGAAAACGGAGGAATGCTGCTTATCCCGTGCGCCAAATAATAATAAGTATAAATCGCCCGTGAGCGTTAAAACTATGAAAAGCGACAGGTAAAACCTTAAAAGCGAAAGGATAGTTTTTATGAAGATTTTTGATATAACGGGCGACAGCTTCACAGACGAGATAGAGAATTATGACGGAACGGTGCTGATAGATTTCTTTGCGGAATGGTGCAAGCCCTGCAAAATGATGTCACCCGTCATTGAGGATATAGCCGTGAATGCGGGCGACGATATAAAAGTGTGCAAGGTCAATGTCGACTCAGAAAAAGCTCTGGCGCAACGCTTCGGCATTATGAGCATTCCCACCGTAGTTGTCATTAAAAACGGAGAAATTAAAAACCGAAGTATAGGAGTAACGGGTAAGAGCGCCATAATGGATATGCTGAAATAGCGAAAAAGTAAAAATATTATGGCTATTTTGTAAATTTTTAGACAAATCAACCAAAGTGACTAATGACAAGCATCGGTATTGTATGTATAATTTAAGTGTAGTTAATACTACAAATTTATAACTGGAGGACAAAATGATGAATATTATTCCCGATGCGATTCTTCCCTTTGTAAAAGAGCTTCTTGAATATCTTAAAGAGTTCAAGGCCGCAGGTATCATTGAAATAATCATAGGGTTTTTCAAGAAACTCTATGAAATAATGCCCCTCTGACCATAGCATAGCATAACATCACAACACCCTCGGAGTTATCCGAGGGTGTTGTTTCATTCACGTCAATTTAAAAAACTATTGACAAGCATCGATATTGTATGTATAATTTAAGTGTAGTAACCGCTACAATTCTATAATTGGAGGACAAAAAGATGAATATCAATGCTATCCTTTCTTTTATTAAAGAACTCCTTGAGCACCTCAGCGAGTTCAAGGCCGCCGGAATTATTGATTTAATTATTAAACTCATCCAAAGTATTTTTGGAATACTTCCTCTTTGATTGTCACGCGAAGGCGCTTCGGCTGTTTATCAGCCGAAGTGTTCTGGTTTTCTCTGTTTCTGCTTGATCCTAAATTTTTTTAATTTTAGTCTTGATTTTTTAAAAAAAATGTGATATTATATCTAAGCAGTTCCGTGGGGGTGTAGCTCACTTGGGAGAGCGCTTGAATGGCATTCAAGAGGTAAGGGGTTCGATCCCCCTCATCTCCACCAGCGGAAACCGACTTGTTTTTCAAGTCGGTTTTTTAGTATTATTATTTCGGGGGTACGCTTATGGACAGAATTCTAAACTTTATTACTGCTGAGTTTTTCCCCAGGATCGCGGATGACGGCATTTATGCGGTGCGTATGGTGATCGCCTGCTTCTGCGGCGCTCTGATAGGTCTTGAACGCAGCCGCAGGCAAAAGGACGCCGGTATTCGCACCCACATCATGGTCGCTCTCGGCTCAGCGTTGACAATAATTGTCTCCAAATACGGGTTCTTTGACGTTGTTATATATGACGGCATAAGTCTTGACGCGTCACGTATTGCCGCCAGTGTCACCACAGGTGTAAGCTTCCTCGGCGCAGGCGTTATTTTTGTCAGGGATGTTTCTATAAAGGGTCTTACCACCGCTGCGGGTATTTGGACCACCGCCGCAGTCGGCCTTGCCATCGGCTCGGGTCTTTACACCGTTGGTATTTGCGCCACGGCACTGATGATATTCTTCCAGCTTATCATGCATAAGTTCTTTTCAAGGCTCGAGAATACTGTTAACGAATTCAGCGTGACCGTCAACAACTCTCCCAATGTCGTCAGCGACTTCAGAGCGAAGCTCAAGCAAAATAACATCACGGTCGAGAAGTGCAAAATGACCCGCAACCCAGATCAGACAATAACCCTTAATATCACCATCAAAAAAGCGAGGACAACCTCTATGGATGAGATAATGCTCATCGCCGACAATGATGAGAACATAATATCAGTTGATATTTGATCCTGTAAAACCTCCGTTTGACGGAGGTTTTTTGTTTGTCGGGCGAATATTCAGCCTGATTTCGCTAATACTGTTTTTACCATAATTAAAGGAGAGATAGTATGGCAAACTTAACCGCAAAAGAGCTTTCCGCCCTTGAGGATCAGCTCAACTATGAGCAAATGCTCGTGAAAAAGTACAAGGCATATTCGCAGGCGGCGACCGACCCGCAGATAAAAGCCTCGTGCGAGCAGATGGCAAATCAGCACAAGCAGCATTTCGATACCCTTATGGGTCATCTCTATTAATAGGGGGTAAATTATGAATACCGATCAGAATTTCACCGATAAAGAGATACTTGACGATATCCTCAGCTCTCAGAAGCATATCACCGATATCTACAACACCTTCTCCAACGAATGCGTCAATCAGCAGCTCCAGAGCGATATGCTCAAGATTCTCGGCGAGGAGCACAATATGCAGTTCACAGCCTTCGGCGAGATGCAGAAGCGAGGCTGGTATAACCCCGCTCAGGCGCAGGCTCAGATGATTAACGAAACCAAAACCAAGTTTGAAAATATAGCGACTCAGCTTTGAGTGGTTCGGCGGGCATCGTTTCAGGCGATGTTCGCCGACTTTTTTAAAAATTATTTAAAAAAGGCTTGGAAAATAATTAAAGATGCTTTATAATATAATTAATATCGGTCAAATTTAACGGTTATTCAAGGAGAGTCATATGAGCAAGTATTCCGTTTCAATTGAGAAGCTCGTTAACGATCAGTCGCTCAAGGTAATTTATACTCCGAAGGACATTGCCGACCTGTATATCACCTCGCAGGACGTTAACCGCCCGGGTCTGATGCTTGCGGGCTTTGAGGATTATTTTGACCCGAAGCGTATACAGTTTCTCGGCCTTACCGAGACGGAGTACATAAGGAGCCTCGGCGACAGCGAAGCCAAAGAATCAATGGAGAGATTTCTGTCAAAGCGCCCCGCAGCGGTTATCTTGACAAGAGATCTCGACTGCGACGAGGTTTTCCTTAATCTCGCAAAGAAATATGAAGTGCCTATCCTTGCTACCGGCGAACCGACCTCGAGCTGTATGTCATCAACGATTTCATATCTCGGTGTTGAGCTTGCTCAGCGGATAACACGACACGGCGTGCTTGTCGAGGTTTACGGCGAGGGCGTGCTGATACTCGGCGACAGCGGCGTTGGCAAGAGCGAAACGGCACTCGAGCTTATTAAACGCGGCCATCGTCTGATAGCGGATGATGCGGTCGAGATCCGCAAGGTCTCAAATAAGACCCTTGTCGGCTCCGCTCCCGACAATATCCGTCACTTCATTGAGCTGCGCGGCGTCGGCGTGCTGAACGCTCGCAGACTTTTCGGCATGGGCGCGGTCAAGATAACCGAGAAGATTGATATGGTTATCCAGCTTGAGCTTTGGGACGGCGAAAAGGTCTATGACCGCCTCGGCCTTGAGAATGAATACACCGACATTCTCGGCATAGAGGTGCCCGTCACCACGGTGCCAGTTAAGCCAGGAAGAAACCTCTCGATCATCATCGAGGCTGCCGCAATGAACAACAGACAAAAGAAGATGGGTTATAACGCCGCCCGTGAGCTGCTCCACAGCCTCGGCATGACCGACGATATAATCCCTGCAAAAAAAGAGCTTGAATTCTGGCACAATTTCTAAAAAACAAAGAATTAAATTTAAGGATATAATTACTTTGGAGGTAATAAAATATGTATAGGATCGGCGTTGATCTCGGCGGCACCAATATCGCGGTAGGCGTTATCAATGAGGAACTCAAAATAGTCGGCAGGGGAAAGGTCAAGACCAAGTGCCCCAGACCCGCAGAGGAGATATTTGATGACATCGCGTTAGCCATCAACCTTGCGGTCAAGGATGCGGGCATATCCATGGATGACGTCGTCTCAGTGGGCGTCGGCACTCCAGGCTCTGTCAATAAGGCAACAGGCTATATTGAATTTGCCAACAATCTTGACTTCAACAAAGTCCCCGCAAAGGAAATGCTCGAAGCGAGGATCCATAAGACCGTTTATATCGACAATGACGCTAACTGCGCCGCTCTCGGCGAGGCAGTTGCGGGCGTCGGCAAGGGCGTGAGCAACTTTGTTGCCGTCACTCTCGGCACGGGCGTCGGCAGCGGTATTATCATCGGCGGCAAGATCGTCAACGGCGTCAACTACGCTGCGGGCGAAATGGGTCACATGGTAATAGTCGTTGACGGTGAGCAGTGCACCTGCGGCAGAAGAGGCTGCTGGGAGCAGTACGCCTCCGCCACGGCTCTTATCTCACAGACCAAGGACGCTATGCGCCATGACCATGACAGCGCCATGTGGCAGCTTGTAAATGACAACATTGACAATGTCAACGGCAGGACCGCCTTTGACGCAATGAGGCTTGACGACAGGACCGCCAAGGCAGTTGTTGACAAGTATATCTATTATGTTGCCGCGGGCGTTATCAACATAATCAACGCTCTTCAGCCCGATATAATATGCATCGGCGGCGGCATCAGTCACGAGGGTGAGACCCTCCTCAGACCTCTCAGAAGACATGTCAACCGTGAGAGATACAGCATTTATGCCGCAAGACAGACTCAGATAGTTGCGGCTGAGCTCGGCAACGACGCCGGAATTTACGGCGCAGCTCTGCTCAACGAATAAGATAATTTTGACGGAGGCAGCCATGTTCTCATACGACAAACTTATTTCACTTTGCGAAAGCACAGGATGCGAATACTCGCTCACCGCCGAGCTCAAAGACTATACGAGCTTCAAGATCGGCGGTAAAGCGGATATAATGATATTCCCGAATTCAATATCCGTGCTCTCGGAGCTTGTCGCATTCATCAGAGCGCGTGAGCTGCCGCTGCTCGTTATAGGCAAAGGCAGCAACCTCCTTATCAGCAACGAGGGCTTCAGAGGCGTTGTGATAAACACCTCACATCTTGCTTCGCTCGAATTGCTCGACGACACGACAATTAAATGCTCATGCGGCGTTTCGCTTGCAAGACTTTGCCGTTTTGCGCTTGAAAATTCGCTCACCGGGCTTGAATTCGCCTACGGTATTCCCGGCTCGGCAGGCGGCGCAGCGTATATGAACGCGGGCGCGTACGGCGGTCAGATGAGCGATGTGCTTGTGGAATGCGAGCATATTTTGCCCGACGGCTCGCTCGGCTCTTTCTCGGGTGATGAACTTGACCTCGGCTACCGTCACAGCGTTTATTCTGACTCCGATTTTGTTATAGTTTCGCTCACGCTCAGACTTCAAAAGGGCAACAGCGATGAGATCAGGGCCAAAATGGACGATCTTATTCAGCGCCGTAAGGATAAACAGCCGCTTGAATACCCCAGCGCAGGCAGCACTTTCAAGCGCCCCGATGGATATTTTGCGGGTGCGCTCATCGAGCAATGCGGCCTCAAGGGCTGCCGTATAGGCGGTGCGGAGGTCAGCGAGAAGCACGCCGGCTTCCTGATAAACGCAGGCTCGGCGACCTGCAACGACGTGTTGGCTCTTATCAAACACTGTCAGGATACGGTTTTTAAGGCTACGGGCGTCGAACTTGAGCCGGAAGTTAAAATCATCTGAGGAGGATCAGCGTGTCTTTTTCATCAGAAATCAAAAGCGCTCTTTCCAAAACGGAAAATCTGCCGCCATGCTGTTACCACGCACAAGTCTATGGGCTTGTGCTTTTTGCTCATTTCTCAAAATATAACCTATCCATCACAACAGAGAATTCGGACGTCTTTGAGCTTTATAATTCATACATCCGTGATTACTGCGGCGTTGAGACGGTAACAAGCGCGGGCGGCGCAAAGAAGCTGACCGCCTATGTGCGCTCCGACGCGGATAAGGAAAAGGTCTTTGACAAATTCGGCCACACGCTCAACGAATCGAATTTGCGTATAAACCGCGCAAATATATCCTGCGAACAGTGCCCCGGTGCATTCCTGCGCGGCGTTTTCCTCTCCTGCGGCACGGTCACCGACCCCGAGAGGGGATACCATCTTGAATTCGTCGTGCCTTATAAAAAGCTCTGTATGGACTTAATGAAGCTCCTCGATGAGCTGAATCTCAATCCCAAGTACATAATAAGAAAAGGCAACCACGTTATTTATTTCAAAGACAGCGAGAGCATAGAGGATGTGCTGGCGATAATCGGCGCTCAGGAAGCCTCGCTCTATGTGATGAATGTTAAAATCGAAAAGGACGTCAAAAACAAGATAAACCGCATAGTCAACTTTGAACTGTCCAATATCGGCAAGACCATCGGAGCCTCCAACATCCAGATAGAGGCCATAGAATATATTGAAAACACCGTCGGCATATCCTCACTGCCCGATAATTTGCAGGGCGTCGCCCGCCTTAGGATAGACAATCCCGAGGCGAGCCTCAAGGAGCTTTGTACTCTCTCGGACGAGCCCATAACCCGTTCGGGAATCAATCACCGTCTTGAGAGGATAGTCAAATTCGCCGACGAGCTTAAAAACGGAGAGAAATAAATGTCTTTTGCCCATCTGCACGTTCACAGTGAATACAGCCTGCTCGACGGCGCTTGCAGGATAGAACCTATGCTCGACAAAATAAAGAGCATGGGTCAGACGAGCGTTGCCCTGACGGATCACGGCGTCATGTACGGCGTCGTTGATTTTTATAAGGCTGCAAAGGCGAGAGGGCTGAATCCTATAATCGGATGTGAGGTCTACGTTGCGCCGAGGTCGCGCTTTGATAAGGTTCACGGCATTGACAACGAGCGTTATCATCTGATCCTGCTCTGCAAGAACAATACAGGCTATAAAAATCTTATAAAGCTGGTCTCGGAGGGCTGGGTCAACGGCTTCTATACCAAGCCGAGAGTTGATAAAGAGCTTCTTGAGCAGCATCACGAGGGGCTTATTGCTCTTTCAGGCTGCCTTGCAGGTGAGGTCGCCCGTGCCCTTGAGCGAAACGACTATGAAGAAGCAAAAAAAGTCGCCGAATGGTATAACGGCGTATTCGGCGATGGAAATTATTACCTCGAGATACAAAACCACGGGCTTGACGAGCAGCTGCGGATAAATCCTATGCTCATCAGCCTCTCAAAGGAGCTTAATATACCGCTTGCCGCCACGAACGACGCACATTATGTGGACAAGCAGGATTCAAAAATACAGCAGGTGCTCATCTGCATACAGACCAACCACACTCTCGGCGAGGATACTGGGCTTGAGTTCGGCACGCAGGAATTCTATCTTAAAAGCGAAGAAGAAATGCGCGAGGCATTCTCCGAGTGCCCGCAGGCCGTTGATAACACAGCTAAGATAGCCGAGCAATGCCATGTGGAGTTTGAATTCGGCAAAACTAAGCTGCCGCACTTTGATGTGCCCGACGGCTGGAGCCATTTTGACTGGTTCGCAAATCTCTGCCGCAAGGGCCTAAAGGAGCGCTACGGCGATTCTCCGCCGCAGGAGTATATTGACCGTCTCGAATACGAGCTCGGCATAATCAACAAAATGGGCTACACGGATTATTACCTGATAGTCCACGATTTCATTCGCCACGCAAAGAGCGTGGGCATCCCCGTCGGCCCCGGCAGAGGCTCGGGTGCTGCAAGCATCTGCGCCTACTGCATAGGCATAACCGGCATTGACCCGATGAAGTATAACCTGCTCTTTGAGAGATTTCTGAATCCCGAGAGAGTCAGTATGCCCGACTTTGACGTTGACTTCTGCTTCGAGCGCAGGGGCGAGGTCATCGACTATGTTATAGACAAATACGGCGCGGATCACGTCGCCCAGATCGTCACCTTCGGCACCATGGCCGCCAAAGCGGCTATCCGTGACGTCGGCAGGGCTATGGGAATGTCTTACTCAGCCGTTGACAATATCGCAAAGCAAATACCGAACGAGCTGAATATTACGCTCGAAAAGGCTCTCAAGCGCTCCGCCGAATTCAAAGCTCTTTATGACAAGGATGCGGAGGCTCACGAGCTTATCGACACCGCGATGAAGGTCGAGGGTATGCCGCGCCATGCCTCGACACACGCGGCGGGTGTTGTCATAACGCACGATCCCGTTGTTTCATATGTGCCCCTCGCGCGCAATGATGAAGCGATAGTGACGCAGTTCACAATGACCACTCTTGAGGAGCTGGGCCTGCTCAAGATGGACTTCCTCGGCCTGAGAACCTTGACCGTTATCCGCAATGCGGAGAAAGCTATCCGCAACACCGACCCGTCGTTCAGCATAGAAAATATCGACATGGAGGACAGACAAGTATTCGATATGCTCTGCGCCGGTCAGACCGAGGGCGTATTCCAATTTGAATCCGCGGGCATGCGGAGCGTGCTCTCGCAGCTCAAACCCGAGAGCGTCGAGGATCTGATAGCCGTCATTTCGCTTTACAGACCCGGGCCTATGGATTCGATACCCACATACATCGAAAACCGCCACAATCCCGCCAAAATAAAATACAAAACGCCGAAGCTGAAAAGCATTCTCGACGTCACCTACGGCTGCATAGTCTACCAGGAGCAGGTCATGCAGATATGCCGTGAGCTTGCAGGCTATTCCTACGGCAGAGCCGATATAGTCCGCCGCGCAATGAGCAAAAAGAAGCATGACGTGATGCTGCGCGAGCGAGACAGCTTCGTTAACGGCGCGGGCGACGAGAACGGCAATATTCTCTGTGAGGGAGCGGTCAGAAGGGGAGTGCCCGCCGGTGTCGCAAACGAGATATTCGACGAAATGATATCCTTTGCTTCCTACGCTTTCAATAAAGCTCACGCCGCAGCATACGCTTTCGTTGCCTATAGGACGGCATGGCTCAAGTGCCACTATCCCTGCGAATTCCTTGCAGCTCTGCTCACGAGCTTCCTCGATAACAGCGGCAAGGTGGCGCAGTATATCAACGAATGCTCCCGTCTCGGGATAAAGATACTCCCGCCCCATGTTAACCGCAGCACCGAGGCATTTGAAGTCTCCGACGGCAACATTCATTTCAGCCTGCTTGCCGTCAAGAATCTCGGCAGAGGCTTCATACGCAGAATGGTCGATGAACGCAGCATGAACGGCAATTTCAAGGATTTCTACGATTTTTGCCGCCGTATGTACGGCAAGGATTTCAATCGCAGAGCCATCGAGAGCCTTGTTAAATGCGGAGCTTTTGACGGCATGGGCGCCAACCGCCGCNNNNCGGCATGGGCGCCAACCGCCGCCAGATGTGCGCGGTCATAGACCCGATAATAGAGGAGCTTGATAATACCAAGCGGCGCAACGTCGAGGGGCAGATTGGCTTCGGCGACCTTTCTTCGGGCTCTGCCGCCGAACCGACCGAGCCCAAATCATCTTTTGCATATCCGCCAGCCGAGGAATTTTCGCCGGAGATGCTTTTGAAATACGAGAAGGAAGTTGCCGGAATGTATCTCTCGGGTCACCCGATGGCGCAGTACCGAGAGCTTTCTAAAGCGCTCAAATGCGCTCAAATCGGTGATATAGCAGCCGAGGAGAGCAGATATAAGGATAACGACCGAGTGCTGCTTCTCGGGCTTATAACTTCGGCAAAAAAGAAGATAACCAAAAGCGACGCCACAATGGCATTTCTGAATTTTGAGGATATGACAGGCTCAATAGAGGTTATTGTGTTCCCCAAAACGCTCATCGAGAAGCCGACCATGTTCCACGAGGGCAACATTTTGCTTCTCCACGGCAGAGTCAGTATGCGTGAGGATGAGGACACCAAGGTCGTTTGCGAGGCTGTCGAGCCTTGCCCGTCATCCGTGCCCGCCGAAGCGGCGAAAGCGCCGACTCAGGAGAAAAAGAAGGCCGCACGAGGGCTTTTCCTACGATTTGACACTGCTTCATCGCCTCAGATCGAATACTGCCGCAAGCTGCTGAATATTTTCGACGGCGCAGTGCCGCTCTACTATTATTTTGCCGACACGAAGGAATATAAGCGTAACCCTATCGGGCAGAATATAGACGTTAACGACGTTCTTCTCCGTGAATTGCGTAAAATTCTCGGTGAAAGTAATGTTATATTCAACGAATAAGCTCTTTTTTCCCTAAAAAACGCTATTTTAATTGACATTACGGGAGAAAAAGTGTATCATACTATTTGAACTTTTTTCAAGGAGAGTAATTACCCATGAAAACTATAGGTGTTTTAACCAGCGGAGGCGACGCCCCCGGCATGAACGCTGCAATCCGTGCGGTCGTCAGAACTGCCTGCGAAAACGGCATGACCGTTATCGGTATCAACAGAGGCTATCAGGGTCTTATCGACGACGACGTTCGCGAGCTGAATATCAGAAGCGTTTCAGATATCATCCACAGAGGCGGCACTATGCTTTACTCCGCACGCTGCCTTGCATTCAAAGAGGAATCCGGTATGCAGCAGGCCATAGCCACCTGCAAGAAGCACGGCATTGAGGGCATAGTCGTTATCGGCGGCGACGGCTCATTCAGAGGCGCCCGTGATCTCTCGCTCAGAGGTATTCCCTGCATCGGCATCCCCGGCACTATAGATAATGACATCGTCAGCACAGATTACACCATCGGCTACGACACCTGCCTTAACACCATCATGCAGATGGTCGACAGGATCAGAGACACCGTTGAATCTCACGGCCGCTGCATGGTCGTTGAGGTTATGGGTAACAAGTGCGGCGATCTTACCCTTAACGCGGGTATCGCCGTCGGAGCTACCGCGATCGTTATCCCCGAGATCCGCTCTGATATCGAGCAGCACGTTATCAACCGTATCCGCAGAACGCAAAAAACGGACAAGAAGCACTTCATCATTATGGTTGCCGAGGGCATCGGCGGCGTTGAGGAGCTTGCAAGAAAGATAGAGAAGGAATGCGGCGTTGAGTCGAGAGCCGTTATTCTCGGCCACGTTCAGAGAGGCGGCTCGCCTACCGTGCGTGACAGAGTCGTTGCCAGCCAGATGGGTTACAAGGCAGTCCAGCTCCTTATGCAAGGCATCGGCAACAGAGTTATCGTTCTCAAGGATGACCACATCATTGACTACGATATCTATGAGGCTCTCAATATGCAGAAGAAAGTCGATAACGAGCTTTATAAAATCGCTCACGAGATTTCGATTTGAGGTAACAGATGATTTCCAACGAATTCGTTTCACTCAGGCGCAAGATAATCGAGAACGAGTTTTCGTCACTTAATGATATGCAAAAGAAAGCGGTCCTCTCTACGGAGGGGCCGCTTTTGGTGCTTGCGGGCGCAGGCAGCGGCAAGACGACCGTTCTTGTCAACAGAATAGCCAACATAATGAAATACGGCAGGGCTTATTACAGCGATGAGGCGGCATATGAGCCGTCAGAAAATGAGCTCAGTCTCATGCGTGCCGCCGCAAACGGCGAAATCAGCGCGGATGAGCTGTTTGACATCGAGCCGCTGCTCAGCGTGTCGCCCGCAAAGCCGTGGGAGATACTTGCCATCACCTTCACCAACAAGGCTGCAGGGGAACTGAAAGAACGCCTCGAGCGTATGCTCGGCGAGCAGGCAAGAGATATCTGGGCAAGCACCTTCCACTCCGCCTGTGTCAGAATGCTCCGCCGCAACGCCGAAAACATAGGCTATTCTTCAAATTTTACCATATACGACACTGACGACAGCAAGCGTGTGATCAAGGATTGCATCAAACAACTCGGCTTCAGCGATAAGATCCTGACCCCTAAGACCTGCCTCGGCGAAATAAGCCGCGCAAAGGATTCCCTGCTTTCGCCGGAGGAATACACGCAGCAGAACTATGTTGATATTATGAAGCGCAACGTCGGCGCGGTCTACGCCTCATATCAGGCGCGTCTTAAAGCTGCGGACGCCATGGACTTCGACGATATCATCGTCAACGCCGTGCGCCTGCTGCAATCGAACGACGAGGTGCTCGGCTATTATCAGCGCAAATTCCGCTACATAATGGTTGACGAGTATCAGGACACCAACCACGCTCAGTATCTGCTCACCTCGCTGCTCGCAGGCGGTTATAAGAACCTCTGCGTTGTCGGCGACGACGACCAGAGCATCTATAAATTCAGAGGCGCAACAATTGAAAATATCCTCAGCTTTGAGCATCAGTATCAGAATGCCAAGGTGATACGCCTTGAGCAGAATTACCGCTCAACTCAGAATATTCTGGACGCCGCAAACAGCGTCATTGCAAACAATACAAACCGCAAGGGCAAAAATCTTTGGACGGATAACGGCGCCGGCTCGCCGATATCCTATCATATCGCGGAATCCGACCGTGATGAGAGCTTCTATATCGCCGATAAAATTCTCGACGGCATCAGAAACGGCGGCAAATACAGCGATTTTGCAGTCCTCTACCGTATGAATTCGCAGTCGAACCTTATCGAGCAATCGCTTGTGCGAATGGGCATACCCTACAGGATAATCGGCGGCCACAAATTCTATGACCGCAAGGAAATAAAAGACGCTCTCGCGTATCTGAGCGTTATTGTCAACCCCAACGACGTTGTCAGGCTCGGCCGCATAATCAACGAGCCGAAGAGGGGAATAGGCGACACATCTCTCGCCTCCGCTCAAGAGATATCAAACGGTCTCGGCCTCGGCATATTTGAAGTCATCAGCTCCGCCGATCAATTTCCGAAGCTCAGCCGCTGCGCCAGGAAGATGATGGATTTTGCGGCTATGATCCGTGACTTTGCCGATAAATCCGAACTTATGCCGCTGCACGAGCTTTTCAAAGAGGTCATGTCAGTCAGCGGTTATATTGATTCCCTCGCTCTTGAGCCTGAGACACGCGAGGACAGGCTTGCGAACCTTGACGAGCTTGCCAACAACCTCATGCGCTTTTCCGAGGAAAACGAGGGCGCCACTCTCAACGACTTCTTGCAGGAAGTTTCGCTGATGACCGATATAGATAACTACAATGCCGATGCGGATACCGTCGTTATGATGACCGTGCACTCGGCAAAGGGGCTTGAATTCCCGACGGTATTCCTCGCAGGCATGGAGGAATCCATCTTCCCCTCGGATATGTCGCGCATGGGCGGCAATGAGCAGGTGGAGGAGGAGCGCAGGCTCGCCTATGTCGGCATCACAAGGGCCAAGAGGCAGCTTTATCTCACCAGAGCGCGCACGAGGATGCTTTTCGGCTCGACGAAATTCAATCAGCCGTCACGTTTTGTCGGCGAGATCCCCGAGAAGCTGCTTGAGGTCAGCGGAGACGATCAGCCGAAGTCGTCACCCTCGGTATTCAAGATAGGCGGACAAAACAAAACTCCCGCCCCCGTTTCAAGAGGCTTCTCCGCGCCGTCGTCGTTCTCGCCGCCGAAGCAGAGCAGCGAGACCTACAAGGTCGGCGACACCGTCCTGCACAAGGCATACGGCGAGGGAGTCGTACTCAGCGCAAAGCCGATGGGCAACGACACCATGCTCGAGATAGCCTTCACCAAGGCCGGCACGAAGAAAATTATGGCAAATTACGCAAAGATAGAAAAAGTATAAAAGGTAACGCCGCTGTAGTCTCTGTTGAGCTTACGGCGGCGTTTAATTATGTCATAATAATCGGACTTGCTCATATAATTTAACAAAGAAAAAATCGGAGGTCAAAAGATGAGCAAGCTGAAATACGGAGTTTATAACGGAAGAACCATTAAACGTATCTTAGAGAATTCACGGCTGTATTTCCTGACTTCATTTTTTATAATCGGAATAATAATCGGGGCTGTTTCCATTAAAAGCGACTCCGGCGGAGTTACTGACAGCCTGCGGCAGGTAGTGGAATCCTATACAAAGCTGCGTGCGGAGCAGGGGATAGCGGCGAATTTTTGCAATTCCTTTGCGATAAACGCTCTGTTCTCGGCAGCGGTCATATTTCTCGGCTTCTCGCTTATCGGATATCCGTTTATAATGCTCACGCCGATAGTTAAAGGAATGGGCATCGGCATGGTCAGCGGATATATGTATTCCGTCTACAAATTCATTGGGCTCGGCTACAGCCTGCTTATAATATACCCCGGCGCCGTTATCTCGGTATTTGCCTTTATCCTCGCTTGCAGCCACAGCTGCGAATACTCGCGCAATGCCTACGCCAAGGCGATACAGGGCAGGGGACAGTTTGAGAAAGACGAAACAAAACTATTCGCAGTACGTCAGCTTATAATGCTCGGCGTAGCAGCCGCAGGCTCGCTCGTTGACGCGCTGTTCGCCGCAATGTTTTCGGGATTCTTTGAGCTTTAAGCGAAGAGCCTTCTGAATTCCGCATTCCATTTCGCGGGTTCTTCCCATTGCGGTGAATGAGCCGAATTCTCAAACCATATCAGTTTTTTAGACGGCGCATCTAGCTTATCGAACCATTTCTCCGCAAGCTCAAAGCTGCAATTACAATCATGGCGACCAAGCAATAAATACACCGGAACATCAAAGTCAACGGCGGTATTCATAAAATCCGGATTAGTCGCCGCGAGAGGTGATTTAGTGACATACTGTAAGCCCTTAATATATTTTATCAGTCCACGAAAGCCATACTCGGGATACATAATAGGCACATCGTCAAAAAGCAGCTCCTGCCAATACGGCTTTCTGTTCGCATAAGTAGCGCCGCCGAGTTTGTGCAGGACTGCGCGCTGCTTCATAAGGCTTTTGAAATGATCGTTTTTATATTGACCGTTGCTGTCAGGCGCACCTATGGACTTCAAAACCGCCATTGACTTTTTGTCGCCAACCCGTTCGGCTTCTTTTAACACATAATTATATGAGAATATTTCATTCTCAACATAATCAACGCATTGACCGACCCCGACATAAGCCTCAATATCGTTCGGATATTTACAAGCTAACCAAACGCCGAGAACACAGCCGAAAGAGTGACCGACTATTATTATTTTATCCTTATTGAATCGCTTCTTTAAGTATAGAACGACATTATGAGCATCCTCGGTATAATTCTCTTTTGTCAAGACAAGCGTTTTAGCTTCATGCGGGTCATACGCTAAACCGGAGCCTCGCTGATCCCACGCAACAAGAGTAAATTTGTCGGCAAGAGGGGATTGATACCTCATAATTTGTCCTCTGTCCGGGCTTCCGCAGCCACCGTGCAAAAACAACACAACAGGGTTCGTTATATCAGCCGTGCGTATACGAAGAAAATATTTTTTATTATCCTTCGTTATTGCTTCGGCAACATCGATCGCATATCTCATCAAGGTTTCTCCTTATCGGCGAGCTTATTGAGCGGGTTTGAATCCACTGCGTCACGGAGCTGATCATTGTGTACATGGGTATATATTTCGGTGGTCGAGAGGTTCTCATGCCCGAGTATCTCCTTGAGCTGGAGCGGGTCAACGTCGCCGTACTGATACATCAGCGTCGCCGCCGTATGCCTAAGCTTATGAGTCGAAAGCCCCAAGCCGTCAAGACCGGCTTTTTTGAGCGAGGCTTCAACGATCTTTTGAACGCTCTCACGGCTTATCCTTGTCTTACGGCTGCTTATAAAGAGCGCGTCACGGTCAATAACGCCGTCCTTCGGCCTAACGGCGAGATACGCCGAGATAGCCTGCACGCAGGCGTCGTTAAGATAGATCGTGCGTTCCTTATTGCCTTTGCCGAGCACCACAAGGGTATTCTCATCTGTAATACGGGAGATATTTATGCCGACAAGCTCGGATAAACGCAGACCGCAGTTAAGAAAGAGCGTAAGAATGCAGTAGTCACGCTCCTTATTCTTGCCGTCAACGCTGTTAAGCAGCTTCACGCTTTGCTCAAGAGTGAGATATTTCGGCAAGGATTTCTTAGTCTTCGGCGATTCGAGTCGGGCGATGACATTTTTTTCGATCCTGCCATTGACTTCAAGATAGCGATAGAAGCGCTTGACCGCAACAGCCTTGCGTGCTTTGGCGGTGTTGCCGTCGCGCCGCTCAACGCTGCAAAAAGTGATGAATGCATAAGCGTCCTCAAGCGTAGCTTTAAGGATCACATCTTCGTGCAGATCCGAAACATCAATTTCATTAAACGGCGTATCTTTGGCGCACAGGCCCTTGTATCTCTTCATAAATCTGAAATACATACGCAGGTCCGAGGCGTACTCGAGCACAGTCAGCTCCGAGCGCCCCTTAACGGCAGTCAGATAATTCAAGTATGATATTGCTATCGGCGGCAGTGAATAAATCTCTTCTCGTCTCATTTTTTGATCCGTCCTAAAAGGAGATAGTATTTATCGTATTCTTCCATACCTCGAAAAAATACAGGTAATTACACAAAATTAATGTTTTGTGTAATTCAGGGGAGGGTTAACAGCAAATTATTGAAATCGACTCAGGGCTTTTGGCTTGTGCCTATTTCCTTATATATTATAATGTATTACGGGCTGCTGACTCGGTAAGCGGTATTATACCGCCGATATCGGTCAACGGCTCTTTTGTCAGCTCAATTATATTCATATTATTACGCTGCATAAAATCATAAATCCTGTTATGGTCAACGTGGCTCTCGATCATCCCGTTAAACGCTATGGTATCTTTATCTATTTTGCCGCAGCAACCGCCGATAAAGCCGTAACCGTATCCGCTCAATCGAATGGAGCCTTTGGAAATGAACAAAGTATCATCAAAAAAATTCTGAGCGGCTGCAAACACGGAGTTGTCATCGGTCATGAGCGCATTCGGGCTGACTACGCAAACCGAGCACCGTGCATATCCTTGATTGACCGATATGACCTTTATAGAATTTTCATCTGCGAATTTGAGCACTTCGGGCGCAACGGTTTTGGGGTTGCATATCAGCTTATCTCCGATTAATGTGCAATTTAAGCGAACATCCGACGGATAGCAATTGCCAATTACTCCCTCAATCTCGACCAGATTAAATTTTAACCGCCACTCCCCCGTGGCAAAAAATCCCTTATGGCAGAAAATGTTATTTCCGCCGAGGTGCAGCAGCTGAATATCTGCATGGGCGTTAATAGGCTCGGGAAGCCGTGTATCAGGTGATATCATCCATGTATTTATACCGAGGGAGCGCAGCTTTTCCGCCGCCTCCCCTGCTCCGCTGCCGACAGCAACGCTCAGCACCCTGCCATCCGGCAGATTCGGTCGAGCGATGAAACGCTCTTCATATCGCGGCATTGAAAGCTTCGTTGACATTTGACGCACCTACGATTTCAATATTACCCTTGAAGCCATCCGAAAGAGTTTTCAGATTATGACGGGGTATAATGCAGCGTTTGAAGCCAAGACGTTCGGCCTCTTTGATACGCTGTTCGCAATAGGAAACCGTCCTCAGCTCGCCGCCGAGCCCGATCTCACCGATAACGAGCGTATCATCACGCACGGGAACATCCTTAAGGCTTGAAATAAGCGCTATCGCAACGGAAAGATCGGTCGCAGGCTCATCAAGCCGAAGCCCGCCGACGACATTGACGTAGGCGTCGCTGTTGCTGAAAAAGTAGCCCGAGCGCTTCTCAAGCACGGCGAGCAACATCGACATTCGGTTATAATCAAAGCCGTTTGACATACGTCTGCCGTTGCCGTAGTTGGTCGAGGAAACAAGCCCCTGAACCTCCGCGAGTATCGGGCGGCTGCCCTCCATAACACAGGCTATACAAGTGCCCGCCGTATTCTTCGGCTTACCCGAAATAAGCATGAGCGAGGGGTTCGGCACTTCAACAAGGCCCTTATCAAGCATTTCAAATACGCCGATCTCGTTTGTTGAGCCGTAGCGGTTTTTGACCGCTCTGAGAATTCTGTATGACAGGTGGCGTTCGCCCTCAAAATAGAGAACGCAGTCGACGATATGTTCAAGCACCTTGGGGCCCGCTATGTTACCGTCCTTATTGACGTGACCGACCACGATAGTAGGTATTCCGAGGCTCTTGGCGCAGTGCATATATAAATTGGTCGATTCTCTGACCTGGGTGACACTGCCGGGCGATGAATTTATCTCCGAAACGCACATGGTCTGTATCGAATCGACTATTACAAGCTGCGGCTTCTCGGCCTTGATATACTCGACAATGGCCTCAACATCCGTCTGGCACATTATAGAGAGCTTTTCGGTAGAAACGCCCAGGCGCTTGGCTCTGAGCTTTATCTGCCTTGCGGATTCCTCGCCTGAGACATACAAAATCTCAAGATTTTGACCGAGGTATTCGCATATTTGCAGCAGAATAGTGGACTTGCCTATGCCGGGGTCGCCGCTGAGCAGCACAAGCGAGCCCTTGACAATACCGCCGCCGAGCACACGGTCAAGCTCAGTCATGCCCGTATGAAATCTTATCTCATCATCGGCGGATATCTCGTTTATCCTCTGAGCAAACACACCGCCCGAAGCGGTCGGGGTGCTTTTCTTTTGCTGCTGCGGGGTGCGTTGCTCCTCATTCATTGTATTCCATTCGCCGCAGCCGGGGCAGCAGCCATACCATTTTGCGCTCTCATAGCCGCACTGGCTGCAAATATAATATGTTTTTGACTTCTGAGCCATTTTTAGCCTCCGAATCGTTTAACTGAATCCTTTTATAATAATCAGCGGCCGCTGAGGTATTCCACAACGCCGAGCGCCGTGAGGAACGCCAGCTCACGCTGATAGCCTTCGTCCTTTAGTTTAGCGGTCTCCTCGGCGTTTGAGAGGAAGCCGCACTCGACCATAACGGCGGGCACATTCGCATGATACAGCAGGTAGATCTCTGTGCCGCTTTGCTTGACCTCGCGGGTGTTATCCTTTTGCAGATTTGTGATTATCTGCGCCCGAACAGCCTCGGCAAGCATCTTGGAGCCCGGGTCGTTTTTGGAGTAAAACACCTGAGTTCCGTGATATTTGGAGTCACCGAAATGATTTTGATGAATGCTGACAAACACTGCGTTATCGGTATTCTCGATTATCTTGAGCCTGTTTTTTATATCGGATATTTTCTTTTGACGGATAGTTGTCGCCGACGGATCGTGGATCGAATCGTCATCACTGCGGGTCATCACGGTCTTAACGCCCATTGCGTCAAGCATGAGCCTGAGCTTCTCGGCTATCTGCAGATTCAGCGTTTTCTCGGGCGTGCCGTCCGCCGCACTCGTGCCTCCGTCAATGCCGCCGTGACCCGCGTCAATTACAACAGTGTATTCGCCAAGGCTGTTTGCCGCCGCATCAATAGCGTCATTCATTGTGACAAGACGGCTGCCGACGGTAAGCGTCGCCAAAATGATACACAAAGCCGAGAAAAGCATCAGCTTCACCTTGAGCTGTCTCGGTGCAACTATCTTCATAAAATCACTCCGCACATATTAATTATAATTAATAATATGCGTGTGCGGCGGCTTGCTTGACAGTATTTTAACCGTGGGTGCGTGAATCTATGTAGCTTTGCAGTATAACAACCGCAGCAACCTTGTCAACGGTTTGTTTACGCTTTTTGCCTCTGACATTTGTTTCATTCAGGGCATTGTGAGCGATAACGGTAGTGAGCCTCTCGTCGACCATGACCGTCTCGATCGAGCTGAATTTCTCGAGAGCCTCGGCAAAGGCGGTGCATTTCTGCCCCCTCTCCCCTATTGAGGAGTCCATATTCTTCGGCAAGCCGACCACAAAGCGCTCTGCCTTGTATTTTGCTGCAAGCTCGGTTATCTCTTTGATCAACTTTTCGGGGTCGCGCTGAGTTATAACGCATACGGGCGAAGCCAGCATCTCCAGTTTGTCGCAGACAGCTATTCCAGTCCTCACATCGCCGTAATCGACTGCCATTATTACCAAATAAACATCTCATTTCTTAAAACTGCGTAGTCTGCACAAGACAAACTACGCAGTCGTTTTATCTTTCGCCTATTAAACCGTTGATAACATCGTTAATGTTGTTTGCAATATCGTTCACGGCGCTGCTCGCCGCCTCAATAACAGATGAACTTGAGCTGCTGGAGCACGAGGTGCATACGGCGGGCAGGCTCGTTATCTTATACCAGCCCTTTTGCGTTGAGCCGCAGTTTGAGCTTGCGAGCTTGCCGGTGCGCGAGCAAAAGCTCTTCTCGACCGTGCCACTACTCTTCGGGAACTGCTTGGCGTCCAGACCCTTGTGGATATCGTCGAACACTCTGAAGAATATCTTGCCGCCGGGGTTGACGGAGGCGTTCAGGGTCTCGGGGCTGTCGGAGCCGACCCAAACCGCCGCAACATAATACGGAGTGCCCGCACAGAACCAACGGTCCTTATCGCTGCTGGTGGTACCCGTCTTGGCCATTATCTGGAATTTGCGGACATTGGAGGCGGTGCCGTAGTAGCTCGTGTCGACCGTCTGAAGCAGCTCGCACATTATGTCGGAGGTCTCCTCGGATATCGCACGCTGGCTTGCGGGATTCTCATTGCTGAGGACTATCTCGCTGCCGCTGCTGTTGGTTACTTTATAATACGCATAGGGCTTGTAATAGAGGCCGCCGTTGCCGAATGTGGCGTATGCCGCCGCCATTTCAACGGTAGTCGTGCCGTTGGTAAGAGCGCCGGTCGCAAGCGGCGAAAGAGTTCTGTCCTCTTTCTCGTCAAGCCTCGAGAGGTGGAAATTATCTCTCAGAAAGTTGAACGAATTATCAATGCCCACATCGTAATTGATTATCCTTGCGGGCACGGTATTCAGCGACTTCTGAATAGCATATTTGACCGTGACGTTGTTGCCCGATCCGAGCGATTTATCGACGTTGTGCGGCCAAAGCGAACCGTTGACAGCGATAGCATAGTCCTTGATCATGCTCGAATAATTGTAGATATTCATATCAATAGCGGGCGCATAGGTCGCAAGCGGCTTTATTGTCGAACCCGGCTGACGATAGGAATTTGCAGCTCTGTTGAGACCTCTGTTCTGCGTTTTTGCACCTGCCTGACCGACCATTGCAACAATCCTGCCCTGATAATCCATGATAGTCATTGCGGACTGAACCTTTGAGCCGTCCTTTTTGCTCACCATATCGGGGAAAGACTTCCTGTTGACATAGACATCCTCAAGAGTTGCCTGCACATCGAGGTCAACCGCGGTGTAGATCTTAAGGCCGCCGTAATATATCTGATTGGTTGCCTGCTGCTTCGAGTAGCCGTATTTCTCCATAAGGTCGTCTCTGACAGCCTGGATAACATAGTCGACGTAAAAGCTGTTTATAACCTTCTCTTCCTCATTTGCGGTCTTGGTATCCTTAATCTTATCGCTGGGGACATAATCGGGGCTGTTGGTGAAGATCAAATTCTCAGTGGTAGCCGCATTATATTCTTCTTCATTAAGGCAACCTTTGCCATCATCATACATGAGCTTGAGGCAGTGATTTCTTCTCTTTAAGTTCTCCTCAGGGTTGAGAAGAGGGTTATACTTGGTCGGGGCTTTTGTGATAACCGCAAGGCAGGCGCATTCGGCCGCGTCAAGCTCGCTGACGTCCTTGCCGAAATACTTCTCGCTCGCCGTCTTAACTCCGTAGCAGCCGCTCCCGAGATAAAGAGTATTGAGATAAGCCTCGAGTATAACATCTTTATTGTAATTCTCCTCAAGGTTCAGCGCCATAAGTATCTCACGGTACTTTCTGACTATCGTGACCTCTTTGTTATTGGTGACATTTTTTATAAGCTGCTGAGTGATGGTCGAGCCGCCCTGACCGATATTTGAAGGCTTGAGGATAACGCCGAAGGTCCTTATCCAGTCAACACCGTGATGCTTCATAAATCTCGTATCCTCAAGGGCGATAAATGCTTCCTTAAGGTAAGGCGACATATCGTCGAGGTCGACCCAGACTCTGTCCTCCTCGCCGTGAAGCCTTGCAAGCTCCACCGTAGCCCCGCTCTTGTCATATGCATAGACAAACGAGGTTTGGTTCTGATTCGCCTTATATTCATCGAGGTTGACCACGAGGTCGCCCTTGACATAGACTATCGCGCTCACAAGCACCGTTGTCACAACGACAAGCACCGTAAGCACACAGGTAGCAAGGATACCCCATAGAATATATGCTTTTTTAGTCAGATTCTTGGGGCTCTTCGGCTTCTTGGCCGTTTTAGCGGTTTTACCGTTATTATTCAAATTCTTCGGACCTCCTTACACATTCCTATGACATATTAAAGCGAAAAGACTTTAACAGTTCATTAAAAAAGCGTAAAAATTTAACTTATTTATTCAGAATCGCCCTAAGCGAGCCTATGCTGTTCCTTATGCCGTCAAGCCTCTCGGCAACCTCGGCACGGTCGATATCCTGCCGCTCGATCTCTTTGGGCGAAACAGACTTCTCCGCCTGCGGCTCTGCGCGCCGCTGCTCGGCAGTTATCCCAAGCGCGGTTTCAATGGCCGCAAGCCTTGATTCCACGGTGTCGAGCTTCGACATCATCTGTTTCATTACCGACATGAGCGAATCAAAATCGGCTCTCAACTCGGCATTCTCTTTTTGGAGCTGTGCGAGGCGCTTTGTATCCGAATCATGCTGCTCAATGAGATTATTGATATAAAAATCGGTCTGATCGGTATCATAACCCTCGATGCACACATCTATTTTAGGCGGTTTCATCATATCACCCTTATGTTATTTTAGTTTATCACGGTATTTAACGCTGTTTGACAGGAATCCTATGAGGATAAGAAGCAACCAAACAGGCAGGAATACTATCAGAATGAGCGCCGCGGCAATTATCAGCGGCAAGCCCTTTTTACTCTTTTTGACCGTCTCGGACGTAGCGGGCTTCTCAACTATCTCCCCCTGCTCACCCTGCGGATAATACCGCGGTATCGGGAGTTTCGCCGTGTAGGAATCTATATTTGCGTTATAGAGAAGCGGCTCTATAAGCTCCGTGGCGCTGCCGGCGACCTTTGTTATTTTCTTCATATCAATATGAAGTATGCCGAGGATGCTGTCAATGATATGCAGCATCCCGACTGTTATTTTATAAACAGGAGTTTCGGGCGGATACTTGCTCTCGCCGCCGTAAAGGTTGAGCACAAGCTCGGTTATGATATCCACGACTTTGACATCCTTGATATCCGCATAGTCCTCTTTTTTAAGACCTGTTTCTTTTTTAGTCCACCTTGCGACTGTGCTGACTTTAAGAGAATTCAGAAATTTAAATATTGGCTTGATTATCCAGCCGAATTTATACACGAGCTTCGGCTTGATACTGATAGAAACAGCCATATCGGCGAGCCTGTCCACATCCGTGGCGGCGACCTCTATCATGCTGCGGATTATGCCTATAAGCTGTTGCCCGAGAGCGTCATGAAGTTTGATACCCTTGTCACGGAAAGATTGCGGCTCCGAGACATAATCGGTGGTAATATCGACGTCATCCGCAAAAGTAACCGTCCTCATAACTCCGGGGTAGCCTATCGGCGAGCCGGTGCAAATATCATAGAGACGGTTGCCCCTCTTGCTGCAATGATCCGAGATATTGTGAATGTGGGTATGACCCGTGAAAATAAAGCTGACGCCGATATCTGCAAGCTGCTCAATACGAGCCTCATAATCGCCAAGCATATCGCCCTTGCCTATCATCGCATATATCGGCGACGGCGCAATGAGCGGGTGATGGGTCATGGCTATTATCATCTGACCGTCGCGCCTTGCACGCTCGGCTTCGGCGGTTATCCATTCAAAGCATTCGTCGGAGAAGCCGCTCTTGCCGTTTTTATTTGTATCGTCGTTCAGCGCAAAGAGGCGGTAGCCGTCGCTTAGCTGAACTACATATGACATGCTCTCGCGGTGAACGGAAATCGCTTCATCCGGTCCGAATTCACTGTACATATCAAAGAGCATATCGCGGGTAGCGGTGGGCACTTCGATTTTTTCGTCGCCTCTGTAAGCCGACGTAACCCCGTTCTTTCTGAAATCGTGAGTGGCGGTTATCACATAAACTCTCTTGCCCGACTCTTTAAGGCGGCGAAGCTTTGCGATCATTTCTTTGTGAGACTCAAGATCGCCGTTGCTTGTAAGATCGCCGCATATAAGCACTATATCGCTTCTCTTATCCGCCGATATCTGAGCAAACGCAGCATCAAGCACCTCGCCGCTCTCGGCAAGCAATATCTGGCTTTTTGAATTGGCTCTGTCGTATGCCTTGCCCTCAAATCCGTTTTTGAGCGAATAGAGGTGAGTATCGGTGAGCACCGTAACAGTAAGAGGTGAACGCTTCATTTATCCGTCATTCCTTTTAGCTATGTCTTGCAGATTCTTATAACTTATCGCCATTGATTCGCGGGGGTCGATCTCGCAGACATCCTGCTCGATAACAATATATTTGACGCCGGTTTGCTTACAGGTGTTGTAAATGGCGTCGAGATTGAGATTGCCCGTGCCTATCTCGGCGAAGGTCGGCTTATCGCCAGCGATTTTATAATCCTTGAAGTGGCACACTTTCATTCTGCCCGCTATCTTCTCGATATAATCGCAGGGATTCACGCCGCCGTACTGATACCAATAGGTGTCGCCGATGAAGCCGAATTCCTCGGGGCGGGTCTCCTCGATAAGCATATCATAAATACGTCTGCCGTTATCGAGCTTCGCAAACTCAAACGCATGATTGTGATAGGCGAACTGCAGGCCGTTCTCATGCATACGCTTGCCGATCTCGCTTGTTATTCTGATGAATTCGCCGAGCGCACCGGCATCACCGCGAAACTCCTCGGGCATACTTCCGAGGCCGATGGTATCACAGCCGAGCATCTTATGTTCCTTCATCAGAGTGTCAAGGTCATTACGCATTCTGTCAAAAGGAACATGGGTAACGCAGACATCCATATTATACTTCTCACACAGATATGCGACTCTCTCGGCGGGGATGGGACCGATGCCCGATATCTGTATCACGTTTATGCCGATGCCGTTAAGATACTTGAGGGTCGCTTCACAGTCCTCATATGTCTTGATAAAGTCGCGCAAAGTATAGAGCTGAGCTCCGAGTTTTATCGAATTCATAACAGC
>FR888228.1:54335-55029 GCA_000431775.1 Clostridium sp. CAG:413 | reverse complement strand
CTCCGAGCCAGATATTCGACTGCCGATGATGCCCGTCTATATGGGATTCCTGACCGTCAGCTACGCTTACGCCGTCGGCGGCACCGTCGCCTGCTCGGTCGCCGTATGCTTTGCCGGGCTGATGCTAGCCGCATCCTCGGCTTTTGCGGATAAGCTGCGCCGCTTCATCTCCCCCGCCTGCACTGCGGGGCTCATGCTTGCGGGCGCACTGACCGTGACGGTAATGCAGACAAACGACTACTTCGCCATCGGCGGAGAAGGCAATATGATCAGGGATATGCTTGCCTCCTATGTTTCAAAGGGCTTTCACCCGAATTGGCGCGGCGTGCTCTACGGCACCATCACAATGGTGATACTCATAACATTCCCACGTAAATTCAAAAAAGCAAGCCTTACGGTAAGGCCTGCTTTTCTCGCTTTGGTATTCACTTTGCTTCTCAATCTCTGGCTGAACCCCTCATATATGCCGACGGCTATAAAGGAGATAGGCGCGATCGGCCGCCCGCAGCTGCTCACTTTCGACGCGATCGGCGCGGCAGGCTCCGAGGTGCTGATCACGGGCCTTATCTGCGGCGCTGCGCTCTGGCTTCAGCTGCTTTACCTGCGCCTTGGCGATAAAGACACCGAGCGCTCCGACCTCGTATTCGGCGGCGTATTCAATATACTTATCTCATTGCTTCCCGGCGCATTCCTG
>FR888228.1:50970-54310 GCA_000431775.1 Clostridium sp. CAG:413 | reverse complement strand
CGAAGCCTGTGAAAAAATTCAAAGCGACCGCCGCTGCGCTATGCTTCGGCGCAGTTATGCTTGCGCTCCTTTTCATCCCGCTTGCGCCCTACAGCGCAAGGATTCCGACCGCCTCGTGCGCCGTGGTGCTGATAGTCGGTGCATGGCAATCAGTCAAGTGGGGCAAGCTGCGAGCCGCCTTCGCTTCACCGCTGACGATAGTATTATTCGCTTTGTCGCTGCTCATAACGCTGCTGACAAATATCGCCGTCGGCACCATAGTATCGGCCGTGATCGGCGCAATTTTTGCCCGCATCAAAGATTCCGCAGCACGCAGGAGCGAAGCAGCCTGACAAGCTCGCCGAGCGAATCGCACAGACGCCTTGACCGTCGGGCATGAATAATACCGTTTCTATCCCCCGCCGTGAGCGCCGCTTCTTCGGCGGCGGTCACACGCCTCTCAAGCTCCGAATATCTCTTCTCAAGCCCTGCCGTTATTTCACGGCAGGCTTTTTCTTTTGCAACGCAGCTTGAAGCGGCTTTGCGTGCGCCCTCGATAATTATCCGCACTTCTCTGCTCAGTCCCTCATCGCCGCCGAGGCGCAGAGACAGGCGGGCGACATCAAGAAAGGCATACGACAGCCCCGCCAGATCCTCCCTCGCTATCGGCGGCAGGAAATCGGCGACAAGCATTTTGCACATCTGCACATAGCACCGCTCGGACTCCGCCGCTCCGCTCTCGGTCGGGGCAAGAGCAATGCTGCCCTGCTTCTCGAGCAGGGCGATATAATCATATTTTCTCTTCATCAGAACACCCTCAGATATATACAGGAAATGAGCCAGCCGAGTATGCCGCACCCGGGGAAGGTGAAGAGCCACGCCGCCGCCATATCGCCCGCAACGCTCCAATCGACCGAGCGCAGGCTTTTTGCCGCCCCGACGCCCATGACGGCGGTGGTCTTGGTGTGAGTGGTGCTGACGGGGAAGCCGAAAACCGTTGAAAGAAACAGGCAGAAGCCGCCCGCCGCATCCGCCGCAAAGCCTTGATAAGTCTGCATTTTTATCATATCAATGCCGACGGTCTTGATTATCCTGCCGCCGCCGAGAGCCGTGCCGAGGCTCATTATCACGGCGCACACGGGGAACACCCACTCGCCCGCTATGCCGCCGCCCATCATCAGCATCTCAAGGGTCAGCACGCCCGCAAACTTCTGCGTATCCTGCGCCCCGTGCATGAACGCCATCACGGCGCTTGAAGCGATCTGGGATATCTTAAAAAAGCCCTCGCTTTTATCACGCTCGATCCCCGAGAACGCCGCAACAGTCGCCTTTGAAGTGCCGTAGCCGCAGACGAAGCCGACGGCGCTTGAGAACAGCAAACCGAGCAGGACTTTGTTTATCTGCGCGAGGTCGATGCCGCCGAAGCCACCGTTTATCGCAACGCTCGCACCTGCAAGCCCCGCCAAAAGCGCATGGCTCTCGCTGGTCGGTATGCCGAACGCCCATGCCGCCGTCGCCCACACCACGACGGCGCTCATCCCGGCGCACAGAGCGGCGAGAGCAAGCGAAGGGTCGCTGCCGAAATCCGCCATATTGATCACCGTCTCCGAAACCTTTGCCCCTATCCCCCTCATCAGCGAAGCGCCCGCAAAATTCGATATACTTGCAAGTATAACGGCTTTCCTCATGCTCAGGCAGCCTGTGGACACGCAGGAGGCAATAGCATTCGGCGCATCCGTCCAGCCGTTGACGAATACGACGGCAAGCGTTGCGATCAAGGTCAGCGCAGTCGGCATAGCGCCGAAGCTCGCACGGAGAAAATCAATAAATCCCATAGCACCACCAAAAACAAAAACGCTTTCCGTAAAAGAAAGCGTTTTTTTATCCGATATTTTTTATTTTAACGTATGTTCATCTTCTGAAAAGACTGCCGCCTTTGGAATCTATACCGACAAAGACGGGGAAATCCGCAAGCCGCAATTCCTTCACGCTCTCGCAGCCAAGGTCGCCGAAAGCGATCTCACGGCAGGATACGATATGCTTTGAACACAGCGCACCCGCACCGCCGACGGCGCAGAAATAAACTGCCTTATTCCTGACTATGGCTTCATAGACCGCTTTGCTCCTGTCGCCCTTGCCTATCATTGCGGCGAGGCCGAGATCGAGCAGCCTCGGCGAATAGACATCCATCCTGCCCGAGGTGGTCGGGCCGCAGCTGCCGATAACTGCGCCCGGCGGAGTGGGCGTAGGACCGGCAAAATATATGCAGGCGCCTTTGAGGTCAAAGGGCAGCGCCTCGCCGCTGTCGAGAAGTGAAAAGATGCGCTTGTGAGCCGCATCTCTCGAGGTGTAGGCAATGCCGCTGAGAAGCACTTCATCACCCGCCCTGAGGGTATCGGCATACTCGGCAAGCTCATTAATATTTATGCTGTACTTAGCCATATTATAACATATCCTCGATATTCGCCTTGGCAAACATCTCTTCAAAGCTCTTGAACGCCGCCATAATGTCGCTCGTGTTGCTCCTGAGATCGCTGACAGCCGCGTCAAAATTAGTGAAGGAGCTTTCGAGCCTGTCGTTTATCTCCTCTATCTCGGCGGTGGCCTTGCTGACCATACGCTCACGCTGACTTGAGTCGCCGTCAGTCAGCATTCTCTTATTGTATGCTTCCTCGAGCTGCGAGAATTGCTTCTCTATCTCCTCAAAGTGAGCGGCGCATTCGTCGAGCATACTCTGATATTCCTTGGCGCTCGCCTCATACTCCTCCATACGCAGCGCATACTCCGCATTCATACGGAGCTGGCTCTCGTTCTCTTCGCTTAACACCTTGTTTTCCTCCTTAACGGATTCGAGCTGTTTTTTAAGCTCGGCATTCTCATCATTGAGCTTCGCTATCTCGGAGCTGTCGGCGTTTTTGGCGGCAAGCTCCTTTTTAAGCCCGAGTATCTCCGCTTGAAGCTGCTCGACATACCCGAGCACTTTTTCTTTATTAAATCCGCCGAAAACCGACTTTTTCAGAACTTGATTTGAACCCATCATCCTGCCGTCCTTTCACATTTATTACACCAGCAGCAATATTTCGCTCACGCCCGACGAAGCGGTGACGGCTTCACCGCCGCCGTAGATGCCGAAGCTCCTCGCACCGCTGTCGTCGACGCTGATATAGCCCAGCACACCATCCTGAGAGCAGATCAAGCTGTCTGTGCTCACATTGGAAGCAACCTGCTTCTCCTTGCCGTCCTCATAGACATAGAGGTCGGCGGTCGGGTCGGAGGCGTTCGAGTCGTAATTCTTCAAAATGACGATATTATCGCCCTTCTCAAGCTGGAACGCATTGGCGGCGTTGGCGAGCTTGACGCT
>FR888228.1:49190-50942 GCA_000431775.1 Clostridium sp. CAG:413 | reverse complement strand
CTCACCGTTATAGGCAAAACCGTCGCCCGTCCCTTTGCCGATATCGGATTTGAGATACACTACGGAATCCTCCGTAAAGCGATAGCTCGAAATACCTGTGTCGACGCCTACCTCGCCCGAGGGAGCACCCGAGGGATCGATGCTGTTGGTAAAGAGGCTGAGCCTCTCGCCCGCATTATCCCTGACGAGGGCAAATATCCTGCTGCCGTCCTCGGAGAACGAGAACAGGGTCTTTGATTTATCATAGCCGGCAAGCGGGTGGCTGACCGGTGAACCGCCGATATTTGCGGCGACCGCCATACCGTCGGAGACCACGCTGTCGGTCACTATGGATTTGGCGTATTTGATGACCTCGCTCATATTGCTGCGCTGAGCGATATCCACGAGGGTATCCATTGCCGTCTCGCCGCTGAGGACTTTCATGGATTCAAATATTATTTTCGGCTCGCCGTTAGCTGCAACGCTGTAGACCCTGGTCGGGTCAACGTCGTCGGCGACCTTGAGCACGCCGTTCGGAGTATAAGCAAAGGCAGTAAACGCCGGGACGGAGAAATCACCGTTTGCAACGCATTCGTTGAGCGCCGCTCTTATCTCATCGCGAATGAGTTTATCCTGATATTCGCGCAGCGCCTTGTTATAATCGGCGGAAACGCCGAAGAATGAGAAGAAATCAGTCCTGCGGGGGCGGGTAACGCTCTTGTCGCTCTCCTCATAATTATCGGAGATGACATAGCTCCAGGACACGCTCTCGTCGGACGAGGTGAAATAATAGAGGTTGCCGCCGGGTCTGTAGTTATCATACATCACCGAGACGGCGTTATCGCAGATAAGCGCAGGCTGACCGCCCGCCTCCGCGATATATATCTCCGTCGCACCGTTTACGGTCTGCGACTTTTTCTCAAAAATAATGTGCGGCTTATCGACACCGTTATAGGTGTAAACGCCTACAACGTTTCTTGCAGCCTCGGTCGGCTGCTCGCCGTCAAAGCGGTAGAGCACACGGGTATCGCCGTGCATCTTGATAAAGTATATCTCGCTTGCGCCGTCAAGGGTATAGACAGTGCTGACATTCTCGGCGAAGGTGCTTATCTTTTTATCGCCCGGGTCGCACACGCAGCCGTCGTCGGCGCCTATGCTGCGGTTGAATTTGCGGTAATACACCTTGCCGTTCGACACGCCGTAATCCTTCTCAACGCCGTAGTCGATTATCCTCGGGGCGGTTATTTCGCCTTTTTTAAGCTCGACATAGCAAAGGTCATAGAGAGAATCGGAGGAGGCGGAATTCACACGGTAGAATACTCTGCCATGCTCCTTATCGCAGGCAAAATCGTCCGCCGTGGTATCGTCGATAACGAGTTCCTGCCCCGCAATGCGTACAACGCTCTTGCCCTCCCGCTTATAAACGGCCGTCACCGTATTCTGAGCCGACTTTGAACCGACGACCTGAGTTATAACGACCACGGCGCAGATAATGACAACAAGAGCCGCCAACGCAGCTATAACTATCTTGATGTTTGCGCGAAGCTTAGCCAAAAGCTCCTTCAATCTCTCTCACCCTATCCTATTGGGCGGTTGCCCCGACAAAACGGAGCAACCGCCTAAGTGTTTATTTAAGCGCTATTGCCTGCTTAGCCTTTGCAACAATATTCTGTGCATCAAGACCGTAAATATGAAGAAGCTCAACAGCGGGACCCGATCTGCCGAAAACGTCGTTGACGCCGAGCCTGACCACGGGTACAGGCTTTCCGCCCT
>FR888228.1:0-49142 GCA_000431775.1 Clostridium sp. CAG:413 | reverse complement strand
CCGCCGATGATGCTGTGCTCCTCTGCGGTAACAACTGCGCCTGTCTTTGCTGCGGAGCGAATGATCGCTTCCTTATCAAGAGGCTTGATGGTGTGGATATTGATGACCTCGGCGCTGATGCCCTCGTCGGCAAGCGCTTTAGCGGCTTCGATCGCTTCATTGACCATAAGGCCCGTTGCGATTATCGTCACGTCGCTGCCCTCACGCAGGGTGACGGCCTTACCGAGCTCGAATTTATAGCTCTCGTCAAAAATCCTAGGCACTGCAAGCCTGCCGAATCTCATATAGACGGGGCCTTCGTATTCGGCGGCGGCGAAAACAGCCGCTCTGGCCTCGATATCGTCGGCGGGGTTGATTATGACCATACCGGGGATAACACGCATGAGCGCGATATCCTCGCAGCACTGGTGGCTCGCGCCGTCCTCACCGACGGAGATGCCCGCATGGGTAGCTCCGATCTTGACGTTAAGGTGCGGATACGCGATGGAGTTCCTGACCTGCTCATAGGCTCTGCCCGCTGCGAACATTGCGAAGGTGCTTGCGAATACGGTGTAGCCTGTGGTAGCGAGACCAGCGGCAACACCCATCATGTTGCTCTCGGCTATGCCCGAGTCAAAAAATCTGTCGGGGTACGCCTTCTTAAACATACCCGTCTTGGTAGCCGCAGCAAGGTCGGCGTCCAAAACAACTATCTTATCATTTATCCCGCCAAGCTCGACGAGCGCTTTGCCGTAAGCGTCACGGGTCGCAGTTTTAATAATATCAGCCATTTCAATGCCTTCCTTTCTTATGCTTCAAGCTCTGCGAGAGCGGCGTTAAGCTCGCTCATGGCCTGCTCATACTGCTCGGCGTTGGGGGCGGTACCGTGCCAGCCGACCTGATCCTCCATAAAGGAGACGCCCTTGCCCTTAACGCTGCTTGCGACTATCACGGAGGGCTTGCCTTTGAATTCGGCCGCCGCATTGAAAGCTGCATCTATCTCATCGAAGCTGTGAGCGCTTATCTCAAGCACATTCCAGCCGAAGGATTTGAATTTCTCGGCTATCGGATAGGGGGAATTGACCTCGGCTATCTTGCCGTCTATCTGGAGACCGTTGTTGTCAACGACCGCCACGAGGTTGTCGAGGCCCTTTGCAGAGGCATACATAGCAGCCTCCCAGACCTGACCCTCCTGTATCTCGCCGTCGCCGAGGACGGTGAAGACTCTGAAGTCCTTGCCTGCGAGCTTTGCGCCGAGAGCCATGCCGCAAGCAGCGGAGATGCCCTGACCGAGGGAGCCGGTGCACATATCTACGCCCGGGGTATACTTAACGCTCGGGTGACCCTGAAGCATGGAATCGCTCTTTCTGAGAGTTTTAAGCTCCTCAACGGGGAAGAAGCCCCTGAGAGCGAGGACTGAATACAGAGCGGGGGCTGCGTGACCCTTGGAGAGCACGAAGCGATCCCTATCCTCATTCTTGGGATCCTGCGGGTCGATATTCATGTGGTCAAAATAGAGATAAGTCAGAATATCAACGCATGAAAGCGAGCCGCCTGGGTGACCCGATTTAGCGTTAAAAACGCCCTCGATGATCCCCATTCTCGCTTTGCAAGCCCTGATCTTCAACTGTTTTCTGATAACTGCATCCATTGCAGCCACCTCCTGTTTGATTTATTGGTATTGCGTAAAGGCGGGCGGTCAATCCCGGTGCCCCGCCGTTTTTTCTATGTATTCGATGAAATCCGCAACGGCGCCCTTGTTGCAATGGCAGGCGACGAATTGCGCTATTTTTTTCATCTCTTTCGGAGCCTGACCGCAGCAGGCGGGCACTCCGACGCTTTTGAGCATATCGTAATCGTTGAAATAATCCCCTATTGCGCCCGTATGAGACTTATCAATGCCGAGAAGCTCGGCGAGCTTCAGCACCGCCGTGCCCTTGTGAGTATTCCTCGCAAGGATCTCAAAGCTGGCTATGGAGGACGACATCATCGTGATATCGGGGTCGGTCAGCGAGCAGAAATACTTCTCCACCCTCTTAATATCTGTCGGCAGACCGGAAAATATTACCTTGCCCCAATCTTTTTTAGGCACATCGTCGATATTGCGAATGTGCGAGTGGTCGAGATGATCGGCGCTGACAAAGAGCTTGCCGAACCAACCCGTGCCTGTAATATAAATGGTATCCTTTGCAACGACTATGACATCGACCAGCGGGAATTTTTTTGCCGCTTCAACGGCAAGGCGCATCCCCTCATCGCTCATAGGGCTGAAAAACACCATTTCATTTTTGGAAAAATCATAGATGCCTGCGCCGTTTATAACGACGGCGGGCGTGCCCGCTATCGGCAGGGAGCGGAAATGCCGCTCCATGGACTGCGGATTTCTGCCCGAGGCGAGGGTGAAATGCCCGCCCTCGGCGACAAAGCGCTCAATGGCGAGCCTATTCCTCTCCGGGAGCTGCCTGAGCTTATTATTGAGAGTGCCGTCGATATCGGAGACAATGAGCCAATCCGAAAGCGGCTTTTTATCGGTCATAACTGTTTTATTCTCCTGAGGAAGTTTGTGAAATACTCGGGCAGCGGCGCTTCAAGACGTATCCTCTCCCCCGTTGTCGGGTGAGTGAAGCCGATAAGCCCCGCATGGAGGCACTGCCCACGGAGCATCCCGAAGCGATCCTTTGAGCCATAGAGCGGGTCGCCCGCAACGGGGTGACCGAGATAAGCCATATGAACTCTTATCTGGTGCGTCCTGCCCGTCTCGAGCTTCAGACGCACAAAGGAATAGCCGCTGAATTCCTCGAGCACCTCATAATGGGTGACTGCGTTTTTGGAATTCTTGTCGGTGACACACATTTTCTTTCTGTCGGCGGTGCTCCTGCCTATCGGGGCGTCCACAACGCCGCTCTTCTCTTTGAGCTTACCGCAGATAACGGCTCTGTATTCACGGTCGAGCGAGTGCTCCTTTATCTGCTGAGCAAGCGAGGCATGAGCCGCATCGGTCTTGGCAACGAGCAGCAGCCCGCTCGTATCCTTATCAATGCGGTGGACAATGCCGGGGCGGATAACGCCGTTTATCCCCGAAAGGTTGCCCTTGCAATGCCACAAAAGTGCGTTGACGAGGGTGCCCTCATAGTTACCCGGCGCGGGGTGAACGACCATGCCCTGCGGCTTATTGACCACGAGCAGGTCGCCGTCCTCATACATTATATTAAGAGGGATATCCTCTGCCCTGACCGAAAGCTCCTTCGGCTCGGGCACGGTGAAGCTGACGATATCGCCCTGCCTCGGCTTATGATTCTTTTGAACCTGTCTGCCGTTGCACATCACAAGTCCGTCGGCAAACAGCCCCTGCACAAAAGAGCGGGAATACTCGCTGAGAGCCTGCGACAGAGTTTTATCAAGCCGAACAAGGTCATCGCTCGGCTCGACGGCAAAGCTGACAGGCTCGCCGTATTCGATTGAATTAATGCTCTGTGTCATTATGATCTTTTTTACTGCTCTTATCACGGATGAGGCCGTATATTTCGTAGCCGATGAGCATGAATGCGCCGACGGTGATGCAGCAATCCGCAAAATTGAACACAGCAAAATCCATGAAAAGCGGCTCGATGAAATCAATGACATAGCCGTAGAGAACACGGTCTATCACGTTGCCCAGCCCGCCCGCAACAATAAGCACAAGGCAGATGTTGGGGAAAACGGGCTTTATCCTGCGTATCATCAGCAGCACGAGACAGACGATGAGAATGAGCACGGTAAAGACGGTGAGCAACACGGTGTTATCCGAAAACGAGCTGAACGCCGCGCCGGTATTCTCAACATACCTGAGCTGAAACAGACCGAAAAGGAATTTGAACGGTCCGTTCGGCTTAACGGAGGTGACCGCCGCATATTTGGTCAGGCGATCAATGACCGTCAGAGCCGCTATGACTGCAAGAGATATCGCTTGAAACATATTGACCTCACTAATCGGTTATTTATTAAAAGAGGCTGTCAAACAGCGACGAAATATCGTCGTCATCATCGTCATCGTCCTCTTCTGCGTCGGCTATCTCGTCGAGATCAACCTTGAAGCCCTCAAATTCCTCCTCGTCCTCGGCTGCCTCTGCGGCGACCTCATCCTCGGTGGCTTCGGGGAGCACATCGTCGATATCGGCGGCTATATTCTCGGAATCGGTGCTGTCAATAAGGCTGAAGAGGTCGTCAAAATCCTCCTCAATCTCCTGTTCCTCGGCTTCGGCCTCCTTGGGCTGCTCGGGAACATAGACCGCTGCCTCTACCTGAGGTATCTCCTCCTCGGCGGGCTGCTCCGGCTCCGATTCTTCCGTCGCTTCCTCCTCTTTGGCGGCTTCCGGCTCAAAGACTGCCTCAGCGGGGATAGTAGGCTCGGCGGGCTTCTCCTCGACTGTCTCTTCAACTTCAGCTGCCTCAACGGTCAGCTCCTCGGCTATCTCGGCCGCCGGCTCGTCACAAAGGGGCACGTCGTCGCCGACATCCTCCGCAACTATGATGCAGTCGTCGGGCAGAGCCTCGACCTGCTCAAGCTCCTTGCGGCAAAGGTCCGCAAGAGTCTGCTTGAAAATGGCGGCATCCTTCTTCGCCTCCTCAATGGCGGCGATATATTTTGTATATTCGTCACGGCTGTTGCCGATAATCGCCTTGCCTCTGTTTTCGGCGGCGGCGATAATCTCGGCGGCCTTGGAGCGGGCCGCGTTGATGGTACGGTTGGTCTCGTTCTGCGCCCTCTCGGTAAGAGAAGCAACGGCATTCTTGGCGTTATCGACAATATCCCTCGCCTGCTCCCTTGCCTCGTCGATAAGCTGAGCGGACTGGCGGTTTGCACCGTCGACTATCGCCTTTGACTTGGTCTCGGCCTCGGCGACGGTCTCATCCGCCTTATTCTTGGCGGTCTTGCTGACGGATTCAGCCATCTTATGAGCGTCAAGCAGAGCGAGCTTTATGGCTTCCTCATCGCTGCGGTAGCTCTCGATCTTGTCGGCAAGGATGCTTATCTTCTTGATAAGCTCTGCCTTCTCGGCAAGCGACTTCTCATACTCGGAAGCGACCGTCTTGAGGAAAGCGTCAACCTCCTCGGCGCTGTAAGTACCCTTGCTCACGGGGGTAAATTTTGCATTGACTATCTGTTCGGGTTTAAGCATCTTCAACACCTATCCTCTCTTAATAGTTCATTCATTTGAGGAGCCGCCGCTTATCTCGTCAAGCAGCTCGCCGGTAACGGGAACGCTGTAGGGGGTGATTATGTAGGCTCTGCCCGCAACCTTCTTAAATACGCCGTGATTTGCGTATGCGACGCCGTAAAGGAAGTCGATTATCCTCTGTGAAGCGTCGTTGGGGCAGGTCTCAAGGTTAAGTATAACGATCCTCTTCTCATTGAGTATATCGGCGACCTCGGCCACTTCCTCAAACCTGTCTATCTTTTGGAAAACGACGTGGGGCTTGACCTGACCCGAGGCGTTCTTTGAAGAATTGATATTGACAACATTCCCGCCGGAGGTTTTTTCGCTTCTGCTGTGGACGGGATGGATCTGCGGCTCGGGCAGCGGAGACTGGTCGGGGGCGAAATCAAAATCGTCCTCGTATTCCTGCTCCTCGCTCTCGATATAATCGTCGTCTGTGCCGTTAATAAACTTTCTGACTAAACCTTTGATATTCATGGTTGATCCTCCTTGTTATCTGTAGATCCTTGCGCCGAAAATCGCCGAGCCGATACGCACGAGATTTGCGCCTTCAAGAATCGCCTGTTTGTAATCGCCGGACATTCCCATTGAGAGAACGCTCATATTAATATTATCTATTTTTTTATCACGGATGTCAATAAACAGTTGATGCATATTTGAAAAAATTGACCGAATTTCGCTCTCTTTTTCGCATATCGGGGCTACGCACATCAATCCGTTGACAGAAACGCCCTGAATTTCCGCAATTTCGCACGCCCTCTCGAAGGTCTCCTCGGGGGTGAAGCCGAACTTACTGTCCTCATTACCGACATTGACCTCGAGCAGGATATTGGTATTGACCCCCGCCTCGAGCGAGCGCTTGCCTATCTCCCGCGCGATATCGACCGTGTCGACCGACTGTATCGTGTCGACCCTGCCAACTATCTTTTTGACTTTATTTGACTGCAAATGACCTATCAGGTGAGCCTTGCAGGCGCTGAGGTCAAGCTCCGGCTCCTTGCCGAGGAACTCCTGCACCTTATTCTCGCCGATGAGGTTTATCCCGCAGCCGATGGCGTGATTGATGAATCTGCTCTCGACCGTCTTGGTGACCGCCATGAGCGCCACATCGCTCGGCTGCCTGCCGCCGGCAAGCGCCGCCTCGGCGATATCCTCGCGAATCAGCATCAGATTCTCTTCTATCGCCTTAAATCTCTCTTCATCCGATAACCATTCCATCCTTTAGATCCTTTCCCGAAACAAAGACCTCGTCATAGAGCTTGAGATATTGATATCCTTTCTTTTTCATTGCGAGGATATCCGAATCCGAGGGTTCGTCCGTAATTATATATTCATCAGTGGAATAAAGGGTATCAAATACTCTGAATTCAACGATGTTTGCAAGCCTGACATATACACCCGTCACGCCGTCCTTATCAACTCTGACGGCGTCCTTGCTGACCCGCAGGCCGGTGTATTCATTGAGTATGACCGAGCCGCTGAAGCGTCTTAGCGTCGCAAGCTGCTCATTCATAAGGTTGCACTTGAATATTGCAAGGTTTTTGCCCTCCGTGGCGGGCTTGACGGCGTAAACGCTTGTCTCAACCGTCAAATCGCCGAGCTTCAGCTTGCATTTGCCGTTTGTCTTTAGCTGCGAAGCCACGGAATTGTCGATAATGCAGGCGACATACCAATTGTAGCCGCTGATTATCTTGCCGAGCGACTGCTCGGGCACGCTCTTTGCGCCACTGTCGAGGGCGTTTTGCAGGCTCTCGGCGGTGAGGGAGTCAATGCCCTGTGCCGTCAGTAGACCTTCATAGCCGTCGAGGTTGCTGACGTAATATCCCGCGCTCTCTGCCGCGACTATCCGCGACGGAGTGCTGCTTGCGGAGAGCGAAGCTATCTGAGACTCGAGCGAAGCTATCGCCTCGGAGCAATCGACCGTCTGACCGAGCGAAATTTGCTTACGCGAGAGCTTCTCTGCGAAGGCAAGCTCGCTCTCGGCAACGGAGGAATAATCGTTGTTATATGCCATATTGAGCATTGAGATGAAATCGGCGTCGATCTCATCAGACAGCTTGTCTATATCGAGATTCGCAAGCCGAAGCTGGCTGCTTATCTTCTTATAAGCGGTGAGCTTTTTATTGAGGTTACGAAGAAGCGAATAATTCTCCGCGCTCTGCTCCGACGGGAACGAAGCGGCTATTTCGCTGCCCCTGCTGACCCTCTCGCCGTTGACGGCTATCGGAACTATCACGCCCGAGCCGCCGGAATCGAGGATCACCTCGTCGCGAATGACGAACATCTCGGCGTCGACCGAGTCAGTGACGGTCTGGATGTAAGCGGTGCGGGTAGCGTAATTGCGGCCTATCATCTCATATATCTGCACCGCAAAGTAGCCGAAAATGATGAAAGCCGCCAGAACGGAAAGCACCTTGATAAGTATCCCCTTTTGCTTCATTCTCACTCCCCCCGAAGCGCCGCCAGCGCTGCATTTAGCAGCCCGTCGGGCGTGTCGTAATCGTCTATATAAAGGAATTTTATCCGCTCGTCCCTGCGAAACCAGGTCAACTGGCGCTTGGCGTAGCGGCGGGTCTGCATTTTAAGCTGCTCAACACATTCGTCGAGCGTTCTTTCCCCCGCAAAATACGGGTAAAGCTCTTTATAGCCTATCGCCTGCTTCGCCGTCCTGCCCAAAGGCTCGGCAAAAAAGGCTTTTGCCTCCTCGACAAGACCGGCTTTAAGCATAAGCTCCACACGCAGATTAATGCGATCATAGAGCACCTGCCTGTCTCGAGCGTCAAGGCACACCGCCCTCAAATCGAACGGCGACGGAGTCTTTTTTGACTCCTCGTTTTGGAAGCTCTTGGTCTTGCCCGTGGTATGGTAAAGCTCCAGCGCCCGTATCACACGGCCGAGATTATTCGGGTGCAGCTCGGAGGCTGCCTTGGGGTCTATCTCGGCAAGCTCGTCGAGCAGCACCTGCGCCCCCTCCCGCTCCGCTCTTTCTTTTAGAAATTCACGGTAAGCGATATCGGATTTCTCGGGCAGAAACTCGATGTTATCGACGAGAGACGAATAATAAAGTCCCGTGCCGCCGACAAGGACGGCCTGCCTGCCGCGCGAATGTATATCGCGTATCGCTTCGGATGCGAGAGCGCAGTAATCGGCAACGCTGAAAGGCTCGCTCGGGTCAAGGAAGCCGATCAGATGATGCGGCACCCTCTGCATCTCCGCCTCGGTGGGCTTCGCCGTGGCGATATCCATGCCTTTATAGATCTGCATGGAGTCGCATGAGACGGCCTCACCGCCGAGCGCCTTGCATACGGCGACGGCAAGCGAAGTTTTGCCGCTTGCGGTCGGGCCGACTATCGCAGCCAGAGGTATCTTAGACTCTGCCAAAATTCTTCTCCAACTCTCTTTGGGTAATTTCTATCATAACAGGTCTGCCGTGGGGGCAGTAACGGATATCGGGCATTGAAAGGAGCTGCTTTGCGAAGCGCTCCATCTCGAGCCTTGAGGTGAAGTTGCCCGCCTTGATTGCGCTGCGGCAGGCGACGGAATGGAATATCCAGTCGAGCTTCTCAAAGGAAACATCCTGCCTTTTATCGACGAATCTGCCCGCTATCTCCTCGATAACGGCGGCAACATCGTCTGCCGAAAGCTCCATCGGGCACTCCCGCACTATCACGCAGCCGCTGCCGAAATCCTCGACTTCAAAGCCCGAGCTGTTGATAAGCTCGATATTGTCGATAACGGCGGCGTACTCCTCCTTTGAGAGGGTGACGGTCACGGGCATGAGCAGGAGCTGAGCGGAGCGTTCACCGCTGTCGCGCTTGAGCTGCTCGTATATTATTCTTTCATGGGCGGCGTGCTTATCTATTACGATGAGCTTGCCCTTGTATTCGCACATTATGTAGGTTTTGAACGCCTCGCCGACAAGCGAAAATTCATCCTCGTCAAACGCAGGCTTCTCGGGAGCTTTCGGCTCCTCCGTCACATTCGGTTCATTGATTGCCGTCGGCTCGACCTTGACAGGCTCGGGGATGATCTCCTCGGCTGTTTGAATTTTTGTCGGGGACGAAAGCAGGATATCCTCGAGCTTCTCAGGCTCGGGAGCGGGCTCGTTTTTCGGCGAGCTGAACACCGCCGCGCGGGGCTGTATCACCGTCGATTCGCTCCTCTGCGGCTGCACCGAGGTACGGACGAAAAACTCCTGAGGCTTCGGCTGAACGGGTATATGAAGCTGCTCCGCCCGCTTCTCGGGGGCTTTATAATAATCGACCTTGGGGGCGCTGTGATGCATCTGCTTCGGGGTATCTCCCGCTGCGAGCGCGCCCTTGCAGGCATAGAATATCGCGCTGAATATCATCCGCTCATCCGAGAATCTGACCTCGGTCTTGGCGGGGTGGACGTTGACATCCACAAGCGACGGGTCAAGCTCGATATTGAGCACACAGGCGGGAAATTTGCCGACCATAATGGAATTCTTATACCCCTCGCTCAGAGCCGCGCTGCCCGTGGCGGTCTTGATAAGTCTGTTGTTTATAAAGAAAAACTGCATATTGCGGTTCGGCCTTGAAGCGGTCGGCTTCGAGATATAGCCGCTGACCTTTACCCCGTTGCCCTCATGGCAGGCGGGTATCAGCCCCGAGGCAAATTCCTTGCCGAATATCTCTCTGATGCAGCCGAGCAGCTCACCGCTGCCGCTTGTGATAAGGGTCTGCTTGCCCTCACGGATAAATCTGAACGACACCTCTGGGTGAGAGAGCGCTATGCGGTCGACGACCGCCGCAACGGCGTTCGCCTCGGTGACGTCTTTCTTCAGGAATTTCATCCTTGCGGGGGTCTTATAAAACAGGTCGCGCACTATCATCGTGGTGCCCTTGGGGCAGCCCGCGTCATCGAGCAGCTTTTCTTCGCCGTTCTCAATGATATAATGCGTGCCGCTCTGTTCGCCGTCCGCCCTGGTCATTACTTCAACTCTGGCAACGGCGCTGACGCTTGCGAGGGCTTCGCCTCTGAAGCCGAGGGTGAATATGGAATTCAGATCCTCCGGCTCGGCTATCTTGCTCGTGGCGTGGCTGACAAAGGCGTTGCGGATATCATCCCTGCCGATGCCGCAGCCGTCGTCGGTGATACGGATATAGGATATTCCGCCGTTTTTGATCTCGACCGTCACAGAGGACGCCCCTGCGTCTATTGAATTCTCCAGCAGCTCCTTGACTACCGAGGCGGGGCGCTCAACAACCTCGCCGGCGGCGATAAGCTCCGCAAGCTGCTTTGAAAGCACGTTTATCCTCGGCATTCAATTCACTCCTTTGTTTGATATCAGTTATTCGCCTGCTTCGTCAGCTCATAGAGCACGCTCATGGCTTCGATAGGCGTTAAGGTATTCACATCAATGTTTTTGAGCTTGTCGACTATCTCCTCGGCGTTTGAGGAGCCGAAGGATATCTGCATTTGCTCTTCCTCGGCGGCGGGCGCTCTGTAGACGGGCTGTATCGCTCCGCTCTCCAGCTCCCTGAGCACCACTTTTGCGCGTTCAACGACGCTTGAGGGCACTCCCGCGAGCTTTGCCACCTCGATGCCATAACTGCCGTCGGCGCAGCCGGGCACTATGCGGCGCAGGAAGGTGATATCGTCCCCTCTCTTTTTGACGGCGATGTTGTAATTCTTAACGCCGTCCACGCTGTCCTCAAGCTCGGTCAGCTCGTGATAATGCGTGGCAAAGAGGGTCTTTGCGCCGAGCCTGCGTTTATCCGCCGCAAATTCGAGCACCGCTCTTGCAATGCTCATGCCGTCAAAGGTCGAGGTGCCTCTGCCTATCTCGTCAAAGATTATAAGGCTCTGCGAGTCGGCGTGTTTAAGTATATCGGCGACCTCGTTCATCTCGACCATAAAGGTGGACGAGCCGGACGAAAGATCGTCGGAGGCGCCTATTCTGGTGAATATGCCGTCCACGATGCAAAGCTCGGCGGCCGCCGCGGGCACGAAGCTGCCCGCCTGAGCCATAAGGCATATCAGCGCGACCTGGCGCATATAAGTCGATTTACCCGCCATGTTGGGGCCCGTGATGATGGCGCAGCGGTTATCGGCGCAGTCAAGCACGGTGTCATTCGGCACAAAAGGCGAATCTATCATCTTCTCAACGACGGGATGCCTGCCGTCGGTCACCCTTATCGCCGAGCCTGCGTTCATCTCGGGGCGGCAGTAGTTATTCTCAACCGCGACCCTTGCGAATGAGCAAAGCACATCCGCTGCGGCGATGCAGGACGCCGCCTTTTGAATATCATAGAGCCTCTCGGCGGCTTTTTTACGCACGGAGTCGAATATCTCATACTCAAGGCGGACTATCCGCTCCTGAGCGCCGAGGACTTTTGACTCAAGCTCCTTTAGCTCCTGAGTTATGTATCTCTCGCAGTTTGCAAGAGTCTGTTTGCGTATATATTCCTCGGGCACAAGCTCCTTAAAGGAATTTGAGACCTCGATATAATAGCCGAAAACACGGTTGTAGCCGATCTTCAATTTCTTAATGCCGGTCTTTTCCTGCTCGCGCTGCTGTATCTCGGCGATATAGCCCTTGCCGTTATTGACTATATCACGCAGCTCGTCAAGCTCGGAATTGAAGCCGTCTTTTATCATCCCGCCCTCACGCACCGAGAACGGAGGCTCCTCGACTATCGCCCTGTCGATGATATCGGCGATGTCTGTAAGGTCGGCAATATCGGCGTTCAGCTCCCTGAGCATTGCGGAGTTTGCCGACGAAAGCAGGCGCTTTATCTCAGGCAAACGGTCGAGCGTTGAGGAAAGGGCGCGTAGCTCGCGCGAATTCGCGGTGCCGTAAGCTATCCTCGTAATAAGGCGCTCGATATCCTGGCAGCCGGTCAGAGCGTCGGTGAGATCGCCCCTGAGCATAGGCGACGACACAAGCTCGTCCACCGCGTTATGGCGCTTCGTTATCTTTGCGACATTCAGCAGCGGCTGCTCGAGCCAGCCTCTTAGCATACGCTTGCCCATTGAGGTCTTGGTCTTATCAAGCACCCAGAGCAGCGAGCCTCTGCGCTCACGGTTACGCATCGTCTCGGTTATCTCGAGATTTCTCAGCGCCGAAACATCGAGCCGCATGAAGCTGCCCTCGCCGTAATAATCTATCTCTTTGATATTGTCAAGCTCGTTCTTCTGCACGCTCTTGAGGTAGTCGAGAGCCGCACCGAGAGCGGCCACGGCCCCGTCGGCGTCGGCAAGCCCCAGATCGGAGAGGGACGAAGCGCCGAAATGCCGAAGGACGGCTGCGGAAGCTTTTGAAAGGTCAAAGCAATCATCGTCAAGCAGGTCGCAGGCGGAATTGACTCTGTTTTTGATAAATTCCGTCACCTGCTCGAATTTCAGCAGTGCGGAGTTGAACACAGTCTCGCTCGGCATAAATCTGCCGAGTTCGTTTATCATCCTGCGCTGTGAATTCTTGCTTTCAAACTGCGTCAAATGGACGCTGCCCGTGGAGATATCGGCAAAGCACATACCGACAAGGCCGCCGACGATGCAGATGCAGGCGAGGAAGTTATTCTTGCTCTCGTCAAGCATCGTGCTCTCAATGACAGTACCCGGAGTGATGACCCTTGTAACGTCCCTCTTGACCAGCCCCTTTGCGAGGGCGGGATCCTCAAGCTGCTCACAGATAGCGACCTTGTAGCCCTTGGCGACAAGGCGGGCGATATAGGAATCGACGCTGTGGAACGGCACGCCGCACATCGGCGCACGCTCCTCCTGCCCGCAATCCCTGCCCGTGAGCACCAGCTCCAGCTCGTTTGAGGCGAGCTTCGCATCGTCAAAGAACATCTCATAGAAATCGCCTAAACGAAACATGAGGATCGTGTCGGGGTATTGCTCCTTTATCTGGAAATATTGCTTCATCATCGGGGTAAGCTCTGCCATTAGTCCTGACCATACCTTTCAAAAGCCTCCGTGGGGATCAAAGCCCCCACGGTAAGCAGAAATAATTGCGATAGATCGACTGCTGAGAGATCAGTGGCAGCCGCCGCAGGAGGAGCATTCACCGCCGCAGCTGTGGTCATGCTCGGTGTGAGGCTCGCAGGTTGCGGGATCCTCGCCCTGGAGGCAGAGAGCAAAAATGCTGTTAATATACTGCATGAGCTTGTCTATCTCGCCTCTTGCGGCTTCATAAGCCTGCATATTGGGGTTCGCCATGATCTGAGTGTAGATCTCGCCGAATTCCTTGTCATATGCCTCGAGCTTCTGCTCATTCTTATCCTCCTTGGCAGCCTCATGCTGGAAGGACATCTGAACAAGCTGGATCTTGGCGATAAGCTCGTTGAGAGCGGTATCGGCTTCGTTTGCCTTCTGAGCCTCCATGAGCTTGGTATAGCGCTCGTCCTGCTGCAAAGCTGCGCCGAGCTCTCTTGCTTTTGCGATTACGTCCATTTCGGTTTCTCCTAACATAAATTTTAATTTATATAATACGCTTTCGTGTATTAACCGTTTAATCCGCAAGCTCGCCCCTGAGTATCCATGTGAGCGATTCGGTGACTTTGACATTGCGGAAGGTGCCGATAACTGAGGAGTCGGCGGGGAATTCGACTATGACGTTGCCCTCAGTCCTGCCCTCGATAAGCCCGCCCTTGCTGACGCTCTCGCACAGCACACGATAGACCTTGCCGACCGCAGAGGCGGTGCGTTTGGCGGCTATGACCTCCTGGGCGTCAAGCAATTCCTTGAACCACCTGCCCTTTTCTTCGCGGGAGACGGGGTCGGGCATTGAAGCCGCCTTTGTCCCCTCCCTCGGCGAGAAGATGAAGGTATACATCGAGGTGAAATTCGCCTGCTGAACGAGGCTGACCGTCTCGCAGAATTCCTCATAGGTCTCGCCCGGGAAGCCCACTATAACGTCGCTCGTGACCGAAAGCTCAGGCATGACGGAATAGGCGTATTCGAGCAGGCTGAGGTATTTCTCCCTCGTGTAGCGCCTGTTCATCTCGGCAAGCACACGGTTGCTGCCGCTCTGGAACGGCAGATGCAGGTGCTTTGCGACCTTATCGCAGCGAGCCATGGTGTCGAGCAGCTCGTGAGTGCAATCCTTGGGGTGAGAGGTCATAAATCTGATAATGAAGTCGCCCTCGATATCGTTGAGCTGCTGCAAGAGCTGAGCGAAGTTGCAGCCGCAGTCGGGATATTTGCCGTAGGAATTGACATTCTGACCGAGCAGGGTTATCTCTTTATAGCCGCTCTCGACAAGCGAGCGAGCCTCGGCAATTATCGCCTCGGGCGCTCTGCTGCGCTCCCTGCCCCTGACATAGGGCACTATGCAGTAGCTGCAAAAATTGTTGCAGCCGTACATGATGGGTATCCACGCCTTAAAGCTGCTGTCGCGGTGGACAGGCAGCTCCTCGGCTATAACGCCGTCGCTCTCTGGCAGCTCATATATCCTCTTGCCGGTGCTCAGGTTATTATAGAGCAGCTCGGGCAGGCGGTGGATGACATGAGTGCCGAAAACTATATCGACAAAGGGGTAGCTGTTTCTTATCTTCTCGGCGACATGCTCCTGCTGCATCATGCAGCCGCAGAGCAGGATACGCATATCTCTGTTGGCATTTTTCATGCCCTTGAGCGCCCCGACATTGCCGAAGACTCTGTCCTCGGCGTGCTCACGGATGGCGCAGGTATTATATAACACGAGATCGGCGCCCTCAAGCTCCTCGACAAGCTCGTAGCCCATATCGGCAAGCATACCCTTGAGCCTCTCGCCGTCGGCGACATTGCCCTGACAGCCGTATGTATGCACAAAGGCCTTGGGCGGCTCGGAGTATTTCGCCTCGATAATACTTCTCACCGCCTCGGCGTATTCACGCTGGCGGGCAAGCTCACCCTCGGGCACCGAGATATTCGCTTTTCTCTCATTGAGCGGCAACTTAAATTCCTCCAAAATAACGCATATATATTATTATATAATAAGAAGCCGCATTATTCAAGTGTAAATTGAACAATGCGGCTCAAATTCGCAAAAAATTTATTATTTATTCATCAAAAAGGCTCTCTGCGAGGCTGAAATTCTCGTCACGGCGCTTTTGCTCCTCGCCCGGGCAGGCAATATAGCCGCTGCCCGTGTCGATAAGCACGCTGCCCTCGTGCACTTCGCCGCTGATATCGCTGAGCTTCACGGCAAAGGTCACGCCCATGTCGTTAACGCAGACCGCAAGCCCCTCCTCTATCCTGTCAACGCTGCAAAACATTGTTTCACTGCCTTTCATATGCAATATTAAGCTCCCCGCCCGAGCAGGTGATAACTATATCGCCGCAGATATCGGTGCGGTATATCTCCGAGGTGTATTCCTTGATGCGCTCAAGCGCCTGCTTATGCGGGTGACCGTAATCGTTATCCGCTCCGCAGTCGATAACGCATATCTCGGGCGTTGCGGCGGCAAGGAAATCGGCGCTCGAAGAGGTCTTGGAGCCGTGATGCCCGACCTTGAGCACATCGCAGTCAAGCCCGCGCCCCTCGGCGAGTATCTCCTGCTCCTCCTCCCTCTCGGCGTCGCCTGTGAAGAGGAATTTCTTGCCCTCAAAAGTGAGCATGAGCACGGCGGACATATTATTGAGGCTCTCGGCGTCGTTGGCAACGGGGCCGAGTATTTCAAATTTCGCCGAGCCAAGAGTATAGCTGTTGCCCGGCTGAGCGGCCTCGACTTTGGCGCCGCTCGCCTTGACGGAATTCAGAAACGCGGTATATGTTTTGTTGGTGGGGGTCTGAGCCTTGGTGAGCCTCGGCATGATAACGGTCGAGGCGCCGAATTCATCCAAAACCTCGGGCAGACCGCCCATATGGTCGGTGTGCTGATGTGAACAAACAAGGTAATCGAGCTTGCCGACGCCCTTTGAATGAAGATAGCTTATGACCTTCTCCTCATGGCCGTTCTCGCCCGCGTCTATCAGCATTGTCTGCCCACCGCAGATTATCAGGGTACAGTCGCCCTGACCGACGTCGATATAATTGACCTCAAGAGTGTCTGCCGCAGAGGAAGCGGGGGCGGCGGTGACGGTTTCGCCCGTGCCGACCACATCGGGCAGCACGCCTGTTTTGGTCAGCGCCGCAACAACGGCAACGATAACTATCAGCGCCAGCAGAAAATATTTCTTCTTGCCCTTGCTTCTCATCACCTTGCCGAGGGCTTTGCCCGCAGCCTCGATATCCTTATCGGAGGCTCCGAACGGTGCCGAATTCTTCTTCATCGCTTCACCTTATTTCAGCGGTATTTCTTTTTGCCGTAGGGCTTTTTATTCGCCGTCGGCCGCTGCTGAGAGCCGCCGCGAGCGGGTCTGACAAGACATTTATCCGAATTGCCTATCAGGTCATGCCTGCCCGCCCGTTTGAGCGCTTCACGCACCAGATCGGCGTTCTTGGGGTTGAAATATTGCAGCAGCGCACGCTGCATCGCCTTCTCATGCGGGTCTTTTGCGACATAGACCTCTTTCATTGTGTAGGGGTCAAGACCCGTGTAATACATGCAGGTCGAGACTGTGCCCGGGGTGGGATAGAAATCCTGCACCTGCTCGGGGCGGATGCCGATTTTTTTGAGGAAAAGTGCAAGCTCCACCGCCTCTTTGAGAGTGCTGCCCGGGTGAGAGGACATCAGATAGGGCACAAGATACTGCTCCTTGCCCTCTTTTTGAGTATATAAAAAATACTTCTTTGAGAATTTTACATAAGCCTCGATATGCGGCTTGCCCATTTTATCGAGCACCACCGCAGAGCAATGCTCGGGGGCGACCTTGAGCTGGCCGCTGACATGATGGGCTACAAGCTCCCTGAAGAAGCTGTCGTCCTTATCCTCAAGCAAGTAATCATAGCGTATGCCCGAGCGGATAAAGACCTTCTTGACCTTGGGGAGCGAGCGCACGGTGCGCAGGATATCGAGATACTCGGTGTGGTCGGCCTTGAGCCTCGGGCACGGCTCGGGGGCAAGGCATTTCTTGCCCTTGCAAAGACCCCTGCTCTCCTGCCCCTCGCAGGACGGGCGGCGGAAATTGGCCGTCGGGCCGCCTATATCGTGGATATATCCCTTGAAATCGGGCAGAGTCGTGAGCAGCTTCGCTTCATTGACTATTGATTCCTTGCTGCGGGTGGTTATATAACGCCCCTGGTGGAAGGCTATCGAGCAGAAATTGCACGCGCCGAAGCAGCCTCTGTTATGCGCTATCGAGAAACGCACCTCCTCGATGCCGGGTACACCGCCGTCCTTCTCATAGCAGGGGTGATAGGTACGCATATAAGGCAGGGCGTACACCTCGTCAAGCTCATCCTGAGATATCGGCATGGCGGGCTGATTCTGCACGAGCATCCTGTTGCCATGGCGCTGCTTAATGACCTTACCGCGGAAGAAATCCTGCTCATCCTGCTGAATTCGGCAGGATACGGCGTATTCCTTTTTGGAATTGCACACGTTCTCAAACGACGGGCATTCAACGCCGACATAGGGAGTTTCGCGCACATCGACACTATAGCAGGTGCCGCGTATATCGTGCAGCTGCGAGATGTCCTCGCCGCCGTCAAGTCGCGTTGCTATCTCGACCATTGAGCGCTCGCCCATGCCGAACGCAAGCAGATCCGCCTGCGAATCAAAAAGTATCGAGCGGCGCACCTTATCATCCCAATAGTCGTAGTGGGCAAAGCGGCGAAGCGACGCTTCAAGCCCGCCGATGATTATCGGTATATCGCCGTAGATCTCTCTTATTTTATTGCAATAGACTATGACGGCTCTGTCGGGTCTAAGGCCGACCTTGCCGCCGGGGCTGTAAGCGTCCGCTGAGCGGCGCTTCTTGGCGACGGTATAGTGAGCGACCATCGAGTCGATATTGCCGCTGCTGACAAGGAAGCCGAGCCTTGGTCTGCCGAAGCGGGTGAAATCCTTATCGCTGCGCCAGTCGGGCTGAGCAAGGAATGCGACTTTGAAACCTGCATTCTCAAGCACCCTCGTGATTATGGCCGCGCCGAAGCTGGGGTGGTCGACATAAGCGTCGCCGCAGACATAGACAAAATCCGCCTGCTCCCATCCCCGCTCGAGCATATCTTTTTTTGTTACGGGTAAAAATCCGTTCATACGGTCACTCCGTCAATTCTCTTCGTCGTATTCGCTGTCGTTATCGTCCTCAAATATATCGTCTATCTGAGGCGGCGCTGCGGCTGCGGCAGCTCCGTCGGCGAGCGCCTGCATCTCATACCACTGCTGCTTGCTGATAAGCACGGCACGGGGCTTCGCGCCCTCCTGCTTTCCGACTATGCCCTTCTCCTCAAGCTGATCCATGACTCTTGAAGCCCTTGCGTAGCCGAGCTTGAGCTTCTTTTGGAGCATGGTGGTGGAGGCTCCGCCCGCATTAATGACGACCTCGGCGGCGTCGTTAAGAACGGGATCCCAATCCTCGTCCTCATCGTCCTCGGCCGCTCTCTTGCCTGCATTCTCCGCCTGCTTCGCTTTAGTCTCGATCTCCTCCATGGTCTCCTCGTTATAATCGGACTGAGCCTGAGCCTTGATATGCTCGACCACGCTCTCGACCTCGGAATCCGAGATGAAACAGCCCTGGACGCGGGTCGGCTTGCTTGCGCCGACGGGTGAGAATAGCATATCGCCGTTGCCGAGCAGCTTCTCCGCGCCGACGGAGTCAAGAATAGTCCTCGAATCCACCTGTGACGAGACGGAGAGCGCAATTCGGCTCGGGATATTCGCCTTGATTATGCCCGTTATGACATCAACGGACGGGCGCTGAGTAGCTATGACAAGGTGTATGCCCGCCGCACGCGCCATCTGAGCAAGGCGGCAGATGGAATCCTCGACCTCTTTCGGCGAAACCATCATAAGGTCCGAAAGCTCGTCGATAAATATAACTATCTGATGCATACGCTGCAGGTCGTCACGGGTCTCGCAGAGCTTGTTGAAGCCCTTGATATCCCTGACGCTGTTCTCGGAGAACTGGGCGTATCTTTTCTCCATCTCGCCGACAGCCCAGCCGAGAGCGCCTGCCGCCTTCCTCGGGTTGCTGACTACGGGCACCTCGAGATGGGCAATGCCGTTATATATCGTGAATTCGACCATCTTGGGGTCTATCATCAGCAGCTTAACTTCGTCCGGGCGGGCGTTATAAAGAATGCTGACTATCATTGAATTGAGGCAGACGGATTTACCCGAGCCTGTAGTGCCCGCGACGAGCAGATGCGGCATCTTGGCAAGGTCGGCGCAGACGATATTGCCCGTGATATCCTTGCCGAGGGCTACGTTCAGCTTGCTCTTGGCGTCACGGAACTGCGGCGTGTCGATTATCTCACGCATGGTTACCATGGATTTTGCACTGTTGGGCACTTCGATACCGATAGCGGATTTGCCGGGTATCGGCGCCTCTATACGCACGCTCGTTGCGGCAAGGCGCATGGCAATATCATCCGAAAGCGTTGTGATCTTGTTTATGCGGACTCCCGCGTCGGGCACAAGCTCATATCTTGTGACTGCCGGGCCGCGGCAAATATTGGTGACCTCCGCCTTGATCTTGAAGCTCTCAAGGGTAGCGACGAGCTTCTTCGCGCCCATCTGCATCTCAGCCATGCTGTCGGTGTTGCCGTCGCGTTCCGCCTGCTTGAGGCAGTCTACGGGCGGGAACACATAATCGCGCTTGACGGGTGCGCTCTCCTCGGGCGGCACGAATTCGCCGTCCTGCTCATCCTCGGCAGGCTCCGATTCGGGTTCTTCCTCCGCCGCTTCGGCTTCGTCGATCGGGTCGCCGTCGGGCATTGCGGGCATTTTATTCCTCTCTTTTTCCTGAGAGACCGCCTGCTCGAGAGTATCCTCAACTACGCTGCTGCCCGTTGCGTCGGGCAGAGTGACTATGGGTATCTCGGGGATCTCCGGCTCCTCGGGCGGGGCAAAGGTGGATTCATCGGTGACGAAATTATCCTCAAAGCTGTCGGACGGCGGGGTCGGGAGCTGCGGCGGTGCAAACACACGCTCAGCCTTCTCCTTCTCCCTCTCCTCACGGAGCTGCTCACGCTTTGCGGCGGTCTGCTCGAGCTTCTCATTCGTCATCTCGCCAACCTTCTTAACGGGCTTCCTTATAGCCGAGAAGAGGCCGAGCAAGGTAGTACCGGTAAGCAGCATCGCGACGACAACGGCAAGGATCACGAGGGTGATGCACGCGCCCGTCTTGCCGAAGGCCTTGCCCACAAGCCCGCCCAAGACCGCGCCAATAACGCCGCCTGAGACGGAATGCCATTCGTCGCTCACCTGCTGACCTATCGGGGTCTGTGAGAGATATTCGGCTGTATTTGAGAAAGTATGTATCGCCGAGCAGATCAGGGCGGCAAACACCCCGATGCCCGTCAGATTCGCCGCCGCAGAGCCTATCGGCTTATCTTTGGCAAAAAGGATCGCCATATAGATAAGCACAGGCGGCAGGATATAGGCGCACAGGCCGAATATGCCAAACATCGCTCCGTGCATTTTCAGCCATATGCTCTCGCCCTTTATCAGCACGACGCAGGCAAGGAAGACCGCCGCCGCCATGAGGATTATCGCCGTCTTTTGGCGGCTGACGGCGGGTGAAAACTCCCGCTTCTCCTCCTGCTGCGGAGCCTGCTTCTTCTTAGTTGAAGCGCTCTTTGACTGCGCCGGCTTCTTCTTTTGAGAAGAGGCGGACGGTTTCTTATTCTGAGTGTTTGCCACTTGGATTTCATCCTTTCGGGGATTTTTTATCGTCTGTCGGAGCTTCGTTCGCTTCGATCATTTCATACAGACAGTTCAGCGCGTCGGAGAGGCTGCCGAGGGAGTCAATAAGCCCCTCCTCAACCGCCGCCTCGCCGCTGAGCACAGTGCCGACATCCATTACGAGCTCGCCCGTCGCAAGCATCATCTCACGGAAACGGTCTGGGGATATCGACGAATTCTCGGCAACAAAGCGGACTATCCGCTCCTGCATCTGCTCAAAATACGAGAGTGTCTGCGGCACGCCGAGGACAAGGCCGTTCATCCTCACGGGGTGGATTGTCATGGTCGCCGACGGGGTTATAAACGAGTGGTCGGCGGATACGGCAAGGGGCACGCCTATCGAGTGACCGCCGCCGAGCACAAGCGAAACGGTCGGGGTGCTCATACCTGCCACCAGCTCAGCTATCGCAAGCCCGGCCTCGATATCGCCGCCGACGGTGTTGAGTATCAATATAAGCCCGTCCACCTCGTCGCTCTCCTCAATTGCCACGAGCTGAGGGATAACGTGCTCATATTTGGTGGTTTTATTTTGCGGTGAGAGAATATAATGGCCCTCTATCTGACCGATAACGGTCAGGCAATGGATAAGATGGCCGCCTTTTTTGACGGTTATCGAGCCTGTCTCGATGATATTTGCGACCGCGTCGGAGCCGCCGTTATCATCGCCGCCGTCCCTGTAAAGATCGGGGGTCTGCCACGGCGGAGAGGGCAGGAAAAAATTATCGTTTTTGCTCTTTTTATTCTTCATGCGTCAGCATCCTTTCGTGCGGGATAAAGCACGGTTAGTATTCCGCACAAGGGCAAAACTAAACGCAAAAGATTATCTGAAATATTATACCATTCGTTTCTGATTTTTGCAACAGCGAACTCAATATTTTGATATATTTTTGTATAGAATCATTATATTTTGTGCTTGCTTCTTGCAAAAGCGGGCGCACGGTGATATAATTTCGGCGAGGTGAGACCATGATAACCGAAAAGCAGACGAAAGCCTTGAACGACATAATTAAAAGCAGCAAAAGGGCCGTATTTTTCGGCGGCGCAGGCGTATCGACCGAGAGCGGCATCCCCGATTTCCGCTCGGCGGACGGCATCTATATGATGAATTACCGCTACCCGCCCGAGGAGATACTCAGCCACATGTTTTTTATGCAGCACACCGAGGAATTCTATGAATTCTACCGCAAGCATCTTTGCAGCAAGGGCGTTGAGCCGAACGCGGCGCACCTGAAGCTCGCCGAGCTTGAGCGCGCGGGCATTCTTGCCGCCGTCGTGACGCAAAACATTGATGGACTGCACACAAAAGCGGGCAGCAAAACTGTGTATGAGCTTCACGGCTCGACGCTCAGAAATCATTGCATGAAATGCGGCAAATTCTATGACGCGGACTATGTTTTCGGCAGCGAGGGGGTACCGAAATGCTCCTGCGGCGGCGTAATCAAGCCCGACGTTGTGCTATATCAGGAGGCTCTCGACGAGGATACGGTGGACGGCGCAATAAGGGCGATAAAAGACGCCGACACGCTGATAGTGGCAGGCACTTCATTGACGGTCTACCCAGCCGCGAGCTTTATACGCTATTTTAAGGGGAACGATCTTATCATTATCAACCGTGACCCCACCCCGCAGGACGGCAGCTTCGACCTCGTGATACACGACAGCATCGGCAAGGTGCTCAGCAAAATCAACTTATAAAAAACAGCTCCCGAGGCATTACTGCTTCGGGAGCTTTGATATTGATATGATTATTTAACCATGCCGGCGACTTCTGCTGCGAAATCGTCAACTCTCTTCTCGATGCCTTCGCCCTTTGCAAGACGAACGAAACCGGTAACTTTGATATCGGCGCCGATCTCCTTTGCAACCTGAGCGACATAGCCGCTGACGGAGCCGTCAAAGAGGTCTGAGCGGACGAAAGTCTGGTCAAGAAGGCAAACCTCGGTGTAGAACTTCTTGATCTTGCCCTCGATGATCTTAGCCTTGACCTGCTCGGGCTTGTTAGCCATCTTGGGATCCTCGTTCATCTGAGCAAGGTTGATGACTCTTTCCTTCTCAACGACGTCGGCGGGAACCGATGCTTCGTCAAGATAAGCGGGGCTCATAGCTGCGACCTGCATTGCGATATTCTTACCCATTGCAACGAACTCAGCGTTGTCGGCTGCGTTGGTGTCAAAGCTGACAAGAACGCCGACGGAGCCGCCGCCGTGGATGTAGGAAACTGCGGTGCCCTCAACAAGGACGAAACGGCGGAGCTTGAGATTCTCACGAACCTTAAGGAAGAGCTCCTGAATAGCGTCGTTGACGGAAATGCTGCCATCGGAAATGGTGGCGGCAAGGAGAGCGTCAACATCTGCGGGCTTGCTCTCAACGACAGTCTTCGCTATCTGATTTGCAAGAGCCTTGAACTCAGCGCCGTTGCCGACAAAGTCGGTCTCACAGTTAAGCTCAACAAGTGCGGAAGCGTTGCCGTCCGAATACAGGCCGATAACGCCTTCTGCAGCGATCCTGCTTGACTTCTTAGCGGCAGTTGCAAGACCCTTCTCACGAAGGATGTCAATTGCCTTATCCATATCGCCGTCGGCCTCAACGAGTGCCTTCTTGCAATCCATCATGCCGACATTGGTCTTCTCTCTGAGAGCCTGAACGTCTTTTGCTGTAAATGCCATGATATTATTCCTCCTCTGATGCTGCTTCTGCTTCGGGAGCGGTCTGCTCGCCCTGTCTGCCTTCGATAACGGCGTCTGCCATTGCGCCTGCGATCAGCTTAACGGCACGGATAGCGTCGTCGTTGCCGGGGATAACGTAATCGACCTCATCGGGGTCGCAGTTGGTATCGACTATAGCAACAATGGGGATACCGAGCTTCTTAGCCTCGAGAACGGCGATCCTCTCCTTGCGGGGGTCAACTATAAACATTGCAGCAGGCTGCTTCTTCATCTCGGTGATACCGCCCATGAACTTCTCGAGCTTCTCTATCTCGAGGTTGAGCTTGGTAACTTCCTTCTTGGGAAGGAGATCGAAGGTGCCGTCAGCTTCCATAGCCTTGAGCTGAGCGAGTCTCTTGATCCTCTTCTGGATGGTGTTGAAGTTGGTAAGCATACCGCCGAGCCAACGCGCGTTGACATAGGGCATACCGCAGCGGACTGCCTCTTCCTTAACGGAATCCTGAGCCTGCTTCTTGGTGCCTACGAAAAGGATCTCGCCGCCGTCGGCTGCGATATCACGCACGAACATATAGGCCTCTTCGAGCTTCTTGACTGTCTTCTGAAGGTCGATGATGTAGATGCCGTTACGCTCGGTGAAGATGTACTCCGCCATTTTGGGGTTCCATCTTCTGGTCTGGTGACCGAAATGGACGCCTGCTTCAAGTAACTGTTTCATTGATACGACTGACATGATTTTTCCTCCTAAGTTAAATTTTGTATCTGTCAGATACGAACCTCCGCAAAGCCTGATATTGCAACGGATTTGAGCTCCGCACCCGCAATAAGAATAGCAATGCGTGTGATTTGCGGTCAGTATTATATCATAAGGACGGCCGAAATGCAAGAGCAAAACGCAAAAAATATAAAATAATTATATAATAACGAAAGCGAGCCTGCCGACCCGCTTCCGAAAGTTATTATTCTCTGTGCCATTTAACGCCCTGAGCGGTATCCTCAAGGACTATGCCCATGGCCTTCAGCTCATCACGGATCCTGTCGGCCTCTGCCCAATTTTTCTCTTTGCGGGCCTTAGTCCTCGCCTCTATCATGGCGTCGATATCCTCGTCGAGGGTCTCGGTCTTTCTGTTATAGACAAGGCCGAGCACGCCGGTCAGCTCGTCGAATATCTTTGCCGCGTATTCGGCTGTGGCCTTGGTGACGCCTTTGCCGACCACGAGGGTATTGATATCCCTTGCAAGCTCAAACACGGCGGCGATACCGTCGGCGGTGTTGAGGTCGTCGTCCATAGCCTTGACGAACTGCTCGACTCTCTTGTCAAACTGAGCCTTGACATTCTCGTCAAGCTCGCCGTCGGGGGCGTTCTTTATCTCGAAATCAATGCCGTCGCGGCAGGTATAGAGCCTCTGGAGGGAAGCCTTGCACTGCTCGATGATATCGACGCTGTAGTTGATGGGGCTTCTGTAGGACGATGATATCATCAGATAACGGATGGGCTCGTAGCCGTATTTCTCCGCGACGTCTCTGACGGTGAAGAAGTTGCCGAGTGACTTCGACATCTTGACGTTGTCGACGTTGATATATCCGTTGTGCATCCAATAATGGGCGAAGGGCTTGCCGGTGAAGCACTCGCTCTGGGCTATTTCGTTCTCGTGGTGCGGGAAGATGAGATCCTGACCGCCGCAATGGATATCAATAGTCTCGCCGAGGTATCTGCACACCATGGCGGAGCACTCGATATGCCAGCCGGGTCTGCCCTTACCCCACGGTGAATCCCAATAGGGCTCGCCGGGCTTCGCAGCCTTCCAGAGGGCGAAATCCATCGGATCCCTCTTGATATCGCCGACCATTATGCGCGCGCCTGCCTCAAGCTCCTCAAGCGGCTGATGTGAGAGCTTGCCGTACTCGGGGAAGGTCTTGGGGCTGAAATAAACGTCGCCGTCGACAGCGTATGCATGGCCGTTCTCAATAAGGCCGCTGACTATCTCGATTATCTTGTCGATATTCTCGGTCGCCTTGGGATGAACGGTGGCGGGTCTGAAGTTAAGGCCCTTTGCATCCTTCCAGAATTCCTCGATATACTTCTCGGAGACGGTTTTATAGTCAGTCCCCTCTTCGTTGGCCTTCTTGATAATTTTATCGTCAATGTCGGTGAAATTCTGAACGAAAGTGACCTTGTAACCCCTGTATTCGAGATATCTTCTGAGCACGTCAAAGACACAGATGGGGCGGGCGTTGCCGATGTGGATATAGTTATAGACCGTAGGGCCGCAGGCATATATCTTGACCTCGCCCTCGGTGATGGGCTTGAATTCCTCTTTTTCTCTGGTCAGGGTGTTGAAGATCTTCATTATGTTTCCTCCTTATTTTACGAGCTTTTTCAGCTTCTCAATTTCTGTTTCGAGCCTTGCAATCTCTTGGGCGACAGGGTCGGGAATATGCACCTGATCGAGGTCGTCGACCCTCACGCCGTCACGCCGCACGACCTTGGCGGGCACGCCGACGGCCGTTGAATTCGACGGGATATCGCTGAGCACCACGGCGCCCGCGGCGATACGGGAATTATCGCCTATGACGAGCGGGCCGAGCACCTTTGCGCCCGCGCCTATCATCACGTTGTTGCCTATGGTCGGGTGGCGCTTGCCGGTATCCTTGCCCGTGCCGCCGAGCGTAACGCCCTGATATATCGTAACGTCGTCGCCGATAACGGCTGTCTCGCCGATGACGACTCCCGTCCCGTGGTCGATGAAAAATCGCTTGCCGATTTTAACGGCGGGGTGGATCTCAACGCCGGTCTTTCTTGAAGCCCACTGTGAGATCCAGCGGGCGATAAAAAACATCCCATGGCGGTAAAACCAATTTGCCCGCCTGTGAAGCCTTATCGCCTTGAAGCCGGGATAAAGGAAAAATATCTCCAGCGCCGAGCGTGCGGCAGGGTCCCGCGATTTGACGCAGGCGATATCCTCTTTGAGCTGTCTGAACAAAACATTACCTCCGAAAAAATAAAAAGCTCCGCAGTCTTAACGACTACGGAGGCGTAAATAGACGCGGTTCCACTCCTGTTTATAACTCCGGGCAATCAACCCTTAGGGCTTTAACGCAGCCCATACGCACAGGGATACTGAGCTTCCCCCCGCGTGCCGCCATGGCGCACTTCACCAAAGGTCAACGCAAAGGGTCTTTACAGCTGCCGACCCTCTCTCTGATGCGTTTTGCTCCCCGGTTACTCTACCCGACGATCGCATTTGACACTATATACTGCATTATATGCGATTCACTTGGAAAAGTCAATCACTTTTTTACCGTCGATGATATATTTCACTCCGGAAATCACCGCAAGAGCGGCAGTGATGCCGAGCAGGATATTTGAGATAAGCGAAACGGTCTCCTGCTCAATGCCCAAAATGTCGGCAAAGAAAAGCAGAAACATTATAATTATCGAGAATATCATCTGGCTCGCCGTCTTGAGCTTGCCCGCCTTGCCCGCGGCTATCACCACACCCTGAGCCGCCGCAACGAGGCGGAACGAGGTGATAAGGAACTCACGGGTGAGCACTGTCATAACTATCCAAATGTTGCACACGCCGAGCTGCATGAACGCAAGCAGCGCAGCGGTGGTGAGCATTTTATCCGCCAGCGGGTCGCAAAGCTTGCCGAAGGTGGTAACAATGCCGTTTTTGCGGGCTATCCTGCCGTCAAGGAAATCCGTCACCGAAGCGGCGATAAATATGACGGCGGCGATAAGATAATTGATATTGTAATTTAATTTCAGAAGCATTGCGGCGAGGAAAAACGGGGTCAGAACTATCCTCACCACGGTAAGTTTATTGGGTAAATTCATCGTGTCTCCTTTATTCGGAAATATCTCTTCCTATAAGATCGTAGTCGTTGACGCCGATTATCTCGACCTCGGCAAAGTCGCCGTTCTCATAATCCTTATCGGTGGTGAAAGAAACCGTGCCGTCTATCTCGGGGGCGTCCATATATGTCCTGCCCTTGTAGCAGTCGGCGTAGCCGTCGTAATTCTCAACAAGCACGCGGTAGGTCTTGCCCACCCTGCTCTTATTCTTGAGCGTGACTATCTCAAGCTGATCCTGCATGATTATCTCGCCCCTGCGGGTCTTGACGTCCTCCTCGACCTGATCGGGCATATCGAAGGCGGGCGTGCCCTCCTGCGGTGAGAACGCAAAGCAGCCGAGGCGGTCGAATTCTATCTCATTGACGAATTCGGCGAGATCCTCAAATTCCTTCTCTCCTTCGCCCGGGAAGCCGACGATAAACGTAGTCCTGATAACCGCGTCGGGCAGCGCTTTTCTAATTTTCGCAATGACCTCGCGCAGGAATTCGCCGTTGCCTCTGCGGTTCATTGCCTTGAGGATGCGGTCGTTTGAATGCTGTAACGGCAGGTCGATATAATTGAGCACCTTGGGCTGACGAGCCATAGTCTCAAGCAGCTCATCGGTTATTTTATCCGGATAGCAGTAGAGCATACGTATCCACTCGATGTCATCGATTTCGCAAAGGGCGTCGAGCAACTCGGGCAGACGGATCTTGCCGTAGAGATCCTTGCCGTAGTTGGTGGTATCCTGTGCGATAAGGATAAGCTCCTTGGTGCCCGCGGCGGCAAGCTGCTTCGCCTCCTCGATAAGCGTTTCAAACTCAACGCTGCGGTAATCGCCCCTTATAGAGGGAATGGCGCAGTAGGTGCAGCGGTTGGAGCAGCCGTCGGCTATCTTGAGATACGACCAATACTCGGGCGTAGTCAGCAGCCTCTCGCCCGTGAGCGGCAGGCAGCAGTTCTCGGGCATACGGTACTCCCGCTTGCCCTCGATAACGGACTTGACTATCTCGGCGATATCGTCGTTCGCACCGATGCCGATAACGGCGTCCACCTCGGGCATCTCGGAGAAAATCTCGTCCTTATAACGCTGAGCGAGGCAGCCTGTGACGATAATTTTGCCTACCGTGCCCTCGGATTTTAGCTGAGCCATATCGAGGATATTCTCGATAGCCTCCTCCTTGGCGGCGTCGATGAAGCCGCAGGTATTGACAATAACGGCGTCCACGCCGTCGTAGCAGTCGCACACCTCAAATTCGGCGGCGTCGAGCTTCGCCAGCATTCTCTCGGCATCCACCTGATTTTTGGGGCAGCCGAGGGATATCATACCTACCTTATACATCGTCAAAGTCCTCCGTTTCAAGCTCCGCTTGCCGCAGAGCGCTTTTGATATCCGACCAGCCGTAGCCGAGGCGCTGAAGCGAGGCAATGGTGCGCTTCACCCCCTTTTCGTCCGACAGGCTGCGGGAATATTTAGTATTCAATAACTCTATAATACGCAAAATCGGGTCAAAGTCAAGCCCCGAGGCGGCATTATCGGCAATTTCTCTCGGTATCCCCTTGCGGATAAGCTCACAGGCGACTCTTTTTGCGCTCATCCCCTTACGCTCCGACAAAGTTCTCGCCAAATTCTCGGCGCAGCGTTCATCGTCGATATACCCAAGCTCCTCGAGCCTGTCGGCAGCCGCTTCGGCGCATTCCTTTGAATGACCTTTTTGAACGAGCCGCCTTGTCAGCTCCTTTTTGCTGTGGTCGCCGTAGCCGAGCAGGCGCAGCCCCGCGTTGAACGCACAGCGAGAGCCGACGGAAAAGTTGAACTCCGCCAGCTCCTGCTCATCGTCAATACTCTGCACGGAGCGATACGGGCAGGAATACCAAAAATCCGCATCCACCGTATAGGTGTATTCCCCGTCGCAGAGTATATGTATCTTATTTGCTTTTCCTCTTTCGGCCTTAATCTTCATCGTCAACGACTATGTCAAGCTTGGCCCTTGCGCCCGCCTTGGTGGTCGGCTCGGGAGCGGGAGGCGCAGCAATGGGCGCTGCCTTTGACTTCTTAGCCTTGGCGCTCTCGCTACTCTCTTTCATCGCGGCAAGTATCTTCTTCTCAAGCTCCTCGGCAAGCTCGGGCGACGAAGCGATAAGCTCCCTTACGTTATCCCTGCCCTGACCGAGACGCATATCGCCGTAGGAGAACCATGCGCCGCTCTTCTGAATGATATTATATTTAACGCCGAGGTCGACTATCTCGCCCTCTTTGGAGATTCCTCTGCCGTACATGATGTCGAACTCCGCCTCTTTGAACGGGGGTGCGACCTTATTCTTGACTATCTTGCATCTTGTCCTGTTGCCGACGACCTCGTTGCCGGGAGCCTTGATAGCTTCTATACGGCGGACGTCGATTCGCATCGTGGCGTAGAATTTGAGCGCTCTGCCGCCGGTGGTGACCTCGGGGTTGCCGTAGACAACGCCAACCTTCTCACGGAGCTGATTTATAAATATGATTATCGTATTTGACTTTGCGACAGCGCCGGCTATCTTTCTGAGAGCCTGCGACATGAGCCTTGCGTGAGCGCCGACGTGGGAATCACCCATCTCGCCCTCTATCTCAGAGCGGGGAACAAGGGCCGCAACGGAGTCGATAACGACCACGTCAAGGGCGCCCGAGCGCACGAGAGCCTCGGCTATCTCAAGAGCCTGCTCACCGTTATCCGGCTGAGAGACGAGCAAAGCGTCAACGTCAACGCCGAGATTTGAGGCATAGGTGGGGTCAAGGGCGTGCTCGGCGTCGATGAAAGCGGCCTCGCCGCCGTTCTTTTGAGCCTGAGCGATGACGGTCAGCGCGAGAGTGGTCTTACCTGAGGACTCGGGGCCGTATATCTCGATTATCCTGCCCTTGGGCAGACCGCCGATACCGGTGGCAACGTCGAGAGAAACGGAGCCTGTGGAGATAGCCTCCACGTTCATGCCGCTGTTCTCGCCCAAACGCATTATAGTCCCCTTGCCGTAGGCCTTCTCTATCTGTGCAAGCGCTGTTTCGAGTGCTTTCTTTTTATCCGCCATCTTATGACCTCCAAAAACAGTAATCAAACAAATGTTCTATCGGTATTGTATAACAAAACGCAAAAAAAAGCAAGAGTTATTTTAAAATTTTTTTATTTTTTCGAGAAGTTTTTAAAAATATAAAAAAATACTTGCAATTTGCGTGAAAACCTGCTAATATATCATCTGTTAATGAGTAACAAGGAGGTGTGACACATGGCAAAATGCGATTTCTGCGGTAAAGATGTGTCCTTCGGCATTAAGGTTTCCCATTCTCACAGACGTTCCAACAGAACCTGGAAGCCCAACGTAAAGAGAGTTAAGGCAGTTATCAACGGAACTCCCAAGAGAGTTTACGCTTGCACCCGTTGCCTTCGCTCCGGTAAGGTTACAAGAGCCGTTTGATTAAAAACGCATGATTAAGAGACTGCCTTTTCGGCGGTCTCTTTTTCTTTGTTGCTTTTGCCGAGCGGCTTGTGCCGCATGCCGCCCCGATACACAACAGCTTGCGTATTATTACATTATATATATCGTCGCCGCCAAATCTTATTTTTTTGAGAAAAATCTGTTTCATTTTTCGTCGGAATTGTGTATAATTGATTTTATTATCAGATAAAACGGAGTGTAATAATGAATTACTCGGTAAACCCTATGCAGTTCAGGTCTATATTCGCCGTGCCGACGGATATAGTCGACAAACATATCAGAATAGCGAACGGCGACCAGCTCAAGGTGCTGCTCTGGATATTGCGAAATTCGCCCGACGCGCCGGATATCGCTGCCATGTGCGCCGCATTAAAGATGGACCCCGCCGACGCACAGGATTATTTGCAGTATTGGCAAAACTGCGGAGTGCTGCTCACCGACGGTGAAGAACCGAAGCCGACCGCAGCGGCATCCCCAGCTCCGGTTCCGACTCCCGCGCCCGTGCAGCCGCAAAAAAAGCCTGCCCGCATTGAAGCCGTCGCGCCGTCGAAGCCCACAAGCGCCGAGATAGCGGTGAGGGTAGACGAGTCGCCCGAGATAGGTCATCTCTTTAACGAAGCGCAGCAAAAGCTCGGCAAGACCATAGGCTACGACGGGCAATGCACCCTGCTGCTGCTCCACGACCACTACGGCCTGCCCGCCGAGGTGATATTCATGCTGCTGGACTACTGCGTATCAATAGGCAAGGTGAATTACGCCTATATCGAGGCGATAGGCCGCGACTGGGGCAACCGTGAGATAGACACGATAATCAAGGCCGCCGAGCAGATAGAAGCCCTCGGCACAGTGAACCGCCTCTGGCGGCAGTTTGCGGCATACGCCGGAATAGCCTCCTCCCGCCCGACGGCAAAGCAGTCGGAATACCTGCGCCGCTGGAGCGAGGAATGGCATTTCACGCCCGATATGATACTGCTCGCTTACGACGAAATGATGGATAACATAAGCAAGCTGAGCCTCGCATATATGGATAAGGTGCTGATGAATTGGCACAAAAGCGGGTGCAGAAACCCCGCCGACGTTGCGGCATACGCCGAGCAGCATAAGAATTCAAAAACTCCGCAGAGAGTCAAAAAAAGCACTGCCCCCGCAGCCGAGGCTTCATATGACCTCGGCAAATTCAACGAACGCTCAGTCCATGCACCGCTGAAATACGAAAGGAAGAATAAGCAATGAGTTACGGCAAATCTACGCTCTTAAAGACAGCGCAGCTCCTCTCGGAGAGGCGCTTGAAGGCTGAGAATATACAGCGTGCTCACCACAGCGAGGTCATCGCCAAGCTCCCCGAGATCGCAAAGTATGAGGCGCAGCTCTCCGCAAGCGGGCTTGCCCTGGTCAAGGCGCTCGGCATGGGCGGCGATGCCGCAAAATACATAGACGAGCTGTCAAAGCTCAATCTCTCGGTGCAGGACGATATCCACAGGCTGCTCACGGCTTCGGGCTACCCCGCCGACTACCTTGAAACGCCCTATGTCTGCAAGAAGTGCGAGGATACGGGCTTCTGCGGCGGTCAATCCTGCGAATGCAGAAAGGCTCTGCTGAAAGCGGTCGCCAAGAGCGAGCTTGAGGCTGTATCGCCGAGCAGGAACTGCGAATTCGCCGACTTCGACCTCACGCTTTACCCTGCCGAGGTCAGCCCCACATATGGGATATCCCCGAGAAGCCGCATGAGAGAGATATTTGAATATTGCAGATGCTACGCCGACGATTTCGGCAAATGCTCCGACAGTCTCTTTATGCACGGCGCAACGGGTCTCGGCAAAACTCATCTCTCGCTCGCCATTGCAAACGTCGTTGTCGAGAAGGGCTTCGAGGTCATTTACGGCTCGGCTCAAAACCTGCTCTCATCACTTGAGAGGGAGAAATTCGGCGGCGGCAGCGGCGAGAGGGAAAAAGAGCTGCTTGACTGCGACCTGTTGATAATCGACGATCTCGGCTCGGAATTCTCGACTCAGTTCACCGTTGCCTGTATATATAACGTTATTAATACACGCATAAATCTCGGCAAGCCCGTCATAATCAGCACCAATCTGACCGGCGAGGAGCTTGAAGCGAAATATACCCAGAGGATAACCTCGAGGATAATCGGCAGCTATGTTTCGCTGCTCTTTATCGGCAAGGATATCAGACAGCTCAAAAAATTCTATTAAGAGGACAGACGAATGGATATAATTCAGCAACTTACTACACAATTCAAGCTGCAAAGGTGGCAGGTGGAGAATACGGTGAAGCTGCTCGACGAGGGCAACACCGTGCCCTTCATCGCGCGATACAGGAAGGAAGCCCACGGCACGCTCGACGATCAGGTGATAAGGGAGCTTTCCGAGAGGCTGGAATACCTCAGAAATCTTGAAAAGAGACGTGAAGAGGTCAGGAATCTCATTGCCGCTCAGGAGAAGCTGACGGACGAGATATCCGCCGCCCTCGACGGCGCAGCCACCGTGACGGAGATTGAGGATATCTACAGACCGTTCAGACCCAAGAGAAAAACGAGGGCTTCCATTGCCCGTGAAAAGGGGCTTGAGCCTCTCGCCGAGGCGATATACGCTCAATCCGCCGATTCCCCCGCTCCGCTCGAAATGGCGGCTGCATACATAAACGAGGAGAAAGGCGTTGCCACGGCCGAGGACGCGTTGAAAGGCGCGCTCGACATCATTGCCGAGAATATTTCGGACGACGCAGATATACGCCGCAGGCTTCGCAGCCTTTTCACCGTCATAGGCAATGTAGAAGTCACCGCAGCGGATAAAAACGCCGAGAGCGTATATACAATGTATTATGAATTCTCCGAGCCTGTCAGCAAGATAGCGGGTCACAGAGTGCTTGCGATAGACAGAGGCGAAAGGGAGAAATTCCTCAAGGTCAGCGTTACGCTCGACCCCGTAAAGGCCGCCAACGTCATCACGAGCGCCACCCTGAACCCCAACGGCTCGCCCTGCACCGAGGCGGCGGGGGGGGCGGGGGGACGNNGCGGTGCGTGAGGCGGGCGCCGACGCTTACGAGAGGCTGATATATCCGTCGATAGAGCGTGAGATCAGGAATATGCTCACGGAGAAAGCGGCGGCAAATGCGATAAAAGTCTTTGCACTCAACACCAAGGAGCTGCTGCTCGCCCCGCCCGTCAAGGGCAAGGTGGTCATAGGCCTTGATCCCGGCTACAGGACCGGCTGCAAGGTCGCCGTGGTGGACAGGACGGGCAAAGTGCTCGACACGGGAGTTATCTATGTCACCCACTCTGCGGCTCAGAGGGAGCAGGCAAAGGCTCTCATCAAGAAGCTCATAGCCAAATACTCGGTCAACTGCATCTCCATAGGCAACGGCACGGCTTCAAAGGAGACGGAGATATTTGCCTCCGAGGTGCTGCATGAGATAAGCGCCGACGTATCCTACATGGTCGTCAGCGAGGCGGGCGCTTCGGTCTACTCCGCTTCAAAGCTCGCCGCTCAGGAATTCCCGCAGTATGACGTTTCGCTCAGGAGCGCCGTTTCGATAGCGAGGCGCTTGCAGGATCCCCTTGCGGAGCTTGTCAAGATCGACCCGAAAGCTATAGGCGTCGGTCAGTATCAGCACGATATGCCGCCCAAGGAGCTTGACGCGGCGCTTGACGGAGTTATCGAGGACGCCGTCAACTCGGTCGGAGTTGACCTCAACACCGCCTCCGCTCCCCTGCTATCACGGGTGTCGGGCATCAACTCCGCAGTCGCGAAGAACATTATAGATTACCGTGACGAGAACGGCGAATTCAGCGACCGTTCGCAGCTCAAAAAGGTGCCGAAGCTCGGAGCAAAGGCATTTGAGCAGTGCGCGGGCTTCCTGCGTGTGCCTGAGAGCAAGAATATCCTCGACAACACGGGAGTCCACCCCGAGAGCTATAAGGCGGCAAAAGAGCTGCTCACCCTCTTCGGCTACAAGCCCTCCGATATCGGCGGTGACAAGATAGCCGACATAGGCGATAAGGTCGCCGAGGCGGGCGAAGAAGATGTCGCCGCAAGGCTCGGCATAGGCGTGCCCACCCTCAAGGATATCGTTAAGGAGCTTATCCGCCCCGCAAGAGACCCGAGAGACGAGCTGCCCCCGCCGATGCTCAGAACCGACGTTATGGAGCTTAAAGACCTCGTGCCCGGCATGGAGCTGAAGGGCACGGTCAGGAACGTGACAGATTTCGGCGCATTCGTCGATATCGGCGTGCATCAGGACGGCCTTGTCCACATCTCGCAGATAACGAACAAATTCATCAAGCATCCGTCCGAGGCGCTGAAGGTCGGCGAAGTGGTCACCGTATGGGTGCTCGCCGTCGACCCAGTCAAAAAACGCATATCGCTGACGATGAAAGGCAAAAAAGACTGAAAAAACGCCGCTCTCAGTAAAGAGGGCGGCGTTCGCTGTATCTTTTGCGTCAGTTTATGATATTGTCAAGGAATTCCCACTCCATAAAGCGGGATCTCATCCAGTCGTCGGGGGCGTCTCTGTCTATAAATTCCTCGATTTTCGAGTCGGCGGGTATGCCGTAATGCCTTTGGCTCCACCTGACTATCGACGCCATGGTGAGAGCGAGATTCAGCGCCATAAATACGCCTACAACGGCGCAGACAAAGTGCCATTTTTTGCCGTGTATCTTTTCCAGTTTTTTGCTTATTCTCGGCTCCAATTTGCAGAAAACAAAGGCGGCGAACGCCCATATCAGCGAGAATCCGAGGCATATCATGCCCTTGTAATTCATAAAGCTGCCGTCGTAGTTCCACGCTCTCATGCCGAGGCCGTATCTCAGCAGCAGCCCGCCCGTCAGCTCCAGCGCCGTTGCCGAGACCGCCATCACCGCGACCTTAAAAAGCATGGGCTTGCTCTTGAGCCTGACCGCGCCGACATAAAACAGCACCGCGCCTGTGCCGTAGAGGATATTAAACGCACCAATGACCGAAACAACGTGGCTCTCCCAGTGCCCTTTGGTTATGATACAGAATATCCCCTCAAGGAGCACACCGAGAATGCAGCCCGCCATAAAAAGCATCAGCAATCTGTCGTAGTTTATTTCGTTTTCGTCGTTTCTGAGTTTGTTTTTAATCTTTAATATCATATTGAATTCCTCTGCTTCGCAAACTCACGGCAAATCCGCAAACCGTATTGTTATATAATAATATCTTTAAGCGAGCGCTTCGGCACATAGTGAACGCCGTTCGCGTCTCTATAGTAGGCCGTGCTGCCGTCGGCGCCGACCTCGGTGAGCCTGACCTCCTCCTTCGGTGTACCGAGGGCGAGTACAAGGTCTATAGAATACTTCTCGGTATCTATTCCGAGGTAAGAAGCGAGCTTCTCCTTATTGATGCTGCCGAGTATACAGCCGCCAAGACCCTGCTCAACGGCGGCAAGCATTATCGTCTGAGCCGCAATGCCCTCGTCATAGTATTTATTTCTGCCGAGCGCAAGGTCGCACAAAACGACAATATACCCGCTCGGGCGCTCGCCCTCCTCGGGGCCGGGCCAATCCTTGAGCAGTCCCGCCCAATTGAGGCATTCAAAGACCTGTGCATTCGTCTTATCGTCGGCAACGGGCTTGAATTTCAGCGCCTGTGAATTGACGGTCGATGGAGTTACCCTTGCGCAGTCGATAAGCTCCGTCAAAGTCTCGACCGAGAGCTTTTTATCCTGATAAAACCGCCTGTATGAGCGATTTTTCAGCACCAGATCCTTCAGCATGACATACACCTCCGAGCCGCAGCAGTGCGGCATTTTTTGTTATAATGAAAGTATTGGCTTCTCAAACAGCTTTGCTATTGCTATATACGCTCTGACAAAGGCGGAGAAAAACTTCTCCAGCGGCGTCAGATCGCAGTTGAATGTTATCGTATTCTTCACGCTCGTGCCGTCGCCGTTAATGACCGTCGCCGTGACCACCGCCTCGCCGTCGCCCACGCACATGACCGTGCCGCTGCTCGAAACAATTACGACATTGCTGTTGCTGCTTGACCACACGAGCTTGTCATATATGGCGTCGATCGGCTTGACCGTGGCAACTATCTTTTGCTTCTCCAGCAGCCTGAGATCGGTCTGAGAGGCGCTCAGGGTCACAAGCGTCGCCTTCTTTATCTCAAGCGCTTCTATTGCCGCGAGTATTGCGGCGGTCTGAGCGTCCACCTGAGCCTGCTCACAGGAGTATTTGCCCGACACATCGACCGCCAGAGCCTCGTCAAGCACGGAGATATTCGCATAGAGCGAGCGGTTGACGGCCTTGGCCTTCTCCACGGCTTTATTATATTCGGTGTAGTCGGCGGGGGTGCTGTCCTTGATTATAACTTCGGTGGTGACCTTTGTTATCGTGCCGAGGTCGTTCTGAGTGATAACGCAGTAATAATACGGGGCGGTGTCGCTCGGGGTGAAGGTGTATGCGCTGCCCGTAGCCCCCTCGATGGGGGTGCCGCCCTCGGCGGAATTCTCGGTATTCCAATACCACTGATATTGCAGATCAAAGCCGACGGCGGAGACATTTACTCTTTCACTGTCCTCGGTTATATACTTCGGCATCTCGTTTGCCACAAACGGGATAGGCACAAATTCATAGCCCTTATAGTTTGCGTACCTCTCGACAAATGTGCCCGCCGTGCCGTAGACGGTGAGAGCCTCGGCGGTCTCATATGCCTCGACAAAATTATTTGAGAGTAAAATGCCGCTGTTGTTTGGCAGGCTCTTGGCAGAGACGAGATTCGGAGCGTCCGCAAACCTGATAACGCAGTCGGAGAGCGCGTTCTCACCGAGCTGCTCAACGCCTGCAATGCCGAGCATATATATGCCGCGGCAGCCGCGGAAGGTATAGGGTGCTATCTCCTCGGCGGCGTTTAACATTATCCTCGATATTTTCGGCGATGCCTTAAACATATCGGGCACGGTCTTTTTGAGCGACGGAGCGGTGAAGCTCTCGAGATTTCTCGGGAAAAGCGGGAACTTGGTCTCGGAACCGTAAAGCTCCGGCTCAAACGAAGTCATCGAAGGCAGTTCAAGCTCTCTGAGCGAGAGGCAGCCGTCAAAGGCGTTGGAATAGACCGTCTTTGCCGCGGGCAGCTCAACGCTCGCAAGCAGTCCGCAATTCTCAAAGGCGTTGGAGTCTATGAATTCCGCGTCCGGAAGACAGATATGCTCAAGGCTTTCGCAGGAGCTGAAGCTGCCGTTCGGCAAATATGTAAGCCCGCCGATATAGGCGTCTGCCAGCGAGCGGCAGCCCTTAAAAGCACCTGAGGGCATATAATCGAGCCTCTCTATATCGACGCTGACAAGGGCGTCGCAATCCCTGAAAGCCTTGTTGCCTATCGAGCTGACATTGCCGAGGCTGACGGAGGATATAGCCGAGTCGATGAAGGCTCCCTCGGGTATCTCGGTGAGCGCCGAGAGGTCAAGGCGGAAAGAGATATCTTCATAGTAATATGATTCGGAGGCGACCCCCCGGAAGGCATATTTGCCGACGGAGAGCATCTTGCCGAGCACGAGCCGCCCCATCTCGACGCAGCCGTTAAAAGCCTCGTCGCCTATTACCGTCGCACCGCTTGCGATAACGCAGGCAAGCCGCGAGCAATTCCTAAACGCCGCATTTCCTATCCTTTTAACGCTTGACGGGGTTATAATCGCTATAATGTCGCCGCCCTCGAAAGCACCCGCCGCAATGCCGGTGACCTTGACGCCGCCGACGGTCTCGGGCAGGGTTATCGAGCGCGCGGACCCGCTGTATGAGGTGATATTGCCGTCTGAGTCGATGCCGAGCTCGCTTTCGGGAGGCACCGGGGCAATCATGGCCGAAAATGAGGCAACCTTGGAGCGGTAGCTGCTCTCGCTGTAAGCAACGGCAAAAATACTTACCGATTCGCTTATCTTTATGGGCTTGCCGTCATAAAGGATTGATGTTTTGCCGCTCTTTGACGGAATTGAGCCGTCGGTCGTGTAATAAATGACCGAATTCGGGGTGTTGCAGCTTATGGTGAGCTCTATCTCTTCGTTATAAAGCTCGCTCGTATGCGAGAAATAAGGCTCCTCGGTCTTACCGTCAAATATATTCTCGGGTTTATACGGCGGTGCGTTTATAAGACCGTTGCCGTATTTTTCGGGGATCTGAGACTGAAAAGAGTCTATAACGGCGTATTTCTTCATTATGTCAAAGACATCCTCGGCGGAGGCCTTCGGCAGCGTAGCCCTTATCAGCGCCGCCTCCGCAGAAGCAAAGGGTGCCGCAAACGAAGTGCCGCTGACGGTAGTATATCGGCCGCCGAGAGTGGTCGTATATATCTGCACACCGGGGGCTGCGAAATCAACGTCGTCGCCGAAATTGGTAAAATTCGCCGCGTAATGCTGATTATTGACCGCCGTTATCTTGAGCACTCCGCTGTATGAAGCGGGGTAAAACGGCATTGAAGTCGCGTCGTTGCCCGCCGCGCCGACAACGAGGATATCATTCTCCATCGCGTAGGCTATCGCCTCGCTGAGCACCTTGGAATCCTCATAGAATCCGAGGCTCAGGTTGATGATATCAACGCCGTCCTTAACGGCGCACTTGATGCCCGCCGCAACGGATATAAAAGTACCGTTATTGTATTCGTCGAGCACCTTATAAGGGCGTATGACTATGTTATCAGGGGTGCTGTCGGCTATAACGCCCGCCACCTGAGTGCCGTGACCCGAATCGTCCATGCAGTCGTTTCTCTTGCCGCCGGAGCTTGTATTTATCTTTGTGGGCGACACTCTGCCCTCAAGAAAAGGATGGGTATAATCAACGCCTGAGTCGATAACGGCGACCACCGTCTCTTTAAGGCTGACTTTATTGTCGCTCAGCTCATCACGGAGCCTGTCAAGACCGACGGATTCAACGCCCCATGAGAGGTATTTGCCCGCAGGCTGAGCGGGAGCCTCCGCGCCGCCGTTCTCAACACCGCCGTTCTCCTCCTCATAGTCAACGGCTGAAACGGAGCAGTCATACTCAACATATTTTACCTTTCTGTCTGAAGAATATAAGGCATAGGCTCTCTCGGCCGCCGCCCTGTCGGCAAATTGCAGCACCCAAAGGCCGTCGTTCTCCGCAACGGATACGGCGTCGAGGGTATCAAGCGCGCCGCCCGCCTTGACTATAAGCCTCGTTTTTGCGGGATCTAAGCCTTGCGAGCGCACGGCCGCGCCGATATCGGACGGCTCGTCAAAATCACGCAGCATCTCGCCGACATCCTCGGCGAACTCGGCCGCACCGCCGTCCGCCGCCTGAGGGCGCATTGAATTCAAAGACAGATTAATGCTTGCGCCGAAGATCAACGCGGCGCAAAGTAATACACTTATAAGCTTTTTCACGGCATTACCCCCTGCCTATAAAAATAAACTCCTTCTTTATTTCTTTTTATTTTACAATATCCTTACTCAAAAATCAATATGCAAATTCGCTTTAAAGTGTTAAACGCGCAAAAGCACCCCCCGCCAAAGCGAGAGCGCAGCAATCAATGCGAATTATTAAGTTTCTCGGATATTTTTTCGTTCACCGCCTCTATCTCACGCTCAAATTCGCGAGCGCTGACCCTCAGCACCCCGAACCGAACGGCAGAGAGCTGTATCATACCGTCGGAGGTAACTACTCGTACATTCTCATTCTTGCCTATCTCGGACACGAGCCGCTCGATATATACGTCGCCCGTCTCCCTCTCCTCGGTATAGACGATGTGTATATTGTGATAATTGAAATTCTCGCCGCTGCCGCCCGCCACCATATAGGCGTCAAAGACGAGCACGACCTCGCTGCCTGTGAAGGCGGCGTAGTTGCAAAGGATATCCGCAAGCCTGTCACGGGCGGCGGATATATCGGTCTCGGCAAGGAATTTAAGCTCCTTCCATGCAAAAACGCAGTTGTAGCCGTCGACGATGAGGTATTTTTTGCGTTCGGCATTCTCGGGAGCGCCGCCGTGCTCCTCCTTATAGGTCGGCTTCGGACGGTAGAGGGTCTGGGTCAGCTTTGCCGGGCCGAATTCACGCTCCATTATAGCCTCAAGCTCTTTATCGTCAATGTGGAAATTGCGCATATTCGGCGCCGCTTCATAGGGAATTTTATCCTTCTTAATGCAGCTTTCAAGGTGCATATATTCGGGCACCTTATCCCATTTGACCCCGAAGCCTCCGCCGTGGGCGCAAAATACGGAATCGGGGGTGTTCTCAAGGTCGCCCTCGGGGTCGTAGCCGAATTCCGCAACGGCCTGCTCGGTATTGTGGCAGACATCGTAACCGCTGACCGTCAGACGCAGCCGTCCTCTGCCGCCCGTATAAGCGGCCACCTCGGCGGCGTAATTATTCATCGTTGTGACGGGCGCAGTGCCGCTGACGGCAGAGAACTCGCCGTGAAGCTCAGGCGCGGAAAACGTGCCGAAGCGCAGCTTTATATCGCTTATCGCCCTGCCTATCTGCTCGGAGGGCACTTCAAGATAAAAGCTGTAGTAAGGCTCAAGCAGCACGCTCTTTGCATTCATCAGCCCCTGCCGCACCGCTCTGTAGGTAGCTTGGCGGAAGTCACCGCCCTCGGTATGCTTGATATGCGCCCTGCCCGCGGCGAGGACTATCTTCATATCGGTTATAGGCGAGCCGGTGAGCACTCCCAGATGCTGCTTCTCAGCGAGATGCATCAGTATCAAGCGCTGCCAATTGCGGTCAAGCGAATCCTCGCTGCATCGGGTAGAGAACTGAAGCCCGCTGCCCCTCGGGAGCGGCGAAAGCAGCAGATGCACCTCGGCATAGTGGCGCAGCGGCTCATAATGCCCCACGCCCTCAACGCTGTCGGCTATCGTCTCTTTATAAAGCACCCTGCCGTTGTCTATCTGCACGGCGATATCAAAGCGGTCGGCAATAAGGCTCTTTAATATCTCGACCTGAACTTCGCCCATGAGGCGCACATTTATCTCCTGTAAATGCGAATCCCATGTGACCCGCAGCATCGGATCCTCCTCCTCGAGCAGGCGCAGCTTCGGCAGGAAAGTCTTGGCGTCCACGCCCTCGGGCAGCACGACGCGGTAATTCATCACAGGCTCAAGTATTGGCTCGGCTCCGCTCTCCTCAGCGCCGAGGCCCTGACCGTCGCGTGCTTCGCTGAGACCCGTTACGGCGCAGACTCCGCCCGCCTCCGTAAGCTCGACATTCTCAAATCTTGCGCCGTTATATATGCGTATTGCGCTTATCTTTTCGCTTTTGTCGCCGTATGAAACGGTATCCCTGACCCGCAGAGCGCCGCCCGTCACCTTGAGGTGCGTGACCTTTGCACCGCCCTTGTCGTGTGTTATCTTGAACACTCTTGCGCCGAATTCGCAGCCGTAAGAGCGTTGAGGTATCAGCTTCTCAAGCCCCGCGAGAAATTCGTCTATCCCCTCGAGCTTCAGCCCCGAGCCGAAAAAGCAAGGGAATACCTGCCGCCCGCCGACCATCGAGCGAAGGCACGCATCGTCAACACAGCCGCTCTCAAGGTAGCTCTCCATCGCCGCCTCGGAGCACATTGCGGCAGCCTCGTCACGCTCGTGAGCACTCGCTGAGAAATCAACGCAGCAGTCTGATAATTCCGAGCAAAGCTCGCTCATAAGCTCCGCCTTGCCTATGCGGGCAAGGTCGGTCTTGGTGACGAATATCACGGTGGGTATATTGTATATCCTGAGCAGATTCCAGAGAGTCCTCGTGTGGGACTGCACCCCGTCCGTGCCGCTGATGACGAGCACGGCGATATCGAGCACCTGCAATATCCTCTCCGTCTCGGCGGAGAAGTCAACGTGGCCGGGTGTGTCAAGCAGCGTTGCTTCGTACTCCCCCAACTTCATTACCGCCTGACCGGCGAATATGGTTATCCCCCTTGAACGCTCGAGCAGGTGGCTGTCGAGCATAGTGTCGCCGTTATCGACCCTGCCGGGGCGGCGCAGCTTGCCAGTTTTATAGAGCATCGCCTCGGCAAGGGTGGTCTTGCCCGCGTCGACGTGAGCCAATATTCCGATTACCGTCTTTTTCATCTCAGCCTCTCAGAATTCACAATTGAAGTATGACAGTATTTTAGCATACTCGCCGCAAAATTGCCACTCTTTTGTATAAAATATATAAAAGCCCTTGCCATGGCTCAAAAAGTCTGATAGAATTATCTCATAATCCCCGAAAGGAGAATTGAAAATGAAAGTAACATTTATGGGTGCGGGCAGCACCGTATTTGCAAAGAACGTGCTCGGCGATATAATGAGCACCCCCGCTCTGAGGGAGTGCGAGATCGCCCTGTATGACATCGACGGCGTGCGCCTTGAGGAATCCTATATAATGGTGACGGCGCTCAACCGCAACATTAACGAGAGCAGAGCGAAGGTCGAGAAATACCTCGGCGTTGAGAACCGCAAGGACGCCCTCAGAGGCGCGGATTTCGTCGTAAACGCCATTCAGGTCGGCCTCTATGACCCCTGCACGATAATCGACTTTGAGGTGCCGAAAAAATACGGCCTTCGCCAGACGATAGCCGACTCAAACGGCATAGGCGGTATATTCCGCGCGCTTCGCACGATACCCGTGCTCAAGGATTTCACCGACGATATGGCCGAAGTCTGCCCCAACGCATATTTCCTCAACTACACCAACCCCATGGCGCAGCTTGCCGGCTATCTCGGCCGCTACACGCCGATAAAATCCGTCGGTCTGTGCCACTCGGTGCAGGGCTGCTCGAGAAATCTGCTCAAGGATCTCGGCATCGAGTATAAAGAGCCGCTGCGCGAGAGCATCGCGGGCATAAACCATATGGGCTGGCTGCTCGAGCTTGAGGACGCCGACGGCAACGATCTCTACCCTGAGATAAGGGAGCGTGCGATAGCCATACTCGAGAGCGGCAAGACCGACCACCACGACCTTGTCAGATACGAATACATCAGACGTCTCGGCTACTACTGCACCGAATCCAGCGAGCACAACGCTGAGTACAACAACTTCTTTATCAAGGCGAAGTACCCCGAACTTATCGAGAGATACAACATTCCTCTTGACGAATACCCCCGCCGCTGCATAAATCAGATAGAGAATTGGAAAAAAGACAGAGAAAAATATTTGCACGACGACGTCACCCACACGAGGACGACGGAATACGCCTCCTACATAATGGAAGCCATAGTCACCGATATCCCGTATAAGATAGGCGGCAACGTCATCAACAACGGGCTTATCCCCAACCTGCCCGCCGAGGCCTGCGTCGAGGTGGCGTGCCTTGTGAATAAAAACGGCATTCAGCCCTGCGCCCAGAAGCCGCTGCCGCTCCAGCTTGCCGCAATGAATTCGGCAATGATAGGCGTTCAGCTCCTGACGATAGAGGCAGCCGTCACGCAGAAGAAAGAGACTATCTATCAGGCGGCTATGCTCGACCCGCACACCTCCTCGGAGCTGTCGATAGACGAGATAATCCGCCTTTGCGACGACCTCATCGAGGCTCACGGCTCATACCTGCCGAAATATCACTGATAACCGAACAAACCAAGCGGCGTGTCTTAAGGGTGCGCCGCTTTTGCTTTTAAAAATGTTAAAGGCTTCCGCAGACTATGCAGAAGCCTTTGACCGCTTATTATTTTCACTGAATATCGTCGGAATCCGTCGCCGCAACGCTGTCGGTATCCCTGAAAAGCAGCGAGATACACCATATGCCCGCAAGGGCAACGAGCGTATACACGATCCTGCTGAGGATCGCCCCCTGCCCGCCGAAGATCCATGCGACGATGTCAAACTGAAACAGACCGATGCTGCCCCAGTTGAGCGCGCCGATTATCACAAGAGCCAGTGAGATCTTATCAAGCATTCGTTTCAACTCCTTACTCGCTTTTCGATGATAGTATGAGCCGAAACGGTTTCGTTATGCAAATTAATAATGTAAAATTTTAGTAAATAAATCTGACGTCGCTGTCGCTGAGCAGCGGCGCGCTTTTATCCTTTTCGGAGAGGGTCGGAGCCTCGACGCCCCAATCGACGCCTATCGCAGGGTCGCAGTAGCAGACGCTGCGGTCATTCTCGGGCGAATAGAATTCATCGACCTTATACGCTATCTCCACGTCGTCGGTGAGGGTGACAAAGCCGTGCAGGCAGCCCTTTGGGATATAAAGCATATGCTTATTCTCGCTGCTGAGCTTAACGGCGACCCACTTCATATATGTGGGCGAGCCCTCGCGGATATCGACCGCAACATCGAGTATCTCACCTCTCAGGCAGCTCACGAGCTTCGCCTGGGACATCGGGTCGGTCTGGCAGTGCAGCCCGCGCAGTGTGCCCTTCTTTGCGGAAAAGGAGCGGTTATCCTGCACAAAATCGGCGGTTATACCAAGCTGCTCAAAAACCTTTTTGGAATATGTCTCATAAAACCAGCCCCTGTTATCACCGAACACCTTCGGTACAACTTCAAAAACGCCGTCAATTTTCGTTTCGATAAGGTGCATTTGTTTCGTTATCCTCCAATCCCCAGCAGGGTCTCTCGCCGGGTCTGTCCGACGAATAAAGAATCTTGCCCTCGGCAACGGCTCTCAGATGCTGGCCGTAGGAGGACTTGCCGTATTTCTCGGCCGAGCGCAGCAGCGCCTCACGGCTTATCCAGCGCATATTATAGGCTATCTCCTCGGGGGCGGAGATCTTGATGGCCTGTAACTTCTCGACGGTGCGGATGAAGTTTGCTGCGTTCATCAGATTCTCGACCGTGCCGGTATCGAGCCACGCAAAGCCCCTGCCCATAAGGCGGATATCGAGATCGCCGTTTTGCAGATAGATCTGATTGATATCAGTTATCTCAAGCTCGCCGCGCTTTGAGGGCTTGAGTGCCTTTGCATATTCGACGACCCTGTTATCATAGAAATAAAGACCCGTTACGGCATAGTTTGACTTCGGCACCTCGGGCTTCTCCTCGATAGAGACGGGCACGCCGTGCTCGTTGAATTCGACCACGCCGAAGCTCTGGGGATTATCGACATAGTAGCCGAAAATGGTGGCTCTGCCCTTATTCTTTGACGCCTGGCGGAGCATATGCCCGAGCCCGTTGCCGTAGAAGATATTGTCGCCGAGCACCATTGCCACATCGTCGCTGCCGATGAATTTCTCGCCGATTATGAAAGCCTGAGCAAGCCCGTCGGGGTGCTCCTGCACGGCATATGAGAGATTCAGGCCGAACTGCCTGCCGTTGCCGAGCAGCTCCTCGAATTTGGGCGTATCGGCGGGGGTGGATATAATAAGTATCTCCCTTATGCCGGCAAGCATGAGGGTCGAGAGCGGGTAATATATCATCGGTTTATCATAAACCGGCAAAAGCTGCTTACTCGTTACCATGGTAAGAGGATAAAGCCTCGTCCCCGAACCGCCGGCAAGAATAATACCTTTCAAGTCAAACACTCCGTTCAGAAAATATAATGTTCAATTGACATAATAAGCACTTGGACTGATTTTACCGTATATATCATACCACCGTTTGGTGAAAATGTCAACAAACATTGCTTTTTTCCCTGCCCGAATATGCAAATCGCAGACTTTGGATTTTTTTGCGCCGAGGGATTGACAAACAGCGGGCGGCGGTGATAAAATGGAGAAAATTCAATTAACAATAAAGGCGTTGACGAAGAGGACTTGAGCGACGGTTTCTCAGAGAGGCGGCGTTTGGTGCGAGCCGCTGAAACATAACTTAAAGTTTGTAGCTTCTGAGCCGGGAGGAAGAAAGCATTTGGCAAGTAGAACCTCCCCGTGATTGCCGCGTAAGTTGCATAGGGGTTGTTTGACTCCGAAGAGGGGCGATATTTATATATCGCAATTTGAGTGGTACCGCGGGTCCGATTTTATGGCTCGTCTCAAAGCATATCAGCTTTGGGGCGGGCTTTTTTGCTTGCCCCGAAAAGAAAGGGGCAATTATAATGCAGAAAATCACGGGACTTGATTACAAGATCAAAGAAATGGCGGCTCGCATCAAGGAGCTGCGCGAGATCGAGGCGCTCACGGCCGCACAGATGGCGGAGAAGACCGACGTCTCCGAGGAGGAATACATAGCCTGCGAATCGGGCCGCAGCGACCTGACGTTTGCATTCATTTACCGCTGCGCCCTCGCCTTCGGCGTTGACGTTACCGACATTATCGAGGGTCACAGCCCGAAGCTGGAATCCTATGTCCTCACCCGCAGCGGAGAGGGGCAGAAGATAGAGCAGGCTCACGGCATGACCTATTATAACCTCGCGGCTTCCTTCAAAAACAGGATAGCCGAGCCGCTGTTCGTTTGCAGCGTTTACAGCGAGGAGGCGCAGCACCGTGATATCGAGCTCACCACCCACGCAGGTCAGGAATGCGACCTGATAATCAAGGGCAAGCTGATGGTGCAGGTCGGCGAACACAAGGCGGTGCTCGGCCCCGGCGACAGCATTTATTACGACAGCGGCACTCCCCACGGAATGATAGCCGTCGACGGCAGCGACTGCCTGTTTTACGCCATAGTCCTGAACCCCACGGGCGAGCCTATACCCGAGCTTCAAAAGTCGCAGAGGCTCTCGGCGCAGCCCGCTCACAGAGACAGCGAGGACAGGGTCTATACTAAATTCATCGACGTAACCGAGGACGATAACGGCACGCCGACCGAGATAAAATTCAAAAACACCGACAAATTCAACTTCGCCTACGATATCGTCGACGCCATTGCCGATAAAGCGCCCGACAAGCTCGCCCTGCTCCACATATCCGCCGATAAGCAGGAGCTCCGTTTCAGCTTCAAGGATATCAAAAAGAGATCGTCTCAGGCGGCGAATTACTTCAAGTCCCTCGGCATCAAAAAGGGCGACAGAGTCATGCTCGTGCTTGGGCGGCACTATCAATTCTGGTATGCTATGCTCGGCCTGCACAAGCTCGGCGCAGTGGCGGTGCTTGCTATGAATCAGCTCCTTGAGCACGATTTTGAATACCGCTTCAACGCCGCGGGCATCAACACGATACTCTGCACCTCAAAGGGCGACACGGCGCATCAGGCGGAGCTTGCCGCCGCAAAATGCCCGCAGGTCATAAACATGATAATCGTTGACGGCGAGCGCGAGGGCTGGCGCAGCTTCGACGAGGAATCGGCGCTCTTCAGCTCGCATTTCGACAGGCCCGCCGACGCCGCCTACGGCGACGACACTATGCTGATGTTCTTCACCTCCGGCACCACCGGCTACCCGAAGATAGCCGCCCACAGCTACAGATACGCCCTCGGACATTTTCACACGGCGAAATACTGGCACAACGTCGACCCCGACGGGCTTCATCTGACGATATCCGACACCGGCTGGGCAAAGGCGATGTGGGGCAAATTCTACGGTCAGTGGATATGCGAAGCTCCGCTGTTCGTCTACGACTTCGACCGTTTCAACGCGGCGGATATCCTGCCGATGTTTGCAAAGTATCACATAACCACCTTCTGCGCTCCCCCGACGATGCTCCGCATGATGGTCAAGGAGGATATCTCCAAATACGACCTGTCAAGCGTGCGCCGCATGACCACGGCGGGCGAGGCGCTGAACCCCGAGGTCTATCGCCAATTCAAGAAGGCAACGGGTCTCAGCATTCTCGAAGGCTTCGGTCAGACGGAGACAACGATGGTCATAGGCAACCTCACGGGCGCAGAGAGCCGCATAGGCTCGATGGGCAAGCCCGCGCCGATATACGACGTTGACATCCTCACCCCCGACGGCAAGAGCGCCGCCGCAGGCGAGAGCGGAGAGATCTGCATAAGGACATCCGACGGCGCACCCTGCGGCCTCTTCAAGGGCTATTATCACGATGAAGCCAAGACCGCCGAGGTCTGGCACGACGGCTACTATCACACCGGCGACGTTGCGTGGCGCGACGAGGACGGATTCTATTGGTATGTCGGCCGCGTGGACGACGTTATCAAATCCTCCGGCTACCGCATAGGCCCGTTTGAGATAGAGAGCGTCATAATGGAGCTGCCCTATGTGCTTGAATGCGGCGTTTCGGCAGCCCCCGACGAGGTCAGAGGTCAGGTCGTCAAAGCGAGCATAGTGCTCACCAAGGGCACCGAGCCGAGCGACGAGCTAAAAAAAGAAATTCAGAATTATGTCAAATCCCGCACAGCCCCATATAAATACCCGAGAATAGTAGTATTCCGTGACTCTCTGCCCAAGACCGCGAGCGGCAAGATACAGCGCAGCAGATTATAACAGAACGCCGACGGAGGCTAACGCCTTTGGGCGGA
>FR888227.1:63853-135103 GCA_000431775.1 Clostridium sp. CAG:413 | reverse complement strand
AATTACGGTGGACTTATGGCGGAGAGTTAGGGATTCGAACCCTAGGTACATTACGTACACAGCATTTCGAGTGCTGCACCTTCGACCACTCGGACAACTCTCCGTATTAAATTGTATCGGAAAACGCAGCCAAATTGGGCCGCTGTTTTTCAGCCCCATTATTTTAGCAGATAAAAGACGGTTTGTCAATTGATTTTTTCTGAAATCAAGCAAAAGTGTGAAATTGTTGGCGATAATTCTGTTTCTGATGTAGTATGGTATAAATGGCTTTCGCCTTCTCCTTGAGGAGAAGGTGTCGAGCTTGCGAGACGGATGAGGTATGACGCAGACGGATTTTACACACAAGCCGACAACTATCTCCACCTCCTTCTCCAAGGAAGCTGCTATAGCAGATAGCTTTATGCTGCTAATCTTTTTCAAGCGCCTCAATACCAATCGAATATTCAATTTTATGAGTGGCATACTATTCTTTAGATTTTAAACTGCCTTGTCTGTTTTCGCCCTTTTATCGCCTCAAATATCTTCGCAGGCAATCAAGTCTGTTTGCCCTTTCATAAGCCGATTCCAAAAACCGGCAAATATCTAAATGAGAATAATCCCAATTCATTGGTTCTAAGGTTGTAGCTCCACGGTATCCTGTTCGGGCAATTTTCGCCATAACTGTATTCCAGTTAATATTGCCGTCGAATGGCAATTGATGTTGATTATGGTTACCGCCGTTATCATGTAAATGAATTGCCATCAGCCGATTTCCATACAATCCTAACAAATCTTCATCCGGTGCATAATTTATATGGTGACAACTATCATAACAATAGCCTACATTATTTGAAGTAAATTTATTTAACACCATCTTCAAATTTTTAATGTTACTTAAATTTTCAAAAGCAATCTGAATATTCTTTTGTTCCGCCTTGTTTATAAGTTCTGTCAGCCGTCTGATTCCTGTTTGATTCAAGGGATTATTATCATTCGGCAAATGTATAACTATGGTTGATATATTATATATACAGCAATCCTCTACACATTGTAGATAACTTTGAAATACGCTTTCTCCGCTCAAATTATCCAGTGACAGATTATTCTGTTCATGCACAGGTGCATGGATATTTTCTACAGATAACCCTGCATTTCCGGCCAGTTTTACATCCTCTTGATAACCGTCTCCTCTGCCAAACCGATCGCTCCACCATAACATTACACAATCAAATCCTGCGTTTCTAATTAATTTGTATCTTTCTTCAAAAGAAACATCATATCCCGGACCATAGCCAAAGCAATCATATATCCCTGTCATTTTTTTTCTCTCCTCACCAATACCCAAAGCTACCTGATTTCATTATAGCAAAAGCACTCTCTGACATCAAAGTATTTATGCACAAATTTCAATGACCGTTTTTGTTCACAAAATTGTAGCCAAAAATTTGTGCACCATTCACAAGGCTGCGTGCAAGAACGGCTTATTCGTCGGGAGATGCGTGGTAGACGGATAAGGGGTTTTGCTTTTTTGCGTTCTGTCATATGCGGCGGCAAAAGTCAAGTGAAAAGCTGCAGGGGAGAGCCTCTGCCGCTTTTGCTATTGCTTAATATACGGAGATCTTGCCGAATTCGGGCGTGTCTCTTGACGAGGTGACGAGTAGCCTGAGCATATCGGTCGTCAGACCGTTCAGGGGCACGACGCGCTTGTTACCGACGGTGGTGACTTCAAATACATTGTCCGTGCCGTCGCAGTCAAGGGCGGCGGGGTGAAAACCCGAGGGCTCCTCGGTCGCCGTGCCTCATCCGGGACAGGAGCGGGAGCTGTGACCGAAGTGAACGAATGCATGGAACTTTGCTTCCGTAAGAAGGCAGAGCCGCCCGTCTTATAAAATCCTTAATGGACGGTCTCCTTTCGCCGGGGGTACGGCTTGATGACCTCAGTATAGTATAACAGCCGCAAAAGTAAAGGGAATGCGGCAAAGATTTTTTCACGCGGGATATTTTCGCATTTTCAATTGAAAACGGCGGATAATTATGATAAAATATTAAATCAGTTTGAATTCGACGGGGGCGAGAGAATGAAGAGGATACTTTTTGTCTGCACGGGCAACACCTGCCGCAGCCCTATGGCGGAGGGCATATTCAAAAAAATGCTTGCCGACAGAGGCGTTAAGGGCGTAGAATGCTCGAGCGCGGGGCTTTTTGCCATGACGGGCGACTCCGCCTGCGACAACGCCGTTAAAGCCGCCGAGCGCTTCGGGGTCGATATCTCCGCCCACCGTGCGAGGCGCATAACTTCATACATCCTCGATGAGACCGATGAATTCGTCTGTATGACCCGTGAGCAGGCGGCGAGCCTGTCGCTCTATGTGCCGACGGAGAAGGTCACCGTCCTCGGCGGAGGAGTGCCCGACCCCTACGGCGGGGATCTTGAGACATACATCATCTGCGCCAATGCGATAAAAGCGGCGCTTGCCGAGCAGTTCGACAGCCTTGTCGGGGAGGGTGAGAGATGAATTTCACCGTTGCCGACATGAGTCGGGAGCATATCGCCGCCGTTGCGGAGCTTGAAAAGGAATGCTTCTCAAGCCCGTGGAGCTATGAGGGGCTTGCCGAAGAGCTGTCAAATCCGCTCTCGCATTTCCTGGTCGCCGTTTCGGAGGAACACGGCGAATTGCTCGGGTATATCGGCGTGCAGGAGATATGCGGCGAAGCGTATATCACGAATGTCGCCGTCACTTCGGCGGCAAGGCGCTGCGGGGTCGGCAGGGCGCTGCTCAGAGCTGCCTGCGGCGGCGCGGAGCTTAGGAATTGCGAATTCATAACCCTTGAGGTGAGGGTTGGCAATTCGCCCGCCCGCGCGCTCTATGAATCCGAGGGCTTCAAGCCCGTCGGGGTCAGAAAGAATTTCTACACCCGCCCGCAGGAGGACGGGGTAATATATACAAAGTATTTTAATGTGAGGTAGTATGATGAAGATACTTGCAATCGAGTCGTCCTGCGACGAAACGGCGGCGGCCGTGGTCGAGGACGGCAGGAAAGTTCTGTCAAGCGTAATAGCTTCGCAGGTCAGTGAACATATTATATATGGCGGCGTGGTGCCCGAGATAGCCTCAAGGATGCACGCCCAGGCGATAAGCGGCGTTGTGAGCAAGGCGATGAGCGACGCGGGCGTCGGCTTCGGCGATATCGACGCCATTGCAGTGACCTATGCGCCCGGCCTTATCGGGGCGCTGCTCGTCGGCGTGAATTTCGCAAAGGGGCTTTCATACGCAACGGGCATTCCGCTCGTGCCGGTGCATCATCTGCGCTCTCACATTGCGGCGAATTACATTACAAACTCCGAGCTTGAGCCGCCGTTCCTCTGCCTTGTCGTCTCGGGCGGTCACAGCCATATCGTGGCGGTCAACAGCTACACGGATTTCACGGTTATCGGCAGGACTCGCGACGACGCCGCGGGCGAATGCATGGATAAATCTGCGAGAGCCATGGGGCTTGATTACCCCGGCGGGCTGAATCTCGACCGAGTCAGCAAGGACGGCGACCCCACGCTCTATAAGCTGCCGCACCCCCATGTGGACGGCGGCAAATACGACTTCAGCTTCTCGGGGCTAAAGACCGCCGTTGTTAACGTCATCCACAACGCAAAGCAAAAGGGGATAGAGATAAGCGTGCCCGACCTCGGCGCGAGCTGCATCGAGACCGTCGTTGACTGCCTCGCGGGCAACACCGTAAAGGCCGCCGAGGAATTCGGCTTCACAAAGATCGCTCTTGCGGGCGGTGTTTCTGCAAATTCACGCCTCAGGGCGAGGATGCAAACCCTTTGCGGCGAGAAGGGCTGGCAGCTCTATATGCCGCAGCTCTCACTTTGCGGCGACAATGCGGCTATGGTCGGAGCGCAGGGATTTTATGAGTTCAAAAGCGGTAATATTGCAGGATTGGAGCTTAACGCCTTCGCCACAATGCCGATTGACGCGGCGGAATATTAAAATTCGCCCGAATTATGAATTTTTTGTGTCTTTTTGCTGCAAAATCTTGACATTCGAGGATTTTATGCTATAATTACGATGGGAAAAGATGGAGCGGAGATAAAATACGTTCGTCAAAGAGCGTAAAAAAGCCGCTTCGGCGCGACCTGAATTTGTATATTTTTAGTTGGTTTTCCACGATGAAAGGAGAAAAATTATGGAAAATATGACTGCCAATAAAAGCGTTCTTTCATGGATCAATGAAAAAATTGATCTCGTGAAGCCCGACAAAGTCGTCTGGATAGACGGCAGCGACGAGCAGATCGAGGCTCTGCGTGCAGAGGCTTGCTCGACCGGCGAAATGATAAAGCTCAATCAGGAGCTTCTGCCCGATTGCTATCTCCACCGCACCGCCGTCAACGACGTTGCAAGAGTTGAGGGCAGGACTTTCATCTGCGCCCCCACCAAGGAGGAGGCAGGCCCCACCAATAACTGGATGGAGCCCTCAGAGGCATATAAGATGCTCTATGATATCGCAAGGGACAGCTACAAGGGCAGAACCATGTATGTTATTCCTTACTCCATGGGCCCCGTTGGCTCCAAGTTCTCCAAGATAGGCATCGAGCTTACCGACAGCATCTATGTTGTGCTCAACATGGCTATAATGACCAGAGTCGGCAAGAAGGTGCTTGAGGCTCTCGGCGACAGTGACGACTGGGTAAGAGGCCTCCACTGCAAGTGTGACATCGACGAAGAGAAGAGATATATCTGCCAGTTCCCGCAGGATAACACCATCATCTCCGTTAACTCCGGTTACGGCGGAAACGTCCTGCTCGGCAAGAAGTGCTTCGCTCTGCGTATCGCTTCCTATCAGGGCAGAAACGAAGGCTGGCAGGCGGAGCATATGCTCATTCTCGGTCTCCAGAAGCCCAACGGCGAGATCAAATACATCTGCGCCGCATTCCCCTCAGCCTGCGGCAAGACCAACCTTGCCATGCTTATTCCTCCCGAGGGATATTATAAGAAGGGCTACCGCGTATGGTGCGTCGGCGACGATATTTCGTGGATCAGAAAGGGCGAGGACGGCAGGCTCTATGCCATCAACCCCGAGAACGGCTTCTTCGGCGTTGCACCCGGCACCAACGAGAAATCCAACCCCAACGCTCTTGCTTCCACCAAGAAGGGCACCATATTCACCAACGTCGCTTACAATGCGGATAACAACACCGTCTGGTGGGAAGGTCTCGACAAGAATCCTCCCGAGAACGGCATAGACTGGAAGGGCAACCCCTGGAACGGCAAGACCAGCACAGAGAAGGGCGCTCATCCCAACAGCCGCTTCACCGCACCCGCAAAGAACTGCCCCTGCATCAGCCCCGAGTTTGAGAATCTTCACGGCGTGCCCATCTCTGCATTCGTATTCGGCGGCAGACGCGCTAAGCTCGCTCCGCTGGTATATCAGTCAAGAGACTGGGATCACGGCGTATTCGTCGGCTCGATAATGGCTTCCGAGACCACCGCCGCCGCCTCAGGCGCAGTCGGCGTTGTCAGAAGAGACCCGATGGCTATGCTTCCGTTCTGCGGCTACAACATGGCTGATTATTGGCAGCATTGGATCGACATCGGCGCAGGCCTTGACGCTGATAAGGCTCCCAAGATCTTCAACGTCAACTGGTTCCGTAAGGACGACGAGGGCAACTTCCTGTGGCCCGGTTTCGGCGACAACCTCCGCGTGCTCGATTGGATAATCGACCGCTGCGAGGGCAAGGTCGACGCAGTTGAGACCCCGATCGGCTTCGTTCCCAAGGCTGAGGATATCAACCTTGAGGGCATCGAGGACGAGGTCAGCAAGGATCAGCTCAAAGAGATCCTCAGTGTTGATACCGCCCTTTGGAGGGACGAGGTCGCAGGTATCGAGGAATTCTACTCGAAGTTTGACAGACTGCCCGCAACCCTTAAGGCAGAGCTTGAGACTCTTAAGGCAAACGTCAACAAATAATAAAAATTTATCGCCCCCGACGGCTCAACCGAGCTGCCGAGGGCGATTTTTATATCCGTTTATTCTACTTTGACTCGTACCAGCTCTTTCCGACGCCGACATCCGTCTGCATACTCACGCGCATCTTGACTGCGTGCTCCATTTCACGCTTGACTATGCTTGCGACCTTGTCCGCTTCCTCGGCGGGGGCTTCAATTATCAGCTCATCGTGCACCTGCATTATCAGTCTTGCGCCGAAGCACTGCTTTTTTAGCTCGCGGTAGACCCTTATCATCGCTATTTTGATGATATCCGCCGCCGTGCCCTGAATCGGCATATTGCGGGCGACCCTCTCGCCGAAGGCACGCATCATGCCGTTTGACGAGCGCAGCTCGGGCAGATATCTGCGGCGGGCGAATACGGTCTCGACATAGCCGTTTTCCTTTGCCTTCTCAATGACCTCTTTCATATAGCGGTCAACGCCGCTGAAGTGGGCGAGATAGCCCTTGATATAGCTGTCGGCCTCGGCGCGGGTGACGCCGATATCCTTTGCGAGCGAGAAGGCGCCTATGCCGTAGACTATGCCGAAATTCACCGCCTTGGCTCTGCTCCTCATAAGCGGAGTGACCATCATCAGCGGCATGTTGAATACCTGGGAGGCGGTTATGGCGTGTATATCGTCGCCGTTGTTGAAGGCGTCGAGCATATTCTTGTCGTTTGCCACATGGGCGAGCACGCGCAGCTCTATCTGTGAGTAGTCCGCGTCCACAAGCAGGCTGCCCTCCTTGGCGATGAAGAATTTCCTCATCTCCTTGCCGAGCTCGGAGCGCACGGGGATGTTTTGCAGGTTCGGCTCGGTCGAGGATATCCTGCCCGTGCGGGTCTCGGTCTGGTTTAGGGTCGAGTGTATCCTGCCATCGGGCGCAATTGCCTTGAGCAGGCCGTCGCAATAGGTGGATTTCAGCTTCGCAAGGGTGCGGTATTCGAGAATCATCGCCACCACGGGATAATCCTGAGCCAGACCCTCGAGTACCTCGGCGTTGGTGGAATAGCCGCTCTTTGTCTTTTTCTTTGCGGGCAGACCCATGCGCTCAAACAGCGCTTCGCCGAGCTGCTTCGGGGAATTCAGGTTGAATTCATAGCCCGCAAGCTCATAGATATCCGCAACCAACTTCTCGATGCGCTCCTGAAGAGTTTTGCCGAATTCTTCAATACCCTTTGCGTCAACCAGGAAGCCCTCGCGCTCCATCGAGGCAAGCACCTCGGCAAGCGGCAGCTCGATCTCGTCAAGCAGGCGCTTTTGGCCGTTCTCCTCAACGGCGGCGTTCATTTTGGCAAATACGGCGGGCAGATATGCCGCGAATACCGCAGAGTCGCCGTCGGGAATATCCGCGCCCGCGTATTCGGCGGTTATGCGGCGCAGGTCGTAGGCGTCGGAGGAGGGGTTCAGCACATAGGCGGAGAGCATTGCGTCGCCCGCAATGTTATTGATCTTTATATCCGCTGAATAGTCGTAAAAGAACGAATACAGCCGCTTTACATTGTAAGTGAATTTGCTTATCGTGCCGTCAAAGAGGAAATCCGTGCAGAATTCCACATAATCGCCGCTGCCGGGCAGCACCTGAGCAACGCCGTTGTCGGTCTTGAATGAGAATATACCGTCCTCAAAGAGAAAATAGGCTTCGCCCGCCTTTTTGAGCGTGTTCAGCAGCAGCCTGAGATCCTGCTGGGCGTATACTTCGGTGCTGACCTCAGGCGCATTCTCCTCGGCGGAGGGTGCGGCGGGGACTTTTTTGAGGTCGAGGCGCTCTATCATCTTAAACATTTCAAGCTCCGAGAGCAGCGCCGTCACCTTGAATGCGTCGGGCTCGTGCGGGATGTAATCCGCATAGTCCGTGTCTATAGGCGCGTCGGTGCGTATGGTGCCGAGGGTGCGGCTGAGATATGCCATATCCCTGTCGGCGGCGAGCTTGTCGTGGACGCCCTTCTTTATATCGAGCGTGTCGAGCGAGGAGTAAATGCTGTCGATCGAGCCGAATTTGCTCACAAGCTCCTGCGCCGTCTTTTGACCTATGCCCGATACGCCGGGGATGCAGTCGGAGCTGTCGCCCATGAGCGCCTTGACGTCTATCAGCAGCTTCGGCGAGGGGACGAGGTATTCCTCGGCTACCCTTGTCTCATCGTAGCGCACACTCTGCGGCCTGCCCATCTTAGTGGAGGCGAGCAGCACGTTGACATTCTCACGCACGAGCTGCAATGAATCCCTGTCGCCTGTCGCAATGTAGCAGAAGTCGCCCTCTTTGCAAGCGCCCGCGAGAGTGCCGAGCAGGTCGTCCGCCTCCCAGCCTGGGGCCTCAAGCAGCTTGTAGCCCAGAGCGCCGAGCAGCTCCTTGAGAGCGGGCAGCTGCTGAGCAAGCTCGGGCGGCATTCCCTTGCGGTTCGCCTTGTAGCCCTGATACATCTCGTGACGGAAGGTGGGCGCTTTAACGTCAAAGGTTATCGCCACCGCGTCGGGGGAGACCTCCTCACGCAGCTTGATAAGTATATTCAAAAAGCCGTATATTCCGTTAGTGAATTTAGTGCCGTCCTTGGTGGTGAGCAGCTTGATGCCGTAAAAAGCACGGTTCAGAATGCTGTTGCCGTCAAGAGCAAGTAGCTTCATAATATCACCTCATCATACAGTATAACATACTTTTCGGATTTTTCACCGTTTTTTTGAAAAAAGCCTGCAAAAATTCGGTTGAAATCGTAAATAGATAATGATATTATAATAATATAACAGCTCGTTCAAAAGGAGTTATTGATGAGAATCGGAGATTTTGAGATAAACGGCGGCGCTGCGCTCGCACCCATGGCAGGCGTTGCGGACAGAGCCTTCCGTGAGATATGCATTGAATTCGGCGCGGCGTATGTCGTCACCGAGATGGTCAGCTCAAAGGGGCTTACAATGCACGATAAGAAATCGGGTCTGCTCATGCAGCTTGGAGAGAGCGAACGCCCCGCCGCCGTGCAGATATTCGGCTGCGACCCCGACACAATGGCGCAGGCGGCGAAACAGGCTGCCGAGACGGGCTGCCGAGCCGTTGATATCAATATGGGCTGCCCCGCCCCTAAGGTCGCGGGCAACGGCGGCGGAAGCGCATTGATGCGTGACCCGGAGCTTGCCGCGAGGATAACCGAGAAATGCGCAGAGGCGGTCTCTCTGCCCGTCACGGTCAAGATACGCTCGGGCTGGGATGAGGATAGCATAAACGCCGTTGAAATGGCGAAAATGCTTGAGAATGCGGGCGCTGCGGCGATAACCGTCCACGGCAGGACGAGGAAGCAGATGTATGCCCCGCCCGTAAATCTCGACATAATCAAACAGGTCAAGCAGGCGGTGAATATCCCTGTCGTCGGCAACGGCGACGTGACGGACGCCATTTCCGCCGAGAATATGTATAAGGTCACGGGCTGCGATCTTGTCATGGTCGGCAGGGGGGCGCTCGGCAGGCCGTGGGTATTCTCACAGATAAACGAATACCTCAGCAGCGGCAAAATACTGCCCGACCCGCCAATCGAGGAGCGCATGGCGGTAATGCTGCGCCATATCGGCAGGCTCTGCGAATACAAGGGCAGCTATGTCGGCATGAGGGAGGCTCGCAAGCACGCGGGCTGGTATATCAGCGGCATGAGGAACGCCGCAGCGTTCCGCCGTGAGATAGGCTCGCTCGAGAGCATGGAGCAGCTTGAGGCTCTCGCCGAGAGAGTTATCCGCTCGGCAAACGGAGAATAATTGTTCGTCATTTCGCCCTAAGATTTTTCAAAAATTAGGGCGATTTTCACAAAAAGCAAAAATCTTCTGATTTGTATTGACTTATTTTCGCATTACCGATATAATGCACTCGAAATTCGGAGTGAAAAGGGGGAGAGCCGATATGCTTCCCGATAACCTGCTTATCAACAGACCCGCCCCGGCCGAGATATCTTCGCTTGCGGAGAAACAATTTGAGGATTCTCAGCCGCTCTTTGCCGTCGTTTCCGACCTCGATATCAACAGCGATTACGGGTCGGGGGCAGTCTATGTCTCTGCGGATAAGATCGTCGCCGTCGGCGGCGGTATTGCGGGCGATTGCATCAGCCTCGACTTCGCAAGCATAGACGAGATAACCGTTAAGCGTATGTACGGTAACGCCGTGCTTAAAGTCAAGACCGTCGGCGGCTCAACGATGGATATCCTGCGCTTTACCTTTGCCTGCGCCGATATCTGCGACGCTGCGGCTGATTTCGTCACAAAAGTTAAAGCGGGCGAGAGCGTCGAGAGCCGATTTGCCGCCGTTGAAGCGGTCTATCGCAACCTGCGCTCGTTTTGCCCGAGGTGCGGCAGGAAGCTCGCCTATCCCGGTGCGGAATGCCTCAATTGCAGCGGCAAGAGCAAGCTCCTGTCGTCGATGATGCACTATATCCGCCCGTATTTCGGCAAGCTGATATTCTGCATCTTTCTCTCGATAGTCACTACCGCCGCGGCGCTCGTGCCGCCTTATGTCACAAGCCTCATGGTCGACAAGGTCATACCGAACGGCGACATCAGGATGCTCTTTATCGTCATTGCGGGGCTGCTCGGCGTTTATTTCGCCCAATACGCCATAGGCGCGGTGCGCTCGTATATGCTGCGAGTGGCGGGCGACGGCATTATTGCCGATCTCAAAAAGGATATATACGCCAAGGCGCAGTATCTGCCGATGAAGTTCTATGACAAGACCTCCACCGGCTCGGTCATAAACAGGGTCAATTCCGATACCCAGGTGCTCCAGCAGTTCATGCTCCGCATAACTCAGGAGGCCGTGGTGCAGCTCTTTATGATGGTCGGCATTATCGTGATAATGATGTCGATGAATTGGAAGCTGACTCTGCTCTCACTCGTGCCCGTGCCCGTAGTGGTGTTTTGCAGCCGATTCTTCGGCAAGAAGATAGGCCCGATGTACCGCCGCCTGTGGCGCAGGGGAGTTGCGATATCGAGCATCCTCTCCGATACGATACCGGGCATAAGGATAGTCAAATCCTTCTCGCGCGAGAAGAAAACGATAGACAGATTCGGCAGGCACATCGACGACTGGATGCATGAGGATAAGCGCGCCGCCAAGGTCTCGGCGATATTCCCCGCGGCGATAACCTTCCTCATCACCTGCGGGTCGGTCATTATTTGGCTCGTCGGCGGCGAGATGGTCATCAAGGCCCCCGACAAGCTCTCGCTCGGTGTGCTCGTATCCTTTATTTCATACACAAGTATGTTCTATAACCCCGTCAATTTCTTCGCAAACCTCAACGACTCCTATCAGAGCGCCATTGCCTCTGCGGAGAAGGTCATGGAGATAGTCAACGCCGAGCCGGAGCATGATTTCGGCGCGGGCAAGGAGCTTGAGAATATAGACGGGCGCATTGAATTCAGAAACGTCAATTTCTCGTTCGACCGCTCAAAGAAGGTGCTCAACGACATAAACTTTGTCATTGAGCCGGGCGACGTGGTCGGCATAGTCGGCACCACAGGCTCGGGCAAATCGACCCTCATCAATCTGCTCATGCGCTTCTATGACGATTATGACGGCGATATACTCGTGGACGGCGTGGATATCCGTGACATAGACATGGCGTATTACCGCTCGCAGATAGGCTATGTCCAGCAGGAGCCGATGATGTTCCACGATACGATATTCAACAATATAGCCTATTCCGTGCCCGGGGCGCACCCCGAGCAGATAATCAACGCCGCAGACATCGCAAACGCCCACGGCTTCATCTCACGCCTGCCCGACGCATACGATACCATGCTCGGCGAGCGGGGAGTTGGTCTCTCGGGCGGCGAGAAACAGAGGCTTTCGATCGCCCGCGCGGTGCTCAAGAATCCCGGCATACTTATATTCGACGAAGCTACCTCGGCGGTGGACTCCGAGACCGAGAAGCTCATTCAGGATGCCATCGACCGCCTTATCAGGGGCAGGACGACGCTTATGATAGCCCACAGGCTCTCGACATTGCGTAAGGCGAATAAGATAATCGTCGTCGATAAGGGCAATATCATCGAATTCGGCTCGCCCGACGAGCTGATGGCTCTCAAGGGCAAGTATTACAAGCTCATCAAGATACAGTCGATGAGCGAGCAGGCGGAGGCCGAGAGAGCCGCCGAGAATTTTGAATAAGGGGGGCGCTTGAATGGCAAGGAATTTTATCGACGGCAATGAGATACGCCTGACCGTCAAGGATAAGATATTCTGCGATGTGGAATTCTACACGGGGCAGAAGCTCAGCGACCTTGAGCCGAGGCGCCTTTTCCCCGTCAGCGGTCTTAACGATTATATCACTTTCCTCGACTCCGAGGGCGAGGAGCAGTTCATCCTGCGCCGCCTTGACAATATGGAGCCTCATCAGCGTGAGCTGCTGCAAGGCTGCCTCGAGGAATACTACCGCATACCCAAGATAAAGCGGCTCATAACATTCAGCGAGAAGCATTGCATATGGCTCTGGACTGTGGAGACCGACCGAGGTGAATTCACCTTCGAGATAGTCAACCATATCCGCTCGCTCAAGATGTTTTATGACAAGCGCATACTTGTCAAGGACAGCAACGATAACCGCTACGAGATACCCAATATCTATGACCTTGACAAGCGCAGCCAAAAGCTCATTTTGCCGAATATGTGATTTGCAGAAAGGAATTGATAATATGAAATTGATCCTTGCGATCGTCAATAACGACGACAGCGCAGTAGTCTCCGCAACGCTGACCAAAGAGAAATTCAGCGTCACCAAGCTCTCCACCACGGGCGGCTTCCTGATGATAGGCAACACCACCCTGCTCATCGGCGCCGAGGACGACAGAGTCGCCAGAGCCAAGGAGATAATCCACGAGCATTCGAGGACCAGGAGCAAGGTCGCCATGACCACCGATTCCTTCGGCAGAGGGCTTCAGAACGGCAGCCTTGAGGAGGAAGTGACCGTCGGCGGCGCTACAGTATTTGTGCTCGATGTTGAGAGCATGGATAAATATTGATGATCAACGGAGAAATAATATGATAAAGAAAATTTTAAGCGTTACCCTCGCTGCCGCAATGCTGCTTTCGTTTGCCGTCTTTGCCTCGGCAGGGGAGGCGGGCGAGCTTAAATTCTCGGCGGACGGCGATTTCACCATCCTGCACATCAGCGATATGCAGGACGACCGCTACCCCGCCTACGATATGCTGAATTTCGTTCGCCTCGCCATTGAGAATACCGACCCCGACCTTATTGTCATCACGGGCGATATCGTTGAGGATTGGCGGCTCGGCGACTTCGGCGTTGACGGTCAGAACGGCAAGGAGGGCGTCAAGGTCGAGGATATCCACGGCGATCTGGTCTATGACGAGACGCTCGACAATGTAAAGGTCGCAGTCGATAACGTTTTCTCGATAATCGAGGAGGCGGGCATCCCCTATGCCGTTACACAGGGCAACAACGACTATAAGGCCGGTATATCCAACGAAGATTGGCTCGATATCTACGCTCAATATGAGCACTGCCTTGTGAGGGACGACAGCCCAGACGAATCGGGCAGGATAGACTATAATCTTGAGATAAAAGGCAGCGACGGCAAGATCGCATTCAACCTTTGGCTCATGGATTCGGGCAGGAACTCCGTCAACGAGGAGCAGATAGCGTGGTATAAGTCAAGGAGCGCCGAGCTCGCGGCCGCGAACGGCGGCGAGCCTGTGCCTGCAATGGCGTTCCAGCACATCAACACCTCGGATATCGGTAATCTCTTTGAGAAATGCCATATCTATGACGAGGGCGCGATAATAAAGGACGGCGAATGCTACCGTCTCAACCAAAATGTTGCTCACGGCTACAATATCGGGGCGGTCAAGCCCGGTGAAACGAGCGACGAATTCAGCGCGTGGAAGGAGCAGGGTGACGTTATCGCCGCTTTCTTCGGCCACTGGCACAACGAGGGCTATTCGGGCATTGTCGACGGCATTGAGCTGGGCTTCACCTACGGCTGCCAGTTCGCCAAATACGGCCCCTACGGCTACAGGGTCATCACTCTGCATGAGGATGATATAAAGAATTACGGCAACGAGCTTTATGTCTACAACGGCTCGGTCAAGCGCGGCGACGTCAGCATCACTAAGCAGGAGGACGCCCCCTACAGCGTGATAGGCACGCCCGCCGCAAAGGTTTATATGACGATAGTCAACCTTTTCAAAAATCTTGTCTATCAAATTCAGTCGATATAAGGCTGCGGTGATTGACAAACGCCGAAAATTTGGTATAATATATACGATAAATTATCAAATACACTATAGGAGTGATAATATGCCATTAGTAACAAGCAAGAAGATGTTTGAGGATGCCTATAAGGGCGGCTACGCCGTAGGCGCTTTCAACGTAAACAACATGGAGATAATTCAGGGTATCGTTCAGGCGGGCACCAAGCTCAACGCTCCCCTGATCCTTCAGGTTTCCAAGGGCGCAAGAGCCTATGCGAACCACACCTACCTTGTAAAGCTCGTTGAGGCAGCTGTTGAGACTTCCGGCCTGCCCATCGTCCTTCACCTTGACCATGGCCCCGATTTCGAGACCTGCAAGGCTTGCATCGACGGCGGCTTCACCTCCGTTATGATCGACGGCTCACATCTTCCTTATGAAGAGAACGTCGCTCTCACCAAGAAGGTCGTTGACTACGCTCACGATCACGGCGTTGTAGTCGAGGGCGAGCTCGGCAGACTTGCCGGCATCGAGGATGACGTTAAGGTCTCCGACGAGGATTCCTCTTACACCAAGCCCGAGGAAGTCTGCGATTTCGTCGGCCGCACCGGCGTTGACTCCCTTGCTATCGCTATCGGCACCAGCCACGGCGCATATAAGTTTAAGCCCGGTCAGGATCCCAAGCTCCGCATCGACATCCTTGAGGAAGTCGAGAAGAAGCTCCCCGGATTCCCCATCGTCCTTCACGGCGCTTCCTCCGTCATCCCCGAGTTCGTTGAGGAGATCAACAAGTACGGCGGCAAGATGGATAACGCTATCGGTATCCCCGAGAGCGAGCTCCGCAAGGCAGCCGAGCACGCAGTCTGCAAGATCAACATCGACTCCGACCTTCGTCTTGCAATGACCGCAGCTATCAGAAAGTATATGGCTGAGAATCCGTCGCACTTCGACCCCAGACAGTATCTTGCCCCCGCCCGTGCAGCTATCGAAGGCATGGTCGAGCATAAGATCCTTGAGGTCCTCGGCTGCGCCGGCAAGGCATAAGATCTAATATCATAATTAAGAGCCGGTCGCTTGCAAAGCAAACGATCGACTTTTTTACGGGAGAATTTATGAGTATTCTGAGAATAGCGCTGCTCCAGATATCGCCCTGCGGCGGCACCGAGGCGAATCTTGTCAAGGGGCTTGAATGCTGCCGCAAAGCAAAGGAGATGGGCGCGGATATCGCCCTTTTTCCCGAGATGTGGAGCAACGGCTACGGCATATTCGGCAGAGGGTTTGAGAAATGGTCGGGCGAAGCGATACCTGCCGACGGTGAATTCGTCGCCGCCTACGGCGCTCTCGCGGCGGAGCTTGATATGGCTATAGGCGTTACTCTGCTTGAGAAATACAACGGCGGCTGCCGCAATACCCTTGTGCTCTTTGACCGACGCGGCGAGCGGAAGCTGACCTACGCCAAGGTGCACACCTGTGACTTCGACATCGAGCGACACCTTACCCCGGGCGAGGATTTCTATGTCACGGAGATTGATACCGCCTGCGGAGCGGTCAAGGTCGGCGCAATGATATGCTACGATAGGGAGTTCCCGGAGAGCGCAAGGATACTTATGCTCAAGGGCGCGGAGCTTATCCTCGTGCCGAATGCCTGCCCTATGGAGATAAACCGCCTCTCGCAGCTTCGGGGTAGGGCGTATGAGAATATGCTTGCCGTCGCCACCTGCAATTACCCAGAGGACGGCACGGACTGCAACGGCGGCTCAAGCGTATTCGACGGCGTTGCTTATCTGCCGGAGCTTGAAGGCTCAAGAGACACCTGCATTTTGCAGGCGGACGGGGGCGAGGGGATATTTGTCGCCGAGCTTGACCTCGATATGCTGCGCCGCTACCGCGAGAGCGAGGTGCACGGCAACGCCTACCGCCGCCCGAAAAAATATTCCCTGCTGACCTCGACCGAGATATCGCCGCCGTTTGTCAGGGATGATCGCAGAAAATAAAAAACAGGCACGCCCGCTGGACGGACTCAGATAAAGATGAGCCGCCCTTATGGACGTGCCTTTTGCTATGTTCTTTTTCTCCTCGGCTTGTCACAGGGCGGCACCTTGCACACGAGGATGGTATCCTCGCCGATAACGTCGATATCCTCCCAACATATCCTTATGCGTTCACGTCTGCCGCAGATACCGAAATATCTCGGTCTGCCGTAGACGATTATCGCCACCACGCGGCCGCAGCAGGAATCCACCTCGATATCGCTCACAAGCCCTATGCGGCAGCCGTTCGCCTTGTTGATAACCTCCTTGCATCTCAGCTCGGTTATGCAGCAGTTCATTGGCATCCCTCCATTGTCTTTACAATAGAAGTTTATGCCGTTTGCGTCGGGATGATGAATAATTACAGCCCGTCGGTGTATCTTTTGAGTATCTTTGCCGTCGGGGCGAATATCGCGACCGTTGCCGCGGAATTGATACAGGCCTTTAGCAGGTTAAAGGGGATTATTGCGGGTATCAGCAGCTCCGCCACCGCCTTTGCGCCCTGGCCGAGAAATATGCCCGTGAATACTATGTTCAGCGGCACCATGACCGCCGTCATGGCGAGCGAGCCGAGCACAAGGCCGACTATCAGCCGCTTGAAGCTCGGTTTTTTCTTGTAAATCATCGACGCTATGAGCACCAGCACGCCCGAGGCCGCAAGGTGCATCACAAAGCCTATCCAGCCGCTTGCGGCGCTGACTGTGAAGGTCTGGATGGCGCACACGGCAAGCAGCATCAGCAGCCCCATGCGTGGACCGAGCAGCATCGAGCCTATCAGCACGGGAATATCCGCGGCGTCGTATTCGAGGAACGGCGCAGAGGGTATCAAAGGCAGGCGGATAGCGTAGAGCGAGACGACGGACAGCGCCGTGAGCATCGCCGCTATTGCAAGGCGTATGATTTTTTTGTTTTGCATGATTATCTCTCCTTAATTCGGAGGTTGCTTAGAGAGCGAAAAAACAAAATCCCCCCCGCAAACGCGGAGGGGCGAAACGCTTTTTCGGCATTCTCTCTCATCCGGACTTCACGCCTAAAAGCGCGTTACCGTCGGTTGCGGAGTTTCACCGCATCAGTCGGGCATTTACGCCCGAGTCGTGGACTTTACCACCGGTGGGGATTCTCACCCCGCCCCGAGAATAATATTGTAATATCATTATACTCCCGCCGTGCGATTTGTCAAGCTAAAAAAGTGTGAGATATGTGAAATTATAGTTTGTATTTTAAACACTTATATGTTACAATTAATAAATGATAAAACCTCAAAGGGGAGTTTCCATGAATTTCGTTCAGATAGGCACGGGCGCAGCCTATGAGGGCTTCTGCCTGATAAAATCAGTCGATAAGAAGCTGACCGCCAAGGGCATACCCTACCTCGATCTCGTGCTTGCCGATAACAGCGGCGAGATAGGCGCAAAGCTCTGGGATTATAAAGAAACGCCGTCAACCGCCTTTGCCAAATTTGATTTTGTCAAGGTGCGCGGCAGCTATGTGCCGTTTAACGACACCACCCAGTTCCGCGTGGAGCGCATACGCAAGGTGCTGCCGCAGGATAACGCGAGGATCGAGGACTATGTGCCCTCCGCCTGCTTCTCGGGCGAGGATATGCTTGCCGAGATCGAGCGCATCGTGGCCGATTTTGAGGACGGCGAGCTTCAGACTCTCGTTTTCAGCGTCATAGGCGAATACCGCGACAGGCTGCTGTATTGGCCCGCCGCCAAGAATCTGCATCACGCCGTCAGGGGCGGTCTGCTCATGCATACTCTGTCGATCCTCAGGCTCGCTCAGGCAGTCTGCGGCATCTACGGCTTCGTGAATTTCGACTTGCTCGCCTCCGGCGCGATACTGCATGACATTGCCAAGATCGAGGAGCTTGAGGTCGCCGAGACGGGCATCGCAAGCGATTACACCGTCAAGGGCAACCTGCTCGGCCACCTCGTAATGGGCACGGTCATAGTCGACCGCATCGGCAGGGCGAACGGCATCAGCGACAAGACCCTGACCCTCGTTGAGCATATGCTCATCTCTCACCACGGCTCACCGGAATTCGGCGCGGCAAAGCTGCCGATGTTTATCGAAGCGGAGCTGCTCTCGGAGCTTGACTTGCTTGACGCAAGGCTCTATGAGATGAATCACGCCGTTTCCGCCGTTGAAGCGGGTCAGTTCACGCCTCGCCAGTGGGCGCTCGACAACAGGAATCTCTATAACCACGGCAGGGGCGGAGAGGATAAAGTGAATCTTATTAATGAATAACATACAGGAGGAAATGTTATGAGAAACCATGAAGTAACCAAGGTGCAGCCCTTACTTAACGCCGACGGCACTCTCAGAGAGCCGGGCTGGTCAAGGAAGCTCTGTCAGGTATACGACAGGAACGCCATCAAGGCTCCGAAATTCAGGATCAAGGAGTGGGATTATTATCTCATAATCTCCGAAAAGAATAATTTCGGCGTGGCTCTCACCCTCTCGGATGACGGCTATATCGGCCTCCAGTCGGCTACCCTGCTCGATTTCTCAATTCCCTGGGAGCATACTGAGACCATCCTCAACGCTTTCCCCATGGGCAAATTCAAGCTCCCGACCACCAGCGAGAGGGGCAACACGGTATATCACGACAAGCGCCTTGATATGGAGTTCAGGGTGTCAGAGGGCAAGCGCCGCCTGCTCTGCAACTTCAAGAAGTTCCACGAGGGCAAGACCTTCTCCTGCGATATAACCCTTGAGCAGCCCGAGATGGATACCATGGTCATCGCCACCCCGTGGAAGGAGAAGGCCACCGCTTTCTATTATAATCAGAAGATCAACTGCATGAGAGCGAGCGGTAAGGCGACCTTCGACGGCAAGGAATACATATTTGACCCCGCCACCGATTTCGGCACCCTCGACTGGGGCAGAGGCGTCTGGACTTATGACAACACCTGGTATTGGGGCTCGGGCAACATGGATATCGACGGTCACGCCTTCGGCTTCAATATCGGCTACGGCTTCGGCGACACCACCGCGGCGAGCGAAAACATACTCTTCTACGACGGCAAGTGCCACAAGCTCGACGACGTTAAATTCAATATCCCCGCGAGCGGCTACACCGACCCGTGGACTTTCACCTCGAGCGACGGCAGATTTGAGATGGAGTTCACCCCCATCATCGACAGAGCCGCAAAGATAGACGTGAAGCTCATCGTCACCGATCAGCATCAGGTGTTCGGCAGAATGAACGGCAAGGCTATCCTCGACGACGGCACGGTCATCGAGGTCAAGGATATGCTCTGCTTCGCCGAGGATGTTCACAATAAATATTGATTACGGAGTAACAAATGGACTGGACTGAGATAAAGATCACGGTCGACGCCGACAATGTCGACCGCGCGGGCGATATCGCCCAGATGGTCGTGCCCTACGGCATCTATATCGAGGATTACCGCACCCTCGAGCAGGAGGCGTGGGAGATAGCCCGTATCGACCTCATAGACGAGGATCTGCTCGCCAAAGACAGGTCAAAGGGCATAGTGCATATTTATATTTCACCCGAGGAGAATCCCAACGAAGCGGTGTCTTTCCTCACCGAGAGGCTGACCGCCGAGGGGATAGCTCATGAGATAGACGAGAATGTCTGCAAGAACGCCGATTGGGAGAATAATTGGAAGAAGTATTTCAAGCCCATGCCCGTCGGCGAGTGCCTGCTCATCCGCCCCATCTGGGAGCAGGAGTATGACGCGGGCGACCGCGCCGTGCTTCACCTTGAGCCGGGTCTTGCTTTCGGCTCGGGCACTCACGACACCACCCACCTTTGCCTTGAGAGCCTTGAGAAATACGCTCACGAGGGCAAGAGCATTCTTGACGTCGGCTGCGGCAGCGGGATACTCTCCATCGCGGGTCTGCTGCTCGGGGCTGACAGCGCCGTCGGCGTCGATATCGACGCTCTCGCCGTCAAGACCGCTCAGGAGAACGGCAGGACAAACGGCTTTGACGAGCCGAAATTCACCGTTCTAAAAGGCTCGCTGACCGATAAGGTCACGGGCAAATTCGATATAATCGTCGCAAATATCGTGGCGGATATCATCATCGTGCTCTGCCGTGACGTTAAGAAATATCTCAACGACGGCGGCGTGTTCATCACCTCGGGCATAATCGAGCCGAGGGAGCAGGATGTGCTTGCGGCTTTTGCCGAGAACGGTATTGAGGTTGTTGAGCGGCACGAGAGCGGCGGCTGGCTCTGCTTTGAGGCAAGGGTGAAATGATGAGCGTTCAGAGAGAGCTGCGGGAATTTCTCCTTGAGAAGGGCGTTTCGGATGTCGGCTTCTTTGCCGACGAAACTGCGCCGCTGCCTTACGGAGTGAGCATAGTCGTGCGTCTCTCCGAGGCGATAATTCGGGAGATAGGCGATGAGCCGACCCATACATATTTTAATCACTACAGGAGCGTAAACGCATTTATAGACTCGATGCTGCTTCAGACGGGGCTGTTTTTGCAGCGCAGGGGATACCGCTACATCACCGTTGCGGCGTCTCAGAGCATCAATAAGGACGGCTGGAATTATCAGGGCAGATATTCCCATAAAAAAGCCGCCTGCCTTGCGGGCCTCGGCAGTGTAGGGCGCAATTCGCTCTTTATGCATTCCGAATTCGGCAGCCTTGTGCGCCTGGGCACGGTGTTTACCGACTGCCCGTTTGAGTGCCCGAGCGAGCCGGCGGAGAATAGCTGCAACGGCTGCGATATCTGCGTCAACGCCTGCCCCGCCCACGCGATAAAGGGCGGCGACTGGTCGCCGGGGACGGAGCGCAGCGAGATTTTCGACCCCGAGGCGTGCAGCCGCTATATGAAAGATAAATTTAAGCATATCGGCAGAGGCGCGGTCTGCGGCATCTGCATGAGGGTATGCCCTATCAATAAGTTGGACTGAAAGGAAAGTGAAGTATGTTCACAGAGAAACAAATTGAGCGTATGCTCGGCAAGCTCGAGAGATTTGAAGCCATGCTTGAGCCGAGAATTTTCAGCAAGGTCGCCGAGGTGGGCGCAAGAGCCTACGAGACGACCGAAAGGCTCCATAAGATACCCGACGATTCCCTCTTTAAGCCCGTTGACAAGGGCTTCGGCTGGGGAGGCGAGGGCTCATACTGCTGGTTCAAGACCGAGTTCACCGTGCCCGCCGAGCTTGACGGCAAGGATATCTTTATAAAGCCCCATACCGAGGGCTACGAGACTTTGCTTTGGGTCAACGGTATGCCGTTCGGCACCTTTGCCACCAAGATAGTTTTCACCGGTCACGGCAATCACTACTGCGACCTGCTCAAGTCAAAGGCCAAGGCGGGGGAGAAGATAGAGATCGCCCTCGAGGTCTATGCTGGCCACGCATATAGGGGCACCATGCCCTTTGAGGAGCATAAGCTGCTTGATTATAACTATCATTTTGGCGGCATTGACATCTGCGTTAAGGATTATGAGATGCAGGAGTTCTATTTTGACCTGCGCGTGCTCAACGAGCTTACCGCCGCTCTGCCCGAGACCTCATTCAGAAGAGGTCAGCTCGTCAACACCCTCTATGAGGTGCATAAGAGAGTATACTATTCATACGAGGATACCGACGACGAGACCTTCAGAGAGGCTCTGCGCGCGGCAAAGCCCTTTATGAAAGAGGCTCTTGCGGTCAAGAACGGTCCCGAAGCCCCCACCGCAGGCATCATCGGCCATTCGCATATGGATACCGCATGGCTTTGGACTGTCCCCGAGACCGAGAAGAAATGCGCCAGGACTTATTCAAATCAGCTCTCCCTTATGGAGCAGTACCCCGAGTATAAATTCATCCAAAGCTCCTCCTGCCACTCCGATATGATCCGCAGGAATTACCCCGAGCTTTTTGAGCGCATCAAAGAGAAGGTCGCCGAAGGCAGATACGAGCCGAACGGCGGCGTTTGGGTCGAATGCGACTGCAACATCACCTCGGGCGAATCCATGGTGCGTCAGTTCCTCTGGGGTCAGCGCTTCACGAGGAAGTATTTCGGCTACACCTCCAACTGCTTCTGGCTGCCCGATACCTTCGGCTACAGCGCCGCGATCCCTCAGATAATGAAGGGCTGCGACGTTGACTACTTCCTCACCACCAAGATGGATTGGAACGATACCAACATCTTCCCCTATGATACCTTCTATTGGCAGGGCATCGACGGCACCAAGGTCTTCACCCACTTCAACCGTACCCATTGCTGGCCCGCCCCCGACGATCTGAGCAAGCATGTCTACGGCAAGGGCAAAAACGGCTCCTCCATTAAGGAGAGATCGGTTACAGACAGGCGTCTTATCTCCTTTGGCTACGGTGACGGCGGCGGAGGACCGCAGTTTGAGATGATCGAGGAGTCAAGGCGTGTTGCCGACCTCAACGGTTGCTGCAAGACCTATTACACCACCGTCGGCGACTTTATGACCGACCTTGAGCAGAGAGTGAAGAATCCCTCGACCTACGCGGGCGAGCTTTATCTTGAGCTTCACAGAGGCACGCTCACCAACCAGCATAATATAAAACGCAATAACAGGAAAGCCGAGCTTGCGCTGCGCGACCTTGAGATACTCACTGTCTGCAAGGCGGTCAAGGGCGGCGAGGTTGCCTCCGACGAGCATATCCATCCGCTCTATGAGAAGCTGCTGATGAATCAGTTCCACGATATCCTGCCCGGCACCTGCATCCACCCCGCTCACGTTCAGTCTCTCAAGGAGACGGGCGAGGTCATCGCCGCCGCACGCAGGCTCTCAGCCGATTATGCTTCGGGCGAGGGCGACGGCGTGAGCGTCACCAATACTCTTTCGTTCGACAGAAACGACCCGATATTCATCGAGTGCCCCGCCGGCTATATCGCCGATATCGACTGCAAGCAGCAGCATTACGCCGACCTTGACGGCAGAGAGATGCTCATCATAAGCGGTGTCACCGTGCCCGCATTCTCAAGCATTTCGTTTAAGCTCGTCAAAGGAGAGGCAAATACCGACGGCAGCGTCAAGCTCACAGATAAGGGCGTTTCCACCCCCTTCGCCGAGATAGAATTTGACGGTAAGGGCTACATTTCGTCATTCTATGACAAGAGGATGAAGCGCCAGCTCAGGGGCGACGGCTATGCATTCAATACACTGCTTGTCGCCGAGGATGTCCCCACCGCATGGGATAACTGGGATGTCGACGCCGACCTTGAGTGCAAATTTGCCGATCATTCCGAGCTGCTCAGCCGCGAAGTTGTCTCCGCGGGCGCAGCCGCCGTGGTCATCAGGAGCAAATACTCCGTTTCAAAGAAGTCGACCGTCACTCAGGACGCTTTCTACTTTGCCGACACCGCCGAGGTCAGATTTGACACTCTCATGGATTGGCAGGATGACCACCGCTTCATGAAGGCCGCCTTCGACACCTCTCTCCACAGCGATTACGCCAGATTTGAGATACAGTACGGCAACGTCCTCAGACCCACCACCCGCAACAATACCATTGAGAAAGCGAAGTTTGAGGTCGTCAACCATAAATACACCGACCTTTCCGAGACCCGCTGCGGCGCGGCAGTGCTCAACGACGGCAAGTATGCCATCAGCGTTGAGGGCGGCAATATGCGCCTGTCGCTCCACAAGGGCGGCACAAGACCCGACTATGTCGGCGACCACGGCCTGCACAGGACTGTTTATTCGTTCCTGCCTCATGTCGGTGGATTTGGCGCAAACGAAGTTATCAAGCCTGCTTATGAGCTTAACGTGCCCGCCGTTGTCGGCAAGGGCGGCTTCAGCTCGTCGGCGCTCGTGCTTCCCAAGGCGGATAACGTCATTGTCGAGGTCATCAAGCCCTGCGAGGATAACGAAAAGGCGTTCATCGTCAGGCTCTATGAGGCCGAGGGCACTTACACCGTCTGCCCCGTTGAATTCTTCGGCGGCGCAAAGAAGGTCGAGATAACCAATATGCTTGAAGAGGTCAAGGACGAATTCAGCGGCAATGAGCTGACCTTCAAGCCCTTTGAGATAAAGACCCTCAAGGTCACTTATTGAGGTGAGAATATGCGGACTTTTGTTAAGGAATTGACGAATCCCGGCGTTACGCTGACCGCATATCTCCCCGCCGCCTCGGATGAAATGCCGAATTATAAGACCCGCCCGGCTATCCTTGTGATTCCGGGGGGCGCATATATGATGTGCTCGGACAGGGAGGCGGAGCCGATTGCGCTCTCCTTCCTCGCCAAGGGCTACGCCGCCTTCGTGCTGCGTTACTCGGTCGGTAAGGGCACCGCAAAGTTCCCGAGGCCGCTGAATGACGCCGAGGAGGCAATGGAGCTTATCATTTCCAACGCTGCGGAATGGGGCGTTGAGCCGGAGCATATCGCCGCTATCGGCTTCTCGGCGGGCGGCCATCTCTGTGCCGCTCTGGGCACCATGGGCAGGGTTAGACCCGCCGCCTGCGTGCTTGGTTACCCCTGCATCCTCTCGTCGATAGGCAGGATACTTGCCGAGCCTGTCCCGTCGCTCGATGAAAAGGTGGACGCGAATACTCCGCCGACCTTTATCGTCGCCGCAAGGGAGGACGGCTGTGTGCCGATAGAGAATTCTCTCGCCTATGCCGCCGCCCTCGATAAAGCGGGCGTGCCGTTTGAAATGCATATTTACGAGAGGGGATATCACGGCTTTTCCGTCGCCGACGGCACCGTCTATTCAAAGCCCGAGGACGCTGAGTATAATGCCCGCATCAAAGGCTGGCTCGATATCTGCATAGCCTGGCTGAATACACATTTCAATAGATATTGATTAAAACCCCGCTGCGATGAAACAGCGGGGTTTAAATGACAGCTACGGCACTTAAATGCAATTATATCAGCTTAAGATCGAGCTTACCCCCCTGACGAGGGAGCTTGCACGGAGACTGAGGGAGAGAAGGTCAAAAACCGGCGGATGATTATTGATTTCCGTTCACAAGCCCTCCTTCGCAGCATACAGCCGCCGGCCGAGTCCGACCTCGCCCAAATGCGATATTTAAACTTTTTTACTCAAAACACTTGACAATCTCGGTCAAATAATATATTATATTTGAGCATTGAAAAAGCACAGTTGATATTTGATCCATTAGCTCAGTCGGTAGAGCACTTGACTTTTAATCAAGGTGTCCGGAGTTCGAATCTCCGATGGATCACCAAAGGCAGCCTTCAGGGGCTGCTTTTTTCTTTGTATTTTTATTGCGGAGGTGCTGTTTACGGCTGCAATATTGTGCAAATTCCGACAGATTACCGTATATATCTATTGAAATGTGTCTTACTTTTGTGATAAAATAATATGTCTAAACATCAAAATACGGAGGAAGTCATGAATAAGAAAATCCTTTCCGCTATCGTTTCCCTTTCCCTCATCGCAGCCATAATCGTATCCTGCGGCATTTTCAATGTTTTTGCGGATAACGGCGCTGCTTCGTCTGACGCTGCCGTTACAAACGGCGATTCGACGGTGTACCCCAGAGCCCCGATAACCGATGAGGATTTCATCACCATCAAGGGTGAGAAATTCTTTAATCGGCGCGGCGAAGAGGTCGTTTTCAGAGGCACCAATGTCGGCGGCTGGCTGATCCAGGAGGAATGGATCTGCCCCACCCGCAACTCCGATGGGCAGTATGACATCCTCACGACCCTCACCAACCGTTTCGGCGCCGAGGAGGCCGAGAGGCTTATCTCCCTCTATGAGGATAACTGGTTCACCGAATACGATATGGATATAATCGCAAATATGGGCTTCAACTGCATCAGAGTTCCTTTCTGGTACAGGAATTTGCAGTCCGACGATAACGGCACATGGAAGCGCACCGCCGACGGTCAGCTCGATTTCTCGCGCCTTGACTGGATAGTCGAGCAGGCGGGCAAGAGAGGCATCTATGTCATAATCGACCTTCACGGCGCCGTCGGCAGACAGAGCAATAAGGATCACAGCGGTCTCAGCGGCGACGGCCATTACTTCGACGATACGCCCGAGGGCGACAGATACCGCTACCTAACCTGCAATCTCTGGGTAGAGGTCGCAAAGCATTTCAGACACAATCCCGTCGTGGCGGCCTATGACCTTATGAATGAGCCGATGTGCGACTGGGTGCCCGCAAAGCACCTGAAGCTCTGGCAGGCTTATGACGAGCTTTATGACGCAGTGCGCCGAGTCGACCTTGACCACTCCATCATCATGTGCTGCACATGGACCCCCGGCTGCGTGCCGAACCCCAACTACTACGGCTGGGATAACGTCGCATATTCGCTCCATAACTATATAGACAGCCCGCTTGTCTACCTCGCCGAATTCAGCATGATCAACACGCTGCATTATAATGTGCCGTTCTTCATGGGCGAATTCAAGCCCGGCAGCAGAGCGCCGTGGAGCTTCGTGCTCGGCGAATACAACCGCCTTAACTACGGCTGGACCACTTGGAGCTACAAGGGCTACGCCTCATGGGCGACCGACTGGTTCATAGTCAACACCGCCGGCAGCGATACCGACCTCAGAGTTGATATCGACAACGACTCCGTCGAGGAGATAGAGCGCAAGTGGGGCGAGGCTCTCCGCACCGAGAACAGCTTCAAGATAATGCAGGAGCTTTACGACATCCAGGTCAAGTACGCCACCGGCTGCTATGACCGCAAGGATAATGTCAGATATTATTTCCACATCAAAGACAGCATCGCAGGCATTCTTGCCTATTTCGGCATTCATATTGGATAAGGGTGAAGCAAGATAATGAATAACAAGAGCGACGGCGCAAAGCAATTCCTTAAATTCCTCGGAATAGGCTACCTGAACGCCCTCGTCTATTACCTCAGCTATTCGCTGCTCGTCTGGCTTGGAGTTCACTACATCGTCTCCAACGCCGTGGGCTTCGTGCTGAGCGTTATCAGCTCGTTCCTGCTCAACGGCAGGCTCGTCTTTAAGGAGGACGGCTCCAAGGAGAAGCGAGTGTGGTGGAGGGTGCTGTTTAAGGTGTTCGCCACGAATTTTTTCACCGGCCTGCTGCTCACCAGTCTGCTGCTGAAGTTCTGGCTCGATATTGCGGGGCTGCCCAAGGGCATGGAGCCTGCGAGCGCGGCACTCGCTCAGTCGGGCCTCGAGATAAGCGCCCGCAAGCTCGCGGAGTATGTCGCTCCCGTTATCAATCTCTGCATCACGACACCGCTGAATTTCTTTATCAACAAATTTTGGACATACAGACAAAAACGTAAAACAACGGAGGGATGACCCATGGCAGATTTCTTTCGCAGCATGGTTTCGGGCTTCGGAGGTATGCTCGGCTTGATCGAGCATAAGAAGCTGGAGATCTATGCAAAGCACGGCGTTAAAACGCAGGAGCATAATCTCAAGAAGCTCATGCGTACCAACAAAAACACCGAATACGGCAAGAAGTGCAACTTCAAGGATGTCAAAAGCGTCAAGGACTATCAGGATATAGTCCCGCTCTCGACCTATGACGACTATGCGGATTATATCGACCGCATGGTTCAGGGTGAGAAGAATTTGATAACCACCTGGCATATCGGCAGATACGCCGAGTCCTCGGGCAGCGTGGGCAAGCCGAAATATATCCCGCAGTCCGCCCGTCAGCTCTGGAATTGCCAGTGCTTCAGCTTCAGCGCGCCCGTCGGCTGCGCCGTCAAATATTTCCGCTCAAAGGGCAAAAAGCTCCCGCCGCAGAAGGGTCTGCTCACTATCGAGATAACGAGCCACAAGCTCCCCTGCGGCAAGACTGTCAGCTGTCTCTCGGGCATTCCGCTGATGTATCTTAAGCCCATCGTGCCCTATATCTCGACCTCGCCGAAAGAGGTGCTCTTCCCCAAAGACCCCTCAAAGATGAATATGCATTATCTCAAGATGCGCTACGGCCTTGAGAACAGGAACGTCAGCTACCTTAGCACGATAATCGTTACCGTGCTCGAGACGATGTTCCGCTATCTTGAGGAGAATTGGGAGATGTTCGTCGACGATATCGAGAAGGGGAAGATCGACCCGAGCATTGAGCTGCCTCCCGAGCTGCGTGCGAAGCTTGAGAAGCGCATGAAGCCCAACCCCAAGAGAGCCGCAGAGCTTCGCAGGGAGTTCGAGAAGGGCTTTGACACCCCGATAGCTCCGAGAATTTGGCCGAAGCTCGGCTGGGCGTTCGGCATGGGCGCAAGCTCGCTCTCGATTTATTCAAAGAGGCTGCGCCGCTACACGGGCGACCTGCCGATGCATAATCTCGGCTACGGCGCGTCCGAAGCGCTCATGGCAGTCCCGCTTTCGCTCGACACCGACGACTGCGTGATGCTCCCGCAAAACGGCTTCTTTGAATTCCTGCCCGTTGATGCCCCCGAGGGCACCCGCCCGCTGACGATGAATCAGCTTGAGCCGGGCAAGGACTATGAAGTGATAGTCACCAACCTCAGCGGCCTTTACAGATACCGCATTGAGGATGTCGTGCGCTGCACCGGATATTATTATGAAAGCCCGACGGTCACATTTATGTACCGCCTCAACCAGGTGGTCAATATCGCAGGCGAAAAGACGAGCCAGCAGATGCTTGACTGGTCGGTCGCCAAGATGGCGGAGGAATTCGGCATCAATGTGACGGGTCACAGCATCTACGCCGATCTCTCCACCAGCCCCGGTCACTATGTGCTCTTTGTCGAGCCGGGCGAACCTGTCTCAAGCGACAAGTGCGAGGCGATGGCAAAGGCGTTTGACAAGTATCTGAGCGACTCCAACCTCTTTATCTCCGACGCAAAGAATACCGGCACTCTCGGCGACACCGAGATGCACTTCCTGCGCCAGGGAACTTATGAGGAGCAGCGAGAGGCTCTCAAGAAGAGAGGCGCCAACCTTAATCAGATAAAGCCTCTGCGAGTGATCAAGGAGGATAAGAAGGACTTCTTCTTCTCCCACATAGCCGAATAATATTAAAACGCTCGAAAGATCCGCTGATTTTTCGGGCGTTTTGTGATACAATTGCAAATGTTAATATGCGTTGCTTGCGGCAACGGACTGCCGACCGTATAATATCGGTACGGCTGAGTGACTGCGATCATCGACGGTCACCCAAAAAGGAGGTTGCCCGAATGTTAAGTGAAAACATCAAAACGATCCGCAAATCAAAAGGCCTTTCTCAAGAGGAGCTTGCCGTCAAGCTGAATGTGGTGCGGCAAACGATCTCAAAGTGGGAGCAGGGGCTGTCGGTGCCCGACGCCGATATGCTCATCTCGATATCTGAGGCGCTTGAAACGCCCGTGAGCACTCTGCTCGGCGAGAATGCGCCCGAAGCGAAGCCCGACGACCTTAAAGCAGTCTCGGAGAAGCTGGAGGTCATCAATTTGCAGCTTGCCCGCAGGAAGCTCGCACGCAGGAAAGCGCTTCACCTGTTTTTTCTGATATTATCTGTCGTTACTGTTGTCGGCTTTGCGGCGTTGGCTGCGCTCAAAAGCCCGTATCTCGGCTGGAATTATGCCGACCCCGAAACCGCGGTTTTCGGCGCGGCTTTCCATGCGTTTGAATTTGCCTTTGTGAGACTCGCTCCGTTTGTCTTTGTCGCTTCGCTTGTCGGCGCTTGCCTGACGAGAAAAAGAGGGTGAGAAGGGCTCGGAAAACTCACGATCCGTCTTGCAGTTATGTCGGCTCCCCCGTCAGAGGGAGGCAAGGGCAGGCACAAATTTTTATCTCACATTGTAGGGGATGACGTCCTCGGCATCCCGCAAAAGAATTGCAAATGCGTGATTAGGCAGCGTTACAGCCTTTTTAATGAGAAAGCAGATTAAAAGATACCACAAACAAAAACTCTCCCTCGGACGAAGCCGGGGGAGAGTTGCTTTATATGATCATTCAGCAAATTCTTTGTTGATTGCGTCGATAACGGTGTCAACGTCGGATTTGACAACGAGCAGTGCAATCTCGATCTCCGAGGTCGTTATCATGCGCACATCCGCGCCGACGCTTGCCGCCGCCTTGAATACACGGGCGGAGACTCCGGGAGTTCCCCTCATCGCCTCGCCGCTGACGGTCAGCTTGCAGTTGCCGCTGCTGACGCTTATCTTGGTCTTGGGGTTTCTGCTGCGAAGCTCGGAGGCTATCGAAAGCACCGAGATGAAGTCGTCGTCGCTGACGGTGAATGAGAATCCCGAGCAGCTGCCGCTTATCGGGAGCTGTGATATCATATCGACGTCGATCCCTGACTTAGCGATCAGGGCGAATACCTCCGCCATGTGGGCGACATCCGCCGGAGCGTCGCAGAGCGAGAAGAGTGTTACGTCCTCCGTGACATAAATATTTTCAACAAGACCCATTGCAATACCTCCTGCTTTAACAACTCAACCGATAAGTTCTTTCATCCCGTAAAGCCCCGCAGGCTTGCCGCAAAGGAAGCGTGCGGCGTTTATTGCACCGGTCGCAAACAGCTCCTTGCTGCGGGCGCTGTGGGATATTTTGATTATTTCGTCGTGACCTGCGAAGATTATCTCGTGCTCGCCGGTTATCGTGCCGCCCCTGACTGAGTGGATGCCTATCTCGTTTTTACCGCGTTTCTCGCGCTTGGCATGGCGGTCGTATTCATAGCGCATATCCTCGCCGAGAGCCTCTTTGATAGAGTCGGCAAGCATCAGCGCCGTGCCGCTGGGGGCGTCCACCTTCTGATTGTGGTGCATCTCGACTATCTCGATATCGAAGTCGTCGCCGAGCACCTTGGCGGCCTTTTGGGCAAGCTCGCTTATCAGGCTGACGCCGAGCGACATATTCGCCGCAAAGAATACGGGTATCTTGTCGGCGGCGTGGTGAAGCAGCGTGAGCTGAGCTTCATTCAGACCCGTGGTCGCAAAGACTGCGGGCTTTGCCGCCTTGACCGCAAATTCAATAAGACCGGCGAATGCCGAGGGATTGGAGAAATCAATTATCACATCGGTGCGGGCAAGCACCTCAGGTGTGACCTCGGTAGGGGAGGCGAATACCGGGTAGCCTGCGCCTGCCTCGGTGTTGAGATCTATGCCGCCGACTATCTCAATGTCGTCGGTGTTCGCAGCCGCCGCGGTGATGACCTTGCCCATCTTGCCGTTGCAGCCGCTCAGTAAAATTCCTGTCATTTTAGATTACCTCGGTTGTTGTGTGATCAGACGAGACCGTGCTTCTTAAGGGTAGCCTTGAGCTTCTCTCTCGCTTCGTCGGTTAGGCCGACAAGCGGAAGCCTGCATTCGCCGACGTCCATACCCATGAGGTTCATGGCCTCTTTGACGGGGATGGGGTTGACGTCCATGAAGAGGGCGTTGCAAAGGTCAAGATACTTGAGCTGAAGCTCACGGCTGCCGATGTAGTCGCCGTCGAGATATTTCTGAACGATGTCGTGCGCTACGCCGGGCACTACGTTTGAGAGCACGGAGATAACGCCCTTGCCGCCGAGGGACATGATTGCGGTCGCCTGGTCGTCGTTTCCGGAGTAAATGGTCAGCTCGTCGCCGCAGAGGGCGGCGGTCTGAGCTATCTCGGAGATATTTCCGTTCGCCTCTTTGGTGGCTATTATCCTCGGGTGCTTTGCAAGCTCGGCATAGGTTTCGGGTTTAATGTTAACGCCCGTCCTTGACGGCACGTTATAGAGTATCATAGGCGCGCTGACCCTGTCGGCGATATAATTGTAATGAGCTATGAGGCCCCTCTGAGAGGTCTTGTTATAATACGGAGTGACCGAGAGCAGGGCGTCAACGCCGCATTTCTCCGCTTCGTTAGAGAGCTTTACTGCGTAGTGGGTGTCGTTGCTGCCGGCGCCAGCAATGACTGGCACACGGTGGTTTGCGACTTCAACGCAGAGCTTGATGACGTTGATATGCTCCTCGGTGGAGAGGGTCTTTGCTTCGCCCGTAGTCCCGCAGACCACGATGGCGTCCGTGCCGTTTTTGACCTGATCCTCGACAAGCTGAGCGAAACGGTCGTAGTTAACGCTCTGATCCTCGTTAAACGGTGTGATGATGGCGACGCCTGCGCCGGTAAAAAGTACGGGTTTCATGCTGCATTATCCTTTCAGTATGATTTATCAGAATTTTGACTCAATGTAACCCTGCTCGCAGAGCTGCTCCGCCATAAGGACGGCGCCGCCCGCAGCGCCCCTGAGGGTGTTGTGAGAGAGGCAGACGAATTTGTAGTCATACTGAGTATCCTCTCTGAGCCTGCCGATCGAGACGGCCATGCCGTTCTCGAGGTTTCTCTGGAGCTTCGTCTGGGGTAGGTTATCCTCCTCAAAGTAGTTTAGGAACTGCTTGGGAGCCGAGGGGAGACCCACCTGCTGCGGGTAGCCCTTGAATTCCTTCCAGATCTTTTTCATTTCATCTATTGTGGGCTTATTCTCAAATCTTACGAATACCGCCGCCATGTGACCGTCGGAGGCTGCGACTCTGAGGCACTGAGCGGTGAAATTCGGGCTGGTCGCTTCAACGATCCTGTCGCCTTCGACTTTGCCCCAAATTTTGAGCGGCTCAATTTCGGATTTCTCCTCCTCACCGCCGATGTAGGGGATCACGTTGTCGACCATCTCGGGCCAGGTCTCAAAGGTCTTGCCTGCGCCGGAGATCGCCTGATAGGTGCATACGAGCACGTCCTTGACCTTGTAGCCTGCCTTATCCAGCGGGAAAAGAGCGGGCACATAGCTCTGAAGCGAGCAGTTGGATTTGACGGCGATGAAGCCTCTCTTTGTGCCGAGACGCTTCCTCTGAGCGGCTATGACAGCGGAATGCTCGGGGTTCAGCTCGGGCACTATCATCGGCACATCGGGGGTGTGGCGGTTGGCGCTGTTGTTGGAGATAACGGGGCACTCCGCCTTGGCACATGCCTCCTCGAGAGCCTTTATCTCCTCCTTTTTCATGTCAACGGCGCAGAAAACGAAGTCGACTGCCGCCGCCATTTTGTCGATGTCCTTTGCGGCATCCATTACAACGATGTCAGCCATGTTCGCGGGGATGGGCGCAGCCATGCACCATTTTGCGCCGACTGCTTCTTTATATGTCTTGCCGGCCGAGCGGGGGCTTGCGGCAAGGGCGACTACCTCAAACCACGGGTGATTCTCAAGCAGGGTGGCGAAGCGCTGACCGACCATTCCCGTTGCTCCGACTATGCCGACTCTGTACTTTTTCATAATTCTTGACCCCTTTCAGAAGTGCCTATAATTATTTGGCAATATTGCCTTGACAAAACTTTGTGATAATATTATGATGATATCACACATTGATTTATTAGTCAAATATATTCTTAATATTTTCGAGGTTTTCTAATGAAAAGAAGCGAATTTTTTTACAATCTGCCCAAGGAGCTTATCGCTCAGACGCCTATTGAGCCGAGGGACAGCTCCCGTATGCTGGTCATGCACAAGGCGACGGGCGAGCTGGAGCATAAGATATTCCGCGACGTGACGGATTACCTGAAGCCCGGCGACTGCCTGATACTCAACAACACCAAGGTGTTGCCCGCAAGGATGTACGGCACGAGGGTTGACACCGGCGCGGTGGTGGAGTTCCTGCTGCTAACTCAGCGCTCCGCCGACACCTGGGAGGTCATAACCGGCCCCGGCAAAAAGGCGAAAGAGGGTCACCGATTCACATTCGGCGACGGCTCGTTGACCGCCGAGATAATCGAAGTGCTGCCCGACGGCAACAGAGTGGCGAAATTCGGCTTTGAGGGCAATTTCTTTGAGGTCATTGATAAGATAGGCGAGATGCCCCTGCCGCATTATATCACCGAGAGACTCGAGGATAAGGACAGATACCAGACCGTCTACGCCAAGGAGCAGGGCAGCGCCGCAGCGCCCACGGCGGGTCTGCATTTCACCCCCGAACTGCTTGAAAAGATCAAAGAAAAGGGCGTCAGGATTGGCTTTGTCACGCTCCATGTCGGCCTCGGCACCTTCCGCCCCGTCAAGGCGGATAACATCGAGGAGCATCATATGCACTCGGAGCATTATCATCTGCCCGCCGAGACCGCTGCGATAATCAACGAGACAAAAGCGGGCGGAGGCAGGGTATTCGCCGTCGGCACCACCTGCTGCCGCACCCTTGAATCCGTGGCGACTTTCCGAGGCTGCATATGCGAGGACGACGGCTGGACGGATATCTTCATCTACCCCGGATATGAGTTTAAGTGCATCGACTGCCTTATCACCAACTTCCACCTGCCCGAGAGCACTCTTATAATGCTCGTGAGCGCCTTTGCGGGCTACGACCACACCATGCACGCATACGAAGTCGCCGTGAAAGAAAAATACAGGTTCTTCTCCTTCGGCGACGCCATGCTGATAGTATAATTTTCGGAGTTATCATATGTATAAGCTGATAAAAAAAGAAGGAAATGCAAGGCGGGGCGAGTTTCACACCGTCCACGGCACGGTGCAGACACCGGCGTTTATGAATGTCGCCACCTGCGCCGCAATAAAGGGCGGGCTTTCCGCCGTTGACCTTGAGCAGATAGGCTGCCAGGTCATGCTCTCAAACACCTATCACCTCCATGTGCGCCCCGGCGACGAGCTGGTCAGGGAGATGGGCGGGCTTCACAAATTCTCCGGCTGGAGCGGCCCGATATTGACCGACAGCGGCGGATTTCAGGTCTTTTCGCTCGCGTCGCTCAGGAAGATCAAGGAGGAGGGCGTTTACTTCCAGTCCCATGTGGACGGCAGGCATATCTTCATGGGCCCCGAGGAGAGCATGAGGATCCAGTCCAATCTCGGCTCCACCATTGCGATGGCCTTTGACGAATGCGTCGAGAACCCCGCCAAATATGAATATGCAAAAAAATCGTGCGAGAGAACGGTTCGCTGGCTCGAACGCTGTAAGGCGGAGATGCAGCGGCTCAATTCTCTGCCCGGCACGGTGAACCCACACCAGCTCCTTTTCGGCATCAATCAGGGCTGCACCTTTGACGAGCTGCGTATTGAGAATATGAAACAGATAGCGGCGCTCGACCTTGACGGCTATGCCATAGGCGGCCTTGCCGTCGGCGAGCCGAAGGAGGATATGTATCGCATCATCTCGGCCGTCGAGCCTTATGCGCCCGCCGATAAGATACGCTACCTGATGGGCGTCGGTACCCCCGGCAACATAATCGAGGCGGTCTACAGGGGCGTTGACCTCTTTGACTGCGTTATGCCCAGCCGCAACGCCCGCCACGGTCATCTTTTCACCCAAAATGGTATAATCAACCTCAACAACCGTAAATATGAGCGCGATCCGCTGCCCATCGACCCGGAATGCGACTGCCCTACCTGCCGCCGCTTCTCCAAGGCGTATATCCGCCACCTTTTCAAGGCGAAAGAGGTGCTCGCAATGCGGCTTTGCGTTATCCATAATCTTTATTTCTATAATACTCTTATGCAGCGCATCCGTGACAGCATTGATAACGACACTTTCGGCGAATTCCGTGAGAAATATGTCGATATCCTTGATACAAGAATCTGATTTTGTGAGGAATTTATATGTTTAAGCTTCCTGAATACACGGCGCCGGATTTCAGCGCCGAGAGGTTCATATCCTGCCCCGATGTTACGACCGAGCGGGCGGGCAGGGGATATATCCCCGAGAATTTCTACGCAACGACCATTTACCCCGAGTATTTCAAGATAAACGGCGAATGGAAGCTCATTAAGGGCAGCCGAATGGATTGCTCAGTCGTTATTAAGGACGGCGAGCCGCACGCTGTTGAAATGCGCAATATCCGTGAGGGCGATGAAGTCGTTGTCGGCCGCACGGACGACGGCAGCTGCGGAGTATTTGTCCACACGGACGGCTTCACCGCCGCCGAGGAGAATAATCAGAGCTTTGCTTTCAGAACGGGGCAGTCGAGGGAGACCTCATATTCGAGGGATTACGACAGGCTCTATGATATCCTGCGCCACGACAGGGATAACGGCAAGATAGTCTGGGTGCTCGGCCCCGCCTGCGCCTTTGACCACGACTCAAGGGACGCGATGGCAGCACTTATCGACAACGGCTACTGCCACGCCCTTTTTGCGGGCAACGCCCTTGCCACTCACGATATGGAGGGCGATGTTTTCCACACCGGCCTCGGGCAGGATATATACACAAAGGAAGTCACCTACAACGGTCACTATAATCACCTTCATGTCATAAATCTGGTGCGTAAGGCGGGCTCGGTCAAGAATTTCATCGAGCAGAATAATATCAGCACGGGCATTATGAGCGCTCTTGTACGCAACAATGTGCCCTTTGTGCTCGCAGGCTCTATCAGGGACGACGGCCCTCTGCCCGATGTGATACCGAATGTCTATGAGGCGCAGGACGCCATGAGAGCGCACACCTGCGAAGCGACCACGGTGATCGCCCTTGCGACTCAGCTCCACACGATAGCCACGGGCAACATGACCCCGTCATATCAGGTGGTCGGCGGCAAGGTGCGCCCCGTCTATTTCTATGTGGTGGATATCTCCGAATTCGCCGTCAACAAGCTAAAGGACAGGGGCAGTCTCAGCGCCACGGGCGTTGTGACCAATATACAGGATTTTATCGTGAATACCAAACGCAATCTGATAGACGGAGGCGAGGCAAATGGCTGAGGCCGTTAAGCAAAAGAAGCAGACCGAGGGCGACTCCTCCCCGGGTTTGCAGCTCAACAAGAAATCAATAATCGGCATATGCATCCTGCTTGTCGCGATAATGGCTTTTGCGGGCGTGCTCACTCAGGTGATGCCGAGGGGCGAATACTATGTTTACCCCGAGAACACCTATAAGCTCACCGACGGCACGATAGTAGCCATCCCCGATGCCGAGGCGAAATATGAGGTCGATAAGGAGAAATCGCTCGGCTTCGGCGAATATCTCGCCCTGCTCGACTCGGCGGGGGTCAATATCAAGCCCGTGAAATCCGTCGATGATGACACGGCTACCGATGTCAGCGGCATGGTTATCGACGGCACATATCATAAAATCAATTATAAAATGCCAATATGGAAGATAGTGCTATCGCTTGTGCTCCTTTTCGGCGACGAGAATGTCACCACGGGTCTTGCCATAATACTCTTTATCGTCCTGATAGGCGGCACTTTCCTCATCCTCGACGAGCGGGGAGTGCTCAAATACATAATGGCTGTCATCATCAAGAAGTTTGAGAAGAAAAAATATTTCCTGCTCTGCATGATGGTCTTTGTGTGTATGCTTCTCAGCTCAACGGCGGGCATTCTTGAGGAATCCGTCACTCTTGTGCCCATCTGCGCCGCGATTGCTCTGGCGCTCGGCTGGGATTCGCTCGTCGGCCTGAGCATCAGCCTTATCGCCGTGGCGTTCGGCTTCACAGCTGCGACCTTTAATCCGTTCAACGTCGTCACGGTGCAGAAGCTCGCGGGCATTCCCGTTTTCTCGGGTCTGTGGCTGAGGATAATCGTATTCGTCCTCGTCTATCTCGTGCTCATCACTTTTATAATCAGCTATGCGAAGAAGATCGAGAAGCACCCGGAGAAATCCATCTGCTACGAGACGGATAAGGCTCTGCGCGAGAAGTATAAGCTCGATAACGGCTTGGAGATACTTGCCGACGGGAATATTAAAAAGGCGACCAAAGCCTTTGTGCTGTGCGTGAGCGGCGTGCTTGTGTGCATTATAGTCGATTTCCTGCTCGACATGAGCGGCTATATCTCAATGCCGGGCATGGCGGTGCTCTTCACGGCGGGCGGTCTTACTGCGGGCTACCTCTCGGGGCTTAGGGGCAAGCAGCTCTTTAAGAGCTTCGGCAAGGGCATTAAGACCATTGCCCCCGCGATCCCGCTGATATTCTTTATCCTTGCGATAACCTATATCCTCAAAGAGGGTATGATAGTCCATACCATCCTCAATTATGTTTACGGGCTTATCCAAGGCGTCTCGCCCTATGCGGCTATACTGATGCTTTTTGCGTTCGTCGTGGTGCTCGAATTCTTCATCGGCTCGGGCACGGCGAAGGCGTTCCTCATAATGCCGATAGTTGCCCCGCTTGCACAGCTTGTCGGCATCTCGGGCAATTCCGTGGTGCTAACATTCTGCATGGGCGACGGCTTCACAAATATCCTTTACCCCACGAGCGGCATAATGATAATAGCCATAGGCCTTGTCAATATCTCCTACGGCAAATGGCTGAAATACACCTGGAAGCTGTTCCTCGCCGAAGGGCTTCTCGCCGTGGCGATAATGCACTTCTCACTATTTATCAATTACACATAAGCTGATGCCCCGCCTCGAAGCGGGGCATTTTTAGGCTTTAGGATATAAAATGCGGGCTGCTGCCTGTGATTTCGGTCACTTGCAGCAGCCCGCAGCTTTATTTAATTATTTGATCATGTCGAGCAGCGAAAGGCTGCGCTCCTGTGAGAAGCCGCTGACATTGAAAAGTATCACTATCTCGTCATACTCCGCGAGGTCGAGCGAGGCGATGTCGCCCTGGCTGCAATATCTCGTGTCGATCAGCGTTATCTCGGAGAAATGCTCCGCCAGCAGGGGAACAAGGCAGTTAGCGTAACTGTCCTTTATCATCAGCAGCTTGCCGCCTTGAACTTTTTCGTTCGTCACGGTGCATATGCCGTAATTGCCGCCGAGGAAGTATAAATACTTATCCTTCTCGCCAAGGCGTTCAGGGCAATAAAGCGGGCTGCTCTTGCCGCCGACGGTGAGGGTCGCCCGACTTTCGCCGCCGTAACGGATAATCTCATCCGCTTTGATGCTTTCGTTCAGCGTTTTGGAGTAAAGAGTGCCCTTAAAGCTGTCGCTCATCACCTGAGGCTCAAGCTCCCTCGGCTCGTAGCTCAGAGGCTTACCGAGCGCAAGATAAGCGGCGTATGCCGCGTTGGATGTCCAATGGTGGTCGGTGCGGTAATAGGCGTAATCCTCGCCGAGCACCGCTTCGCTGATATCGAGAGTTTCAACGCCCTTGAGCTTGCTCTTGCAGTAGGCGACGTATTCGCCCTCGTCGTCAAGGTCAAGATATTTCGGCAGCTCCGCCTTGAATTTCTCCTGCGCCGTCACGACCGGAACGAAATACACGGGAGCTTCGCCCGCTTTCTCGGCAAATGAATTGATCGTGCGCAGGTTTTTGTCGGTTATATTTGGCGTTCCGTTGCGGAAAAGCTGTATGAGCGAGCCGTTAAATTCATAAACGCCCTTTATCTCATCCTTGCCTATCAGCTTGTCGGCGGTGTTTTTGAGCCTGATGAAGCCCTCGCGGCAGACGAAATGGTCGGAGAAAAAGTCGCTCAACCCGTCCATAAAGGTGCGGTTTTTCCAGCTCTCAAAGCTGAGCTTCGGCATCTCGGCAAGCGTTTTATTCTCGTTGTAGCTGACGCTCTCTTTTTTGCCGAAAAGGGTGAAAGCAGGGATGATGAGGATCACGAGGAAAAATAGTATAATTCTGAGAAACTTTGTTTTCATACCTGCACCCCCTTAGAAATTGAAGTATAAGAACGGGTTGTAGCCCGAGTCAACAAGGCAGGCTATGCAGGCGGTCATGCCCGCAGCTTCGCCTACGAGCGAGAGGGTGTCCGCGCGCTTCTCGGGCAGTTTCTTGCACATTTTCAGCGGGATGCCCGTGGAGATTGCGATTGCCGCGATGAATGTGACAGCGTAATTGTGCAGCGCATTGAGCGTGAACGAATTTGCAAACGAGCCGCCGAAGCCGAGCATCGCCTTGACGAATTCAAGCTCCGAGGCAGGGGAGGTTATCTCGAACATAACCCAGCCGAATACGACGGCAAGCATCATGAGAATGTGCCGTAGGGCGGACGGAGTGCGTTCGAGCAGGCGCCTGAATATGAATTTCTCAAGTATTATAAGCACGCCGTAATAAAGACCCCAGAGGATGAAATTCCAGCTTGCACCGTGCCAAAGACCGGTGAGCAGCCACACGATGAGGGTGTTGCGTATTGTCGCCGCCGTGCTGCCTCTGCTGCCGCCGAGCGGGAAATAGACATAGCTCTTGAACCAGTCGCCGAGCGTGATATGCCACCTGCGCCAAAATTCGGCGATGCTCTTTGAATTGTAAGGATAGCGGAAATTCTCGGGGAAGTCGAAGCCCAGCATCTTGCCGAGGCCTATCGCCATATCGCTGTAGCCTGAGAAATCAAAGTATATCTGCAAGGTGAACGCCGCAATGCCGAGCCAAGCCGTGGCGGCGGGCATGGAGGCGTAGTCCTGCGCCTTGACGTCGGTCCAAAGCGCGCCTATAGAGTTCGCAATGAGCACCTTTTTGCACATGCCGCAGACGAATCTGGTTATGCCGTCGCTCATGCTACTGAGGTCGATCCTGCGGCAGGCGAGCTGAGCCGAGACATCCTCATAGCGGACTATCGGCCCCGCCACTATCTGCGGGAACATGGTGACAAAGGCGGCAAAGTCGATGAAATTCTTCTGCACCTTGATATTCCTGCGATAGAGGTCGATGGTGTATGACATCGACTGGAAGGTGAAGAAGCTGATACCTATCGGGAGCGGCAGGCCGGGGTCGGGGATAGCCGAGCCGAATATGCCGTTCACGCTGCCGATGAAGAAGCTGCCGTATTTGAATATACCGAGCAGCGAGAGATTCATCACCACCGATACGAGCAAAGTAGCCTTGCGTATATTTTTGTTTGAATCAAAGCGATCCATTAACCGCCCGGCGCAGTAGTCGATGGCGGTGGAGAGCAGCATTATAAGCACATAAACCGGCTCGCCCCATGCGTAAAAGAGCAAGCCGGTAAGAAACAAAACTGTATTTTTGAAAGCGAACGGAACCGCGTAATAGACGGCAAGCGTCAGCGGCAAAAACATGAAGAGGAAAACAGAATCAGAAAAAACCATAAATTACTTCTCCGTGATTATTTGCGGGACGCGTCTATGATCGAATCTATCTTCTCGGGTGAGTTGCTGATGCAGAATATAACGGTGTTGCCGACTGCCTTGATAACGCCCGAATCAATCTTCGGCACCTGCTCGGGGCCGTAGTTGCTGTAGCCGTCGTGCAGATACTGCTGCCTCTCGCTCGCAAGGGCTGCGACAGCGTTCGCTGCGTCGGCGTCAACGCATTCAAATACGGCGACCTCGTCGACCGACGCACTGCTGCCTTTATAGAGAGCCGCGCTCTTGCACTGAGCCTCGTCGACGCCGTAGAAGGAGTAGGCGATATCTGCGCCGCTGTCCTCAAGCTCTTCGTCAAAATCAAGTCCGCTTGCGAGAGCCGCCGCCAAAGTCGGGGCATCGGGCAGGGTCTTGCCGCCGGAGCAGCTGCAAAGCAGAGCCGCAATGATCGCGGCAAGTATAAGCGCCGTAAATTTCTTCATCATTTCTTCCCCCATATCACATATTATCAGCTAAGTAGTTGAGCCAGATGCGGCAGTATTTCTTTCTCAGATGCACTCCGTCGCTCGCCGCTTCGTCGGGCAGGAAGCCCTGGGAATCGGTCATTGAGGCGGCGGGGTTTATGTAACGCACGCCTTCATCCTTGGCGAGCTGCTTTATCGCTTCGTTGACTTTTTTTATCGCCGCATTGTTGCAGCCGTATTCGTTCTTTGCGTCGGCGGCTCTGCTGATGGGCAGCACAGATTGCAGATAGATCTCCGCTTCGGGCACTCTCTCCCTGACCGCCGCTATTACCTTGGCGTATCTCTTGATGAAAACGCTTGTATTCGGCCAGCCGCATTCGTTATCGCCGAACATCAGGAAAACCTTCTTGAAATGCTTGCCCTTGAGCTCGTCGATTATAACGACGCTGCTGCCTGAGGCTTTCTCGGTGAATACCGTGTCGACCGTCAAACCGACGCTCGCATAGACATTCTCGGCAAGGCCGTAATTCTTGAGGTCGAGCACTCGCGAATTACCGATAAAGGCGCAGTCATCGAAGCAGGAGTAATCCATGTCGTGATAGGTCATGGTCTCTTTGCCGCCTGATGAGCCGCTGCGCTTGGTGGTCTTTTCGGTCTTCGGCGTCTTGGTGGTCTTGGGCGGCTTTGTGTGTTTGCCTGTGGTCGTTTTATCCGCCTTTGTGGTTGCGGCCGCCGTGGTTTCGGTCTCGGTCTCGGTCTCGCCCGCCGTTGAGGCCTGAGCCTGATCGGCGGTGCCCGATTCATCTGAGGAGGATTCGCCGCTCTGCGAGGTCGAAGTGCCGCTTGTATCCTCTCTTTTATTATCCGATATATGTTTAATGCCGACGACAACTCCGAAAATGATTGCCGCTGCGGCGAGAATTGACAAAATTATTTTGACTATAGAACTCTTCTGCATAATATATACATCCCCACACTGTTTTGTAAACTAATTTTACCTTAAACAATTCTCATATTCAATTAAAAAACTGTTAAAATTCAGTAACAAATTTTGTTACTATTTGACCCCGTGACATACGATTAAATCCGCCGCTCAAAAGGGCGCAAAACAGGCACGCCGAAAAAGCTGATTTTCGGCGTGCCGAAAGACTTAAAAAGCCTTACTTGCAGGGGCAGTGGTTGGTAGCTACGATGTTGACTCCGGTGCCGCAGATATTCTCAATGAGGATATCGCCGAGCTTGACGGGCGCTTTGACTTCCGTGGCGTTGACCGTCTTCATGCAGTCCATGATCATGCCCTTGGGCAGGGGACCCGCCGATTTGCAGGGGACCACATTGTGAATGCCGCCGTCGACCTTAACGGTAGTCGCAAGGCTCCTGACGGGATTGGTGCATTCGCTTCTTGCATAGGCGTCGCCTCTCTTACAGGTGTTGCCTGTGACGGAAAGTATCTCGCCGCTGTCGCTGAGTTCAACGGTTATGCCGCAGCCCATGGGGCAGGCCACGCAAATAATATTCTTCTGCATAAATCAACCCTCCACCGAAATTTCTATAACGCCGTCGGCTGCAAAGCCCTTGAGCACGTCGTTCTTGATAACGACGTTTTCCATTTCGCCGGGGGCGAGTCTGGGTCTCTTGCGGCTGAGGATCTCTTCGCCGTTATATTTAACGACGACCTTGGCGTTCTTATAAGTCTGACCGACTCTGAAGTAGAGCTTCACATCGTCGTCATTCTTGATATCGACCTTCTGAGGCACTATGTAGCGCACGCCGTTCACGCCCTTGGTCTTGACGTATTCATGCTCGCCGGTCTTGCCGAGCACATATCTTGCCGCGCCCTCGCCGGCCGTCTGGCTCTCGAGGGTAACATAGTCGACAAGGTCGTGGACGTGCAGCACGTTGCCGCAGGCGAAAACGCCCTTGTGGGAGGTCTCTCTGAATTCGTCGACCACGGCGCCGTTGGTGACGTGGTCAAGCTGGATGCCGACAGCTCTGGTAAGCTCGTTCTCGGGGATAAGACCGACCGAAAGCATGAGAGTGTCGCATTCGATATACTGCTCCGTGCCCTTGATGGGTCTGCGATTCTCGTCGACATCGGCGATGGTAACGCCCTCGACTCTGTCCTTACCGTGAACCTCGATAACGGTGCAGCTCAGACGCAGGGGGATATCGAAATCGTTGAGGCACTGGACGATGTTTCTCGTCAGGCCGCTGGAATAGGGCATAAGCTCGCAGACTACCTTGACTTCCGCGCCCTCAAGGGTCATGCGGCGAGCCATGATAAGGCCGATATCGCCCGAGCCGAGTATGACGACCTTTTTGCCGGGCATATAGCCGTCGATATTGACATATTTCTGAGCCGTGCCGGCGCTCATAACGCCCGAGGCTCTGGTGCCCGCGATGTTAAGCGCTCCTCTGGGGCGTTCGCGGCAGCCCATTGCGAGGATGATAGCCTTAGCCTGAATCTCAAGCAGACCGTCGGTCTTGTTGCAGGCGTAGACGATGTTATCCTCGGTTATCTGGAGAGCCATTGTGTCGGTCTTGTATTCAATGCCCTGCTCGTTGACGAGCTGAATGAATCTGTCGGCGTATTCGGGGCCGGAGAGCTCCTCGCCGAAGTAATGAAGGCCGAAGCCGGTATGTATGCACTGCTCGAGGATGCCGCCGAGGGTCTCGGCTCTCTCGAGGATGAGTATGCTGTCAACGCCGCATTCCTTTGCCTTGAGTGCGGCAGCCATGCCTGCGGGACCTCCGCCGATTACAACTATATCATAATTAAGCATATTTTCCGCCTCACTTTGTTCTGTCATAAAGGATTTTTGAGCCGCCGCCGAATTTGGTTATCTCGTTGATCTCAACGCCCAGCTCTCTTGCAAGCAGCTCAACGACCTTGGAGCCGCAGAAGCCGCCCTGGCAGCGACCCATGCCCGCTCTCGTCCTGCGCTTAACGCCGTCAACGTCTCTTGCGCCGGCGGGTGCGTGGATGGCGTCGAGGATCTCGCCCTCGGTTATCGTCTCGCAGCGGCAGATTATCCTGCCGTAAGCGGGGTTCTTCTCAATGAGAGCCTTGCGCTCGTCGTTGCTCATGTGTCTGAAACGGACGGGCTCCGCTCTGTCGGGCTTGAAGCCGTCCTTCTTCTCGGCGCTCATAGCCTTTGCAAGCATATCGGCGACATACTCGGCAATCGCGGGCGCGGAGGAGAGGCCGGGGGATTCAATGCCGGCGACGTTGATGAATTTGTCGTTCTTCTCGCTCGGCTCAATGATGAAATCGTCTCTGTCGCAGTGCGCTCTGAGACCCGCGAAGGAGGTGATGACCTCTCTCGTGGTGAGGCAGGGGACGGATTTCTTAGCCGTGACAAGGATCTCGGCGAGTGCGCTCGAGGTGGTGGAAACGTCGGTCTTATCCTCGATGTCAAGCGCGCTCGGGCCGATGAGCAGGTTGCCGTCGACCGTCGGTGTGACGAGGACACCCTTGCCCATATCGGTGGGGCACTGGAATATCGTGTGCTTTGCGAGCGAGCCTATCGACTTGTCGCAGAGCATATATTCGCCCTTTCTGGGGGTGGTATGTATCGAATCGTCGCCGATGAGCGCCGCTATCTCGTCGCAGAATACGCCGGCGGCGTTGATGACATACTTTGCGGTCAGCTCCTTTTCACCGTTTGAGAGGGTGAATACGCTGCCGTCGTAGTCGATTTTGGAGACGGCAAAGTTGCGCACGAAATCCGCGCCGTTGACCACTGCATTCTCGGCTGCTGCCACGGTCAGCTCATAGGGGCAGACGATGCCTGCCGTGGGTGCCCAGAGAGCGCCCTTGGCCTCTTCACTGATGTGAGGCTCCTCCTCGCGGAGCTTCGCTGCGTCATAGATCTCAAGGCCGGGCACGCCGTTTGCCTTGCCTCTCTCGAGCAGCTCGTGCAGAGTCTCCATCTCATCGTCTGAGAAGGCGACGACGAGCGAGCCGACGGGCTTAAACGGTACGCTGAGAGTCTTGCACAGCTCGGGCATCATCTCGGTGCCTCTTACGTTGAAGCGTGCTTTGAGGGTGCCGGGCTTCGCGTCGAAACCGGCGTGAACGATAGCGCTGTTGGCTTTTGAAGTGCCCATTGCCATATCGTTGCATTTCTCGATAAGGGCAATTTTGATGTTGTAGCGGCTGAGATCTCTTGCAATAAGCGAGCCGATAACGCCTGCGCCTACAACGGCAACATCGTAGTTCATTGATAAAACCTCCGTGTTTAATAATTTACTGTTTGCTATTATATCACAGGGTCAAAGATAAAACAACAGTTTTTCGCTCATTTTCGCCCGAATTCTCAAATTCTCGATTTTTCGCAAAAGCGGGGCGGTTTTGAGCCTACCGTTTGTTCAATTATATGAAAGTACATTCTCAGGTTGCCTTGCAGGCGAAAAAACATATGCACAATTACAGTAAATTACAGTAAAAAATTGCAGCCGCCGTCCGTTTGGGAAAAGTGACTGCGATAAAGCCGTATTCAATTTGATATTTTGCTCTCCCTGCCGTCAAGCAGGCGGATGAAATTCGGAATGTGCTTTAATGCCATTAGCGCGGAGCAGCAGGCAGCGAATACGAAGTATTCCTTGCCGTTCAGGAAATAGGCGAGCAGCGGATACAGCGCCGCACAGACTCCGGAAGCGAGCGAAACAAAGCGAAATGCGCCGACGATAACGGCAAACAGCGCGAAGAGTAGCAGAGCCGTCAGCGGCATTATCGCAAAGGCCGCCCCCGCCGCTGTCGCGACCCCTTTGCCGCCTCGGAAGCCGAAGAAAACAGGGAAAGTATGCCCTAATTGGGCAAAAAATCCCGCAACGAATACGGTCGCCCACGGCGCACCGCCGTAAACCGTGAGCAGCTTTGCCGCCGCAACGCATATAAGCCCCTTTGAGAAGTCGCACAGCAGAACTGCCGCGCCCGCCTTTTTGCCGTGGATACGCATCATGTTGGTCGCCCCGGCGTTGCCGCTGCCGTGCTTCCTGATATCCTCACCGTAGACGGCTTTTGAGATTATCACCGCTGAGCTGACGCTTCCGATGAGATATGCGGCAAGCGCAGCGGATATGATGTATAGCATAGCGCCGCCCTCCTTTCATAACCGTATTTTGCACCGCGTACCGCAGCAAATATGCAATAATAGGGTTAAAATATATAAAATTCTTGAAAAATCAAATAAATAGTGCTATAATCTTTCAGTTGAAAGGAATGATTGCTGATGAGAAGAAAGAAGTGGGTGGTGGCGAAAACCAACAAGGATCTCGCCGCTTCAACGGCACAGGAGCTTAGCATAGACCCCCTTGCCGCCCTTCTCGTTACCTCCAGAGGCTTTGACGATATAAATTCGATAGATGAATTCTTTGACCCCGACGCCCCCTTGTCGCTCGACCCGTTTTCGATAAAGGATATGGATCTTGCCGCCGAGAGGATAAATCGGGCGATAGACGATTTTGAGCTTATCTGCGTTTTCGGCGATTACGACGCGGACGGCGTTACCGCAACCGCTCTGCTCTACTCATATCTCGAGGCGAGGGGAGCGAATGTGATAAGATATGTGCCCGACAGGCTCACCGAGGGCTACGGGCTGAATATCGCCGCCGTCGAGCAGCTTGCCGAGAGCGGAGTCAAGCTGATAGTGACGGTCGATAACGGCGTTTCTGCCGTTAAGGAGGCCGCCAGAGCCAAGGAGCTCGGCGTTTCGCTCGTCATTACCGACCACCACAAGGTCGGCGATGAGCTGCCCGAGGCTGATGCCGTCGTTGATCCTCACCGCCCCGACTGCCCGAGCGGCTTCAAAGAAATGGCGGGCGTCGGCGTGGCGTTCAAGCTCGTTTGCGCCCTTGAGGGTGCGGAGGAGGATATGCTGCTTGCGGAGTACGGCGATCTTGTTGCTCTCGGCACTATCGGCGATGTCGTGACCCTCACGGGCGAGAACCGCATAATGGTGCGCCGCGGGCTAAGGATGATGAATGAGGAGCCGAGACCCGGCATATCCGCCCTTGCGGAGGCTGCGGGCTGCGCAGACAAGCCCTTTACCGCTTCCTCAGCCGCTTTTACAATATGCCCGAGGATAAACGCCGCCGGCAGGATGGGCACGGCGCACAAGGCGCTCGACCTGCTCCTTTGCGACGATGATGATTCGGCGCAGCTGCTTGCCGAGGAGATAAATCAGCTCAATATTCAGCGCCAGAGGACAGAGACGGAGATATTCGCCCAGGCCGCCGCAGCTATCGAGAGCAACCCCGCCGTAAGGGACGGCAAGATAATCGTCGTTGACGGCGAGGGCTGGCATCAGGGCGTTGTCGGCATAGTTGCGGCGAGGATAACCGAGCGCTACGGCAGACCTTCGGTCGTTATCTCGCGGGACGGCGAGAACGCCAAGGGCTCGTGCCGCAGCATAGAGGGCTTCTCGATCTACGACGCGATAGAGAGCGTCTCGGACTGCCTTGAGCATTTCGGCGGGCATACCCTCGCGGCGGGCGTGGGGCTTCGCTCGGAGAATATAGACGAATTCAGACGGCGCATCAACGAATACGCCGCCGACAAAGAGATGCCGTTTGCAGTGCAGCGCATCGACTGCCGAATTCAGCCGGCTTCCATAAGCCTTGATATGCTTTCGTCGCTGAGCCTGCTTGAGCCGTTCGGCGCGGGCAACCCGCAGCCGTGCTTCGGGCTTTTCGACGTCAGGATAGACGATATAGCTTCCGTCTCCGACGGCAAGCATATCAGAATGAGCGTCTCAAAGAACGGCGCCCGTACGGGGGTCGTATATTTCGGAATGCAGGATAAACGCTTCCCGTTCGACAAGGGCGACACCGTCGATCTGGCGGTCAACCTCGACAGGAATGTTTATAACGGAGAAACAAGAGTTTCCGTCATTGTCAGGGGTATCAGACCCTCGGCGACGGATGAAGATAAAGTGCTCTCGGCAATATCGCTCTTTGAGCGGTTCTCAAGAGGCGAACATATCGGCAGCGAGGAGGCAAAGCGCCTGCTGCCCGACCGCGCGCTTGAGGTCGAGGTGTTCAGGAGTATAAAAGCAAAGCCGCTCAGAGATAAATATTGCGAGGCGCTGTGCTCTCGGCTGGGCGACGACGGCGAGAGGCTCGCCGCGATATCGGCGACGGTCGATATCATGCTCGAGATGGGCGTGCTGACGGCGGACGAATACAATACCGTAAGCGTTCCGCAGGTCTCGCAAAAGGTCAATCTCGAGGATTCCGCGATCCTTAGGCGGATAAGGAGCTTTATTTGACACGGAGGCAATATGAAAGACTACAGTAAAGAAAAAGCGGATGTTTTCTCCACGCCGGAGGAGGGCTTGGCGAAGCTGACCGAGATAATCGGCAAGAGCTACACCGAGGAGGAGATAGCAAACGTCAAAAAGGCTTACGAATTGGCCGCCAAAGTCCATGAGGGGCAGAAGCGGCTCTCCGGCGAGCCTTATATAATGCACCCGCTGAGCGTTGCACTTATACTCGCGCGCCTCGGCATGGACGACGCTTCGATAATCGCGGCTATGCTGCACGACACGGTCGAGGATACGGATCTTACCAACGACGAGATAAAGAAGGAATTCGGCGATACGGTCGCCGAGCTTGTCGACGGCGTTACCAAGATAGGCAGGGTGCCGCTCCAGACCAAGGAGGAGCAGCAGGCGGAGAATATCCGCAAGATGCTCATAGCCATGTCGCGCGATATCAGGGTCATCATCATCAAGCTCGCCGACAGGCTCCACAATATGCGTACCCTCATGTATAAGCCCGAGCAGCGCAGGCGCGATATAGCGCTCGAGACTATCGAAATTTATGCCCCGATAGCTCACCGACTCGGTATCAGACCCATCAAGGAGGAGCTGGAGGATCTCTCGATAAGCTACCTTGACCCCGTCGCCTACAACGATATAGGCAAGGCGCTCGAGCAGCAGAGTAAGTCGAGGAACGAATTTCTCGCCGATATCAAGGCGAGGATAGAGGAGCGCATCAAGACCGTTGTCTCCGGCGCTCAGGTCAGCGGAAGGATTAAATCCGTCCACGGCATATACAGAAAGATGTATATGCAAAATAAGAATTTTGATGAGATTTACGATATTTATGCCGTCAGGATAATAGTCGATTCCGTTATCGACTGCTATAACTGCCTCGGAGTTATCCACGATATGTTTAAGCCCATTCCGGGCAGATTCAAGGATTATATATCCACCCCGAAGCCGAATATGTATCAGTCGCTCCACACCACAGTCCTTGGCAAGGAGGGCATCCCCTTTGAGGTGCAGATAAGGACTTGGGAGATGCACCACACGGCGGAATACGGTATCGCGGCGCACTGGAAATATAAGCTCGGCATCAACGGCACGGTCAAATTCGAGGAGCGCCTTGCGTGGATAAGGCAGCTGCTTGAGAATCAGAGCGACAGCGAGGATGTCGAGGATCTTGTCTCGACCATCAAGAGCGACCTTGTGCCCGAGGAAGTATTTGTGTTCACGCCAAAAGGCGACGTGTTCAACCTGCCCATGGGCGCGACGGTCATCGACTTTGCATATGCCATTCACTCCGCCGTCGGCAACAAGATGATAGGCGCGAAGGTGGACGGCAGGATAGTGCCGCTCGATTATCAGGTCAAAACGGGCGAGATAGTCGAGGTGCTTACATCGTCTCAGCCGGGTAAAGGCCCCAGCAGGGATTGGCTCAATATTGTCAAGACCAGTCAGGCGAGGGCGAAGATAAGGCAGTGGTATAAAAAAGAGCGCAGGGATGAGAATATCGCAGAGGGTAAAGCCGAGGTCGAGAAGGAATTCAAGCGCAATTTCATCCGCCTTGCCGAGCCTGAGTATACCGAATTCATTAAGAAGATAGCCGAAAGGCAGCATTGCAAGAGCATCGAGGATTTCTACGCCGCGATAGGTTACGGCGGCATTTCGCTCATGCACATGATGCCTAAGATAAAAGAGGACTATGTCAAGATGACAAAGGCTGAGGAGCCTGTCATCAACATAGCGCCATTCAAGAAACGCACCAAGAGCACCGAGGGCGTCGTGGTCGAGGGGATAGATAACTGCCTTATCAAATTCTCCCGCTGCTGCAACCCTCTGCCGGGCGATAATATAATCGGCTTCATCACGAGGGGTCACGGCGTGTCGATCCACACAAGGAACTGCCCGAATGTGCCCGCGGATATCTCCAAGGCGGGCGAGCCGGACAGATGGGTCGTCGCTTATTGGGATACCAATATCAGGGAGGATTTCAAGTGTACCCTACAGATATCCTGCCTTAACCGCATAGGCTTGTTCGCCGATGTGTCGAGCCTGCTTGCGAATATGCACATTATGATTAACGATATCAGCACCCGCAACACCAAGGACGGCAGGACTTCGATAATGCTGACCGTCTCGGTCAACGGCGTTGAGCATCTGAATTCTCTGACGGCGAAGCTCTCCAAGATCTCTGGCGTGCTCAGCGTTGAGAGAACGGGTGTCTGATAAACGGAGGTAAAAGCGATGAGAGCGGTAGTTCAGAGAGTTAAGCGCACGAGCGTTACCGTCGGCGGCGAGCTTAAAGGCAGCGCAGGTCAGGGATTCAACGTGCTGATTGGCGTTATGCAGGGCGATACCGACGCCGAGGCGCAGCTCCTTGCGGCTAAGATATCGAAGCTGCGCGTGTTTGAGGATGAGAACGGCAAGATGAATAAAAGCGTCCTCGATATCGGGGGCGAGATACTCGTCATCTCGCAGTTCACACTTTGCGCCGATATCAAGAAGGGCAACCGCCCGTCGTTTACCGACTCCGCCCCGCCCGAGGAGGCGGACAGGCTCTATCTCGCATTCTGCGAGCATCTGAGAGAAGCGGGGGTCAAAAAGGTGGAGACAGGGGTTTTTGCGGCCGATATGCTTGTCTCCATTGATAATGACGGCCCCGTTACGATAGTCATGGATACCGATATATGGGAGAAAAGAGGATAACGCATGAAGATAGAAAAGATAAAGCTGGAGCATGAGATTTTTGCGAATTGCTACCTTGTTATCGACGAGCTGAGCGGCGAAGCCGCGGTCATCGACCCGGGCTTCTATGCCGAGTGCCTGCCCGCCGCTCTTAAAGAGCACGAGGGCATCAAGGTCAAATATATTCTGCTCACCCACGGGCATTTTGACCATATCATGGGCGTTTACGGCCTCAAGGAGGCGACGGGCGCCGAGGTCTGCATCCACGAGAAGGACGCCGAATGCCTTTATAATGACGAGCGCAGCCTTGCAAGGGGCGCAATGCCCATGGCGCAGCAGCCCGTCCATGCCGATGTGCTGCTGAAGGACGGCGATGAGCTGAGGCTCGGCGATACCGTCATCAGAGTGATGCACACCCCCGGTCACACGCCCGGCAGCGTCTGCTACCTCTTTGTGAACGACCGTGTAATGTTCAGCGGCGACACGCTGTTTTGCAGGACGGTCGGCAGGACGGATCTGCTCGGCGGCAGTGCGGAGGATATGCAGTCCTCAATACGCCGAATCATCGCCCTTGACGGCGATTACAGGGTCTATCCCGGTCATAACCGTGAGACCACGCTTGACTCCGAAAGGGTCAGCAATCACTGGATACGAAGGATGAATAAGAATTGATACTCAGGATCTTCGGTCACGATTTTCATTATGAATGCGAGAATCTCTGCAGGGTCTATTACCCGAATGAGAAGATAGAAATAAAATACGACGGCAGCGGCGACGACCCTCTGACCGTTGAGACGCGCCTTTTCCCCGAGGACGGGGGAGCGAGGGTCGAGGTGATAACCTCGATAAACGGCAGTGTGCGCTCGGCGGGCGACAAAGTCACGGCGCCCGAGGATGAGCTGCGTGACAAATGCGAGCTGCGTATAGCTCAGCTCATGTTTGAGCTGCTGTCCGCCGAGACGGGCTATACGCCGCCGTGGGGAGTGCTCACGGGAGTCCGCCCCTCAAAGCTCATGCTGCGCCTGACCGCTCAGCTCGGCGAGCAGGGTGCTATGGATTATTTCACCAAAGGGCTGCTCGTCAGCCCCGAGAAGGCTCGCCTTGCCGCCACGGTGGCGAAGGCGGAGGAGCAGATAGTCGCCTCATCAAGGCCGAATTCCTTCAGCCTCTATGTCTCGATCCCGTTTTGCCCCACAAGGTGCAGCTATTGCTCCTTTGTGTCGCACTCGATAACCAATTCAAATGCCCGCAAGTTGCTGCCGGAGTATCTCGAGAAGCTCTCCGACGAGCTGGGTGAGCTCGGCGGCATCGCGCGCGAGCTTGGCTTGAGGCTCGAGAGCGTTTATTTCGGTGGAGGCACCCCAGGTGTGCTCGAAGCGCCGCAGCTTGACCGTTTGCTTTGTTCGGTCGAGAGCAGCTTCGACCTCTCAACGCTCAGGGAATACACCGTCGAGATAGGGCGGCCCGACACCGTCACCCCCGAGAAGCTCAGGGCGCTTAGAATACATAACGTCGGCAGGATAAGCATTAACCCGCAGACCTTCAACCAAAAAACACTGGAGCTTATCGGTAGAAATCACACCGTCGAGCAGGCGGTGAAGGCGTATCATCTCGCCAAATCCTACGATTTCGACTGCGTGAATATGGATTTGATAGCGGGTCTGCCCGGCGAAAGCTATGAGGATTTCACCGCGAGCGTCGACACCGCCGTGGCGCTCTCGCCCGAGAATATCACGGTGCATACCCTTGCTCTCAAGCGCTCGTCGGAGCTTAATGCCTCCGGCGCGGGAGTTTCGGACGGTAACGAAGCAAAAAAAATGCTCGAATATGCCCGGAAACAGCTTGACTGCAGCGGATATTCCCCCTATTATATGTATAGACAGAGCAAGTGCGTCGGCAATCTTGAGAATGTCGGCTGGTGCAGGAGCGGTACAGAGGGGCTTTACAATGTCTTTATGATGGAGGAGTGCCACACCGTGCTTGCCGCGGGGGCGGGCGGAGTTACCAAGCTCTGCGAGCCGGGCGGCACCAAGGTCGAGCGTATATTTAATTATAAATATCCTTATGAATATATATCGGGCTTCGATAAAATAACGGAGCGAAAAAACGGAATAAAGAGCTTTTATCTGTCATACTAAGTTTTATGAGGGTGATGAAAGCATGAATTCAAAGTGGACCTATTCCGATATCAACAATATGGCGCTTGCGCCGCAGGAGTTCGTTGATTCCTGCGCGGAGCGTTACCGCAGCCGTGTGAAAGAGGCGGCGGAGATTGTTTTTAATGACATAGACAAAAAGATAGTTATGCTTGCGGGGCCGTCGTCCTCGGGCAAGACCACCACAGCCTCGCTCATATCGGCTCAAATAGAACGTATGGGCGGCAGGGCGTATTCCGTCTCGCTCGATGATTTCTATCGCTCCCATGACGAGCCGTACCCGCTCAATGACAAGGGCGAGCCGGATTATGAGAGCGTCGAGGCGCTGGATATCCCGCTGCTGCGGCGCTGCCTCGGCGAGCTGGCGACTCAGAGCGAGAGCGATCTGCCCGTGTTTGATTTCGCAAGCGGGGTCAAGCGCGACGGTGCGAAGCATATAGCCCTTGACGATAACGACATAATCGTTATCGAGGGGCTGCACGCGCTCAATCCGATAATTACAGACGAGCTGCCCGGGGACAGCTTATATAAGATATATGTCAGCGTGTCGTCAAGGGTCTATGAGGATGACGGCAGTGTGCTGCTCTCGAAGCGTGAGCTGCGGTTTATCCGCCGCACGGTGAGAGATCATCTCTTCCGCTCAATGCCCGTCGAGCGCACCTTCGGCATATGGAGCGGCGTCAAAAGAGGGGAGGACAGATTCCTCTTCCCGTTTGAGGAGCTGGCGGATGTGAGGATAGATTCCTTTCACCCCTGTGAGCCGTGTCTTATGGCTCAGACAGCCTGCGAGCTTTTCTCGGCGGCGCAGGCGCCCGAATTTCGTGAGAAAGCGGCATTGCTTATCAATAAGCTGAAGCTGTTTAAGAATATAGATACTTCTTTGCTCCCGTCGGATTCGCTCCTGCGGGAATTTACAGGATGAAGGAGAGTGAGCCTATTGGCTTCCCAGAAAAAGCAGTCGGTCCTTAACGGAGCGGTGATACTCATGGTCGCCGTCGTCTCCGTCAAGGTCATCGGCGCATTGTTTAAAATGCCGCTGACGGATATGCTCGGCACGGTCGGCAGAGGTTATTTCCAGTCGGCATACGAGATATATACCCCGATATTCGCAATCTCAATGGCGGGTCTGCCCGTCGCAGTCTCCCGAATGGTCGCGGAGAATGTGGCGCTGAGCAAATACCGTGACGCGCGAGCGGTTTTCAACGTATCAAAGCGAATCTTCCTCATCGTCGGCACGGTCGGCACGCTGATAATCTTCATCGTCGCCTACCCCTACGCCTATTTTGTAGCGGGTCTCAAGAGCATCCCCGCTATCCTCTGCGTTGCCCCGTCGGTGCTTTTCTGCTGCTATATGTCGGCTTACAGAGGCTACTATGAGGGCCTCAGGAATATGACCCCCACCGCGATATCCCAGGTCATTGAGGCTCTGGGCAAGCTCGTGATCGGCCTGCTGCTTGCCAAGACCGTTATGTCCGTCGGCGCGAGCCAGTACGCCAAGGGTATGGCTGCCTCGGGCAATGTCAGCGCCACCGTATTCGGCAATCAGGTCACGAGCCTCACCGAGGCAAACAGCGTGATAGTCCCGTGGGCTGCCGCGGGCGCGGTGCTCGGCGTTACCGTCGGCTCGATAGCCAGCCTGCTTTTCCTTATGGTGTGCCATAAGATAAAGGGCGACGGCTTCGAGAGAGTGCAGCTTGTCAATTCGCCGAAGCCCCCCAAGGGCGAGGTCATCGCAAAGGAAATGATAAAGATAGCCATCCCCATGGTTATCAGCGCTCTTATACTTAATATAACCAATCTTATAGATACCGTCACCATTCAGGCGAGGCTTAGAACTGCGCTTGATAAGGATTTCAACACTGTCATTCAGATGCACTCCGATGCGATAAACGAAGCGGTCAGGCTCTCAAGGCTCGACCTCTCCGATGTCGGCGAGGTCGTCAAATATTTCTGGGGCGCTTACGGCTCGGCTCTTGACTTCAAGAATCTCGTGCCCACCATAACCATCCAGCTCGGCGTGAGCGCATTGCCCGCCCTCGCCGCCGCATGGGTCGTTAAGAATAAAAAGGCTACCCGCTCTACCATTGAGACAGTCCTGAGAGTCGGTATGCTCATCGCGCTGCCCGCAGGCATCGGTATGGCGTCGCTTGCGACCCCCATTCTGACTATCCTCTACGGCAGAGGCTCCAGCTCAGACGCTATCTCGGTTATCGCCCCGATAATGGCGGCTTACGGCTTTGCCACAGGCATAATCGCCATATCTACCCCGACCACCAATATGCTCCAGGCTATCGGCAGGGCGGATATCCCCGTCAAATCCGTCGTTGTTGCTTCTGTCTGTAAGATTCTTTGCAATTTCATCCTTGTTGGTAATCCCAAGCTCAATATCTACGGCGCTGTCGTCGGCACGATACTCTTCTACGTCATAATCGTCACCTGCAACATGGCGTTGCTGCTCAGGATATCCAAGGTACATGTGCGCTGGTCGTCGGTATTCCTCAAGCCCTTTATCTGCGCCGCCCTTTGCGGCGTGACCGCATACGCGACGAACGGCCTGCTCAACCGCATTTTCCCCGCCGACACCTCCAAGAGCATTCTCAATATGGGCACGGTCTCGGCGCTCATAGCCATCGCTCTGGCTGCTATTGTCTACCTGATTTCCCTTCTTTTGATAAAAGGAATAGCAAAAGAAGACATTTCTGTCATTCCCAAGGGAGAAAAAATTGCAAAAGTGCTTGAAAAATACGGACTTTTAGGTTAAAATACTAATTAGTCGTTTCTCGGAGGTAAAAAATGCAGGATTTTCAGTTTAAGGATAAATATGACGCTTATGACCTTGTGAAGATCATGCAGCTTCTCCGCGCACCCGGCGGATGCCCGTGGGATGCCGAGCAGACCCACCAAAGCATCAAGAAAAATCTCATAGAGGAGACCTACGAGGTCATCGAGGCTATAAATAAGGACGACAAGGCTCTCATGTGTGAGGAGCTGGGGGATCTGCTCATGCAGGTCGTGTTCCACGCTCTTATGGAGCAGGAGAGCGGCGTGTTTGATTTTGACGATGTGGCGGACGGCGTTTGCAAGAAGCTCATCGAGCGTCACCCCCATGTGTTCGGCGAAGTCAGCGTCAGCGGCGTTGATGACGTACTCACAAATTGGGATGCCATCAAGCGCAAATCAAAGGGTCAAAAGACCACGACCGAGTCCATGCTCAGCGTGCCCCGCGAGCTGCCCGCTCTTATGAGGGCGACCAAGCTGCAAAAGAAAGCGGCGGATGTCGGCTTCGACTGGAGTGATGTCTCCGGCGCGCTCGACAAGGTGGACGAGGAGGCTGCGGAGCTCAGAGCCGCAGTCACAAATCAAGATAAAGAGAATATCGCCGAGGAGCTGGGCGACCTGCTCTTCTCAGCGGTGAATGTGTCGAGGTTTGTCAAGGTCGACGCCGAGGAAGCCCTTACCGCAGCGAGCGATAAATTCCTCTTGAGATTCACCGAGGTCGAGCGTATGGCTGCCGAGAGAGGCATTGATATGAAGACCGCCGGTATCGAAACTCTTGACCGCCTCTGGGACGAGGCAAAATTGCAAAAGTAAATATGAATACCTCGTGTATTTCATAAATAGAATTTAAAAGATTGGAGTAAAACAAATGAACAAGTCAGATCTTGTAAACGCAATCGCAAAGAATGAAGGTATTGAGAAGAAGTGCGCCGAGAAGGCAGTTAACGCTGTTTTTGCAGCAGTTGCTGACGCTCTTGCAGCAGGTGAGAAGGTTCAGCTCGTAGGTTTCGGCACTTTTGAGGTCCGTGAGCGCGCTGAGAAGCAGGCTCGTAACCCCAGAACCGGTGAAGTTATCGCCGTTCCCGCAACCAAGGTTCCCGCTTTCAAGGCAGGCTCCGCTCTCAAGGCTAAGGTTGCTGAATAATTATTGATTTACAGGGGGCTGCTTTAGGCAGCCCCTTATGTTTTACGGAGGGTACGATGAGACTCGACAAATATCTGAAAGTATCAAGGATTATCAAAAGGCGCACCGTCGCCAACGAGGCGTGCGACGCAAAGCATGTGAGCGTCAACGGCAAGCCTGCAAGGGCTTCGTATGACGTGAAGGTCGGCGACGTGATCGAGCTGACCTTCGGCTCCAGCACCAGCCGTTTCGAGGTGCTCAGCGTCACGGAGCACGCCACCAAGGAGAGCGCCGCTCTCATGTTCCGCCAGCTTTAATTAAGAATAAACGAGCCTCCCGAGGCATATCATTTAACAAAAATGAAAGTATTTAACGGGAGGTTTATTTTATGCCTGATGAAAAGAATATGCCATCGATGCCCCACAATCTTGTGCTTGAGGACAGGCGGCTTCTCACTGTCTCCGGCGTGTCGGATGTCGACAGCTTCGACGAGGAGACCGTGGTCGTGTTTACCGACCTCGGTGAGCTGACGGTGCGAGGCAAGGATCTGCATATCAATCGCCTGAGCGTTGAGGTCGGCGAGCTGACCGTGGAGGGCAGCATCTCCGCCCTTATCTATTCCGAGGAGACTGCCAAGAGCGGCGGATTTTTCAGTAGGGTATTCAGATAAATGGTATATATTCAGGGGATGACCGAGCAGGCGAGGCTGTTTCTGTTCTCGGTCGGCTTCGGCTTCCTGCTCGGGATACTGTATGATGTTTTCCGCACCGTGCGGCTGATGATATCGAATTCGGCGGGCTTCGTGCTGGCAATGGATATCCTGTATTTCTGCGTGTGCGCCTTCTCCAATTTTTGCTTTGTCATGGCGCTCGACGGCGGCAGGGTGAGGGCTTTTATCGCCCTCGGAGAGGCGTTCGGCTGGATGATATATTACATCTCGTTCGGCGCGATCGCCGCCAGGGTCACTTCACTTGCCGTGAGGGCGGTTCACCGCGCGGCGGCGGTGATTTTTAAGCCGTTCAGGCGGCTCGGAGCTAAAATTAGGCGTAAACATGAAAAAAATGCCGCTTTTTTGCGAAAAACTTCGATAAAAAACGATAAAAATGCAAAATTTCTCTTGCAAAAGCATAAGAGCATAGTGTATAATGTATTAGGTTATTACAAAAATTGTTTTCTTTTCAAAGATCGAAAGGATTAAAATACTATGGCAGCTGTTAAAACCCGCACCAGGAAACACAGCGTGATAGTCTGCACCTTTGTATTTGCACTTGTATGCTTTTTCGTGGCTACGCTTTTGAGCCTTTGCTTCAAGGTCTCGGCGCAGAAGAAGATCAACGCCGAGCTTGTGTCACAATATAATCAGCAGCTTGATGAGAATGCCGACCTCGAGGCTTATATCGAGAGCGGCGACGAAGCCGATTACATCGAGCGCATCGCCAGAGAGCAGTATGGCTATGCTAAACCCGAGGAAAGAGTCTATTACGACTCCGCGGTGTCATAAACTGATTTTATCAGTTTCATATATTCAAAACACACGGAAGGATCAGCTTAGTTTATGCAAATCGAAGAAGGAGCAGTTGTCAGCGGCAAGGTTACGGGGCTTACCGATTTCGGAGCATTCGTAGAATTAGAGGGCGGCAAGACGGGTATGATTCATATCTCGGAGGTCGCGCCGAACTATGTCAAGGATATCAGGGAGCATCTCTCTGTCGGGCAGGAGGTCACGTCAAAGGTCATCTCCATCACCCCGCAGGGCAAGATCAGCCTCTCCATCAAGAAGCTCAACGATCAGCCCAAAGAGCAGCAGAGAGAGCGCAGACCGCAGCAGAGGCAGAGGAGCGAAAAACGCTCCGCACCCCAGGTCTGGAACGGTCAGAAGTCATCCGCACCCACGGGCGAGAAGCAGTCGTTTGAGGATATGATGGCTCGCTTTAAGCAGGTCAGCGACGAAAAGATGACCGATCTTAAGAGAACCGATTCAAAGAGGGGCAGCGTAGGCTACTCCCGCAGAGGTCAGAAATAATGAGCACGGGGGCTAATTGCCTCCGTTTTCTTTTTGTAATAATATCAACGGATTATCGGGTGATTATATGAGAGAGATCAATGTTTCGCTCGTCGAGCAGGCGGTCGCAGAGCTTTGTATCAGCGCCAATAAGTGCCTGCCGCAGGAGCTTGAGAGCAGGATAGCCGAGTGCGCCGCGTGCGAGGAATGCGGCCTGCCTGGCAGCATAATGCAGACTATCGAGGATAATATTGCCGCCGCCAAGGAGCTGGATATCCCTATTTGTCAGGATACCGGCATGGCGGTCGTCTTTGCCGAGGTGGGGCAGGAAGTGCACTTTGTCGGCGGCAGCTTTGAGGAAGCGGTCAATGCGGGCGTTGCCAAGGGCTACACCGAGGGATATCTTCGCTGCTCGGTCGTTGCCGACCCGCTCAGGCGTGTGAATACCAGCGACAATACCCCCGCCGTGCTGCATACACGCATCGTCCCCGGCAATCGGGTGAAGCTCACCGTTGCGCCCAAGGGCTTCGGCAGCGAAAATATGAGCCGCATCAAGATGTTCACCCCCTCGGCGACGAGAGAGGATATAATCGGCTTCGTCGTTGAAACGGCGAGGGTCGCGGGCAGCAATCCCTGCCCACCGATGGTGCTCGGCGTCGGCATAGGCGGCGATTTTGAGCAGTGCGCTCTGCTTGCGAAGCAGGCTCTTTGCAGGAATGTCACCGTCGGCAATCCCGATGAATTTTACGCCGCTATGGAGAGTGAAATGCTCGAAAGGGTCAACTCACTCGGCATCGGCCCCCAGGGCTTCGGCGGCAGGACTACGGCGCTCAGCGTAGCCATTGAAGCGAGACCGACTCACATAGCCGGGCTGCCCGTGGCGGTCAATGTCGGCTGCCATGTCACCCGCCATGCGGAGCTGGAGTTGTGATTTGTGAATAGTTTATGCTATTTAATAGAATTTTTTTGAAAAACCCTTTATTTTTTTGTTTATATATGCTATAATGCAGATGAAACAGAGATGTTTCAATAGCAATAAAGGGGATGACTAAATGAAAATCACAATTACAGGGCGCAAGTGCTCACCGAGAGACTCCTTCAGGGAACACGCCGAGAAGAAATTAGCCAAGATAGAGCGATTCTTCGGACCTGATGTTGAGGCCAAGGTAACGGTAACTGTTGAGAAGTCATCGCAGTCGGTTGAGATCACCGTTAATAATAACGGCATGGTCTTCAGGGCGCAGGAGAGAGCGGAGAATATGAACGAAGCTCTCGACAAATGCGTTGACACGTTGATCAGGCAGATCCGCAAAAATAAGACAAGAATCGAGAAGAAGCTCAAGACCGGCAGCTTCGACGCTTTCGCCGACGAGGCGGAGAGCGTTACCGAGGAGAAGGATTACGAGCTCGTCAGGAGCAAGACCGTTATCCTTAAACCCGAGTCAGTCGATGAAGCAATTCTTCAGATGAATCTTGTGGGTCACCAATTCTATATGTTCCTCAATGAGGAACACGGCGATATCAGCGTAGTTTACAGGCGCAACGACGGCGGATACGGGCTTATAACTCCCGAAGTCGAGTAATGCCCGCCTTGCTATAAAGTCAGATCTGTCATCGGCGGGAACCGAAATTTCCGGTTCCCGCCTTACTTTGCCCGGCGGATCTCTAATCCTATAAAATTACGGAGTTTTTAAATGAAAATTGATTTTGTAATCCCGTGCCTGCTCGGCATGGAGTCGCTCATTGCGGCGGAGCTGCGCGATTTCGGTGCGGATGATGTTGCCGCCGAGAACGGCCGCGTGCTCTTCAGCGGCGACGAAAATATGCTGGCGAGAGTGAATATATGCTCCCGCTTCGCCGAGAGAGTGCAGATACTCGTCGGCACCTTTGAGGCACGGAGCTTCGAGGAGCTGTTTCAGGGCACCCGTTCCCTCGAATGGGAGAAGTGGATAGGCTCGACCGACGCTTTCCCCGTCAAGGGCTATTCGATCAATTCGGCGCTTTTCAGCACTCGTGACTGCCAGGCGATAATCAAAAAGGCGGTCGTCGAGCGGCTCAAGAGCAAGTATCATATCGAGTGGTTTGAGGAGAGCGGCCCCGTCCATCAGATACAGTTCTCGATCATGAAGGATAAGGTCTCGCTGCTTATTGACACCTCGGGCTACGGCCTGCATAAGCGCGGCTACAGGCTCGACGCCAACGACGCGCCTATTAAGGAGACCTTGGCGGCGGCGCTTTGCAGCCTGTCTCACCTCAGACCTTATCATAAATTCTACGACCCGATGTGCGGCTCGGGCACTATCCTCATCGAGGGTGCGCTCATGGCGGCGAATATCGCCCCCGGCGTCAACCGCAGCTTCTCTGCCGAGAGATTCGGCGTTATTCCCCGCAATGTGTGGGAGGAGGAGCGGGAGAGGGCGCGTAGCCTTGTCCGTGAATGCCCCGACTTTGAGGCCTTCGGCTCGGATATCGACCCAAAGAGCGCCGAGATAGCCGCTGTCAATGCCGAGAGGGCAGGGGTCGGCTCGATGATACGCTTCTCCACCGCCGACGTTGCGGATTTCAAGCCACAGACGGAGCGAGGCACGCTGATATGCAACCCGCCATACGGCGAGCGCCTGCTCGATATGAGCGAGTGCGAGAAGATATACAGGGCAATGGGCAAGGTCTTTGAGCGCAGGCACGGCTGGTCATACAGCATCATCAGCCCCGACGAGGAGTTCGAGACCGCCTTCGGCAGGAAGGCCGATAAACGCAGGAAGCTTTATAACGGCATGATCAAGTGCCAGTTATTTATGTATTTTAAATAATCAGCTACGAAAGGTTTGTTTTGAAATGAAGCACGTATTCGTTATCAATCCGGCAGCGGGCAAGGGAAAGGCGCTTGGTATTATAAAGCCCCAAATTGATGAGATCTGTAAGAAGCACGCTCTCGATTACGAAATTTATGTAACCGAGAAGAAGAACGACGGCATCGAATTCGTTGAGCACCGTGCAAAGAGCGGCGAGGAGCTGCGCTTCTATGCCTGCGGCGGAGACGGCACCCTCTATGAGGTTGTCAACGGCGCATACGGCTACAAGAACGCCCAGGTCGCCGTTATCCCTCTCGGCTCGGGCAACGATTTCATCCGCCTTTTCGGCACCAAAGAGGAATTTCTCAATCTCGACAACGTCGTTAACGGCGTGCCCGTTGAATTTGACGTCATTAAGTGCGGTAACGAGATAGCCATCAATCAGTGCTCCATGGGTATGGACGCCGAGGTTTGCGCTATGCAGGGCAAGATAAAGAAGCTGCCGCTCGTCACGGGCGAGGGCGCTTACTACATCGGCTGCCTCTATGCGCTGCTCAAGAAATTCCGCAACCACTTTACCGTGCAGATAGACGACGGCGAGAAGATAACTCAGGACTGCCTCTTCTGCTTCGCGGGTAATTCCCGCTGGTACGGCGGCGGATTCATGGCGGGACCCAAGGCTTACCCCGACGACGGTCTGCTCGATTTCATCATCGTTGAGAGCAAGCTCAGCCGCCTGAAGCTGGCGACTTTGCTCAATAAATACAAGCGCGGCGAGCATCTCGACTGGGATATCACCAATTTCCAAAGAGGCAAGAAGCTCGTTATCCACAGCGACCACCCCGCGGCCGTCAATGTTGACGGCGAGACGAAGTATGTTACCGATACTTCATTTGAAATAGTTGAGAAGGGCATTGTATTCGTAGTGCCCGCCGGTTCGCCGTTCCTCAAGGATAGAGAGAGGCGTTTAGCCGCCGGCGAAATTAAATAAGGAGACTTATACATGAGATTTTGTACGGGCTGCGGCGCTCAGCTTGAAGACGGCGCCAAATTCTGCTCGGTCTGCGGCCAAAAGGTCGAGCCCGCTCAGACACAAGCTCCGCCCGTTGCGGGCGACGGCGGTTTCCAAAGCAAGCTCGACGACGCCGTAAATCAGTTCACCAACACCCCTAACACCACCTCGGAATATTCACCCGAAGATATCAGCAATAACAAGGTCATGTCGTTCCTGTCATACCTGTGGATACTTTTCATAGTTCCGCTCATCGCAGCGCCGAATTCGCCCTATGCCAAGTTCCACGCCAATCAGGGCTTGCTGCTCTTCCTCTTCGACATCGTCATTGCAATAGTCGCAATGATACCCGTTGTCGGCTGGATCATCAGCGCAGTCGGCGGCGCATTGGTGCTCATCTTCCGCATCATCGGCATAGTGAATTCACTCAAGGGTGAGGCCAAGGAGCTGCCTCTAATCGGCAAATACAGAATTATAAAGTGAGATTTTAATGAAAAACGCTAATCAGATCAAATTCAATCCGTCGGGCAAACTCATTATAATGCAGGTCAGCGACCCGCAGGATATGAAATATGTCCGCCCCGCCATGGTAAAGATGCTTAACAACGCCTACGATGCGGTGAAGCCCGACCTTGTGCTCTTCACGGGCGACAATATCCTCGGCAATCATCTGCTCGACGCCCGAATCGGCAACCGTCAGATAGCCTCGGGCAAGGAGGCGACCCTCAAGGTGATGCGCGAGTCGATAGACAATATCGCCGCTCCGCTTCAGCGCAGGGGGATCCCCTTTGCCATGATATTCGGCAATCACGATGACCGCAACCTTGTCAGCAAGGATGAGCAGGCGGATATTTTCAGGAGCTACTCCTGCTGTCTGCCGATGAATATCGACGATCCCACGGTGGACTGCGACACCTATAATATCCCCGTGCTCGACAGCGAGGGCAAAAAGCAGATATTCAATATCTGGATGCTGGACTGCGCCTGGTATGACAAGGCGCAGGATAAATGCTACGAGCGCATCAAGCCCGAGACGGTCGAATGGTTTAGGCGCACCTCATCTGCCCTTACCGCCGAGAACGGCGGCAGCCCGATACCGTCGCTGATGTTCCTGCATATTCCTCTGCCCGAGACTCTCGAGCTATTTGAGAAGTGCCCGACAGGGGAGGGAGCGGTGTTTAAGTCGCATGACGGCAGCTATTATCGCTTCAAGCCCGGCTGCGGCAGCGGCAGCCTCGGCGAATTGCCCGCCGTGCTCGAGGACGGCGCGGGTCTGTTTGACGCGGCGCTTGAATGCGGCGGCGTTAAAGCCATCGTCACGGGTCACGACCATGTGAATTGCTTCGAGGGCAGCTATAAAGGCATTGACTTTGTGCAGACCGCCTGCGCTTCGTTCCGCTGCTACGGCAATGAGCTGAGAGGCGTTCGCGTCTTTGAGATAAACGAGGTCGACCCCTCCGATTATCTCACGTATTCCCTGACTTACAGCGAGCTCTGCGGCAGAGGCATCGGCTCAAAGCTCAGATATATCTGGGACGCCGACGGCTCAGGCAAAGAGAAAGCCGCTCTTATTGCTGGTGCGGCGGCAGGCGCAGCGGCGCTCACCGCCTCGGCGATAAAAGCAGTCGGGAAGTTCAGAAAATAACATATTAAAATAAACCGGCAGCTCCGAAAGACTGTCGGTTTTGAATTATCAGGCCGATCAAACGTCGGTATTTAGGGGGTAAAACAATGAATAAAAGGGTTTTACGCATTCTCTGCATTCTGATGTGCGCCGTAACAATGCTCTGCTCCTGCGGAAAAGCCGAAGTCGATGATACGACGGTGGATTCCGAAACTGCGACCGATAATGTCGTTGAATACACTAAAAGCCATAAGGGGCTTACTTTGTCAGTGTATGCGCCTGAAAGAGTCGCTCACGGCGAAGAATTCCCCGTCGTCGCAAGAATCACCAATGATTCCGATAAAAGCATAACCTACACCCGTTCGGCTACAGGCGAGAATATGCATTTGGAAATAGAAACGGTGATAACAGACAGTGACGGCAAAGGATTCATAGACTGCGATACCGTAGGAAAGACTTTAATGGAAGCGGCAAGCGGCGGAACGCTCAAGCCGAAGGAGTCTTTTGAGCAGAATATAACTTTCCTGCCAGGGTGGACATCGGACGGGAGCGTGGGGCTGAGCCGAGCGGAGATAACCATGTTTGACTCGGGCTCATATATGGGTAGTGCGACCTTCCGCTGGGATACCGACGACGGCGAGGAAAGCATTTCTCTGGAGTTCCCTGTCACGGTTTATTAAAACAGAATAACTTCTATAGCATTCGATTCTGATTATGAAAATGAGCCTGTCAATTTGACAGGCTCATTTGCTTAGTTATTATTTCTTTGATTTCTTTGCCTTGTTTCCGTTTTTCTCAAGCATTATGAGCATCAGGCACCAGAATGCCGAGAGCAGTATGAAGAGGGCGCATACAAGGATCGCGTTATCCATTGCGAAGGTGATAAGTCCGCCGAAGAAGGGGACGAAGAATTTGACCGTGCCGTAGCAGGTCGCCGAGCTGTAGGTGTTCGTGACCTGATAGCCGCCGGAGATGCCCGCCGTGGTGAGGTCGCAGTCGTTGCTGCCCATCGGGGTGACGGCGGTGATATACTGGATATCGCAGCCTGTCTGACCGTCGGGGGCGGGGACGGCTACGGGCGTATTGGTCTGATATTCGCTTGCGCTGAGCTTCTTTGAGATGATAAGGTCGCCCTTTGACACGCCGAGATCGTCGACGGTCTGATACATCGAGTTGAAGCAATAGCCTGCGAGGTTGGTACCGCTATTGTTGATGAATATTGATATCACGCAGCCGAAAACAAAGGTGAGCACCGTGGCGCAAAGCAGGACTATCGAAATTATGCGGCCCGCGAGGATGCCTTTGCCGCTCTTGCCCTTTTTAGCCTTTGCGGGCTTCTCGACCTCGACCTTGCCGTAGTCGTCCGCGCCGAAATCGGGCACGGTGGGCTGGGCGGTCTCGTCGACTGCTCCTATGGGAGCATAGGAGGTGTCGGCGGGGCGGGAGGTGTTCTCGCTCTGACCGAAGGGCTTATAAATCGTCGTATCATCAAACTGATCGGCGGTCTTTTTGAAATATCTGTGCGGTCTTTCGTCGACTGCGGCGGGCTTGTCCTTGCTTATCTCGGGGATAAGGCTGCTCTGCTGCGGCGCGGGAGCGCTCGGCTGCTCGGGCTTGCCGTCTCTCTGCTGCACGAAGTCAAGGTCAAGCTCATCTATGCTTTTAAGTTTAAACTGTTCCATAAAATCAGTCTGCCTTTCGATGATTATTCGGATAATTTCGCCTTGAGAGCCGCATTCTCGGCGCTCAGAGCGGCGCAGAGCCTTGCGATCTTCTCAACGCTCTCCATAGCCGCCGAGTTGTCGGCGGGCGCTGCGGCAGCGACGGTCGCTCCGCTTGCCTTGAGAGCCTTATTCTCCTCGCTCATCTTGCGGCAGATCCTCTTGAGCTTCTCGTTATCTGTCTCATTCTTTTTGGCATATTCAAATACACGCCTGTATTCGGTCTTGAGCGTGTTTATGTATTTCTCGACATCGGCGGTGTTGTAGCCGTTCTCTTCTCTGCGAAACAGATCTTTGTTATCCATGAAAAACCCTCCGTTAAAATAGTGCTGATTGCTTACTTCTAAAATATATCACATATCGCCAAAAAAAACAACAGCAAAAACAAAAATATCCTGTAGTTTTTGACGAAAAAATATTTGCCTGCGCTGTTGACAAAGCGACTTGCTCATGCTATAATGCAAGCGTGATATCACAGATAGCACACATATACAGCCGTAAAGGGGGAATGTCCTTGATAATAATTGATAAGCAGAGCAGGGTGCCCGTCTATGAGCAGATAAAGAATCAAATAATCACCTTTATCCGCATAGGTGTTTACCCAGCTCATTCAAAGCTGCCGTCTATACGAGCCATATCGGCAGAGACGGCAACCAATGTCAACACGGTCAAGAAAGCGTTTGCGGAGCTGGAGCTGAGCGGGGTCATCTATACCGTGCCCGGCACAGGCAGCTTCGTGAGCGAAAACGCCCTGCAAAGCAGCAGCGTGACGGCAAAGGCCCTGCGTGAGCTGCGTGAGGCGCTCGCCGTGGCAAGATCCGTCGGAGTGACGGAATCCGAAGTTATCGAGCTTGCGGGCTCGGTCTATAAGGAGGATATCTGATGATAGAGATTAGAGAAGTGACCAAAAAATACGGCAAATTCACCGCCGTTGATAAACTCTCGATGACGGTGGATAAAGGCTCGGTCTACGGCCTTGTGGGATATAACGGGGCTGGCAAGACCACTCTGCTCAAGACCGTGGCGGGCATCTATCGCGCGGACGGCGGCTCGGTCACCGTCGACGGCGTTGACGTCTTTGACTCCGCCGATGTCAAGCGCAGGATGTTTTATGTCCCCGACGACCTGTATTTTAACTATAATTCTTCGATCGAGAAGATGGCGAAATTCTATGCGGGGTATTACCCCAAATTCAGCTTTGAGACCCTCGACAAGCTCTGCGGGGTATTCAAGCTCGACAAGACCGCAAGGATCAATTCGTTCTCAAAGGGAATGCAGCGCCAGGCGGCGATGATACTCGGTATGTCCACGCTGCCCGAGATACTGCTGCTTGACGAGAGCTTCGACGGCCTCGACCCCGCCAAGAGAAGCCTTATGAATAATATGCTCATTGAGTATGCGGCGGACAGGGAATGCAGCATTATCGTCTCCTCGCACAATCTGCATGAGCTGACCGACATCTGCGACCATATCGCCCTTATCAACGGCAAGAGGATAGTCCTCGACTGCTCGGTTGACGATATCAGCGCCAGCCGCTGCAAATTCAGGGTGGTATTCGCCGATGAAAAGAGCCGCGAGGACTTCGCCGACTTCGACATCAAGCGATTTGACAAAGACGGCAAGATAGTGACGCTCTCGCTCGGCGGCGACCCGGAGGAGAACGAAAAGAAGCTGAACGCCATGTCGCCGCTGCTGGTTGAGAAATACCCGCTCACGCTTGAAGAGATATTCCTTGAAGAAATGGAGGATACTGATTATGACTTCAAAGAAATATTCGGCTGATACCTTCAGACACACATTTTCACTTTCATTTATGGCGGCTCTGCCCGTGGCACTAATCAATTTTGTGATACTCTTTATCTGCACCGCAGGCAGCCTGCTTGCGGATGCGCCGAGCGGCGGCAAGGGCAGCGTAACGGTATTTTGGAATTTCCAGCTTGACAGCGAATCCCTGCTGATATTACTGCTTGATGCGTCGCTGCTTATAGGCGGCGTAGCGACGGCGCTGCTGATCTATAAATATATGCTCGGCAAGGCTTCGACCAATGTTTTCTTCAGCGCACCGCAGACAAGGGGGCAGATGTTCCTCGCAAAGTACCTCGCGGGCGTGTGCCTGACAGCCGCCGCGACCTTTTTGCCGATTTTTATTTGCGGACTTATCAATTTGTTTTACTTCGGCAGCCATCACGGGCTTTGGACGGCAGCGTTCTATATCTCGCTCCGCCTTTTTGCGGCGATGATATTTGCGTTCACCGTCACCGCCGTTGTCTGCTGCTCTGTCGGCTCGGTTGCGGAGACGATCGCCTACAGCGCGGCCTTTATGATACTGCCGATAGCTCTCAAAAACACCATTGAGGCCATGATCTGCACCATGCTCTACGGCTCGCCGTATACGAATGTGCTGCTCGGCTCGGTCAATACTTGGTCGGGCTTCGGCGCGGGCGGCTCCGTCAATAAGTCGATAGTGCTTCCGCTCGGCAGCTTTGAGAAGTATCTGCTGCCCTCGATATATTCCGATATCAGTCAGGCTTCGTATGCTTCCAACGAAGAAAAATACACTCCCGTATTCCGCTATGTGCTGATCTTCCTTGCCGTGAGCGCTGCCCTTGCGTGCGTTGCGGCGCTGCTCTATAAGAGGCGTAAGGCGGAGAAGGCAGGCTTCCTCGGCGCGAATCAGTTCATGACCAATCTTGCTGTGTTCAGCGTTTCGATTTTTGCGGCGAGCTTTATCTCCTCGCTTGCGGGCGGTATGCATTATGAAGCGGGCGCCGCTCTCAAAAATTATCTCATTTTTGTCATTGTGACCGTGCCCGTATTCTTCATCGTTGAGCTTTTTATCCTCAGAAGCTTCAAGCGACTGCTTCAAAAGCTCTGGCAGCTCGGAGTGCAGCTTGGTATCATGGCTCTGGTGGCGCTTGTATTCACGGGCGGTCTCTTCGGCTATTCGTCGAGGCTCCCCGCGGCGGACGAGATAGCCTCGGTCTCCGTCACCACGGGAACGGGCGATATCATCGCAAGACCCATTGGCGGCAGGGCTGACGCCTTCGTTTCCTATGAGGATCGCCTTATCGACAGCGCTCTGCTCTATAATCTCGGCAGCTACTACGGCTCCGTGAACCCCATGTTCACGGGTATTACCGACTCCGCAGATATAGAGAATGTGATCAAGGCGCATCGGCTGCTCATAGGCTGCAAGGGTCAAACGGTGACCAAGCAGTCAATGCACGCCGACGACGGCGAAAGACTGCTGCCCGCCAATATCAGGATAAGCTATAAGCTGAAAAACGGTAAGGAGCTTGACAGACAGTATTTTGTCGCAAGCGACGAGGCGCTCAAAACGCTTGCGGAGATAACGCACGGCGATACCTATAAAGAATATGTTGCATCTCTGTTTGACGGCAATGAAATCGTCTCTGAGGACGGAAATGTTACGAACGACTACTATTTTGAGGGCAGGAAAATAGCGATAGCTTCACCCGATCTCACCTCGATGACCCGTGCGGAGGATTACACCGATACGGAGCAGAGACGAGTGCTCTTCGCCGCCGTTGCCGATGATATACGCAATGACCGCCTGCCGCTCGATCTCTCAAGCACAGAAAAACTGCTCGGCTATATCGTATTCAGTATGGATCCCGACGGCGCTGTCGGATATGAAATGGTTGATAAGAAAACAAGCGAGGAGGACTCGCTGCTTAACGGCGAGTTCACGGCGATACCCGTTTATGCAAATATGACGAGCACTCTCGCCGTGCTGGAGGAGACCTCGCTTACCGACGCGTTTGAGAGCGTAAAAGAGCCTGTCAGAATGACTGTCTGCCGCTTCACCGCCTACAATTGCTCGGAAACATTTTACTTCGACAACAGCAGTATGCAGATGTTTATGGGTGTGCTCGCGCAAGCACAGGACACGAACGAAGACATCGAAAGCGGAGCGGTGCTTAAACTCCCCGCCGACGCAAAAACCGTGACCGATAAAGCGGTCATAGACCAATATCTCGGGGCGGTGAGGGTGAATTACCCGCTCACCTACAGCGGCAGCTACGTCCGATTCGAGTATGAGGACGGCACGCTGCTCTATGGCTATGTGCCCGACAGACTTCTGAAGAAATAAACAAAAGGGGCTGCGATCCGTCGCAGCCCCAAACTGTTTGCAATTATAATATATATGTAAGGCATAGTTATAGAATAGCCGCCGTCGTTTTCAAGGCCACGGCGGCTATTTTATACTCACGAAATATTTGAGCTAAGCGTATCAAAGTCTCTCTTTACATGAGGGAAGCGAGGGCAAGTGCATTCTTTCAGCGCATACCGTAGGGGACGGCGTCCTCGACGTCCCAAAAAATAATTGCAATTCAGCATTAAACTGTTGTTTGCTTTTCAACTTAATATCTGTTTCTGACCCGCTCGGCAAAGACGGTGAGGTCTTTTATCTCGAGCGCCGTGCCGTCGTCGAGGACGGCCTTGCCGCTGAGTTTGCCGAATACCTGGTGGGCGTCCTGGGCTATGACCAGGGCGTTGAGGTTGGTGCGGTTATCATAGAGGGGCTTGAAATCCATGTCAAACCTGCCGTCGGAGCTTATGTACTTCCACGGCTGCATGATATCCTCGGGTATCTCGAAACGGATCCGATCGAGCTTGTGGCATTTGCCGTCATAGAATATCATGTTTTCACTTGCGGCGGTC
>FR888227.1:58103-63798 GCA_000431775.1 Clostridium sp. CAG:413 | reverse complement strand
GAAGCGCTTGCCGTTCCCCGTGCCGTTGCCCGAGCCCCAATACCAGGTGTTGTCGTATGTCCATACGCCTCTGCCCCAGTCGAGGGTGCCGTAGTTGCGCTCGGGTGTGAATTCGTAGCTCTTGCCGCCGAAGCGCACATAGCCCGAGGCGGGCATACAGTTGATCTTTTGGTTATAATAGAATGCTTTTTTATCCTGTTGCCACGGGGTGGCGATGACCATGGTGTCGTCGTCCTTGAATTCCTTCAGGAAAAGGTCGAATTCAAGCTCGTCGTGAAGCAGGCATTTTTTATATCTGCCCGTCAGCCGCCTGCCGCCGTCGACGTGGATATAGGCAAGCTCGCAGTTGGCAGAGCGGAAGTAGATATCGCCCTTTGAGCTGTCGGTCGGCATATGCAGCGAGCCCATCGGCATCACAAGGGGAGTGATGAAGTCGTATTTCTTGCCCTCGTTGAAGTCGTAGAAGGACGAATTCGCAAGCCCCATATAGCGGTTGTCGGCGATGACGGTGCAGAATGCGTAGCCGTTGTCGTCAACGATTATGTAGTAATCCCACTCCTTTATGCGGAGCTTGTTGGCCTTTACGTCAAACGGGCTGTATTCATAGACAAGGCTGCTTGCCCAGCCCGGCTCGTCGACGCAGCCGTCGGGTCTGAGCAGCTTCTTTTTGGTTTCGCACTTATGATTCATGCTTATTCTCCCTTTAATTTGATTTCAAGGTAAGGCTCGCCCGCCTTTTTCATATATCCCGTCAGCAGCTCGCGCAGATCAGCCCTCACGTCGGCGTATGCGGGGTCGCTGACAAGGTTATTCTTCTCATATGGGTCGCTCTCAAGGTCATAGAGGAAGTCCTCGGTGTAGCTCTCGGCGTAGGCGCAGTCCTTGTTTTTGGCGGTCACGCTGTATTTCCATTTCTTCGTTCTGACCGCTCTGCCTATCTGGCTTTCGGAGATCTGCATGAATACGCTGTCGTGCCCCTTGAGGTCCGTGAGGCTCTTGCCGGCATAGCTCTCGGGCACTTTTACGCCCGCAATGTCAAGTACCGTGGCGGGCAGGTCTATCAGCGATACAAGGTCGCTTACTCTGCCGCCGCCCGTGAAGCCGCCGCCGGTTATGACCAGAGGCACCTTGATGCTCGCCTCATGGCAGGAGCGCTTGTATTCTGCGTTCCTCGTGCGGAAGTGGCAGCCGTGGTCGGAGGTGTAGATGATAACGGTGTTGTCGTATAATCCGTTATCCTTGAGGGATTTAATCAGTCTGCCGAAGTTGTAGTCGACACGGTTGCAGCAGGCGAGGTAGGCGGGCATTTGAAGCCGCCAGTCGCCGAGAGTGCCCTCAAGATCGCCGGGCACGTCGTAATCCTTGAATGCTTTTTTGGCGCCCCTGGGCGCTTCAAATCTCAGACGGTCATTCTGATGATGCGGCTCAAGCTGAGAGACAAACATAAAGAACGGCTTGTCGTGCGGCTGTTTCTCGATGTATTCGACGGCGTAATCGTTTATCGCGTCGGCTCGGTAGCCCTTGAAGTCAAGCCGTTTGCCGTCGCCGTCAAATATATAGCCGTTGTAGCCGTGAGAGGTGAATTCAAGCACGTCGGCGGCTCTCCAATAGTCATAGCCGCCCCTGCGCTCCTTGGGGGTCGCCTTGGCTTTAAGGTCGTGCTCCTTGTCGGAGGCAAGGTGCCATTTGCCGATATACGCCGTGTCATAGCCCGCCTCGCTTAGATAATTTGCGAGCGTTTTGCGGTCGGTCGGCAGGGCAATATCGTTGCGGTAGCAGCCTGTCTGCGTTGCGTATACGCCGCTTTGCAGGCAGGCGCGCATCGGCCCGCAGACGGGCTGGCAGGTGAAGGCATTCTCAAACACCGTGCCTTCCTCGGCTACGGCGTCGAGATTAGGCGTAACGGGCAGCCTTTGACCGTAGCAGCCCGCGGTATCCGCCCGCTGCTGATCTGAGAAATAGAATATAATGTTTGGTCGTTTCATATGCACGCCTCCTATATGTTGTCGCTGAATGAACTGCGGAGCTTGTCGATTATGTGGAGTAGCGCCTCCGCCCTCGGGCAGTAGCCGTCGAGCTGATTATAAAGGCTCCTGTATCTCTTGCAGCCCCCGCCGCATACCGAGCGCACGGGGCAGGAGAGGCAGAGCTTGTTCTCCGGCTCGGTGTGCTCAAAGAAGCGGCGCAGACCGTCGCATCTGAGGATATCGTCAACGGAAGCCTCGTTAATGTTCAGGCATTCAAATTCGTCAAGGCAATAGAAATCGCAGGGGTAACAGGTGCCGTCAGCTTCGACCACGAGCTGGGCGTTGCAGCGCCCGCTTGCGCCGCATTGCTCGGCTCTGCCTGTTGTGAGCAGCGAGAGGATATTGTCAAAGTCGCGGATATACATCCTGCCGCCGCTGCTTACCTCGGCAAACCAGCGGTTAAACAACCGCTTTTGGAAGCGGGCAAGCTCCCTCGCGCCGAGGCTGTATTCCGTCTTTTCGCCGCTGAGCGGGTCAAGGCAGTATATCGGCTGCACGTCTCTGAAATTATTCTCGATATAGAAGTCAAACAGCTCATTTGCGTCCGTGCCCGCAGTGATGACGGAGAGAATGTTGAAGTCCACCCCGTGCTTTCTCAGCAGTGAGACGCCGTTCATCGCCTTGTCGAACGAGCCGCAGCGGTGGGAGTCGTGCAGCGGCTTTTTGCCGTCTATCGAAACGCCGATAAGGAAGCCGTTTCGCTTGAAGAATTCGCAGAATCCATCGTCTATCAGCGTGCCGTTGGTCTGGAGCGAGAAGCGAAGGGTGCTGCCGTCGGTCTTCAGATCCTGTGCCGCCGCAACGAAATCCTCAAAGAAGCGAAGCCCCGCAAGCAGAGGTTCGCCGCCCTGAAACATAAATGATATCACGGAGCCGCTGCCGCAGAAGTCAAATACTTTTTTTATCAGATTTCTTGCCGTGTCAATGCTCATGAAGCCCTTGCCGCAGCCGCTGCGGGCGCTTGCCTCGTCGCAGTAGAAGCAGTAGCCGCATTTCAGATTGCACGCTGATGAAGCAGGTTTTACCAGAGCGGTCAGTTGCCGCATAAAAGCACCTCTTTTGTCAAACCTAAATCAGGTGATGGATGATGAAAACAGGGGTAGGGAAATACATTATAATTTTCGGGCTGGGAGCGTTTATCTACGGCGCTATCGAGGTGATAGTGCGGGGCTATACCCATTGGACAATGGCGCTCACGGGTGGCGCGGTAATGGCGCTCTTCATGCTGATAAACCGCAGCAGGGATGTCAATATCCTCCTGCGCTGCCTGCTCGGGGCGCTTGTTATCACGAGCCTTGAATTCGCCGTCGGGGCGGTGGTCAACCTCGGGCTCGGCTGGGATGTGTGGGATTACTCGGAGAAGCCGTTTAATATAATGGGTCAGATCTGCCCGCTCTTTACGCTCGGGTGGTTTGCCCTCAGTCTGCCGGGATTTATGCTCTGCACCGCCGTTGAGAAGCGGCTCAGCTCGCGCTGATGTATTTTTTGATGCCTTCGACCGTAGCCTTGGCGAGGGTGTCTCTGTTTTTGGCGTTTTGGAGCACCTGGCACTCGTCCGTGTTGGAGACAAAGCCGTATTCTATCAGCACGGCGGGGCATTCCTCAACTCTTGTCACTCTGAAAGCGTAGAAGTTTGCGCCCCTGCTGACCTTATTCTTGAATGAATCGGGCTTATCGGCGTAGATATCGCTCTTGTACGCCGCAACGATGCTCTGATGCAGAGCCTTTGCAAGCGGCTGTGAATATGCCCTGTAATAATAAGCCGAGGTGCCCATTGCCGATGCCGTGGAGCTTGAGTCGCAGTGAATGGCGATGAACATATCGGGGTCTTGCTTTCTGACCGCCGCATTCCTGTCGGCGTAGCAGACCCATTTGTCGCCCGTGCGGGTCATAACGACCTTTGCGCCCTCCGCTTCAAGCAGAGCCTTGACCTTGGTGGCGATGGAGAGATTTATATTCTTCTCCTGGCCGAAATCGGTTGAGGAAACGGCGCAGCCCGCGCCGCCGTCAATGCCGCCGTGGCCCGGGTCGAGCATGATAGTGTAGCCGCTGAGCGACGACGAGGGCTTATGCTTAAACGAGAGCACAAGGTTGCCCTTTTCGTTGTATTCGCAGTGGAAGCCGTAGAATTTACCCTTTTGGGCAAGCTCAAGCGAGAGCGTGACGGTGGAGGCGCTCTTGTTGACGCTCCACTTGCCGCCCTTGATAACGGAGTTGACGAACGCCATGTTTTCGCCCGCCGAGGCTGTGTCGCTGAATGTGATCTCAACGCCTGAGCAGTTGAGCGAGGATACGGTAACGCGCCTGTCGTTATATAAGCCGTAGGTCTGCCCGGTCAGCTTGATGTTGAATACAACGCTGCGGTTCATATCAAGCTCAATGACGGTCTTTGAGTCATATGCCTTTGCGCTGACGACCTTGATATTATTCTTCGGCATCACATAGCCGTCAACTATCTTAACATGGGTTATCTTGCCGTTTATGCCGGAAGCAAGCCGCTCCTCACGCAGCAGCGGCACCTTGACGCCCGAGGCAAGGATATAATATGTGTCGTTGTCGTATTTGGCGCTGTTTTTGACATAGTCCGCCGTGCCCTTGAGCAGGGGTGAACAGTCCGGCACGGAATAGGTCGCCGTGGTGTTGCCCGGGTATACCTCAACATAGTCGTCGATTATCTCGCAGATCTTCGCCGTGCCGAGGCCGTAGTTATTTTTGTAGCTGTATCTTTCGAGTGAGTCGCCCTGCGGCGTGTTCGATGAAGCGGCGGGTGCGCTTGAGCTGCCGGGCTCATCGGCGGGGGATGAGGTTTCGCCCGCGTGAGTTGTGCCCGCGGAGGTCGGCTCTTGAGTGGGCGGGTCGGTCTCGGGCGGCACTTCGATAACATTTGCGCTGACGATGACGTTTGCGCCGCTGAGGGATTCGGTCAGCCCTTGATACTTTGCCGTCACCTTGTATTTGCCGAGCTTCTGCACCGAGGAAGTGCCCTCCGGCGTTTTGAGCGAAGCCGTAAAGGAGGTGAAATCGGAATCTGCATCGGGTGCGGAATCCTCCTCCGACTCGGTCTGCACAGCTTTCATCGTGTAGCTCTTGCCGCCGAATTCAACGCTCAGCGAGGCGCTCTTGTGGGCAATCGCCGAGACCTCGACGAGCATACCGCCCGGCACGGTGATATCGTCCGAGGGCGAAACGCTCTTAAGCAGCTTTATTTTGTAGGTCACGGTGTATGTGTAGGTCTTGCTCTTATGTTCAAATTTTATAGTGTTTTTGCCGACTTTCAAAGGGCAGTCGACGGAGAAATCGCCCGTCTTTGCGACGGTCAGCTTCTCACCGTTGCATTTGAGGTCGTATGCGGGGCTGCTCGTGCCCCTGAATGTGACCGTGGATTGCTCGGTGGTGAACGAAGTCTTGCTGTGATTCGATACACTGAATTCCTTGTCGAGCAGATAGGTGTCGCGCTTCTTTATGTAGTTCAGCACTACCTCGGCGGCCGTGCTCTTTGCGGATTCGATATCCGAGAGGGGATAGAAAGCCAAAGCGCCGCACATTGACATGTCTGCCGAGCGGGAGACGGAGGAAACGGTCTTTTTGGCTTTTTCCGTCGAGAATGAATCCAGCCCCTTGAGGCAATGGCACATCCATACGGATATCGCCTTTTCGTTCCATATGGT
>FR888227.1:56242-58063 GCA_000431775.1 Clostridium sp. CAG:413 | reverse complement strand
ATATCGACAATGCCGAGTCGTCGTTGCCGCTCTGCACAACAAAAACAAAATCTATGCTGCCGCCCGATATAAGCTCGTCCAGACCTGAGGAGATGTTGGAGCAGTAGACCGGCTCAACGCCTATCTCTGCGGCGGAGTCGATTGCCGTAATTTTTTCGCACACGGCGGTTACCTTTGAAACGTAATCGCCGAGAGTTTCATCTGCACCCGAGAGTATCACAAAGTCGGCGTTGACCTCCTCGAGGAAGGCCGTTACCGTGTCGCCACCCGAAATGTCGGCGCGCACGCCGGAATAGATGCCCGCGGCCTGTGCCTCGGAGATAAGCGCCTTGACGGCGGCGGAATTATCGCCTTTGAGGTCGAATATCGCCGTGTTGAAGCCGTAGCTGCCGAGCTTTGAGAGGCTCTGCGACGCTTCCTCACCGCAATCCTCTATCAGCGCCGCCACAAGCTGAGCGGGCTTCGCCGTCTTGGGTCTTGCGTTCGCCTGAACGGCGGGGGGCGCGTCGGGCGGGGCGGGGCGGCTGGGGCNNCAGCGGCGGGTGCGCTCGTGGTCGTTTCGTCGGAAAAATGCTTTTTGAGCGATGCAAATTTGCCCGTTGCGGCCATGGTTATCACGAGAGCCGTGATTATCACCGCCACGCAGGCTATTACAACTGCCAAAACCTTGTTTTTCTTCATCTTTCAGTCCCCGTTTAATTCCCGTTGTTTTTAATATATTCCCGAAGCCGTTTCATCTCCTCCGAGCAGCTCTTGCGGCTGATGTCGGAGTAAGAGTAGACGACAAATCCGTCGTAATTCTTGTTCGCCGCGATGCTCTGAGCCTGTCGCAGCATTATGTCGCTGCTCTCGAGCCATTCTTTTGAGCCGCTGCCGGCGTATTTATCCTCCTTGCCGCATTTGTAGGCGGCTATGCCGCACAGCAGGCGCATACCTGAGTGGCGTTTAAGGCCGCCCCACTGAGCGAGCATGGAGTTGAAGTCGCATTTCTCGTGCCTGAAGCCGAAATAGATCTGAGGTATGATGATGTCGGCGTAGCCGCTTGTCGAGAGCCACAGGTCGCAGTCGGCGTAAAGGGTGTTTTTATTTTTATCCCTCTGCGCCGCGGGGCTGATGCTCACCGTCAGCGAGGGGTCGACCGCCTTGACGGCGGAGTAGAGCGAGGAGACAAAGGCGTTGACGCTCGATATGCGCCAATCCTTGAGGCTCAGCTTGCCGCCCTTTGCGGTGTATGCGGAGTATTGCTTCTCGTCCACCGATTTGTCGGTCGAGGGGTAAAAGTAATCGTCGATATGTATGCCCGCAATGTCGTATTTGCCGAGGATCTCCTTGACGCCCGATATTATGCGGGCGTGGACTGCGGGGCTTGCGGGGTTATAGTATATCCCGTTCGGCAGGATGCAGACGTCACCGTCGGCGTTGCCGGAGTCAAGGATGAGCTTTGCGGGGTTCTTTGCGCTGAGCAGCGAGGGGTCGTTCTTGTGCGAAACGCGGAAGGGATTTATCCATCCGTGGACCTCAACGCCGTATTTCTTTGCGCTTGAGAGCAGCACGGCGAAGGGGTCGAAGCTGAGCGAGGCACCCTCCTTGCCCGCTATGTATGATGAATAGGGGTAGATATCGGATTTATAAAATGCGTCGGAGAATGCGACCATGTGGACGAAGGCGGTGTTCAGCCCGAAATCGCTTATCTTTTTGAACATTGCGTCCGTCGCCGCGCGGTATTCCTCGACGGTCTTGCCCGCCGCGCTCGGATGGTCGTAGCAGGATATCCAAACGCCGTATATTTTTTTGCCTGAGGCCGTTTGCGGCGGCTCGGTG
>FR888227.1:26197-56115 GCA_000431775.1 Clostridium sp. CAG:413 | reverse complement strand
AGCGGCGAAGAATGTCGAAGCCTCGGTGCCGTCCGTCATGGGAATGTCATACGGCGGCGGCTCCTCGTCGGCGGGGGAGACATATTCATCCGTAACGCTTCCCTGCGGCTCGCTCCCCGTCACCGTCGCCGTGGCGGCGTTCGGATTTTTGGGTTGACATCCGCAGAGCAGAGTGCATATAATAATTGTCAGTAAAATGATCTTTTTCTTCATGTCGTTATCCTCTGAATTAAAAGTATACTGCAAAGGACGGGTAAAAATGCCTCTTTATATCAAACCGATACTGATTTATTTCGCCGTTATCTCGCTTGCGGCGGTCGTGATAACCGTCAAGGATAAGCGAGCCGCAGTCAAGGGCAAATGGCGGGTCCCGGAGGCTACCTTGATGCTTGTAGGCCTTTTCGGCGGGGCGACCGCAATGCTCGTGACGATGAAAGTGATACGCCACAAGACAAAGCACATGAAATTCATGGTCGGTCTGCCGCTCGAGATAGCTCTCCAGGCTGCGCTGCTGTGCCTCTGGGTATGGCTGCGGCTGCATTGAAGCTCGATTATGCTTTTGTTTTGACTTTTCTCAGGGCGTTGCTCACGGGCACGCCGATGACTACGCCGACGGCTATCTCAACGAGGGCGTTGATGCCGAATGCTGCGAGAATGTACTTGGTAAGCCCGCCGAAGCTGACCGAGCCCGCACCGACTTCGCTGCTATAGAAAAGATAGATGCCGCCCATTACGAGAACGGTGTTGACAAGGCAGCAGCTGACGGCGGCAAGAGCCGCGGCGAGATTCTTTTTGCCGCTGTGCTTTGAGATGAGCGAGAATACCGCGCCCGCGGCAAGACCCGCAAGCACTCTGGGTATCAGCGACACGAGCGGATTTCTGAAGATTATGCCTTCAAGAGGGGTCGGAGGGGCGAGCAGAGCCTTAATAATGCAGGTGACGCCCCATACTCCGCCGAGTATTGCGCCTCCCTTGGCTCCGAGCACGCAGGCTCCGATAATGACCGGCAGGTGCAGCAGTGTGATACTCAGCGCTCCGTAGCTGATGTATCCGATATACGGCACGAAGGTCATGGCGATGATCAGCGCGCTCAAAAGAGCGAGCTGGGCGATTGTGAGATTTGCTCCCACGGTTGACTTGTTTGACATATATATTCCTCCTTGCTGCTGCCCTCTGAAAATTTTCGGTGAGGTGCAGCGCATATTTGGCAAATATAAGGCTTGTTTACGACCTCAGGCGCATACATTATTGCCGCGCCTGCGGTCGCTTTTTATCATTCTGACTTTATCGTATACGGTGAAGAGCACGCCTATCCAAATAAGCATGAATGCGATAAGGCGGTTGCGGTCAAGCTCCTCACGGAAGTAAAACAGCCCCATCAGGAATTGCAGCGTGGGGTTTATATACATAAGTATGCCCGAGAAATAGTAGGGTATTTTCTGCACGCCGATGTTAAATAACAGCAGCGGCATGCTCGTCACTATGCCGCAGGCGGGCAGCAGCAGGGATTGCGCCCCGCTCAGCAGCAGGAATTGCGCCCCGCTGAGTGAGCCTGTGCAGCCCGGCATACGCACCGTGGCGTAAATGACGAATGCGATCGCAAACGGCGTCATCAGCAGCGTCTCGGCGAAGAGCGAGGCGTGCGGGGTCAGGGTGAGCTTCTTTTTGACTGCGCCGTATATCGCAAAAGAGCCTGCGATAAGCAGCGCAAGGGTCGGGAATGTGCGGCTTGCCGCCACCATGTATATCAGCCCTGCGGCTGCGAGAATGAATGTGATCTTTTCGTATTTGCTGGGTTTCTCTTTGAACGCCGTCATTCCGATGAGTGCGACTATCACAGGCTCGATGAAGTAGCCGAGGCTGGCGTCGAGCACATGGGAGCTGTTGACGGCGTAGATATAAACGCCCCAGTTGACCGTCACGAGAGCGCCGCAGGCAAGGCAGAGCAGGAAGGTGCGCTTATCCTTGAACGCGGGAGCTATGTCTTTTAACTTGCCTGTGACCGCCATGTATATCCCCATGAATACCATCGACCAAATAAGGCGCTGAGCGAGGATATATACGGGATTGACGTCCGCAAGCAGATTCCAAAATATCGTCAGCGTGCCCCAAGCGGCATATGCAGCAGCCACGGCGGCTCCGCCCAAAAAACGGGGGCTTGCTTTTTGGCCTTTCATAGGTTTTAACTTCCTTATTTGTTATTCTTATCGTAGAGCACCTTGAGACCGTAGAGGATCAGCTCGCCGTTATAGATGATGTCTCTCTTGCAGCTTTTTACAAGATCTTTGGCGAGGCCGCCCGTCGCAACGGTGGTCATCACCTTTTCGCCCAGCTCCTCCTCGAGCTTCTCGCAAAGCCCGTCTATCATCGACGCGAAGCCGAATACCGTGCCGGACTGCATAGAGTCTATAGAATTTTTGCCTATCGCCCTTGCGGGGGTCTTGAGGCTGATATTCGGCAGCTGCGAGGTCTTGGCTGAGAGAGCGTCGAGCGAGATGCCGATGCCCGGGGCGATAACGCAGCCGCAGAAGGAGCCGCTCCTGTCAATAACGCTTATCTTGCTCGCCGTGCCGAGGTCTATGACAAGGCAGGGCAGGGGATAGAGCGCCGCCGCGCCTACGCCGCCCGCAAGCAGGTCTGCGCCGAGCTGAGCAGGGTTGTCTATCAGTATATTCATGCCGGTTTTTATCCCCGGGCCGAGCATCATCGGCTTGCAGCCGGTCACACGCCCGACCGCAGCGCTCATCGCCGAGGAAAGCTCGGGCACCACGCTGCTTATCGCCGCCCCGTTGAAGCTCCTGCGGGGTGCTTCATAGAGGCTGAATATCTGCTTGAATTCAATTGCGTATTCGTCGGGTGTCTTTGATCTGTCGGTCGCAATGCGTGAGACAAAGATAAGCTCGTCGCCGTCATATGCGCCGAGGGTTATATTTGTGTTGCCGATATCTATTGCCAAAAACATTTTATCATCCTTCGCTTTGGGGCAAGCCCGAAAATAGTTACTTTCATTATACTCTATCTTCGCCCAAAAAGCAATTATAAAAGCCGTTAAAATTCTCTTGCTTTTGTAAATTATAGTTGTATAATATATTTATGAATTTTCACATGTCGGCACAGGAAAGAGGAAACAGAATGAAATGTACCGTTTGCCCCAGAAACTGCTCGGCGGACAGAGAAAGCGGAGTCGGCTTCTGCGGGGTAGGCAATGAATATGTCGTTGCTAGAGCGGCACCGCATTTTTGGGAGGAGCCGTGTATCAGCGGCGAGAAAGGCTCGGGGACTGTGTTCTTCTCCGGCTGTAATCTGCGCTGCGTTTTTTGCCAGAATTATGAGGTCAGCCGAGCCGCTTGCGGCAGGCAGGTGAGCGAGGAGCAGCTGATGCGTATCTTTGACTCGCTCGTTGAGCAGGGGGTCAATAATATCAACCTCGTCACACCGACCCACTATGCGCCTATGCTGGCGAAAACCCTTGAGAAATATCGCTCGCCCGTGCCGATAGTTTATAATTCCTCGGGCTATGAGAGCGTCGAAACGCTTAAAATGCTCGACGGGCTGATTGATATCTATCTGCCCGATATCAAGTATTTTGACCCCGCCCCGGCGAAGAAATATTCGGGCGCCGAGGATTATTTTAACTGCGCTTCAAAGGCGGTGCTCGAGATGCAAAGGCAGGTCGGTACGCTCACCCTCGGTGAGGACGGCGTCGCAAAGCGGGGGCTTATCATCCGCCACCTCGTGATGCCGGGCAACGTCTCGCAGGCGATAAAGATATTCACATGGGTCAGCGAAAATCTGCCGCCCGATACATATATCAGCCTTATGCGGCAGTATGTGCCCTACGGCAAGGCGAAGGAGATGCCGCCGATCGACAGACGGCTGACCTCGAGGGAATACGCCATTGCGAAGCAGCGGATACTCGCCCTCGGATTTGAGAACTGCTATTTTCAGGGCAAGGACGCGGCGGAGGAAATATTTATTCCGGATTTCGGGCTTCAGGGTGTTGACCTTTGAGGCTTTTTCTGTTAAATTATATGTATCAATATTTATGATATTTTGTCGGAGGTTAATGGTATGGCAAAAGGAAAAGGTTTTATTGCGGAATTCAAGAAGTTCATCATGCGCGGCAACGTTATTGACCTTGCGGTCGGCGTTATCATCGGCGGAGCGTTTCAGTCGATAGTCAAGTCGCTGGTCGACGATATCTTTATGCCGATAATCTCGCTCGCCACCAAGGGCATCGACTTCTCGAATTGGTTCATCGCCCTTGACGGCAACAAATACGGCACGCTGGCTCAGGCTCAGGAGGCGGGAGCGGCTGTCATCAGCTACGGCAACTTCATCAGCGCCGTCATCAATTTCATTATCATGGCATTCATCATCTTCCTCTTTGTCAAGGCTATTAATACCCTTGCCGAGAAGACGAAGAAGGCGGAGGAGCCGGCGGCTCCCACCACCAAGAAGTGCCCCTACTGCATGAGCAAGATCGACATCGAGGCTACGAAGTGCCCGCACTGCACATCTTCGCTTGAGGAATAAAAATCGGAGCGCAAACGCCGCAGGGTGATTTGCGCTCATTTTGCTAATTAAACACGGGCAGGAGCGCCTAAAAGGCGTTAAATATACGCAACGCACATCCTTCTTTGTAAATCAAGAAAGGGGTAACGAAATGAAAAAAAGCAAAATTGCGACCCTCGCAGTCACCGCATTCATTACCATTGCGCTGTATATCTATTCGCTCTATTCCGCTTATTGGACATTCAAGAGAGGCAACGTCGGCGAGATAATCCTCTATACGGCGCTGCTTGCCCTGTGCAACGGGGCGATAATGCTGCTCTATACACTGACCGATAAAAAGCGCAGCCACTCGACCGCAAATAAAGTTATAGTGCCGATCGCCGCATTACTGTTCAATGCGGCGGCTTACCCCGCAATAGGCTTCGGCGTGCAGAAGGCTGTTTCGCCCGGCGTTGGCGGAGGAGTGGCGGCGGGCTACGCCTGCATAGCGTTCGGCGTTGCGCTTGCAATATTTTTTAACGGGCTTTCAAGCAGGGGGCACAAGGTCGTATCCAAGCTGACCGCGGCGGTCTGCGCCCTTTCGCTCATATGCTCGGGTCTCACTGTTACTTACCGTGCAATAGGCGATTACTCGTTCCTCAAGCCTTTCTATGAGATATCAAAGGCCTCGAGCGATATCGGCGGAGTCCCGACAAAGGACGCCGATATCGTTTACGATTTCGCCTATGCTACCGAGAAGAACGTGCGTGACACAGCCCTCGGTAAGGATGAAACCATCGACATAGCTCTTGCCAAAAACGAGTGGGAGGGCTTTCAGGTCGTCTTTGCCACGGCGGCAAAGGATAAGAAAGTCAATGTCTCTGTCACCGATTTCAAAAATTCAAACGGCGACACACTCAAGACCGAGATTTTCAAAGAGCATTATCTTGAGGTCAAGGGCTTGGGCGACGTCTATAACTGCGAATACCCCGACGCTCTTATCCCCGTGACCCACACGGGCGACAGGGTCGGCGCCGCCGAGCTTCAAAAGGGGCTTCAGCAGGCGTTCTTTATCAGAACAAGAGCCGAGAAGGATTCCTCGGCGGGCGAATATACAGCGACCGTCACGGCCGTTAACGAGAAGGACGAGGTTATACTTGAAAAAGAAATAAAAGCCACCGTTTGGAATTTTACACTGCCCGACGCTCCCGCAAACGAGAGCGCGTTCGGCAACGGCGGCGGTACCTTCTATACCCTCAGCGGGGTCAGGGACGGCGACGATGAAGCCGCCGAGAAGCTCAGGCTGCAAGTTTATAATATGCTTCTCGAGAATCGACTTTCTCCTTATAATCTGCCCTACGATATTCTCGATGAGCGCGCCGACGCTTATATGAGCGACCCGAGAGTGACGTCCTTTGTCATTCCCTATTCCGAGGACGACGATCTGCTGGTCGAATACTACACCAAGGTTACGTCAAACCCCGATTGGGCAAAGAAAGGCTACTTTTACCCCATCGACGAGCCGGGCAATGCCGAGGCTTATGCAAAATATACCGAGATAACCGACCGCCTCAGCCGCCTTTGCCCCGGTTACAATATGGTCACGCCGTTCAACACCGATAAGGTCATCATCGACGGCAAGGAGATGTCCTCAGTTCAGCTTCAGACGGGCAAAAGCTCCATTCTCTGCGGCCTCAGCGAGGTCTTGAACAGGGGAACGACTCTTGAAGAAATGCAAAATGAAGTTAAAAACGGCAGCCGCGCATGGTGGTATGTCTGCTGCGCTCCGGGCGGAGACTATTGCAACTTCTTTGAATTTCTCGACGGCATAAAGCACCGGCTCCTTATGTGGCAGCAGAGGTCGTTTGACATTTCAGGTCTGCTTTATTGGTCGACAACCTATTGCGAGAAGGCAAATCCGTGGGAGAGCACAAAGACATGGGATGATTATAATAGCGCCGGCGACGGTATGCTCATCTATCCCGGCGGCTACATAGGCTTTGACGGCCCGATCGCTTCACTCAGGCTTATGAATATCGCCGACGGTATGGAGGACTATGACTATTTCGCCCTTGCCGAGGCAAAATTCGGCAAAGAATGGGTCAATGAAAAGATAGCAAAGGTCGTCACCTCGCCGACCGAATATACCTCGGACCATGCGCTCTTTGAGCAGGTGCGCCGTGAGATCGGCGTTGCCCTCGCGGAGGCATAAATATACAAATTCTCACTATGGAGTGTGATAATATGAAACTCGGATTTATCGGCACGGGCAAGCTCGCCTCCGCCATACTCAGGGGTGTCTGCGCCTCGGGCAAGGTCGGGAGCGGCGATATCATCATATATGATATCAATTCCGCTGTCGTTGATTCACTCACGGCGGAGCTCGGGATTAAGGCGGGCTCGTCCGCTGCCGAGGTCGCTTCCTCGGCTGAATATGTGTTTGTCGCCGTGAAGCCAAAGGATATCCCGTCGCTTATCGGCAGCATTGCCGCCGAGGGCAGGGGGCATGACCCCGTATTCATCTCGACCGCCGCAGGCACTCAGCTCTCAAGGCTCAAGGAGCTTTTCGGCTACGACGTCCGCGCGGTCAGGATAATGCCCAATATCAATGCCGCCGTCGGTGAGGCAATGACGGCAGTCTGCCCCGACGAATTTGTCACAAAGGAGCAGGCGGATTTCGTGCTTGGGCTTTGCGGCTGCTTCGGCAGAGCGATAATGCTCGACGAGAAGTATTTCTCGGTGTTCACCGCCGTTGCAGGCTCTGCACCCGCATTCGCCTATCTATTTGCGGATGCTCTTGCCGTGGCGGGCATAAAATATGGTATGACCGCAGCCGAGGCGAGGGAGACTGCGGCTCAAATGCTTTACGGCAGCGCCAAAATGCTGCTTGAAAGTCCGCTCTCCGCCGACGAGCTTATCAAGAATGTCTGCTCGCCCGCGGGCACGACCGTCGAGGGGCTGTGCAGCCTCAAAAAGACGGGCTTCGAGGCGTCAGTTATCACTGCCGTTGAAGAAACCGTCGAAAAGGACAGAAGAATGGCGGCGCAATAATCTTTAAGGAGAAACAAAATGAAAATAATCGCTTTAAGCTCGCTTGAGAAGGTCTTTCACGACGAAGCGCCCTCCGCGCCCGAATATAAGAGCTTCTCAATGCTAAAAAATGAGCGCAGCTCGTTTCAGGCGGCTTTCTGCCCAGAGGGCGGCGGCAAGGTGACCGTCACGCTCGGCGGCGATCTTGCAGCGGCGACGAAGGCGTATATCGTGCGTGAGGTGCCCGTCGGGCTGCCCTGCTTTGAGAATGCCGACGACCTGTATCTGCGCAAAACTCCGGGCGACTACCCCGACGTGCTTGAGAGCGACGACGGCGGATTCAAGGCCGAGGGCGGCAATTGGTACTCCGTCTGGGTCGAGGTCTCGCCGAACGGCGGATATATCGGCTCCTCGGAGCTTACCGTCGGAGTTGAGTGCGGCGAGGAGAGCGGCGAGGCTCGCGTAACGGTCGAGGTCATTGACGCCGAGCTGCCCGAGCAGTCTATCATATGCACCGAGTGGTATCACTCGGACTGCATCTGCAATTATTACGGCATTGAGCCGTTCAGCGACGAATATTGGCGCATAAATGAGAATTTTATGCGTACAGCCGCCATACACGGCATGAACTGCATCCTAACCCCGCTTTTCACTCCTCCGCTCGATACCAAGGTCGGCGGCGAGAGGCGCACCGTGCAGCTCGTCAAGGTGCGTAGGGCAGGCGGCAAATACTACTTTGATTTCACTAATCTTAAAAAGTGGATAGATCTTGCCCAAAGATGCGGCATCCGCTATTTTGAGATGAGCCACTTTTTCACCCAGTGGGGCGCAAAGCACGCCCCCAAGATAGTCGCTATCGACCGCAAGGGCAGGGAGAAGAAGATATTCGGCTGGTCGACCCGCACCTCAAGCAAGGCGTATGACGATTTCCTCAGGCAGTTCGGCTCGGCTCTTGTCAGATTCATCGACGATAACGGCATCCGTGAGCGCTGCTTCTTCCATATATCCGACGAGCCGTCGCTCGCGCATCTCAAGATATATAAGCAGCGTGCAAAGCTCATAAGCGAGATATTCCCGGGGTTTACCGTTATCGACGCTCTATCGAATCTCGAATTCTATGAGACTGGTGCGGTGAAGCAGCCGATACCCTGTGAGAATGAAGCCGACAAGTTCTTCGGCAAGGTGCCCGAGCTTTGGACATATTATTGCTGCGGTCAGGGCAGCGAGTATATGCCGAACCGCTTCATGTCAATGCCGTCGCTCAGAAACAGAGTGCTCGGCATCATCATGTATAAATACGACGTCAAGGGCTTCCTGCAATGGGGCTACAACTTCTACAACACGCAGTATTCTATCAAGAATATCGACCCCTACAAGGTCACTGACGCGGGCGGAGCTTTCCCATCGGGCGACTCGTTCGTTGTTTACCCCGGCAAGGGCGGCGAAGCCGTGCCGAGCCTCAGGCTCAAGGTGTTTTACGACGCTTTTCAGGATGCAGCCGCTCTCAGACTGCTTGAGAGCAAGTTAGGCAGAGAAAAGGTGCTCGAATTCATAGACAAAGATCTCTTCAAGCCCCTCACTTTCAGGGAATACCCGCATGAGAATGACTGGCTGCTTGAAACGAGAGAAAAGATAAACCAAATGATCAAGGAGAACTGATATGCCCATTATTTTTGACAGCGAAAAGCGTATGTTTAAGCTCGATACCGCCACCTCGAGCTACATAATCGAGATATTCAAGGAGAATTACCTTGTCCATCTCTATTACGGCGCAAAGATCCCCGATATGAACGTATCAATGCTTAAATACAACGGCTCTTTTGCTTCGTTCAGCCCGCAGAATATCAATATTGACGACTGCCGATTCTCGCCCGACGTGAATCCCATGGAGTACCCCGGCGAGGGCGCGGGCGATTTCAGATCCTCCGCAGTCGCTGTGCGTAACGCCGACGGCAACGCGGTCACCGATATGCGCTATAAATCGCATAAGATATACGGCGGCAAGCCCGCCCTCGCGGGTATGCCCTCGCTCCATGTCGATAACGACGACGACGCGGCGACCCTTGAGATACTTACCGAGGACAGCGTCACGGGCGTGCAGGCGGTGCTCTATTACACCGTGTTTGAGAAGCTTGGCGCAATGGCGAGGCACGTCAGAATAATCAACGCCTCCGACAAGCCCGTCGAGGTCGAGCGCGTGATGAGCTGCTGCGTTGACTTCACCAACCACAATTACGATATGCTCACCCTCTACGGCAAGTGGGGCAAGGAGAGAAGCCTTGCCCGCAGGCCGCTTGAGCACGGCAGACAGCTTGTTTCGAGCAAGAGGGGCTCGTCGGGTCATCATCAGAATCCGTTCGGCGCAATAGTCGGCAGGACCGCCGACGAGGATAAGGGCGAAGCATACGGCTTCAACCTCATCTACAGCAGCAACTTCCTCTTTGAGGCGGAGGTCGACGGCTTCTCGGGCACGAGAGTTATAATGGGCATCAACCCCGACGGCTTCGGCTGGCACCTCGACCCGGGCGAGCACTTTGAGGCTCCCGAGGCGGTCACCGTCTATACCAACGAGGGTATCGGCGAGATGAGCCGCATATTCCACCGCCTATATACAAAGCATCTCTTCAACGGCAGGTGGAAGGATATCAAGAGACCGCTGCTTATCAATAACTGGGAAGCCACCGGCATGGAGTTTGACGGCGACACCATAGTTTCCTTCGCAAAGAAGGCAAAGGAGCTGGGTATTGAGATGCTCGTCATGGACGACGGCTGGTTCGGCCACAGGGACGACGACACAAGCTCCCTCGGCGACTGGCAGGTCAACGAGGAGAAGCTCGGCGGCTCGCTCGCTTATCTTATTGAGCGTATCAACGCCCTCGGTATGAAATTCGGCATCTGGTATGAGCCTGAGATGATCTCACGCGACAGCGACCTTTACAGGGCGCATCCCGACTGGTGCATCCATGTGCCCGGCAGAGAGAAATCCATCGCAAGGCATCAGTACGTCCTTGACTTCAGCCGCAAGGATGTCCGTGACTATATCTTCAACGAGATGTATAAGGTGCTCTCGGTCAACAAGGTCGATTACCTCAAGTGGGACTTCAACCGTAATCTCAGCGAGATAGGCTCGGCGGCGCTGCCCCCCGAGAGGCAGAAGGAGGTCGCTCACCGCTTCGTGCTCGGCACATATGAGGTCATGGATCGCCTGACCAAGGCGTTCCCCGATATGCTGCTTGAGAATTGCTCGGGCGGCGGCGGACGCTTCGACCCGGGTATGCTCTATTATTCGCCGCAGATCTGGACGAGCGACAACACCGACCCGCTCGAGAGGCTCAGCATTCAGTTCGGCACTTCGATGTGCTACCCCGCCTCGACCATGGGCGCTCATGTCTCCGCTTCAAAGCGTGCGGGTTATGACACAAAGGCGAATGTCGCTCTTTGGGGCACCTTCGGCTATGAGCTTGACCCCAACCGCTTCACCGAGGAGGAATCCGAGCTTATAAAGGCTCAGGTTGCGGAATATCATAAATACTACGACGTCATTCATTACGGCGAGCTTTACAGGCTCATCAGCCCATTTGAGAACGAATTCAGAGCGGCGTGGATGTTTGTCTCACAGGATAAGGACGAAGTGCTCGTCACAAGCGTTGTTATCAAGCGCCCGGAGGACAGAGGCTTCACCCTGCGTCTTAAAGGACTTGACCCCGCCAAATACTATGTTGACGAGGACGACGGCGAGATATATTCGGGCGCTCTGCTGATGAATGCGGGCATTTGCCTCGACTTCAACGGTGAATGGGACGGCGACAGCTTCAAGAAGCATTTCAAAGCGGTAAAATAATTTAAGCGGTAAATAATCATAATAAATTCTGCATGGAGGTTTATCAAGGTGAAAGAAGAAAATAAAAAGTATGCAAAAGAAGCGTTTGACATCGTCAAGCACGCTTCGCAAAAGATCGGCGCGAGGCTGCCGGGCTCCGCGAATGAGAAGAAATACGCCGACTACATGGGCGACAAGCTCCGCGAGATAGGCATCGAGCCTACTCAGGAGGAGTTTGCGGTGTCGCCCCGTGCGTCGATAGGCGGTATTCCCTATGCAGGCTGGTACGGTCTCATAATGAGCGGTCTTGTCTACCTCGCCATCTCGATACCGACTCTTTGGTTCGGCATGGCTCTCTCGGGCATTGCGGTAACTCTTTGGCTCGTCCTCAGCGTGTTCCTTTATAAAACATGGTTCGACATATTTTTTAGGCAGAAGATATCGCAGAATACATACGGCGAGCTGCTGCCCGAGGACGGCGAATACGACTACACCATAATCCTCTCGGGTCATACCGACACGAGCTGGAACTGGTATCATTCCGAGCATTCGCATAAGTTCAGAAACAGCCCCGCTCTCGGTCTTATCTCCACCTTCGGCAAGGTGGGCTTCGGCGCAATATGCGTGTTCTTCCTTATCGGCACCTCCGTTGCAATGGCGGTCATCTACGGCGCCGCAATGGCGGGCGCTCAGTGGGCGCTCTACACCGTCAACTATGCGGCGAGCTTCCAGGCATTCAAATATGCCCTGCTCTTTACCCCCGCTGTTACGGCTGTCGGCAGCGTATTCGTCATCAAATGGGCGGATCCCGATCACGAGAATGCTTCAAGAGGCGCAATGGATAACGCCACCGGCTGCGCTCTGAGCTACGCTGTCACCAAGTATTTCAAAGAGAATCCCGATAAGATGCCCAAGAATTGCCGTATCATCGACTTCAACTGCGGCTCCGAGGAGGCGGGTCTCAGAGGCTCGCTCGCATTCACAAGGGCTCATAAGGGCGAGGAGATCCTTCAGAACGCATGGAATATCAATATCGACTCCGTTGCCGATAAGGATTATTTCGAGGTCGTTATCAAGGACGACTGGCAGTTTACCCGCTTTGACACCGATCTTGAGAAAATGTTTAAGGATACGTTCAAGGAGGTCGGCGTTGAGAGTAAGACGAATTATTGCATTCACAACCCCGTCGGCGGCTGCGACAGCACCCCGATGACCAGGGCGGGTGTCAAATCCGTCACCTTTGCGGCTCAGAATCCCACCCTTACTCACTATTATCACACTTGGCGCGATACCGCAGACCGCTTCGATGAGGAAACCGTCGGCGACGGCTTTGAGGTCATCCTCGGCGTTATCGAAAGGATCGCCGCCTTCCAGGAGGCGAACGGCTACAACGGCCCGCAGAAGAAATGAGGATAATCAATGGCAGAGAGAAATAAACTGCACACCGGCGAAGTCTATGACCCTAATGACGGCGATGTGATGAGTGAGCAGCTTGGCTACCTTGACCGCCTCTATGACTTCAATATGACCCGCCCGACCGAGCTTGACAAGCGTGAAGCCATGCTCAAGGAGATGTTTGCCGAGATAGGGGAGAATTGCTATATCGAGCCGCCGTTCCACTCGAATTGGGGCGGTCACCACGTCCATTTCGGCAATGCGGTATATGCGAATTTCAACCTCACCCTCGTCGACGACACGCATATATATGTCGGCGATCATACGATGTTCGGCCCGAATGTAACCGTCGCTACGGCGGGGCATCCCATAATGCCCGAGCTGCGCGAGAAGGCGTTCCAGTATAACGCCCCCGTGCATATCGGTAAAAATTGCTGGCTCGGCGCGGGCACGGTGGTGCTGCCCGGAGTCACGATAGGGGATAATACCGTCATCGGCGCAGGCAGCGTAGTGACAAAGGATATCCCCGCCAACGTCGTCGCCGTCGGCAACCCTTGCCGAGTGATGCGCGAGATCGGCGAGCATGACCGCGAATTCTACTTCCGCGATAAACGCATGGATCCCGAAGTGCTCAAAAAAGCATGGGAATAATTCAATAATCATTGCAAAACCTCCGAGGAAGCACATTCCGCGGAGGTTTTTTGCCGCCCGATTCAATATCTGTTGCAAAACACAAAAATTGTGATAAAATATCTATGGAAAGAGGTGTGTTTATGCAGCTTAGATTTAACCCCGACGGCAAATTCCGCATAATGCAGATAGCCGATATTCAGGATACACAGATAACTTCAAGAGACACCGTTGAATTCATAGCGGCGGCGCTTGACAGAGACAAGCCCGCTCTGGTAGTCTTTACCGGCGATCAGATAAAGGGCTACGGCTTGACCCTCCTGCTCGGCGACAGGGAGGAGAACTTCAAGAAAGCCTTCTCAAATTTTCTGAAGCCCGTTGTTGACCGAGGCATTCCGTTCACCTTCTGCTTCGGCAATCATGACGCGCAGGCTTTCGGGATTTCAAAGGAAAAGCAGTTTGAAATATATAAGAGCTTCCCCGGCTGCCTTGCCGAGAGGGGCGACAGCGGCCTTGAGGGGCTTGCCAATCATAATATTCTCATCAAGGACAGCAAGGGCGAGCGTGATATTTTCAATATTTACCTGATAGATTCGCTATCCACGACGGCGGACGGCAGATGCGCCGCGGTCACAAAGGGTCAGATAGAGTGGTATCAAAAGACGCGTGACGAGCTAAAAGCGAAAAACGGCGATTATGTAAAATCAATTCTTTTCCAGCATATCCCGATGTGCGAGATGTGGGAGCTTTTCAGCGAAGTGCCGAAGAGCCGCAAGCCCCACGCCCAAGGTTTCAGGGAGCATTACGGCAAGTATTATTGGATAAACGAAGAGCGCCTTATCAAAGGCAGCTGCGACTTCGCCTATGAGACGCCCGCCGCTCCGAGCGAGAATACAGGTGAATTTGACGCTCTGCGCGAGAAAGGCGACGTCATCGCCGCGTTCTGCGGGCACGACCACAACAACAGCTTCGTCGGCAAATACAAAGACTTCATCATGGGCTATACCCAGGGCTGCGGCTTCAATGTCTACGGCCCGAGGCTCGAACGTGGAGTGAGGATAATCGACCTTGATGAGCACGATCTCGGCAAATTCACGACCTACACCACGATGTATAAGGATGTCAAAAGCGCAAAGGATATACACAATAAAGTGAAGTATCTCATCTATTCTTATGCTCCGCCGAGCGTTGAATCGGTGATGCCTGCTCTCAAAAAAGCGGCTGTCGGCGCGGCGGCGGTCGGCGCAGCGGCGGCGGTAATACACTTTTTGAAGAAATAAAATATCACAGCAAAAAAGGCTTGGTGCAAACGCATCAAGCCTTGATTTTTTATTTGGTTGTTTATCAGAAAAGTCCGGTGATCTTGCCGTTTTCGTCGATGTCTATCCTCTCGGCTGCGGGGCGGCGGGGTAGACCCGGCATGGTCATTATATCGCCGGTGAGCACTACGATGAAGCCTGCGCCTGCCGAAATCTTGACATTTTTGACCGTCACGGTGAAGCCCTCGGGTGCGCCGAGCAGGGTCGGGTCGTCGGAGAAGCTGTACTGCGTCTTGGCTATGCAGACGGGCAGGCCGCCGAAGCCGAGCGAGGCGAGTTTATCTATCTGCTTGCGTGCGGCGGGCAGGATATTGATGCCGCTGCCGCCGTAGACCTTCCTGACAACCGCGTCGATCTTCTCTTCAATTGTGCAGTCGAGCGGGTAGCTGAAGCGGAAGTCGCCCTTCTCCTCCTCGCAAAGCCTGACTACTTCGCGGGCGAGCGCTTCGCCGCCTTTGCCGCCCTCCGCCCACACGGTGGAGAGCACTGTATTCACGCCGAGTTCACGGCATTTATCGGTGATGAATTCGATCTCGGCGTCGGTATCGGTTGGGAAACGGTTGACCGCCACGACGCAGGGCAGACCGTAGACATTTTTGATGTTGGAGACATGGCGCAGCAGGTTCGGCAAGCCGTTGCCCAGAGCCGTAAGATCCTCTTTGCCGAGCTCTGTCTTGGCGAGGCCGCCGTGCATCTTGAGCGCCCTGACCGTTGCCACGAGCACCACCGCCGACGGGGTGAGCCCCGCCGCCCTGCACTTGATGTCGAGGAATTTCTCGGCGCCGAGGTCAGCGCCGAAGCCCGCCTCGGTGACGGCGTAGTCGCCGAGCTTCATTGCAAGCTTGGTCGCCGTGACGGAGTTGCAGCCGTGAGCGATATTCGCAAACGGGCCGCCGTGGACAAGGGCAGGTGTGCCCTCGAGGGTCTGCACCAGGTTCGGCTTGAGGGCGTCCTTGAGCAGAGCCGCCATTGCGCCCTGAGCCTTGAGATCGGCGCAGGTAACGGGTTTGTCGTCAAAGGTGTAGCCGACAATTATGCGGGCGAGCCGCTCCTTGAGGTCGGTTATGGATTCAGAGAGGCAGAGCACCGCCATTATCTCGCTTGCGACGGTGATGTCAAAGCCGTCCTCACGGGGCACGCCGTTCGCAACGCCGCCGAGACCGTCCGTGATGAAGCGGAGCTGGCGGTCGTTCATGTCAACGCAGCGCTTCCACGTGATGCGGCGCACGTCGATATTCAGCTCGTTGCCCTGCTTGATGTGATTGTCGAGCATTGCGGCGAGCAGGTTGTTTGCGGCGCCTATGGCGTGGAAGTCGCCTGTGAAGTGGAGGTTGATATCCTCCATGGGCACTACCTGGGCGTAGCCGCCGCCCGCAGCGCCGCCCTTGATGCCGAATACCGGGCCGAGCGAAGGCTCACGCAGGGCGACCATCACATTTTTGCCTATACGGCGCATACCGTCGGCGAGGCCGATGGTCGTGGTGGTCTTGCCCTCGCCGGCGGGGGTGGGGGTTATGGCGGTGACGAGTATCAGCTTGCCGTCAGGGTTCTTGTTCTCTTTCATCAGAGAGAGGTCTATCTTCGCCTTGTATTTGCCGTATTGCTCGACGTATTTGTCGTCGATGCCCGCTCTTGCGGCTATCTCGGTTATCGGCTGCATTTCGCAGCGCTGAGCTATCTCGATATCGGTTAAGTATTCCATTGAAGCACCTCTCACTTAAAATATTTAACGGCGGATTCAAACATCTTTATATTATAGTCGCCGGGGACGTTTTTGTAAAGCCCGCAGGCGTATCTTTCGGAGTGACCCATCTTGCCGAATACTCTGCCGTCGGGCGAAGTGATGCCCTCAATGGCGCAGAAGGAGCCGTTCGGGTTGAAGCGGATATCCGACGAGGCGTTGCCGTCAAGGTCAACATACTGAGTGGCTATCTGACCGTTCGCCGCAAGCTGCCGTATCAGCTCGTCGCTTGCGATAAAGCGCCCCTCGCCGTGAGATATGGGTACGCTGTAGATATCGCCCACTTCGGTCTCGGCGAGCCACGGGGATTTGTTGGAGGCAATGCGGGTACGCACTATCTTTGACTGGTGGCGGGCTATCGTGTTGTAGGTCAGGGTCGGGCAGCTTTCGTCAGTGTCGATTATCCTGCCGTAGGGCACAAGGCCGAGCTTGATAAGCGCCTGGAAGCCGTTGCATATGCCGCACATCAGACCGCCTCTGTTATCGAGCAGGTCGGCTACCTCGGCTTTTACGGCCGCGTTGCGGAAGAATGCGGTGATGAATTTGCCGCTGCCGTCAGGCTCGTCGCCGCCCGAGAAGCCGCCGGGGATAAAGACTACCTGAGCCTTTTTCATGCTCTCGGCGAAGCGTTCAACGCTCTCGGCGACCTTGTCGGCGCTGCGGTTGTTGATAACGAATATCTCAGGCTCCGCGCCGGCGTCACGCATTGCCTTGGCGCTGTCGTATTCGCAGTTTGTGCCGGGGAATACGGGGATAAGCACTCTCGGCTTTGCTCTCCTGACAGCGGGTGCTGCACGGTTTTGAGCAGTATATGCGAAATTCTCGGGGTCGGGCTGTGTTGAGCTGATGTTGCAGCGGAAAACGCTCTCGAGCTTATCTTCATAAGCGCCGAGCAGCTTGCCGAGGCTTATTTCCTCGCCGCGGTAAGAGATCTTGCCGTCGCTTGTTATTTCGCCTATCTTGACAGCGCCCTCGATATCCTCAGTGACCTCGAGCAGGAAGCCGCCGTAGCAGTAGCCGAATATAGTGTCAAGCGATATGCCGTCGCTGAATTTGAAGCCGAGCGAATTGCCGAAGCACATCTTCATTACTGCCTCGGCAATGCCGCCGTAGGTCGGGGTGTAGCAGGCAAGCGCCTTGCCGCTCCTGAGCAGCGAGGTGACCTTGCCGTATACGGCGAGCAGCGACGCGATGTCGGGCAGGTCGTTTTTATTGTATTCGGGGGCGATGAGCACTACCTTGTCGCCCGCCTTTTTGAATTCATTAGCGGTGACGTTTTTGACCTTATCGGTCGTGACGGCGAATGAAACGAGGGTGGGGGGCACGTCGAGCTTTTCAAATGTGCCGCTCATCGAGTCCTTGCCGCCTATCGCAGCTATGCCGAGGTCGGTCTGCGCCTTGAATGCGCCCAAAAGCGCGGCGAGGGGCTTGCCCCAGCGTTTCTCATCCTTGCTGAGACGCTCAAAATACTCCTGGAAGGTGAGGTAAACGTCGCTGAATTCGGCGCCCGTTGCAATGAGCTTTGAGACCGACTCGATAACCGCGAGATAAGCGCCGTGATAGGGGCTTTTCTCCGAGATAAAGGGGTTGTAGCCCCACGCCATCAGCGAGCAGTCGTCGGTGTGGCGCTTCTCGACAGAGATCTTTTGCACCATTGCCTGAATGGGCGTGAGCTGATTCCTGCCGCCGAAGGGCATGAGCACCGTGCCCGCGCCTATGGTGGAGTCAAACTGCTCCGCGAGTCCGCGCTTTGAGCAGATATTGAGGTCGTCGGCGAGGGCAGTATAATTCTCCGCAAATCCGCCGTTTACCTGCCTGCCGTAGGGCTGAGGCTTCTCGGGGGCGGCGGTTATATGCTTCTCCGCACCGTTGGAGTTTAAGAATTCACGGCTGATATCAACTATGGCCTTGCCGTTCCAATTCATAACGAGCCTCGGTTCGGCTTTGACGACGGCTACGGGCACAGCCTGTAAATTTTCGCTGTCGGCAAGGGTCAGAAATCTGTCGACATCCTCGGGGGCGACAACGACCGCCATTCTCTCCTGAGATTCGCTTATTGCAAGCTCCGTGCCGTCAAGACCTTCATATTTTTTGGGCACTGCGTTGAGGTCTATCTCAAGCCCGTCCGCAAGCTCGCCTATGGCGACTGAAACGCCGCCTGCGCCGAAGTCGTTGCAGCGCTTTATCATGCGGCAGGCCTCACCGTTTCTAAAGAGCCTCTGGAGCTTGCGCTCCTCGGGGGCATTGCCCTTCTGCACCTCTGCGCCGCAGGTCTCAAGTGATTTGAGAGTGTGTGATTTTGATGAGCCTGTCGCTCCGCCGCAGCCGTCTCTGCCCGTGCTGCCGCCGAGGAGGATAACGATATCGCCCGGGGCGGGTCTCTCACGGCGGACATTCTGGGGGGGGGCGGCGGCTATGACTGCGCCGATCTCCATGCGCTTTGCGGCGTAGCCGTCGTGATATATTTCATCAACAATGCCCGTTGCGAGACCTATCTGATTGCCGTAGGACGAATAGCCGTCCGCAGCGGTGGTCACTATCTTGCGCTGCGGCAGCTTGCCCGGCAGGGTCTCGGAGACCTTTTTGAGCGGGTTCGCTGCGCCTGTGATACGCATTGCGCCGTAGACATAAGAGCGCCCCGAGAGGGGGTCGCGGATAGCGCCGCCGATGCAGGTGGCCGCGCCGCCGAAGGGCTCGATCTCGGTCGGGTGGTTGTGGGTTTCGTTCTTAAATAGCAGCAGCCAATCCTCGTCGCTGCCGTCAACATTGACCTTTATCTTAACAGTGCAGGCGTTTATCTCCTCGGATTCGTCGAGCTTGTCGAGTTTGCCGTGCGCCTTGAGATATTTCACCGCCAAGGTGGCGATATCCATAAGGCATACAGGCTTTGTGCGCCCGAGCTCACGCCTGACTGCCATGTATTCGTCATAGGCGCTTTGGAGCAGCTCATCCTCGAATACCGCGCTGTCGATATGGGTGAGGAACGTGGTGTGGCGGCAGTGATCCGACCAATAGGTGTCTATCATCCTGATTTCGGTCATAGTAGGGTCACGGCGCTCCGATTTGAAATAATCCTGGCAGAATTTGATATCGTCTGTATCCATGGCGAGGCCGTAGCGGCTCACAAAATCCGCAAGGCCGTCGCTGTCAAGCGCGGTGAAGCCGTCAAGGGTCGCAACGCCGGAGGGGATATCATACTTTATCTCCAATGTATCGGGCTTCTCGAGGCTTGCTTCACGGGCTTCAACGGGGTTGATGACATATTTCTTTATCGCCTCAAGCTCGGCGGGGGCAACGCTGCCGTAGAGCATATAGACCTTTGCCGTGCGTATGAGCGGGCGGTCGCCCTGCGAGATGAGCTGGATGCACTGTGCCGCGGAATCCGCACGCTGGTCAAACTGACCGGGAAGATATTCGACGGCGAAGCAGGCCGCGGAGTCATCCTCAAGCTCGTAATATGTGATATCAAGCTGCGGCTCGGAGAAGACCGTGCCGACAGAGTAATCGAACAGCTCCTCGGTGATATTCTGAGCGTCGTAGCGGTTGATGACACGCACGTCGGTCACGCTCTTTATCTGCAAAAGCGAGTTGATATCCGAGAGCAGCGCTCTTGCCTCGGCGGCAAGCTCTTTTTTCTTCTCGGTGAATATACGATAGACCATGTTATTTGCCCTCCCTTGCTTTGAGCGCTCTCGTTCCGATATCCTTGCGGTAATATGCGTTTTTGAAGCTGATCTTTTTAACTTTTTCATATGCGGCGGCTATTGTGCCCTCAAGCGTCGGCTCGACCGCCGTAACGCCGAGCACCCGCCCGCCTGCGGTCAGGAGCTTATCGCCACTGAGCTTTGCGCCCGCAATGTATACGCTGCTTTTAACGGCGGGGTCAATTTCAAGCTCAAACCCGCTCTCGTATTTCTGCGGGTAGCCGCTCGATGCCATAATAACGCAGGCGGCAGAGGCGTTTTTGAATTTTACCTCGGTCTTGCTGAGAGTGCCGTCGGTCACGGCTCGCATCACGGTGAAAAGGTCGCTCTCGAGCAGCGGCAGCACCACTTGGGTCTCCGGGTCGCCGAAACGGCAGTTGTATTCAATGACCTTGGGGCCGCTCTCGGTCAGCATAAGCCCGAAATAAAGGCAGCCCTTGAAGGTGCGTCCCTCGGCTTTCATCGCCTTTATTGTCGGGATAAATATCTCTTTCATGCATCTCTCGGCGATGTCGGCTGTATAATACGGATTCGGGGCAACCGTGCCCATACCGCCCGTATTCAGCCCCTTGTCGCCGTCAAGCGCACGCTTGTGATCCATTGAGGATACCATCGGTATCAGCGTTTCTCCGTCGGTAAACGACAGCACCGATACCTCAGGGCCGCTCAAAAATTCTTCTATCACGACTCTTGCGCCGCTCTCACCGAAAACTCTGTCGCTCATCATCGAGCGCACGGCGGCTTTCGCATCTTCGCGGGTCTCGGCTATTATAACGCCCTTGCCGAGCGCAAGTCCGTCCGCCTTGATGACCGTCGGAACGGGCGCAGTCTCAAGATAGGCAAGCGCCGCCGACTCATCGTCAAATACCTCGTATGCGGCGGTGGGAATGCCGTATTTCTTCATCAGATTCTTTGAGAATACTTTGCTGCCCTCGATTATCGCCGCCCTTTTGTCGGGGCCGAAGCAGGGGATGCCCGCTGCGGTCAGCTCATCTACCGCGCCGAGGCAGAGGGGGTCGTCGGGGGCGACAACGGCGTAGTCTATTTTATTCTCAACGGCGAATTTCACCTGAGCGGCTATATCCTTTGCGCCGATATCGACGCAGACCGCGTCGCTCGCAATGCCGCCGTTGCCCGGCAGGGCGTAAAGCTCGGTTATTTCGCTGCTCTCACGCAGCTTTTTGATTATGGCGTGCTCGCGGCCTCCGCCGCCGATTACCATTACTTTCATTTGCAAAACTCCCTATCAGTGATGGAAAAGTCTCATGCCGGTGAATGCCATTGCCATGCCGTATTTGTTGCAGCAGTCGATAACGAGATCGTCGCGGATCGACCCGCCAGGCTCGGCAATGTAGGTGACGCCGCTCTTGCGGGCGCGCTCGATATTGTCGCTGAACGGGAAGAATGCGTCGGAGCCGAGCGACACGCCCGATATGCCTGAGAGATATTCGCGGATATCCTCGTCGGTGAGGGGAGCGGGTCTCTCGGTGAAGTATTTCTGCCAGACTCCGTCGGCGCAGACATCCTCCTCGTTGCGGTTGATGTAGCCGTCTATGATGTTATCGCGGTCGGGGCGCTTGATATCGTCCCTAAACGGGAGTGAGAGCACCTTATCGCACTGGCGCAGAAACCATGTATCCGCCTTTGAGCCTGCGAGGCGGGTGCAGTGAACTCTTGACTGTTGACCAGCGCCGACGCCGATAGCCTGACCGTCGTAGGCATAGCAGACGGAGTTTGACTGTGTATATTTAAGAGTGATGAGCGAGATTATAAGGTCACGCTTTGCGCTCTCGGGGATATTCTTATTCTCGGTGACGACATTTGAGAGCAGAGCCTCATCTATTTTGAAGTTATTCCTGCCTTGCTCGAAGGTGATGCCGTAGACCTGCTTGCGCTCGATCTCCTCGGGGATATAATCGGGGTCGATCTCGACTATATTATAGCTGCCCTTGCGCTTTGATTTGAGTATCTCAAGAGCCTCGGGCTCGTAGCCGGGGGCGATGATGCCGTCGGAGACCTCGCGCTTGATAAGCTCGGCGGTCTTGACGTCGCACACGTCCGAGAGAGCGACCCAGTCGCCGAACGAGCACATACGGTCGGTGCCCCTTGCCCTTGCGTAGGCGCAGGCGAGCGGGGAGTCGTCCAGACCCTCGATATCGTCGACGAAGCAGGCTTTTTTGAGCTTATCGCTCAGCGGGATGCCCACTGCGGCGCTCGTGGGGCTGACATGTTTGAACGAGGTGACTGCGGGCAGCCCGAGGGCGGCTTTCAGCTCCTTCACAAGCTGCCAGGAGTTGAAGGCGTCAAGGAAATTGATATAGCCGGGCTTGCCGTTAAGTATTTTTATCGGCAGCTCGGAGCCGTCTGCCATATATATTTTTGCGGGCTTCTGATTGGGGTTGCAGCCGTATTTCAGCTCGAATTCTTTCATTTTTGACCTCCTCAGCGGTTTTTATTTATCAGCTTGTCGGTGTATTCGCCGCTGCCGATATCGGTGTAGCGGACGTAAAGCGAGATCTTGTTCTCTTCATTGAGGCTGTCCCAAAGCTCGGCGGCAAATCCGTCGATATCGTCGGGAATGGCTATGCGTTCGGGCTCGCCGCAGAAGGTGGGCAGCGGGTCGCCGTCGCAGATATAGGTGTGGATGAAGTGGCCGAGCCCCGCCTTTGAGGGGTAAGCGTAGGTGTAGCGGCAGCAGTCCGAGCCGTCGGGGTCAATGCTTTTGAGGATGCTCATCTCGTAGTCGAAGCCGCCGTCTAAATGAAGAATGCCGCTTATCCTCGGGGTGAAATTCGGTGAATCGGGCTCGAAGCAGCGGGTAGCGAGCGCCTCGGAGAAGCTCTTGCCCTCTGCCATCAGGTCACAGACCGTGTCGGTCTGGTCGCCGTTCGTGACCACGAGGTCGCCGCCGTTCTCGCGCACGGCGTTATAGATTATCAGCGAGGGATCCTCGACCTTGGAAGAGTCAAAAGGCTCGGTTCTGACGGTCGCGCCGTCCTTAATAAAGATGCGGTTGCGGCTGTTTTGGCTTCTGCCCATTATGAAATAGGCGGTCACGGCGTATCTGCCGTTTGCCGAGGTGCCGATGATTATGCCTCTGCCTGCGTAGGCGTTGCCCTTGAGCAGATCGGCAGCGGAATCGGTTTTATATATGTTCATCATCTGTTCTCCTTAATCTTTTCGCATACTTTTTCCGCCGATTTCGGCAGCAGTTACCATTCGGCGTTCTCCATGACCCGCCTCTGGAGCGTTTCGGGTGTGTCGTTTTCCTCAATATAAACGGCCTTCTGCATTATTATCTTGCCGCCGTCGGGTATTTCGTTGACAAAATGCACGGTGGCTCCCGTGACCTTTACGCCGTAATTCAGCGCTGCCTCATGCACCCGAAGCCCGTAGAAGCCCTTGCCGCAAAACGACGGTATCAGCGAGGGGTGCACATTGATTATCCGCTCGGGGTAGAGCTTCACAAAGTTCTCGCTGAGGATGCACATGAAGCCCGCGAGGATTATAAGCTCTATGCCGTTCTCTTTCAGAGCTTTGAGTATATCGGCTTCAAATTCCTCCTGGCTGCGCCCGCGCTTCTCACAAACGCAGGTCGCTATGCCTGCATCCTCGGCGCGCTTGAGGGCGTAGGCGCTCGGGCTGCTCGATATGACGAGCGTTATCTCGCCGCTGTGAAGCGCTCCGCTGCGCTGAGAGTCAATGAGAGCCTGCAAATTCGTGCCGCCGCCCGATACGAGCACGGCGATGGCGACCCTGCTCATATGAGCACCACCTTGTCGGTCGATTTGATTATTTTGCCCAGGATATAAGCGTCAACGCCGTTTGCCTTCAGCGTTTCAACCGCTTTTTCGGCGTCCTCGGCGGCGACTACGGCGCTCATGCCGACGCCCATATTGAATGTATTATACATATCGCGTTCGGGGATGTCGCCCGCCTTTGCGATAAGGTCGAATATCGGCAGCGTGCGGACATCGGCTTTCTTTATCTCAGCCCCGAGGCCGTCGGGAATGCTGCGGGGGATATTCTCATAGAAGCCGCCGCCCGTGATATGCGAAACGCCCTTGACTTTTACCGCTTCAAAGAGCGCCAGCATGGGCTTCACATATATTTTTGTCGGGGTCAGCAGCGCTTCGCCGAGCGACTTGCCGCAAAGCTCGTCGAGAGGGGAGGTGAGGTCGCAATTCTCGACGTCGAATACCTTGCGAACGAGCGAAAAGCCGTTTGAATGCACGCCGCTTGACGGCAGGGCGATAACCGCGTCGCCCTCGCACATGGATTTGTTATCGGGTATCTTCGTTTTATCGACTATGCCTACGGAGAAGCCCGCAAGGTCATATTCGTCGGCGGGGTAGAAGCCCGGCATCTCGGCGGTCTCGCCGCCTATCAGGGCGGCGCCGCTCTGAACGCAGCCCTCGGCAACGCCCGCAACTATCTGAGCTATCCTCTCGGGCACGTTTTTGCCGCAGGCGATGTAATCAAGGAAGAAAAGGGGCTTCGCGCCGCAGCAGATGATGTCGTTGACGCACATTGCGACGCAGTCGATGCCGACCGTGTCATGCTTATCCATAAGGAATGCGAGCTTGAGCTTGGTGCCGACGCCGTCCGTGCCGCTCACGAGGGTCGGGCGCTCCATGCCGTTTGTGTCAAGCTCAAAAAGCCCGCCGAAGCCGCCGACATCGGAGCAAACTCCGCTTGTCAAAGTTCTTGCAATGTGGCTTTTCATAAGCTCAACGGCCTTGTAACCCGCGGTGATATCAACGCCTGCCTCGGCGTAGGACTTTGACTGTGAATTCTTCATGCTTTACTCCTTGTTTTCGGAAATTTTGGTTTCAAAGCGGTTTTTCATCGGCGCCTGCGGTATCTCGGTCGGATACATCCCGTCGAAGCAGGCGGAGCAGTAGCCGCCGCCGTTTATGCCCTTGGCTATCTGCTTGACGCTCTCGATGCTCAGGTAGCCGAGCGAATCAACGCCTATCTTCTTTGCAATCTCGTCCACCGAGTATTTGCAGGCGATGAGATTCTCCCTCGAGTCGATATCCGTGCCGTAGTAGCAGGGGTTGAGGAACGGGGGAGCGGATACCCTCATGTGTATCTCCTTTGCGCCCGCTTCACGCAGGAGCTTCACTATCCTTGCGCTGGTCGTGCCCCTGACTATCGAGTCGTCTATCATAACAACTCTTTTGCCCTTAACGACCTCGGCAATGGGGTTGAGCTTGATTTTGACCTTGTCCTCACGGCTCTTCTGACCCGGAGCTATAAAGGTGCGGCCGATATATTTATTCTTGATGAAGCCTATCTCATAGGGAATGCCCGACTGCTTGGAGTAGCCGAGCGCCGCGTCGAGACCCGAATCCGGCACGCCGATGACGACGTCCGCCTGAACGGGATGCTCGAGGGCGAGAAATGCGCCGGCTCTGAGCCTTGCGGAGTGCACAGAGCAGCCGTCTATGACCGAATCGGGGCGGGCAAAGTAGATATATTCAAACACACAGAGTGCGCCGGGCGCTTTGCCGCAGTGATCCTCAATGGAGCGAACTCCGTTTTTGTCGAATACCACTATCTCGCCGGGTTTAATGTCGCGGATAAATTCTGCTCCCACAGCGTCAAGGGCGCAGCTCTCGGAGGCGACGATGTATCTGCCGTCCTTGGTGATGCCGTAGCACAGGGGGCGAAAGCCGTTCTCATCGCGCACGGCTATCAGCTTCGACGGGGACATGATGACGAGCGAATATGCGCCTTTTATCCTGTCCACCGCGTGATTCACCGCCTGCTCTATCGACGGCGCGGAGAGCCTCTCTTTGGTAATAATGTATGAAATGACCTCGGTGTCGCTGGTCGTGTGGAATATTGAGCCCTCAAGCTCCAGCTCACGGCGCAGCTCGCCCGAATTTATCAGATTGCCGTTGTGGGCGAGTGCCATTTTGCCCTTGATGTGGTTCACCACTATCGGCTGAGCGTTGCTGCGCTCGCTTGAGCCGGTGGTGCCGTAGCGCACATGGCCTATGGCGATGTTGCCCTCGCCGAGACGGTCGATTATATTTGGGGTGAAAACGTCGTTTACAAGCCCCGTGTCTTTATAATCGGTAAAAACACCGTCGTCGTTGACCACTATTCCGCAGGATTCCTGACCCCTGTGCTGCAAGGCGAAGAGGCCGTAATAGGTGGTGCTTGCAACGTCGTTTGTTTCACCCGAAAAAACGCCGAAAACTCCGCATTCTTCTCTCAAATTGCTCATTATATCCTCCGATTCAGTCGCCGAATACTCTCTTCATCATCTCGTTGTAAGCGTCCTCAACTCCGCCCATGTCGCGGCGGAAGCGATCCTTGTCGAGCTTCTCACCCGTGGTTGCGTCCCAGAAGCGGCAGGTGTCGGGCGATATCTCGTCCGCAAGCACTATTTTGCCGTCGGGCAGCCTGCCGAATTCGAGCTTGAAGTCAACGAGCTTCACGTTGAGCGAGAGGAAATATTCCTTGAGAACGTCGTTGACCTTGAAGGCGAGGGCTTTGATTGTCTCGATCTCCTCCTCGGTGGCGAGGCCGAGGGCGAGGGCGTGATATGAATTGATGAGCGGGTCGTGAAGCTCATCGTTTTTGTATGAGAATTCTATCGTGGGCTTTTTGAATACTATGCCCTCCTCAACGCCGTAGCGCTTTGCGAACGAACCTGCGGAGATATTGCGGATTATGACCTCGAGGGGAACTATCGAGACTTTCTTAACTACCGTCTCACGGTCGTTCAATTCCTCCACATAGTGGGTGGGCACTCCGTGCCGCTCCAGCAGACGGCAGAGGTAATTTGACATCCTGTTGTTGATAACGCCTTTGCCCGCGATGGTGCCCTTTTTGAGGCCGTCGAGAGCCGTGGCGTCGTCCTTGTAGGAGACGATAACAAGGTCGGGGTCGTCGGTGGCGAATACTTTCTTTGCCTTGCCTTCATAGAGCTGAACGGTTTTTTCCATTTTGATTACCTCCGTGGTTGATTTATAATGAATTGATTCTTTTTTCTATATCCGAGTCTTTATCGAGGACCTTCTGAGCGTCCGCTTTCCTCTTGGCTTCGAGCTTTGCGGCAAGCCCGTCATCCGAGAGGCTGAGAATTTCAACGCATAATAAAGCGGCATTGACTGCACCGTCTATGGCGACCGTCGCTACGGGAATTCCCGATGGCATTTGTACGGTCGAGAGCAGTGCGTCAATACCGCCTAAATCTCCTGACTTTATGGGTATACCGATAACCGGCAGGGTGGTGTTTGCAGCTATAGCCCCCGCAAGGTGAGCCGCCATGCCGGCTGCCGCAATTATTGCGCCGAAGCCGTTACGGCGCGCGTCGGCGCTGAATTCCTTTGCCTGTTCGGGTGTGCGGTGCGCCGAAAAGACGTGCGCCTCGTAGGGCACCCCAAAGTCATTGAGCGTAGCCGCAGCTTTCCTGACAACGGGCAGGTCGCTGTCGCTTCCCATGATTATTGCTACTTTCTTCATGTTGTCCTCCTTCCGAAAATAAAAAAGGGCACATTTATCCCGATGAAGGATAAATATGCCCAGACGGTCGGCAGCTTCGGCTTCTCGGTCCACGTGGTGCTCCACTAATCCGTCAGTCCCGAAAAGCTATACTTGTTATACTTGGATTATAACATATCGCCTTGCCCGTGTCAAGGAAAATACGGCTGTCGGTAATGATGAAAAATCTGACGATTTTGTCTGAAAATTCGTAGCCGATTGCCAAAAATCACATTTGTGGTTCCAAAAATGCCGCACAATATTGCGCTTTTGTAACATAGCGTTTTTTTCTCTTATTTTGTCATTAAATTGCTTGCCTTTTGCCGCCGAATGGTCTATAATAAACGAGTATTTATCAAGCAATTTCAATAAAAATTATCCTGCTCTTCGTTTTAACTTGTGCATGATGCGTAAACGCGGGGCGGATAACGGACGGAAGTGAGAAAAATGAAAACGGCTTTGATAATCCTTGCAGCCGTGCTCGGAGTATTCATCCTCCTGCTGTTTTTGATCTGCGGCTTCATATTCAACCAGATAATATGGTATAAACAGATGCCGCTGCCGAAATTTATCGGCAAGCTCGTCGCGGGCAATGAGGCTCCTCAGAGCGACTTCGACAGGGACAGGGACGCCGCGCTGAAAGCGTTTGCGGATTTCCCGATAGAGAAGCTGTCGCTGACCGCCTCGAACGGCGAAACGCTCAGGGGCAGCGTCATAATACCGCCCGTGAGCAACGGCCGACTGCTTATCGCCTGCCACGGAGCGCACAGCTCCGGTGTCGGCGAATTCTGCTTCGATATGCCGTATTTTTACCGTGAGGGCTACACAGTCCTTATGCCGGAGCACAGGGGCTGCGGCGAGAGCGACGGCAAGTTCCTCGGCTACGGCACACATGAATCGGCGGATACTCTGCTCTGGCTCGATTATGCAAGGAAGCGCTTCCCGAATCTTAATGTCTATCTGCACGGCGTTTCAATGGGCGGCGCTACCGTGCTTATGATGAGCGACAAGGTGAGCGACCCCGCAGTCAAGGGCATTATCGCCGACTGCTCCTACACGAGCGCATGGGATGAATTCTCATATCAGCTCAAAACCTCGTTTCACCTGCCTAATTTCCCCGTGTTGCATACCTGCGACCTTATCTGCCGCTTGATATGCGGATATGACTTTAGGGACGCCTCGCCGCTCAGGGCGGTGAGCAATTCAAAGCTCCCGGTGCTTTTCATTCACGGCGCGGCGGACGACTTTGTGCCGCAATTCATGCAGGATGAGCTTTACGCCGCCTGCCCGACCCGCAAGGAGAAGCTGACCGTGGCGGGCGCGGTACATGCCCGCAGCTATTATACCGACCCCAAGGCTTATGAAGCGGCGATCGAGAGATTCGTTGCCGAGTGTGAGAATGACCGTATCATTCAGACGTCATAAGCAGGAAGGAGATACTTATGTCAAATAACGAAATGATGAAAGAGAAACGATACGTCGGCGTCAAAGAAACGGTGCTTTACGGCGTCGCAAACGGCGGCCAGGTCATAGGTTACAACATGGTGCGTATGCAGATGACCTTCTTCCTTGTCACCGTTTTCGGCATACCGAGCGAAGCGGTTGCCACTATGATAATGGTAATGGGCTTCTGGGATGCCTTCAATGACCCGATCATGGGAACCGTGGTTGACCGCACCCGCACAAGGCTCGGCAAGCTGCGCCCGTATCTGCTGTTTGTTCCGATCCCGCTCGGCATAGCCACCGTCGTGTTTTTCGGCGGCGCGGAATTCCTCTCGGGCGTGCAGTCCGATGCGGTCAAGATAGTCTATATGTGCCTGACCTATTTCATATGGGAATTCTTCTATACGATAGGTGATATACCATTCTGGGGCTTGTCGGCGGCAATATCCCCGAACCCGGTGGACAGGTCAAATGCCATTGCCTCCGCGCGCTTCCTCTCAAGCATCATCGGCGGCCTTGTGACCCCGATAATTTCGCTCTTTATCGACCTGAGCAACAAGGGCGTCATAGGGCTGAATATGCGTCAGCTCTTCCTCGTTATGGGTATAGTCGCCGGCTCGCTCGGCATGGGTCTGTTCTCTCTTTCCGGCATATTCTGCCGCGAGCGTGTGGTGCAGAATTCCGATGAACCGAAGGTGCTTGACTGCTTCAGGTTCCTGTTTAAGAATAAGCCGCTCATGCTCATTGTCGGCTCAAGCATTCTCTCAACGATCGAGGGAATAACCGATACCTTTGCTCAGTATTTCTATATTTTCTCGCTCGGTGCGGCAAGCTGGGGCACC
>FR888227.1:16048-26163 GCA_000431775.1 Clostridium sp. CAG:413 | reverse complement strand
TTCCAGGCGCAGTATCCGGCTTTGCAGCCTACCCGCTTATGCCGCTGATTGAACGCAGGCTGACCTCAAAGCAGATAGTTATCCGCACCTCGCTGCTCAAGGCGGCGGTCGCCACGGTGATTTTCCTTATCGGCTTGAAATTCTACCGCAAGCCGATGGTCATAGTTCCGCTGCTGATGATCCAGGGCTTCGTTTTCAGTGCGATTTCAAGTATTAAAATGGTCGTGCCCACCAAGATGATCGGCGACACTGTCGATTACATGGAATGGAAAACCGGCGAGAGAAATGAGGGCATGGCGTTCTCGCTGCTGACTTTCATCAGCAAGCTGACCGGCTCGCTGTGCACCGCCATTGCGACGCGTATTATGCCCGTTATAGGCCTTGTCACCGTGGAGCTTGCGGATAATTCGCTTCAGCTTGTCGAGAGCGCGACCGTCAATACACGCTTCTGGCTCTGGGCGCTGATAACCATAATCCCGCCCGTAGTGTCGCTGCTCTCACTGATTCCTTATAAATTCTATGACCTCGAGGGCGAGAAGCTCCGCACCATTCAGGAGGAGATGATGGCTCACCGCGAGGAAAAGTCAAGAGCCGTGTCGCAGAATTCGACCTCCGACTGATCAAAAAAGCCAACGCCCGAAAGGAGAAATATAAATGGAGAATAAATGCCCGAAATGCGGCAGGAAGCTCGGAATATTCGACCTCAAGCAGAACTGCCCCGAGTGCGGCTGCAATATAATGTATTACGATATGGAGAAGCGCCTTGAAGAGGACTCAATAAAGGCCGAAGCCGAGTGGGCAAAGCTAAACAGAACCCTCGATAAAATAACTCCGCAGTTCGTCAAGAATATCAAGGCGAAAAAGGCGGCAAAAAACGCCGACGGAGAATAACCGCATATAATAATTCAAGCCCGACCGTAAAACGATCGGGCTTTGCTTTATGCATATTTCTTTGACCAGGCGAGGGGGGAGAAGAGCATGAACATCGGCACAAGTTCAAGTCTGCCGGCAAGCATATCAAACGAGAGAAGCAGCTTGCCAAGCCCCGAGAAGTCCGCAAAGTTGCCTGCGGGCCCGACCGCTTCAAGGCCGGGGCCGACATTGCTCACGCACGAGAGCACGGCGGTGAAGGACGTCACGAGATCCCTGCCTTCAAAGCAGAGCAGCAAGGTAGAGACTGCGATAAGAAACATCTCCGCCGCAAAGTAGACGAAAACGCTCTTGACCACCGATTCGTCCACACTGTGGTGATCGATCTTGACCGATTCGACTCTCCTGGGGTTGGCGGCTTTTCTGACCTCGCGCACGCTTCCCTTGGTGAGGATTATAATACGCGATACCTTGAGGCCGCCGCCGGTCGAGCCGGCACAGGCGCCGCAGAACATCAGCAGCACAATGACCGCCTTTGACAGCACGGGCCACATGTCGAAATTCGTTGTCGAGAAGCCCGTTGTTGTGATTATCGAAGAGACCTGGAAAAATGCGTATCTGAAGGATTCGCCGACGGAATGCTTGGTGAGGATAAGGTCGCCCGCGATTATCAGCGTCGCGCCGCCGATAATGCCGAGATACCATCTGAGCTCCTCATTTTTAACCGCCTGCTTGCCTTGCTTGATAAGGATAAAATAATAGAGATTGAAGTTGACACCGAAGAGCACCATAAACACCGCTATGACCATCTCGGCATAGAGGCTGTTATAGCCCTCGATGCTTTTGTTGAGCACCGCGAAGCCGCCTGTGCCCGCCGTCGCAAAGGAGTTGACTATGCTGTCAAACAGCGGCATTCCGCCGAGGGCGAGCATGACTATCTCAATGAGAGTCATCACGCAATAGATGCCGTAAAGTATCCTTGCCGAGACGCTGAGCTTTGAGACCAGCTTGCCTACCGTCGGGCCGGGCACCTCGGCGCGCATGACGTGCATCGAGGAGCTGTCGGTCTTGGGCATTATGGCGATGACAAAGACAAGGATGCCCATGCCGCCTATCCAGTGGGTGAAGCTGCGCCAGAAGAGCAGGCTCTTCGGCAGCGCCTCCACATTACGCAGGCAGGTGGAGCCTGTGGTGGTGAAGCCCGAGACCGTCTCAAAGAAGGCGTCGAAAAGATTCGGCATATGGCCGCTGAGCACGAACGGCAGAGCCCCGAAAAGCGACATAAGTATCCATGAGAGCGCCACTATAACGTAGCCGTCGCGCGCGTGCAGAGTGCGGCTCTTGGGTTTCGCCGAGAGCGCCGCAAGGCTGCATACGGTCAGGACGGCAATGGTTATCGCGAATGAGAGAAGCGTGCCGTCCCTGTAAATTATCGAGCCGATGGCGGGGAAGATGAGCAGCGCCGCTTCAACGGCAAGTATCCTGCCGATATTGAATGAAATTGCTCTGTAATTCATAATTTAACCGCTCACCGCCGATCACATAAAGATATCGTGCAGATCCTCGATGATCCTGCCCGCCGTGACGACGATAACGCTGTCGTTGGCTTTCATCACATCGTCGCCGCCGGGGAAGATGATCTTGCCGTTGCGGATTATGCAGCCGATGAGCAAGTTCGGCATCAGCTCGAGCTCCTTAAAGGGAATGTTGAGGTAGCCCGCGTCCTCGGGGACTATGAATTCAGCCGCCTCGACCTTGCCGCCGACGAGCTTATACAGGGTCTGTATCTGTGAATTACCCGCCGAATTGTGAAGCGCGCGGACATATCTTGTGACAAGATTACCTGCGACAATCTGCGGTGAAACGACCGTCTCAAGCCCTATATCGTTGAGGATGGAGTATGAGTGGCGGTTGACCTTGGTGATGACCTTGTTGACACCCTTTGACTCGGCGTACATGGAGACGATTATATTCTCCTCGTCGATGCCGGTGAGGGCTATGAGGGCGTCCTGACCGTCAATGCACTGCTCCTCGAGGATATCCTGGTCGGTGCCGTCACCGTGTATCACGGTCACATCGTCGAGCATATCGGACATGTGACGGCATCGCTCGTCCTTGAGCTCGATGAGCTTGATATTTCTGCCGGTGTCGGAGAGCAGCTTCGCAAGGTAATAGGCTATCCTGCCGCCGCCGACTATCATAACATTCTTTATCTTTTGCTTATAAACGCCGGTCTGCTTCATAAATGAGGACAGCTCGGCTCTTGTGCCGGTGATGCTGATAACGTCGTCGCAGTGCAGCACAAAATCGCCCGAGGGGATAAATACGCTGTCGTTTCTCTGCACGGCGCAGATGATGACCTTGGCCTTGGTCTTTTTACGTATCTCGTGTATCGGCATATCGCAAAGGGGGTTGTCCGAGTGGATTCTGACCCTTGCGATCTCCACTCTGCCGCCGGCGAACGAATCGAGGTTCGCAGCGGAGGGGAAGCGGATTATCCTTGATATTTCGTTGGCGGTCTCGTACTCGGGGTTGACCGTCATGCTGATCCCGAGGTCGTTCCTCAGGAATTGCGACTGACCGGCGTAATCCGGGTTGCGGACTCTGGCAATGGTGTTCTCGGTGCCCATATGCTTCGCAAACAGGCAGCAGAGGATGTTCAGCTCGTCCGAGCCGGTGGCGGCGATAATGAGCTTTGCCTTTGCGGCGCCTGCTTCCTTGAGCACTTCATAGGTAGCGCCGTTGCCGCAAATGCCCATAACGTCGTAGGCGTCCACTGTCGAGGAGACTACGCTGTTGTCGGGGTCGACCACAACGATGTCATGCCCTTCGGTCGAGAGCTGCTTTGTCAGAGTTGAGCCGAGCTTGCCGAGACCGACAATGATAATATACATATCGTTTGTATCTGCCTTTCATTTATCATTAACTGTATGTTGCTTAGTGTCAATCGGTATTATAGACAGGTTGGAATTAAAAGTCAAGGAATAATTTTATATTATTTATTGTCCGCCTTTTTCCACTCTTTTTCAAGGAAAAACAGTGGGATGAGGATGACCGCGCCGACTATTGCGGCTGCGAGGAAAATGTGTGAGGAGGGGACGAGCGCAGGCTCGCCGTAGGCGCTGATATAGGTGGTGTTTGAGTAGCGCTCGGTGACCTCTGCGCCGAGCCTCGGGCCGATTATCATCGGCAGCATGACGGCGAATATCATACGCACGCCCTGGAACTGACCGGCCTTATCCTCGGGGGTGAAGTCCCTGATGGCTGCATTGAGCAGTATCATAAGCAGACCGTAGCCGCCGACTGCCAGCATGGCGCAGGCGAGAAACTTGATAAGATGAGAGCCTGCAAAATAGACAGAAGCCAGACCGACGATAAAGAGGACGACCGCCGGGAAGGCAAAGCGAGCCTTGCCGACCTTATCCATGAGCAATATCGAGGCGAGCACGCCCGCAATGACCGCGAGGATGACTATCGCCGCGATGATGACGGCGGGCACGGTTATTTTTGTCTCAAAGTCTATCTGATGCTCGATATAGATGAAGATGTAGGGGAAGAATACCTGGCTCGCGATGGAGTAAACGCCCATGCAGGCGAGCGAGAGATAGAGGCACTTGTGGCTCTTTATGACGCTCGGCCTGAAGCCGTAGATGAGGTCGGCGAAGAAGTTGCCGTCCGATTTCTGACCGCTGCCGGTATCTTTTATGGTGAATATGCCTATTATGCCGCAGATTATGACGAGTATGCCGAGGCCGAGGAAGCAGGTGGAGTAGTCGGAGGCCTGAGCGTCGTCGCCCGCGATGAAGCCGAATACGCCTGTGACTATCACGAGAGCGAGCACGGGCAGTATGGCGAGCAGACCCTCGGTCTTAGCCCTGTTGGAGGGCACTGTGACGTCGGTTATCCATGCGTTAAAGGCAGAATCGTTGCTGGTCGAGCCCATGAAGGTCATTATGCAGTCCATGACTATGACCGTCGTGACCGTTGCCGAGAGAGCGGCGGCTGAGGAGGGGTCGGCGCCGATGAGCTTGCCGAGATTTTCTCTTGAAATAAATGCAAACGCCATGACCGTTATGCCCCATGCGACATAACCGGCGCAGATGAATACCTTACGCCTGCCGAGCTTGTCGCTCAGAGTGCCCATGACAAATGTGGTTACGACCGCCACGACTGCGCTCGCCGCGACCATGGTCGAGATATCCTTGGTGGTGCCGCCGAATGAGAAAAGGAAGGTGTTGAAGAAGTTATTTTCCACAGCCCAGGCGACCTGCCCGATGAAGCCGAAAAGTATAATGTTCAGCAATGTGAGTTTGCCGAGCTTTGCGCTTTTTTCCATTTAATTTTTCTCCTTTTATTTGTCTCGTTTTGCTTTAATGATGTATTTCATACCGACCGCAAAGGATGATTTTCATACCCACCCAAAGAGCCGCCGTACCCGCCGCGGCGCCGAGGATCTTTGCCGCAATATGCATATTCGTGCTTTGTCTGTCGGATATGCGCTTGAATATCGGACCGAGGCACTCGCATTCAAGACCGAATTCCTTGAAGTGGCGCAGCTCCTGCTCAAATGAGCCGAGGTCGTTTTCATCAAGGGTCAGCAGCCTTACGCAGCTGCGGCAGCCGTCCGTGTAGGCGCGGAAACCCGCAGTTTTGTGCTGGGCGAGATATATGCCGTCAACATAGCCGCTGAAATCGTTGAGGTGGTCGTGGCCGAAGAACGCGCCGAGCACTCCGCCGACTTTTTTCCATGAGTCAAATTGCCCGTCGTCGATATCGGGGGAGCAGGGACCCTCGCCGAGGTAGCCCTCGCAGCCTTTTTTAAGCATATACCGGTTGCCGCTCTTTGTGTTGAAGCCCTTCGCGGCAAACGGCAGCTCCCAGATGCGGGCTTTGCGGAGCAGCCTGTATTCCTCGGGCACGGGAATGTGCTGGAATACGAACGAGGGCATAGGATTGCCGCCGTTTTGTTCCCTGAGCTTTGCGCTCTCACGCTCAAACCACTCTATCTGATCGGGGTAGACTATATCGTAATCCGACACCGCCTGATCGGGGTAGAGATTGTTTGAATCGATGAACCAAAGGCAGAATTTCGGCGTTTTGCCGTCGCTTGAGTAGATAAGCTCCTTGTAATCTGCCTTGCCGTGAGGGCCGTCGGATTCGTTTCGCATGATGCAGCCGATTTCATTGTATGCCTTTACCACGGCATCGTCGCAGCCCGGGTCGTGCTCATGATTGCCGAATATGACCGCCACTGGTATGTTTCGGTCAAACATCGGCTTGCATACGGCGGTTGCCATCGCCTTGAATTTCTCGGGATCCTCGTCGCAGCCGTGAGTGCTGCAAACGTCGCCGAGCAGCACGCAGAGGTCGGGCGAATACCTGTCGAGCGAGGCGTTCATCAGCTTCTGCATATCTTTGAAATTCGGGCTCTCGGCGTAGTCATATTGCTCGTGCAGATCGCCGAAGAGCAGTATCCTGAATTTGCCGTTTTCATTAAACTTCAGTTTCATATAAAGCCTCAATTCGTTAAAGTCACTATATTCTACCATAACACATGGCGATTTGCAATGCGTTATGACGATTTTTATTGACAAAAGCGTCTTTATAAGGTAAAGTTAAGACAGAAAACCGAAAGGATGAAGAAAATGAAAAAGGTAATCGCTCTGCTCCTTGCAATGCTTACCCTCGTTTACTTGCTTACGCCCGCCGCCTTTGCCGCGACCGATAAATGTGCCTGCGGCGAAGACCCTGTGATCTATGTCGGGCCTCTCGGCAACACCGATATCTATGAATACCCCGATATGCCCCGTGAAAGGGTGCTTTTCAGACCAAAGACCGAGACTGTGCTCGGTATCGTCAGGGATATCCTGCCACCGCTTGCGGCTCTGCCCCTGACCCGCGACTATGACCGTTTCGGCGATGCACTTATCGACTCCGTTTATGAGGCTATGGGCGCAATGGCCCTCGACGGCGACGGCAACTCCGCACCGAATGTCTCCGTCAAGCTCGAGCTGCCGACCGAGACCGACCACGGCATGAACAAGAGCTATTATTTCCACTACGATTGGCGGCTCGACCCCGTTGAGATAGCAGCTCAGCTCAAGGATTTTGTCGCTCATGTCAAGAAGCTGACCCGCCACGACAAGGTGAATTTCAGAGCTTCCTCGATGGGCGGCGTTGTGACCCTTGCCTACTTCAACGAATACGGCTATTCCGATGTGAACGCCTGCATTTTCCAGTGCTGCCCGCTGCTCGGCACGGCGGTTGCGGGCGACCTGCTCTCCCGCAAGCTGAAGCTCGATTCAAGAGCGCTGCTCGACTACGGCACGGGAGCTTATCAGCCTGCCGATTTTGAGAGCACGCTGCTCTATTTCCTCTTTAATTTTCTCTATTACAGCGGCGCCGTTGACGCCGTGCTCGCTTTCGGCGACAAGCTGCTCGACGAGCTGCAGACCAAGGTCTTTGACGAACTTATGACCCCTGTTTTCGGCACTCTGCTCGGGCTTTGGGCGTTCGTGCCCGACGCAAGCTATGAGCAGGCGAAAAAGATAAATCTCGATGAGAATATGCAAAAGGGGCTTGTCGCAAAGGCGGATTACTACCACTACCGCATCCAGTGCAGAGCCGATGAGATACTCAAGGGCGCTCTGAATTCGGGTATGCGTGTGATGATAGTTGCGGGTTATGATATCCAGCGAACTCCGCTTGTCGAATCCATGGATAACGACAGCGACGGCACGGTGGACACCATGTACGCCTCTGCCGGCGCGACCGTTGCTCTGAGAGGGGAGACTCTCGGAGAGGGATATAAGCAGAAGGTCGACTGCGGCCATAATCATCTCTCGCCCGACGGCAGGATAGACGCCTCCACCTGCATCCTGCCCGAGAATACATGGTTCATCAAGGGCATGCTCCATGCCAACTGCCACGACGGCATTATGAAGATGTATAACCGCCTGATGTTCTCCGAGGACAACATGAATGTTTTCTCCGACCCGCTCTATACGCAGTTTTTGCAGAATGACAAGCCGAATCTGCGCGTGATACCGCTCGGCAACTTTGCCCCGGGCGAGGAGGCGCCGCAGCTTGAAGCGGGGCACTCCTATCACGACCGCTACGAGCGCTATGCCGCACCCATTGTGAATAAAGTTTTCGGCTTGCTGGATAAAGTGCGCGACGGGCTCGGGCTCAACTGAATAAAAGCCGAAAGGCAGATAATAATAAATCGGGAAGCATAGTGCCTCCCGATTTTACTTTTAAAGAGATGATGATATGAATGCAAGAGTGAAGCTCTCCGCAAGGCAGGCCCTGCTCGGCGAATCCCTCACCGTGCTGCCGACGCTTGCGCTGATAATGGTACTGACGATCGTATTTTCCGTCGGCACCGCCGCCGTCGGGCTGCTGCCGGGCGATGCGACCCTCGCTCAGGCGCTGACTGCGCTGCTGACCATGCCTGCCGCGCTGCTGACCATAGCGCCGCTGCGCCTGCGATTGCAGCAAAAGCACATAATCCTCGCCCTCGGCAGCCGTGACGGGAGGGAGCTGAATTTCACCGACGGTCTAAATGCCTGCGTGATGTATTCGGCGCTCTTTGCTCTCAAGCTGCTGTGGCTGCTGCTCTTTGAAGCGATACCCGCCGCATTTTTTACGGTGTTTGCGCTTAGGATAGCGAGGCAGCCAGTCAGCCTCAAAGCGTCAGCTGCGCTGCTCATCGGCTCGGCGGCGCTCGCCGCGGCTGGGCTTTTGTTTTGGGGCATAGCAGTTCAGCGGTATGCAAGGGCGGGATTCTATCTTGCCGCCTACGGTGATATTTCGCCCGTACAGGCGATATCAATGAGCGTCAAGCGCTGCCGTGAGGAGCTGACGGAGCTTTTTCTTTTTAAGCTCAGCTTCCTGCCGTGGCTGCTGCTGTGCGCGGCGATACTGCCGGCGCTGTATGTCATTCCGTATTATAAACAAAGCGTCACCTGTCGCTTCCTCGGCGGCAGGTGACTGCGGCTTATATTTTGATTTTGAATACTGCCTTTTTGATCTTTCCGTCATGCAGCCTGATGCACGGGCGGTGTGCGTCCTCGGGGGTGAGGAACGCGAAATACCCCGCCTCAAGAGCTACCGAGGTGCATTCGCATTTCCTTACGGAGAAGAATTCTATATCGGGCGTGTAGCCCTTTGACTCTGCGCCGAAGCGGGTGGGGATGACCTCGATGGTCTCGCCGCCCGTTATTGCGTATTGCAGGTCATGATATTCGCGGTGCGCCTCAAAGTCGCCGCCGCTGCCCGGCTCGTAGGTCGAAATATTCACCTTGACCCCGTCGCATACCTCATAGCTGCCGTCGGCTATGGCGGCAAGGTCGTTCCTCTCAACGAAATCGGCTATTGAGTTAAAGCGGGGGTCGACGCCCGCATATTTCCTCAGATTATCAATCGTATCGCAGATCATGGCTTTCTCCTTACTTATTGATTTTCTCTATCTCATACGGGGTATTCTGATAGACTATGTAGTTCAGCCAGTTGGCGTAGAGCAGGTTTGCGTGTGAGCGCCATTTGACTATCGGCTTTGCCGTGTCGTCGTCGTTCGGGAAGTAATTCTTCGGCGGCTTTATCGGCAGACCGGCATTCTTATCGCGCAGGTATTCATTTTTGAGCGTGTCGGCGTCGTATTCGCTGTGCCCCGTGATAAAGACCTGCTTGCCGTTCTCGGTCGATAGGGCATAAAGCCCCGCAACGGGCGAAGCGGCGAGGATCTTCAGTGCAGGCACGGCCTCGACATCCTCGCGCCTGACTGTGGTGTGGCGTGAATGCGGCACGAGGAACACATCGTCGAAGCCCCTGAGCAGTATCGAGCTTCTGCGCTCCACCCTGTGCTCAAAAACGCCGAAGAGCTTCTCCTCAAGCGGGTATTTCTGTATGCCGAAGTGATAATACAGCGCCGCCTGAGCGCCCCAACAGATATGGAATGTGCTGTGGACGTGGGTCTTTGACCACTCCATTATTTCGCAAAGCTCATCCCAGTATTCGACCTCCTCAAACGGCAGGTGCTCGACGGGGGCGCCCGTGATGATAAGCCCGTCGAAGTTGCGGTGCTTCACATCCTCAAAGGTTTTGTAGAATGTGAAAAGATGCTCCTGCGGGGTGTTCTTTGATATGTGGGAGGAGGTGTGGAGGAATTCAAGCTCTACTTGAAGGGGAGTGTTGCCGAGAAGCCTTGAGAGCTGAGTTTCGGTCGCCACCTTGGTGGGCATGAG
>FR888227.1:15457-15974 GCA_000431775.1 Clostridium sp. CAG:413 | reverse complement strand
TACATCACGTAGATGTTTTCAGCCGTGAGCGTTTTGGTCGCCGGCAGGTCGTTTGGTATTTTTATAGGCATTTTATTTTACCTCGTTCAGTGCCTGAGCGATGTCGGCTATCAGCTCGTCGGCATTCTCAAGCCCGCAGCTCATGCGGACAAGGTCGGGCGATACGCCCGCAGCCTCAAGCTCGGAGTCGTTCATCTGGCGGTGTGTGGAGCTTGCCGGGTGCAGGCAGCAGGTGCGAGCGTCGGCAACGTGAGTTTCGATAGCTGCGAGCTTCAGATGCTTCATAAATGTCTCGGCAGCCTTCCTGCCGCCTTTAACGCCGAAGGATACTACGCCGCAGCTGCCGTTCGGCAGATATTTCTTTGCAAGCTCATAGTCCTCGCTGCCTGGTAGATCGGGGTATTTGACCCACGAGATGTGTTCGTTGCTCTCGAGGAAGCGGGCGACCTTGAGAGCCGTTTCGCAGTGGCGCTGCATACGCACATGCAGGCTCTCAAGCCCGAGGTTGAGCAGGAAT
>FR888227.1:0-15439 GCA_000431775.1 Clostridium sp. CAG:413 | reverse complement strand
GGAATGCGTCATGCGGGCTTTGAATGCAGCCGAAGTCACGCATGAGCTGTGCCGTAGCCTTGGTGATGAATGCGCCGCCGATGCCGAAGCGCTCGGTGTAAGTCACACCGTGATAGCTCTCGTCGGGGGTGCAAAGACCGGGGAATTTGTCGGCATGCTTTGTCCAGTCGAATTTGCCGGAGTCAATTATCGCGCCGCCGACCGTAGCACCGTGACCGTCCATATACTTGGTGGTCGAGTGCGTCACGATGTCCGCGCCCCATTCAAACGGGCGGCAGTTGACGGGGGTTGCAAAGGTGTTGTCTATGATGAGCGGCACGCCGTTGCGGTGAGCGACTTTTGCGAATTTCTCAATGTCGAGCACCTTAATGGCGGGGTTTGCGACAGTCTCGCCGAATACGAGCTTGGTGTTCGGCCTGAACGCCGACTGAAGCTCCTCCTCGGTGCAGTCGGGGGAGACAAAGGTGAAGTCGACGCCCATCTTTTTCATTGTGACAGCAAAGAGATTGTATGTGCCGCCGTATATCGCGGAGGAGGATATCACATGGTCGCCGCAGGAGGCAAGGTTGAATACGGAAAAGAAATTCGCCGCCTGACCCGATGAAGTCAGCATCGCCGCCGACCCGCCCTCAAGGGCGCATATCTTGGCCGCCACGGTGTCGCAGGTGGGGTTCTGAAGCCTGCTGTAGAAGTAGCCCGAGGCCTCAAGGTCAAAGAGCCTGCCCATATACTCGCTGGTGTCGTATTTAAATGTCGTGCTCTGGATTATAGGTATCTGTCTCGGCTCACCGTTGCCGGGGCAGTAGCCGCCCTGAACGCAGAGAGTTTCGATAGCCTGTTTTTTCATGTCATGATCCTCCTAACCGCAGGATAATTTTGATAGTTTAAATTATAATCGCCGGGAGCGATGATGTCAATTTATATAATATATAAAATTTCCCCGAAAGTATGGATTTTTGTATAGATTAATGCTATTATATATAATAGCGGATTTTATGCTCAATAATTTGCTCTGCGTTCTCCGCCTCGGCATGGTCGGGCGGCGGGGCGCCGAAATACATATTTCTGTTATATAAGGAGGTCATATGGAAAAGTTTATTGACTACATCGAAAGTCAGATGAGCGGCGTGCCCGACGGCCCTTTTCTCTATAAATTCAAGCGTAAAACGCTCGACGAGATGAATGGGCGCGCGAGCGAGGTCGAGGCAAGGGGACTGCGCGACAAAAACGTGATCGACGATCTCATTATCAGCGAGCACCCGGATCTTAAATCCGATTACAAAAAATTTGCGCTCGAATCAAAACGCAAGAATACCTCAAAAAGGCGCTGGCTCACCAACAGTATCGGCTCGGTGATTTATCTTATCCTCTTGCTCTGCGCCTATCTCGGCATGAGCTTCCACACGCACAATTGGGAAAAGACCTGGGTGTTTATGGTCGGAGGAGTACTGCTGTGGGTCGTGTATCTGCTCTCACTCTTCATCATACGCATAAGCCGCATGAGGCAGATATTCCATATCTTTGCCCGACTGATGCTTGCGGGTAGCGTGATGCTCGTCGCGACCGTCGTGTTTATCTGCAGCCTTGAATTTTTCCGCTTTGAGGGCTATTGGTCGATATTCATCGGCGGCGTCGCCGTCGCTCTTATTGCGGACGCAGTTTACGCCACGGTAACTAATAAAAAGCTCGTTATGTTTAGCTATCTGCTCTATATTCCCATCATCGGCACCATGGTCTACATAATCCTTGCTGCTGTCGGAGCCGTGAATTGGAATAACGGCTGGCTCATCATCATCTTCTCGCTGGTGGTCGATGTCGCCGTTGCGGTCAGCTCGATAGTTAAGAATTCAGTTGAGAAATGGGAGGTCGTGAACGCATGGAAAGACGAAGACTGAATGCCTAGCTTTGGGATAAGNATGCCGAGCTTTGGGATAAGATGCACTATCTTTTCCGCGATTTCAACGACCGCATGGTCCACGTCGAGCTGCACTACGATTACCGCATAAATATCGAGGCGCTCAAGACCGTGCTGATATGCTTCTTTGAGAAAGCGCCCGTGCTCCACTCGGCGTTTACCGACAATAAAATTCACCCCTATTGGACTGTCGAGGACTATGTTATCGACGATGTGCTCACCGTCAGGGAGATGACCGAGGACGCCCTTGCAGGCGAGATAGACGCATTCCTCACTCAGTATATCCCGCCGGAAAGCCCTATTCAGATGAAGGTCGCCGTATTTAACCACGGTGACAGCAGCGTGCTCTGCCTTGTTGAAAATCATATGTGCATGGACGGCGGAGACCTCAAATATTTTATAAAAACGCTTTGCAGGGATTACAATAATTATATTGAAAACGGAACAAGCCCTGTTGACCTGAGGACGGGCACGAGAGCCTATCAGTCGGTCTACGAGGATTTCTCCCAGATCGAGCGTAGGATGGCGGGTCGCCTCTACCGAAACGTGAATTCAAGGGATAACCACAGCTTCCCGCTCACGCCCGACAATATCCGTGACGTTTCGTTCATCGCAAGGCATAAGCTGCCCGCCGAGCTTTTCCCCAAGATAAGATCGGTCGGCAAGAAGCACGGCGCGACCGTCAATGACGTTATCCTCGCCACATATTTCTACAGCCTTTATGAATTGGCGGGATTTGACAGCAAAGAGAGCGTTTCAATATCCTGCGCCATAGACCTGCGCCGCCACATCAAGGATAACAGCGACCAGGGCATGACGAATCATACCGCGTGGATGCAGTGCAAGATACCCGAGCTCGGCAAGGATATATTCACCACCCTCGATTACTGCGTGCAGTCGTCCAATCAATTCAAAAAGGATCACTTCATGGGTCTGCACGGGCTGCCGCTGCTGAGCTTCGGCTATAGGATATTGCCCCACGCAGCCTCAGAGAAGATAATCAAGATAGGCTATTCGAACCCCCGCCTCGCAATGAGCAATATCGGCATTCTCGAGGCCGACAAGCTCGCGCTTGAGGGTCACGAGCCGACCGACGGCTTTATGAGCGGCGCGGTCAAGTATAAGCCATATGTGCTGCTCTCTGTCACCTCGCTCAGAAATGAGCTTACCCTCTCGATGTGCGTTCGCGGCAACGATGAGGATAAGAAGATAGTTGAGCACTTCTTTGAGCTTATGGATAAGAATATCCGCACGCTTATCAAAGACGAATAAATCTGATAATGCAAAACGACCCGCCGCGGTTCATCGCCGCAGCGGGTCGCTATTTATGATTATTTCTGCATATACTTTCTGACTATCTTGAGGGTCGTGGTCTTGGGGAATTCATCGTCGCGGATCTTGTATTTGCCGATATTCTTAAACAGCGGCATCTTGCGGTTGAATTCGTCGATATCGCCCTTGATCCTCTGCCTTGCGTCGGGGAAATCCTCCTCGTTAAGGAACATTTCTGCGGTGATGAAGCCGTTCTCCTCGTATACAAGGACTTCCTTGACATACTCTATCCTTGAGAGCTTGTCCTCAAGCTCCTCGGGAGAGACGTTCTTGCCGTTTGAGAGGATGATGAGGTTCTTCTCCCTGCCTCTGATGAAGAGGAAGCCCTCGGAGTCGATATAGCCGTAGTCGCCGGTCTTGAACCACTCGCCGTCGAATGCGACTGCGGTGGCCTCGGGCTCGTTGTAGTAACCGAGCATGACGTTGGTGCCCTTGACATATATCTCGCCGACGCCCTCGTCATCGGGGTTGTGTATTTTTATCTGACAGCAGTCCACCGGCACGCCGACCGAGCCGGGCTTGCATTTGCCGGGGCGGTTGCAGGTGACGGCGGGGGAGCATTCGGTGATGCCGTAACCGTTGAAAACGTCGATGCCGAAGTCGTGCATACCCTTCTCGTATTTCGGGTCGAGGTTTGCGCCGCCGCAGATGATCATATCGAGGTTGCCGCCGAGGTTGTCAAGTATCTGCTTGAATATCTTGCGCCTCTTGTCGATGCCTATTTTCATAAGAAAGTTGCTTATCCTGAGACCCTTTTTGAGGATATCCTCTCTGCCCATCTTGCGTGCGGTCTTCCAAATGCGGTCGTATATCGTTTCGACAACAAGTGGGACGGCAGAGAAATTGTAGGGCTTGTATTTCTTGAGGTCGCCCTGGATATCCTTGATGCTGTCGCACATATAGCCCCACTCGGTGACGATATAGGTTGAGAAAAGGGCGCTGACCCATGCGTATGTATGGTTGAGCGGCAGGAAGCCGATAGCGTGCTTGCCGGACATGATGCGGCAGGAGGAGGCGCAGTTGCTGGCTACATTGTAGTGAGTGAGCATAACGCCCTTGCTCTTGCCCGTGGTGCCTGAGGTGTAAACGATGCAGGCGAGGTCGTCGGGCTTGACCTCAGCGTCAACTGCGGCGGTGTTGCCCTTGGCAAGCTCGTCCCTGCCCTTTTTGAGGTATTCGTCGAAGTCGCTTGTGCAATAATATACCTTGACGGTCATTGCGGGGTTCTGCTTGAATTTCTCGACCATAGCCGCATATTTATCGGAATAAATAAGAGCGTCGCATTCGCAGCGGATGAGCTGATCCTCAAGATCCTCTTCGGGCAGCTTGCAGTCCATCGGTACCGAGATATTGCCGCTGATGAGCGAAGCATAGTAGCCGCATATCCACTCATAGCAGTTCTCGCTGATGATAGCAATCTTTTTTTTACCGGTAAGATCGTCGAGGTAATAGCAGGTCGCCATCTCGCTCATGTCTTTCCATTCGTCGTTGTAGGTCTTGGTGTGTTCGGCCTTGTTTTTATCAAGATAGACGAGCATCTTTTTGTCGCCGCCCATTTCGGTGCCGTGGACGATTATCTCTTTGAGCGTTTTGTAATCGGGCACGTCGATGACCGCGGCGTTCTTGTGCTGCTTTTTCATAATATCCCCCTAAAATTCAATAATGCAATAAATCAACAATACAAAAAGTATTATAATAAAATGCGGGAACTAATACTACCGATAAAATTGCGAATTTGTCTGATTTTCTACATATTTTTTCTTGCTTTTAGGCGGCAAATATTATACAATGCTATAGAATTGTCTGTAAAATGGGAGAAGAAAATGAAAATTTTTATTGTTTGTTTTATGTCGTGGTTCATAGCCCAGGTGCTCAAGGTGATAATCAACTATGTCAAATATCTTGTCGGCAAGCGCAAGGGAATAAACCGCAGCAAGGTCACGCTTGAGACGCTCTTTAAACTCGGCGGGATGCCCAGCTCGCACACCGCCACGGTGATAGCCCTTAGCGGGTGCGTCGGTATGCACAGCGGCTGGGATTCGGATGTTTACGCCGCCTGCGGAGTCTTTGCTTTTATAGTAATGTTTGACGCCGTCAAGGTGCGCCTGCCCATCGGCAGATTGACCGATGCCTTTAACCGCTTGCAGGCTAAAGTCTGCGGCTCTGACGAGCCTGCGGTCAAGAAGGTCGAGGGTCACACCGTCCCCGAGATAATCGGCGGCTTCATCGTCGGCGCGGCGGTGTCGTATATCATGGTCAGATTAGTAGGATTCCTCGATTAAATGCCGAAACCTCCCGCAAGGGAGGTTTTTTGTGTGCGGCTGTATGCCGAGCAGGCTTGACTGATAGCCGGCAGTTACATTCGCCTTCTCCTTGAGGAAAAGGTGTCGAGCAAAGCGAGACGGATGAGGTGTGCTGCAGGCGGATTGTCCGGCATCCGGCAAAGTCAAATTCAGTCGCACGAAAACAATTACAATATAATACCCCGGTCAACACAAAACTCCGCCGATCGAGCTATCGACCGACGGAGTTTAACTATACTATTTATTTCTTTGCCTTTTTAGCGCCTCTGGGGTTATAGCAGACAGCGCCGATGGCCATGATGACAAGTGCGATAACGACGAAGCCGATATTCTTTGTGCCGTGCTTTGCGATAGCCGCATAGATAAAGAGGCAGGAGCCTGCGAACGAAAGGATCGGCATGATGAAGCGGCGGAATACGTTGAGACCTTTGCCCTTGACCATGAGCATTACATAGAGGGGCAGATAGAAAGCGTAAACGCAGATGAGCGGGAGCTCGGTCGAGTCAAAGAGGAAGATCGAGCCCTTGCCGGTGTATGATGCGAAATCGGTAAGGTTCGCCATATAGAAGTAGAAGAGCCACAGAGCGTTGAAGATAAGCGCAACGATGGATGCGTTCGAGGGCATCTCAGTGGCGTGGTCGAGCTTGCCGAGGAAGTCGGGTCTCGGGCCGTGATTTCTGGCTGCGAGCGAATAGAAGCCGCGATCGCAGGCGAGGGTAAGGCCGTTCAGGGTGCCGAGGCAGGAGACAGCGATGAATACCGTCAGGATAGTGCCTGCGACGTTGCCGAAGATGGTCTTGAATGCAAGGCTTGCGCCGTTGGGAAGAAGCTCCTCGGTCTTGATGCTGCCGGAGATGCCTATGTAATAGAGCATATAAACGACGACAACGATGATGGTGCCGAGCACGAGAGCCTTGGGCAGATTTTTCTTAGCGTCCTTGAGCTCGGAGTTTATCGCCGTTGCGATGACCCAGCCTTCATAAGCGAAGACGGAGGTGCAAACGCCCGCGAGGATAAGATTGAAAGAGATTCCCACTCTGGGCACCTGAGTGTAGGTGACGGTGCCGTCGGCGGCGGTGGAGATGTCAACGACGGAGTTCATGTTGTCCGCAAGAACGCCGTTCTTGATGCCGTAGATAGTGCCGACGATCGCAAGAAGCACGAGGGGAATGAGCTTGATTATGGTCGTGGAGACCTGGAAATGACCGGCAAGCTTGGGTGAAAGAGTGTTGAGAGCGAAGCTGAGGATAAGGAATACAAAAGCGAGAACCATTGTCTCTGCGTCCGCCGCACCGTAGCCGAAAAGAGCCATGGTGTATCTTGCGGAGAGCCATGCGAGCGCCGAGGTCATTGCGGGGTAATAGATAGTTGCCATGAACCAGCCGACATAGTAAGCATACTTGCTGCCGACGAGCGCTTCGGAGTAGTCAACGACGCCGTTGATCTTTTCATACATGGTGCCCATGACGGAGAAGGTATATGCGCTGATAACCATTACGATGCCGCCGAGCAGCCATGAGAGAAGAGCGACGGGTAGGTCGCCGCTTGTGATGTTGAGCATCGCTTCCGCTTTAAAGAAGACTCCGCTGCCCACGACTATGCCGACAACCATGCAGATGGCGGTCAGCAAGCCGTACTTTTTCTTGAGTTCACTTGCCATATGATCACCTTTCAGAAATAAATTCGGCGTTCACATCAGAACGCCTTTTTAGAAATTTTACACCCTGTTAACAGATTTGTCAATATTTTTTCTTGCCTTTCACCAAATGATTGAAAAAATTTTGTTAAAATCAAATGAACAGAAAAATCAGCGGGCAAAGTTTGGATTGACCGCTGATTTTTTGCTTTGTGCAAAAAAGGTTATTTGTCTGAAACGTCTATTTTGTCGGTATAGATAAAATCGTGCAGATATCGGCGCACCGCATCGAAATCCAACACCTCGGTCCATTGGCCGTTGTGCATTCCCGCGTCGCACTGATCCTCGAGCGGCACTCTGGTCTGCTCGATGTCAAACAGCAGCATACTCATGCCGCCCTTGTAGGCAAGCCCCGTTATTTCGAGCGGGGAGAGGTCGGTGGTGATGAGCGGGAAAATGTCGCGCATTATAGCTATCAGCTTTGTCAGCGGTGTGCGTTTCGCCTTGTTGATGAGCGCCGTTATCACCTTGCGCTGACGGTAAGTACGCATATAGTCGGTGTCGAGCTTCCTGATTCGGCAGTAGACCAGTGCCTTTGCACCGTCAAGATGAACGCTTTCGCCGCTCTCGACCGTGTATCTGGTGGTGCGGTTGATGAATTTCGCCTCTTTCTCGGTCACTTCAACGTCCACTCCGCCGAGCTTGTCGATTATCTGAGTGAACATATCGAAGTCAACGGCGGCAAAGTGGTCGATGTCGACCCCGAAGTTGTATTCCAGCGTGTCCACGGCAAGCTGCGCCCCGCCGTAGGAGTAGGCGGCGTTGAGCTTTGCCATCTTGTCCTTTGACGGTATTGTCACCCAGCTGTCGCGCAGGAACGAGGTCAGCTTTATCTTGCGGTGCGCCATGTCGATCGAGACGAGTATCATTGAATCCGAGCGCTGCGAGGTCTTTGACGAGCCGTCGACGCCCATGAGCAGGATATTCGTTACCATCGAGCTGCTTGTCAGCTCCGAGGACGAAATATATTGATTTGCCTCAAGATTCTCTTTGTTGTAGCCCGAGACTGCGGCAAAGAGATAGATAAACGACGAGGTGAGCACGATGATGACCGCTATGAACGCGGCAACGAAGCGCAGGAAGCGATGCTTCCTATGTTTTTTAGCCTTTTTTACTTTTTGGGGCCTCTCGGGCTGCTCAGGCTCGAATTGCGGCTCCTGCGGCGGCTCATCAAGCGGCGGCAGCGGCGCGGTGTCGTCAAGATAGACCACGTCGAAGTCGTCGGAGCTTTTTCTGTCCTTTGAAATATATATATCTTTCATTTTATACTCCCGAATGCAGAATGGATTGATTTTATACAATTCTACACCATCCGCGGCGAATTCTCAACCCCGCAAATGTAAACATTTTAACTTACAGTAGCTAAATCCCGATATTTTTATCCAAAACATTTGACTTTTTACGCCCTATAGTCTAAAATAGAACGGAGCGTGTACGAGTGGATCGGGCAGTCGCGGGCGTCTTATGACGCGTGAGGAAAGTCCGAGCTTCATCGAGCAGGATAACGGCTAACGGCCGCCGAGGGTGACCTTAGGGACAGTGCAACAGAGATATACCGCTTGCTTTTGCAAGTAAGGGTGGAAAGGCGAGGTAAGAGCTCACCGGCGTGCGGGAGACCGCACGGCCATGTAAACCCTATCCGAAGCAACACCGACAGGGGGAGGGTCCTTGACCCGGCGCTTGCTCAGCGATACTCCGACGGGTGGCTAAAGCCGTGCAGCAATGTACGGCGTAGACAGATGATTGCCTTAAATGACAAAACTCGGCTTACAGATCCTCTCGTGCACGCTCTTTATTAATGTAATACGGAAGAATTTATGGATGAGCTTACCGAACTTACCGGCGTAGTTGAATATATTACTTTTCTGAATGAAGAGAACGGCTACACCGTCCTTGAGATATCAAGCGGCGGTGAGCTTTATACTGCCGCCGGCGGCGCGGGCACTCTCTATTGCGGCGAGAAGGTGACTCTCATCGGCCGCTGGATGGTCCACCCGACCTTCGGTAAGCAGTTCAAGATAGAATCCTGCCGCAGAGAGATCCCCGAGACGGCGGGCGAGATGCTCTCTTATCTTTCGTCGGGAATGATAAAGGGCGTCAAGGAGAAAACGGCTCAGAAGATAGTCGAGCGCTTCGGCGAGGAGACCTTCTATATTATCGAGCATTTCCCTGACCGCCTTGCCGAGATAAAGGGCATATCCAAGGACAGAGCCAAGGAGATATCCCGCGAATTCGTCAAGAACGCCGCCGAGCGCGAGGCGCTTATAGCCCTTGAGAAATACGGCATGACCGCCTCGGAATGCCTTAAAGCCTACAGGGTATTCGGCGCCCGTTCGGTCGAGACGATAGAGCGCAATCCATACACACTCTGTGGCAGCGAGATAGGCGTGCCGTTTGAGAAGGCGAGCGAGATAGCCTCAAAGCTGCCAAGCCCGCCCGCGCCCGAATACCGTACCGACGCGGGCATAATCTATGTCGTGCGCCACAACTGCAACATGAACGGCCACACCTGCCTGCCGAGGGAGAAGCTCTTTGCTCCGTGCCTCGACCTGCTCGGGTGCTCCCGTGACGAAATAGATATCAGGATAGATAAGCTCGTTGACGGCAAATTTCTTGTGTCGCACAATGTCGGCGGCAGGGAATATATATTCCTACCCGAGATGTATAAGGCCGAGCGCAACGCCGCGGAGATGATACTCTTTATGAAGCGGTTTGCGACGGGCGGCGACCCGAGGATAGACGAGCAGATAACAAATGCCGAGCTTATCAGCGGCGTTTGCTACAATGAATTGCAAAAAAAGGCGATAAAGCTCGCCGTTGAGAAAGGAATACTTATCCTCACGGGCGGCCCCGGTACGGGCAAGACCACCACTCTCAGGGGTATACTCAAGGTCTTTGAGGGTATGGGGCTTGACGTGGCGCTGGCTGCGCCGACGGGCAGAGCCGCCAAGCGAATGAGCGAGCTTACCGGCCGCGAGGCTCAGACTATCCACCGCCTGCTCGAGGTCGAGTGGGATCGCAACGACAGGCCGATGTTTCAGCGCAACAGGCGCAACCCTCTCAGCGCGAGCGCGGTCATAATCGACGAGCTCTCGATGGTGGATATCACGCTGTTCTCAAGCCTTCTGGACGCTTTGCCTATAGGCTGTCGACTTGTCATGGTCGGCGACTCCGATCAGCTCCCGCCTGTCGGCGCGGGCAACGTGCTGCAGGATATGATAAATTCAAAGGCGCTGCCCGTGATAGAGCTTAAAGAGGTTTTCCGTCAGGCGATGGAGAGCCTGATAATCACCAACGCCCACCGTATTGTTGACGGCGAGATGCCCGAGCTCGGGCGCACCGACAAGGACTTTTTCTTCATGGAGCGGCGAACGCAGGCGGCGACGGCAAAGACCGTTGTTGAGCTTTGCGCCGCAAGGCTCCCGAAAGCATATAAATATTCGCCGACCGAGGATATCCAGGTGCTCTGCCCCTCAAAGAAGGGCGAAGAGGGCACGGTGAATCTCAACAAGCTCCTCCAGGCGAGCATCAACCCGCCCGCACGGCATAAGAAAGAGCACGCCTTCGGTCAGCGCACTTTGAGAGTCGGCGATAAGCTGATGCAGACTAAAAACAATTATAACATAATGTGGACAAGCTCCGAAAAAGAGGGCATGGGCGTTTTTAACGGAGATATTGGCATGCTTGAGAAGATAGACGAAAGCTCGCACCTGCTCTATGTCCGCTTTGACGACCGCACGGCTGAGTATCCGTTTGAGAGCGCCGCCGAGCTGGAGCACGCCTATGCGATAACGGTTCATAAGAGCCAGGGCAACGAATTCCCCGCCGTGATAATGCCCGTTACCTCCGTGGTCGGTCAGCTTTCTTACCGAAATCTGCTCTACACCGCCGTGACAAGGGCAAGGCGGCTGATGATACTCGTCGGCACACGGCAGAGCATAGAGCGTATGGTCGATAATAACAGCAAGGCCAAGCGCTATTCGGCGCTGAAAGATTTTATAATGTTGGGTGATGACGCTCGATGAAGCTGTTTGAACGCCCGCTGCTCGCCCTTTTTCCGAGGAGGTGCGCCTATTGCGGCAAGCCCGTTGCGCCCGAACGCGGCTCCTGCCGCAAATGCGAAGCGGAGCTGCCGAGAATAAAAGGCGATATCTGCCTGCGCTGCGGACGTGGGAGCGAATACTGCGCCTGCCGAGGCTCGGCCGCATACTATGACAGCCTTATCGCCCCGTTTTATTACGAGGGCTGCGTTCGCTGTGGGCTGCACGCTTTCAAGTTCAGGCGCGATCCCCGCAGAGCCGAGGCTTTCGGCTCGGAGATGGCGCACTCGGTTGTCGAGAGATACCCGGCGGTCGACTTTGATATGATCGTCAGCGTGCCGATGACAAAAAGAAGCCTGCGCGACAGGGGCTACGATCAATGCGCCTTACTTGCCCAAAGGCTCGCCGACGAAACGGGCGTGCCGTATAAACCCGGCGCGATAGTTAAAATATATGAGACGGAGAAGCAGCACGGGCTGAGCTATTACCTCAGAAAAGGTAACCTGACGGGCGCCTTTGATATCCCTCAGCCGCAGCTCATCAAGGATAAATGCGTCCTGCTTTGCGACGATATATCTACCTCTGGCGAGACGATGAACGAATGCGCCAAGATGCTGTGGCTCTGCGGCGCAAGAGAGATCCGCTGCGTCGCCCTCGCGTTGCCGAAGATGAATAAAAAGAAGATAAAATAAAAGAAAGGCGGTGATAACGTGCTCGGTACAAATATCGGAATTGACCTCGGAACTACCTCGATAGTCATATATATCGAAGGCAAGGGGATAGTCCTCTCCGAGCCGTCGGTCGCCGCTTACGATACCAACAGCGGCCATCTGATAGCCGTAGGCAAAAAAGCCTACGAAATGATAGGACGGACCCCCGATAATATCCGCATCGTCAAGCCCATGCGCCACGGCGTTGTCTCCGACTTCACCGCGACGAAGCATATTCTGAGATTTTTCCTTTCAAAGATATGTAAGAACATGATATTTAAGCCGAATGTCGTCGTCTGTGTGCCGTCAATGGTCACAAATCTCGAGAAACGCACTATTCTTGACCTCATAACGGCGGCGGGCGCTGCCAAGGCTTGCCTTATCGAGGAGCCGCTTGCCGCAGCCCTCGGAGCGGGGTTAAAGAGCGACCGCCCGAAGGGGGCAATGGTCGTCGATATCGGCGGCGGCACAACGGATGTGGCGGTCATCACCATGGGCTGTATCTCAGTGTCGGATTCCGTCAAGGTCGCGGGCAACGCCTTTGACGAAGCGATAATGCGCCAGATACGCCGCGAGCGTGACGTGATAATCGGCGAAAGAACGGCGGAATTCATTAAAAAGCAGATAGGCTGCTCATATCTCAGGAGCGCCGAGCTGGGTCTGACGGTCAAGGGCAAGCATTTCATCACGAGTATGCCCGTGAGCATAGACGTCAGCTCCACCGAAGTCTATCTCGCCATGCGCCCTCAGCTTGAGAGCATCAGCGAAACGGTGCGTTCGGTGCTGGAGCTTACCCCGCCCGAGCTTTCGGCGGATATTGCCGATTCGGGCATTTATCTTACCGGCGGCGGCGCACTGCTGCACGGGATAGATAAAATGCTTCGGGAGAAAACAGGCGTCAAGACGTTCGTAGCCAAGGACCCTCTCAATTGCGTCGCCCTCGGCACCGGCGAAGCGCTTTCGCACATTGATATTCTCAGCCAAAACGGCTATGTTTTTAAGGCCAGAGACGAGATCGGCGGCCTTGAAGCCATGCAAACGGAATAAAACAGACAAAACCGTCCCAAAATGCTCTTATCAGATGAAAAGGACGGTTTGTTTTATGAAAAAACGCAGTATGATTGAGATCTCGGTCGCCCTTGCGCTCGTTTTCGCCTTTGCAATATCCGCTGTCGGTTTCGGCAGGGAATGCGAAAAGGTTCGCGGCGAGGTCGTGCGCCTGCATGTGCTCGCAAATTCCGACAGCGAAGCCGATCAGGCGGTCAAATTGCTCGTGCGAGACGCCCTGCTCGGCAGCGGCAGCGAGCTTTTCTCGGGCGAGGTCACGGCACGGGGCGCGGCAGATTGCCTGAACGCAAACGCCGACAATTTAAAGGCGGTCGCCGAGAAGGTCCTGCGTGACAATGGCTTTGACTACGGGGCGGATATCCGCCTTGTCAACGAATATTTCACAACAAGGTCATACGAGGGCTTCACTCTGCCCGCGGGGCGTTACACCGCCGTCAAGGTGGTGCTCGGCAGCGGAAAGGGTCATAATTGGTGGTGCGTGATGTTCCCGCCGCTCTGCCTGCCCGCCGCAAGCGAAAAGACCGATATAGACGCCGTACTCGGCAGGGACGGCGCGGAGCTTATCGAGGGCGGCTCAAAATATGAGATACGCTTCAAAATAGTTGAAGTGATAGAGAGCATAAAAGAAAAATTCAGGAGCTGACAGCATGATAGAGAGATTCAACTACAGATCAAACCGTGATATCGACCTCGGCAGCGAGCCGATAAACGGGCAGGGGACGGGCAGCGTGAGCGTGTGCCGCTACGGGCTTTTCCCAATGTCATATAACGGCTGCGAGATAATCGCCGTTTATAATCTGCGACTGCTGCTTGGCACGCCGAGGCCACTTTGCGATATTGCAAGGGAGATATATCCCTACGGCTGCCTTGTTTTCGGTGTTTTCGGCACTCACCCGTATGCGTTGAAGCGCTACTTCAACTCAAACGGGCTGCCCGTACATATGATTAAGGATTATTATATGTTCCGCAAAGTTTTTGCGGGCAAGAGATACGGCATACTCTCTTTTTGGAACGATACCACTGTATTCAAAGGGCTTCACACCGTCTGCGTCGAGAATACGCCCGAGGGTCTCAAGGTGTATAACCGCTCCAACAAAAAGACCGAGCCCGTTATATATAATAGTATAGACGATTACATGGATTTCGGCAGATTTATCTGCGGATACTATGTTGATTGATAATTCTGACCGGCGGATCTCCATCGGTTTTTTGAATTTTGACCGAATCTTTACACTTTCATTCGATAGAGTGAGCTTCACTTCCTGACGCAAAGGCAATACCCGATACCCTCGGGTGCGGCGAAGCCGTGGAGGCTCTTGAATTCCTTGAAACATTCGGTGTTTATCTCATATGCCCCGATGTTTTCATAGATTCTAAAGCCCCTTTGCGGCACGCCCAGCTCCAATTCTTCAATTGTATAGGCTCTGCTCATCCGCTCTCCCGCTGCCGCGGCGAGGGCGGCTTTTTCGCTGTGATATTCGCTGTCGGCCGCTGCGTAGTCAAAGACAAGTGCGCTGCCGTGCGGCAAATGCTCCGCAAGAGTCGATATCAGGGCAAAGAAATCCTCCTTATCAATGTAAAAACTCAGTCCCAATGCGCTGACGAAGCTGACCTTTTCCGCCGAGAATGACGGCTCACAGAGCAGGTGAGATATCCAATCCTTCTCCGCAAGGTCGGCTGCAATATAATGCGTTTTTTCGTCCGAAAGCCCCACTTGTTTCAGCCGCTTGAGCTTTGAGTCGATAATTTTCGGCATGTCGACCTCGAATATTTCAAGATCTTTTGCCCATTCTGGTCGGCGATAGACGAAGGTATCAAGCCCCGCACCGAGTATAATGTATTGTTTTGTTCTCAAAGATACCTCCGTCCTGAGCGCGCGCTCCGCAAAGAAGCTCCTCGCGGTCACTCCGGGGGCAAGGCGTTTTTCGACTGCCGTACGGAGCGCCTCGTCATCTGTGCCGCTGAAATTCGGCTCAAAGAATTTGATGCCGCCGACAATGTTTCGGGCTATTGCCGTGTAATCCTCTTCGCCGAGAATTCTGTGTGCCAGCGGGTCGGAGTACATAGTTATCTCGTTGTGCTCCGTGTGATATGCTCGCGCAAACGCACTCATCAGCGCCGTCATGTTTTCATTCTTATCCATTTTATTTCCTCCTGTCGTTCGTTTTGGGAGGCTTGTAAAAGCCCTGTATACCTAATACCATATTTCTAAAATGATAACAAGACTTGAATTTTTACTCAAAATGTGGTAATATAAAGGCGAACCGAAAAAGAATTTTTTCACCCGCCGTTTGTCGGCGGGCTTTTTTTATCGCCTTTTTGCAAATTTTGATCATGCCTTAAAATCAACGTTTACATATATTGTGTGACCTCGC
>FR888226.1:34959-49701 GCA_000431775.1 Clostridium sp. CAG:413 | reverse complement strand
GGGTACGGCAGGAAGTAACTGCGATAACTCTCGTCAATAAAGACGGGAGTTTTTTGCTTGCACGAAAAGTGTTGCATTTACAGTTAATCTGTGATAATTTTATCTGTAAGCAAAGTGCTTTGCCTTTGCTATTGCTACAAAGCATAAAATGAGAGGTGTAAGAAATGGGATTTATTCCTATGATCTGCCCACAGTGTGGCGCACAGATCGAAATTGTTGATTCAAGAGACTTTGGCTTCTGCTCATATTGTGGCACTAAAATTGTTCGTGACAAAATAGTCATCGAGCACCGAGGCAGCATAAGCTTAGATCACTCTGCCGAAATCAAAAATCTGCTTCTCCGTGCCGGAGAATGCATGCGAATGGGAGACATTGACGGTGCCGAGAAAAAGTATGAGCAAGTTTTAACTATGGATTATGATAATGCAATTGCGCGTCGTGGATTACAAGAATTGTATAGAGTGATTAAAGAACCTAATTTCTCTTTGGCAGTTACAATAAGCAAATTTTATAACAAAACCACTCGTGTTGATGTTACCATTGACGGCGTACATAGAGGCGAAATTGCCAACGGATACAATGCAAAATATAAACTAGAAGTTGGATCTCACTCTGTGCGTTTAAAAATTGTTTCCGTTCCTTTTTACAAATTAGACTTTACGGTCGATATAAAAGACAGATTCACAAAAGTCAACTATCTCGCAACATGCAAAATCGGAAACAAAATTGAATTGTCCGATTGTTAAAACTAGAACTCTTTTTATTTCGTTTCATATTATACAGCCCGCTTGACAATTTGAGATAAGCACAAAAAAAGCCCGTAATCCGACGATTACGAGCTCTTTCAATTTATGTCAAAAAACCTTAATTTTGATAGAAATCGTTAAAGGTGGTGCAGTGACGTCTTGAAATGGTATTTTCTCATTAAATATTGTGGCAAAATGAAGTTATCTATTTCAACATTCCAAGCGCAATGCGCCGGTTCAGTTCCCACAGAGCAGTCTTATTGCTGTCATATTGAAGTAGCGTTTGGGCTTCCGCATAAGTCAGCCATTTATATTCTGTATGTTCATGAGATAGCTGCAAAAAAGTGCTTGTTAATCTTACTGCAAATGTGTACTCCGGAATGACGAAACACTCTTTACCCCATATTGTTTCTGCGTCCTTAAAACAGTTGGATGGTATACTACAGCAGGTGTCGAGTTTGAAAAAGTTACATGTCTTAGAAATCCCGGCTTCTTCAAAGGCCTCTCTTTTTGCCGACTCAATGATTGAGATATCCTCCTCTTCTCCGCCACCAGCTATGAATTGCCAAATGCCTATATCACTCCTTTGAAACAAACAGAATTGTGCATTGCTGTCCTCTATGCAATATGGAATAACCAATACCTGATACCTTGCTCGCGCCATTATTTAACTCCTCTTCTAATTACATTTTTTCAAAGCTAAATATATCATCAAAAAAGCCCACATTGTTTTGGCTGCGACAGATAACAGCCGCGTGTGGTTGTTGTGAGTGGTGGAACAGACTTGTACTCAATTTAAAGTGAAACATTATTGAGGACACACTCGTAAACCAATTTTTTGCTTACGGTTTTTCTGCTATCGCAAATAAACCCGCACGTCTGAAACTGCCCATACCGTTTGGCATAACATATTTGTCGTAATAATCGCAGATTTCAAGAAATTTCTTGTCCATACTGATTTCATTGATTTTCTTATGCACTTCTTGAGCGGAATTCTGCCGATAAAGATGCAACAAATACAGATGCGTTAGACTACCAATGCTGCGACATTCCAAAACATTCATCCCGTTTTTGCTCAAAACATCCCTTAATTCATCAATATCATAGGCTTTTAATTCAGCAATGGATGTAAGTTCCTCAGCATTGTCGTAGTTCTCTTTGTTAAATCGACCTGTTTCCATTATGTCCTTTACGGACGGGTGAATGTAGTGCAGTTTACTAAGACTATAGTTCAGCCATGTGACCGCCATACAACTTTTACTAGAAACCGAAAGCATTACCTTTTTTCCGACTCTGCATATTTCAGCAATTACATCTTCTGCCTTGCTTCCAGAGAATGAAATTGCCCCGTCAAAACATAACACAAGGTCAAATTCATTATTCTCGAATACGTCCAGACAACAAGCATCGTGTTTAATAAACTGAATGTTTGTTAAACCTATCGCTTTATCTTTTGCCGCCTTAATCATTTCATCAGATAAATCCAAATGTACTACATCAAAGCCCAATTTTGCCAAAGGTATGGAATAAGCCCCTGTTGCTGCTCCTACATCCAAAATTTTATGAACCCCTGATAAATGGCTTTGAATTGCCTTGAGCCTCAAAAGACGATTTATCATTTCATCGTCATAATCAACTTCTTCCGTTTTGGACATTTCATCCCAGAATTTCTCATATTCGGTCAATTTATTCACTCCTTTAAGTTTGGTGATTAATTAAACTACAATTTATTGCCCTCATTATATCATTTAATAAAGCACTTAGCAAGAAGACAAAAAGTCCGCCGTAATTCTATCAAAATTACGGCGGACTTATGGTCCGAGTGGCGAGACTTGAACTCACGGCCTCTTGACCCCCAGTCAAGCGCGCTCCCAACTGCGCCACACCCGGATATTCGATTGCGGGCACCTGTTCGTTACCCGACGTAGGCTATTATAACACAGAAAATCAAAATGTCAAGATTTTTTTCAAAATCTTCGGAGATTTTATTTTAATTTAAAAGGCAGGCGACGGTTTGGCAAATCAACACCCTCAGTCAAATCAGCCTGCGGCACACCTCATCCGCCTCGCAAGCTCGGCACCTTCTCCTCAAGGAGAAGGCGGAAGTAACTGTCAGCTCGGTGCGTTTTCGGCGGGCGAACGCAGTTCACCCCTACCGTGATAACTCTACATTTGCAATTGTTTTCATGGGACGTCGAGGACGCCGTTCCCTACGATGTGTGCCGAAAAATTGCAGTTGCCTGCCGTGGCGGAGGGGTTCTCGGTTGAATCTCAGCAAAAACTCCCTCAGCCCTACGGACAGTTCCCTCGGGAGGGAGCCTAAGTGGTTAGCAACAGTTTAATGTTGCAGCATTGTGCAAATTTCTGCGGGCGAACGCAGTTCGCCCCTACCGTTGTAAAACCTACATCGTAGTGTAGCTCTCGGGACGTCGGGGACGCCGTCCCCTACATTGTCGCTGAAAATTTGCACTTGCCCACGCCTCCCTTTACACAAGGGAGCCTTTTTGCGCGCAGCTTATGGAGCTTACAAACAATCGACGGAGTCATTTAGGTGCGGAATATTGGCGTTCAGCGCATCAATACTCTGTCAAGAGGAAACCGACAGTTGAAACAAAAACCGTGACACAAAAGCAAAAGCTCCCTGCGAGAGGGAGCTTTCGGACGTTGCATGATACTATTACTCTATCGGGTTTGACGCCTTAAATTTTCGTTTGTCACTTGACGAATATGCCGAGCAGGCCATACGAAAAGGCGGTCATTATGAGGTTCGCTATCAGCACGCCGAGGGCGATGATGGGCAACGAGGTCTTGATTCGGATATCGAGCAGCGCGGCTATGAGCGCGCCCGTCCAGCCGCCGGTGCCCGGCAGCGGCACTGCCACAAAGAGCAGCAGGCCCCAATTGCGCCAGCGCTTGACTTTTTCGCTTTGGCGCATCGAACGCACCTCGAGCTTCTCAACTATCTTCCTTGTGCCGCTGAAACGCTTGAGGAATTGGAAGATCTTACGGATAAAGAGCAGGATAAACGGTATCGGCAGGATATTGCCGATATAGCATATCACAAACGCTTTAAGCAGCGGAACTCCGAGCAGCTTTGCGGCTATCATGCCGCCTCTCAGTTCAAGCACGGGCAGCATGGAAACCAGGAAGATGATCAGCTCCTTAGGCACATTGCCCTGAAAGACGTCAACGATCCTGTCGACCAATGCTTCGGTCATTTGAAATCACTCCTTATGTAACCGCCGATCAATCTCCGCCGGGATCTTCAGCGGCAGTTTAGCATATATGCTGTTTAACGAGGAAATCGTGAGCACTCTGGAGAATGTTGCGGTCATTTATGAAACGGAGCGTGTCCATGGCTTTATCAAAATTCAGCCAGATATAGTCCTCTATTTCCTCGCGCTGTATCGTAGTCTGTGTGTCGCGGGTCTTGGCAAGGTATATCGTGACGGTCTTCTCGACCCTGCCCTGTATCGTATACTCCGATTTGGAGGCGAACTGCGGCAGAATTTGGATGTGGATGCCCGTCTCCTCAAGCACCTCGCGCATCGCCGTCTGCTCAAAGGTCTCGCCCTTCTCAACATGACCCTTGGGGAAGCCCCAATGGGTGCTGCGCCTGTTTTTGATAAGCAGATATCTTATCTCGTCGTTGATCCTGCGATAAACCACCGCACCGCATGAACGCTCGTAGAGACACTCGAGCTTATAGTCCCTGCCCTTTTCGGCAAAGGCCACGGCGTCCTCGATCTGATAGGAGATGAATCTCATGCTTTTGGGGGCGACGACATAGACCGTCGGGCTGCCGTCGCTGCGCCTGATGGCGGCGATAACTCTGCCGTCAAAAGTCCTCACCGGGTGGGTGATGCCCATGATATATGCCCCGGAGGAGGCGCTGTCATATCTCTTTTTGCCTTCGATAACGCCGAAATTAAGCTGATAAATGAATCCGAACTGTCTGTTTACGGAGCGGATAGGGTTTGTGACCCTTACTCTGACATATTTGCCGAGCATTTTAACCACACCTTTCGGACGGCCATAACGGCCTCAAGTTTATATGAGATTAATTATAACTAAATTGTGTTACTAAAACAATAGTTTTGACTAAAAAAATATATTTTCTGAATATTTGACCGACAATTTCGGCCTGCGTGGGAATTTTTTATGAAATTCGGCAAATAATTGCTCCCGCCGCCGCTTCAATTCTCCTTTTTGCTCTTGATTTAATAATATAAGGTATGGTATAATCTTTGTTAGCTATATTTAATATTTAAACAGTGGGTTGATAAGCATGAAAAAAATTCTTATAGCCGACGATGAGGCGAGGATCCGCAGGCTTGTATGCGATTTCCTCAAAAACGCGGGATTTGAGACTGTCGAGGCCGCCGACGGTAACGAAGCCATAGAGAAATTCCTTGAATGCGGCGACATTGACCTCGTGATATGCGATATCATGATGCCCGGCGCGGACGGCTGGGAGGTCTGCAAGCGTATAAGGGAATCCGCCGAGGTGCCTATTCTCATGCTCACCGCAAGGAGCCAGGAATTCGACGAGCTGATGTCGTTTGAATCAGGTGCGGACGACTTTGTTACGAAGCCGTTCAGCCCCGTCGTGCTCGTTAAGCGTGTGCAGGCTCTGCTCAAGCGCTCGGAGGGCAAAAAAGCGGAGAGCGGCGATATCATCAGGCTGGACGGCCTGACGATCGACCTGCCCGCCCACACCGTCACCCTCGGCGGCGCTTCGCTCGACCTGACGATAAAGGAATACAACATTCTCGTGAAGCTCGCCTCCAATATCAACCGCATTTATTCGAGAGATCAACTGCTTGACGATATCTGGGGCATCGACTTCGACGGCGACCACAGGACGGTGGACTCCCACGTGGCAAGGCTCAGGACAAAGCTCGGCGCATGGGGCGACGCCCACTTAAAGACCGTCTACGGCGCCGGATACAAGATTGAAGAGTAAGATTTATGAAAAAATCATCGGGAACAAAGTTTCACAGGATAAGGATAAAGCTCTTCGCCGCCATACTCGCGGTCATGATACTCTTCATGGCGCTCGTGACGGTGTTCAGCTCTCCTCTGCTTTTCAGAGTTTTCGCTTCAAGGACCTATCGCCAGTTAAGCTCCGTGGGCGAGAGGATAAATTCATGCTTCCCCGGCTCGGTCACTTATTATTTTGACCTTTACTCGATAGCGATAAACAACAACGTGTCTTTCGAGATGACCGACGCCGACGGGATACTGACCTATGTGTCGGATAACGGCAGCTCGCCCGAGAGCAGCAGCCACTTCCCCTCCTCCACACGCTCAACCGGGGATTATCCGAGCATGGTGAACGCCAAATCAAAATATTCATTCAGGAAATACGACAATTTTGAGATAAAGTCAAAGCCCGCCACAAACGCCGCTTATTTCGTCTACAGCAGCGTGCTTGACACAGGCGAGCTGCTGCACATATACTACCCCGTCGCCGATATCGAGAGCATAGTCTCCTCGGCGGTCAACGTCTATCTCTGGATGACCTTTGCGCTCGTGCTTGCCGTGTCGGTGATAATATTCATAATCGTCACGCGGTTCACCGACCCGCTCGTCGAGATGAACGACATAACCAAGGACATGGCGGCGCTGAATTTTGAGCGCAAATGCGGCGACTACGGCAAGGATGAGATAGGCGAGCTCGGCAGGAACATCAATACCCTGTCGACGGCGCTTGACGCAACGCTTATCGACCTCAAGGATAAAAACGAGCAGCTCGAGAAGGATATCGAGCGCAGGCACGCCCTTGACAACGCCCGCAAATCCTTCATCAGCAATGTTTCTCACGAGCTGAAGACTCCCATCGCGATAATCTCCGGCTACGCCGAGGGGCTTTGCGAGGGGATAAGCGACGACCCCGAGGTCATCAGAGAATATTGCCAGATAATCAACGACGAGAGCCAAAAAATGAATTCGCTGGTAGTCGAGCTGCTTGAGCTTTCAAAGCTCGAGAGCAAGTCGCAGCCGTTTAACCCCGTTGAATTCGACCTCGGTCAAAAAATAGCCTCTGTGCTCTCACATCTATCGCTGCAATTTGAGCAGAATGGGATAACCGTTGTCAACAACGTCCCCTCCCCGCTCATGTGCTACGCTCAGGAGGAGAAGATAGAGATAGCAGTCCGCAACTACGTCACCAACGCAGTCTCACACTGCTCCGGCGAGAAGCGGATAGAGCTTAACTGCGCCGACAGGGGCGAATGCGTCGAGATAAGCGTATTCAACACAGGCGAAAATATCGCCGACGCCGACCTGCCCGAGCTGTGGGACAGCTTCTACAGAGCCGATAAGGCCCACGGCAGGAGCGAGAACCGCTTCGGCCTCGGGCTTTCGATAGTCAAAAGCATCATGGTCAACCACAACTGCAAATACGGCGTGAAAAACGTAGAAAACGGCGTTGTATTCACGCTCGAAGTTCCAAAGGACTCAAGTTATTATGCTGAAAAATAAGAAATCCATATTTGCGCGCATTGCCGCCTCGGCGCTTGCGCTCTGCCTGCTCTGCTCCTGCTCCCACAGCGGCGAGGTCGGCGTTCGCACGGTGAAATCCGTCGCAAGCAGAAACACGATATCCGCCGAGTCAAAGGATCCCTCGGCTCTGCACTACTCCGAGAAGCGCACGTCATTCACGGCGAAGGCGGCTTCATCGGGGCTTATCGAGATGTATATCGACGACGCCACCAAGACCTTCTGCATCTATGAGACGACCAAGAAGCAGTACTGGAGCGTGCTGCCGCTGCTCGAGAATATCTACTCCGGCGAGGAGCTGCTGAGCAAGGCGAGCATGGCTTCGATAAAGGTCACGGGCGGCACGGATTCATACGAGCTGAATACTCAGGATAATTCCCTCGCCTACGGCAAGGCTTCATACACTTTGACCGACAACGGCGCGGTATTCACATATGACATCTTCCCCGACGAAAAGACGGCGGCAAAGCAGAAATACGACAAAACCGATATCGGCTTCTCGCTCAGAATGACCGTCACGCTCGAGGACGGCAGCATGATAGTCGGCTGCACATACAAGAATATCACAGGCAACCCCGACGCCTGCATCGAGAGCATGGAGCTGCTGAACTACTTCGGCGCATACAACGACACGCAGGAGGACGATTATCTGCTCGTGCCCGACGGCAGCGGAGCAATAATCCGCACCTCGATATATGATGAATCGTTCGAGTCGCTTTCATTCGCCGTTTACGGCAGCGACCCCTCGCTTTGCGGCAGCGACGAAGCGACACCCGCGATAATCCCCGCTTTCGGCATCAAGCACGGCGGCTCGGCGTTCGTTTCGCTCATTCAAAAGGGCGACGCCGTGGCGACCGTCCATGCCGACAAGGCGACCAACATAAGCGAATACAACAGGGTCTACCCGAGCTTCGATATAACTCCCGTCAAATATGAGGACGAAACCCTTTATATCTCAAACACCGCAAGCGTAGATGAGCTTTCGCTCTGCTACCGCTTCTTAACGGGTCAGAACGCCACATACGCGGGCCTTGCCTCCGCTTGCAGAGAGCAGCTCATCAGGAATTCGGTGCTCTCGACCAAGACGGTTCAGGTCGGCGATTATCTGCCGTTTTGTTTAACTCTTACCGGCGCTGTTCGCCGCTCCTTCGGCCCGTTCAGCCGCCTCTCCGCCCTCACCACCTTTGAGCAGGCGCAGGATATGCTTGTCAGGATGAAAAACAAGGGCATCAACAATGTCTTTGTGCGCTACACGGGCATATTCAGCGGCGGCACGGATTCCGAGGATATCACCCATTCCTCGCTGCTCAGGCGTTTGGGCGGCTCAGATAAGCTCGACGAGCTGTACCAGTATATTTCATCTCAAAAGATGTCGCTGTTCCTCGATATTGACATTCTCAGCTCCTCAACCGGCTTCTCGGGCGGCGGCTCGGTCAATATCAAAAAGGACGGCAGCACCGTGACCCCCGACAACGTCCTCGCCGAGGCGACGGGCAAAACCTCCGCCGAGCGCACGCTCGCCAAGGTCGGCAAGCTCGCCAAGACCGTATCCTCCGTGCTGACCGACACGAGATACAACAGCTTCACAGGCTTCTGCTTCAACGACGCGGGCAAGCTGCTCTACTCCGACTTCTCGGACGGCGGCCTGCTGCGGGCGGACGCAGCGAACGCGATAAGCTCCGCCGTATCCCCGCTGTCAACGGGCAACTCCTCAATGACGGTCAACGGCAACTTCTATATGCTTAAAAATATCGACGTTATCGTTGATATGCCCCTTACCCCCTCGGTCGCGGGCAGCGGAGCCTATGTCTCCGTCCCGTTTGTGCCGCTGGTGCTCCACGGCATAGTCGATTATGCGGGCGAGCCGATCAACACCGAGACAAATCTTGAAGAAACGCTGCTCAGAAGCGTTGAATACGGCGCCTGCCCCCATTTCGAGTGGAATTACGAGCCGCTGAATAAGAACGGCGATGATAAATTCTACTATGACAACACGATAAACGAGGCTGCCGAATTCTATTCAAAAGCAAACGAAGCGCTCAACGACCTGCGTGACGCAAGGATGACCGACCATTACGAGGTCGCGGACGGCGTATTCTGCACCGAATACGACACGGGCGCTATGATATATGTCAATTACACGGACGAGAGCTACTCCACCAGAGGCGTGGTAGTGGACGCCCGCAGCTTCTTAAGAGTCAATTAACCGCAAGGAGGAAAAATAATGCCTTACATCAGAACAACCGTCAGCAAAAGCATAAATCCGGGTCAGAGGGACATCCTCAAGTCAAAGCTCGGCAACGCGATCGCGCTTATCCCCGGCAAGAGCGAAGCATGGCTCATGCTCGCGTTTGAGGACAATATGTCCATGTACTTCAAGGGCGATAATTCCGCCGACTACGCCTATGTTGAGGTCAGTCTCTTCGGCGGCGCGTCCGACGCGGCATATGACCGCCTCACCGCCGCAATTTCCGAGATAATCAGCGAAACTCTCGGCATTGACAGCTCAAACATCTATATCAAATATGAAGAAGCTGAGCACTGGGGCTGGAACGGCTCGAATTTCTAAGCCGTGAGTGAGAAAAAGCACGAGCTGCTGCTCATCTTTGCCGCCCTTGTCATTTCCGCCGTATTAATGCTCTACGGCGTGCTCGATTCGCCGAAATATGCGCCGCTCGAGGCGACTCTTGCCCCCGCGACCGAAAAAGCGGCGACGGCTGCGCCAAAAGCGGAGACGGGCACGGTGAATATCAACACGGCGGGGCTTGACGAGCTGATGACCCTTGACGGTATCGGTGAAGAGAGAGCGAAAGCCATTATTGAATATCGCAGCAAAAACGGGCGATTCCGCTCCGTGCGGGAGCTGGAGAATGTCGCCGGCATCGGCAGCGCAACAGTCGATAAGAATATCGCAAGGCTCGCCGTATAAACTTGTTTTCAATTATTGGAGGTAATAAATTATGGAAAGAATCGAAATCAAAAAGCTGTTTGACGGCGCAGACGCTTACGCCGATCAGAGCGTCACCGTCTGCGGCTGGGTCAGGACCCTCAGGGACTCGAAAGCCATCGGCTTCATCGAGATCAACGACGGCAGCTGCTTCAAGGGCGTGCAGATAGTCTTTGAAGCCGCAAAGCTCGCAAACTACAAGGATATTGCGAAGCTCAACGTCGGCTCGGCGATCAAGGTCACGGGCAAGCTCATCCTCACCCCGAACGCCAACCAGCCGTTTGAGATAAACGCCGACGAGATATCCGTCGAGGGCTTCTCCACCCCCGATTACCCGCTCCAGAAGAAAAGACATTCTCTTGAATACCTCAGAACCATCGCTCACCTCAGACCGAGGACGAATACCTTCAACGCAGTTTTCAGAATTCGCTCCGAGGCCGCCTATGCGATACACAAATTCTTCATTGACCGCGGCTTTGTCTACGCTCACACTCCCCTGATTTCGTGCAGCGACTGCGAGGGTGCGGGCGAGATGTTCAAGGTCACCACCTTTGACCTTGCAAACGTGCCGAAGAACGAGGACGGCAGCGTTGACTACAGCGAGGATTTCTTCCAGAAGCCCGCATACCTGACCGTTTCGGGTCAGCTCCAGGCGGAGACGATGGCTCTTGCATTCGGTAAGGTCTATACCTTCGGCCCCACCTTCAGAGCCGAGCGCTCATACACTCAGCGCCACGCGGCGGAATTTTGGATGATCGAGCCCGAAATGGCTTTTGCGGAGCTGAGCGACAATATGGACGTCGCCGAGGCAATGATCAAGTATGTTATAAGCTATGTGCTTGAGCACTGCAAGCAGGAGCTTGAGTTCCTCAACAAGTTTGTTGACAAGGAGCTTATAGAGCGCCTTACCGCCGTTGCAAACTCCGACTTCGGCAGAGTCACCTACACCGACGCTGTTAAAATGCTCGAGGAGCACAACGACGAGTTTGAATACAAAGTAAGCTGGGGCTGCGACCTGCAGACCGAGCATGAGCGCTTCCTGACCGAGAAGATATTCAAAAAGCCCGTATTCGTCACCGACTATCCCAAGGAGATAAAGGCATTCTATATGCGCCTGAACGACGACGGTAAGACCGTCGCGGCCTGCGACTGCCTTGTAATGGGCATCGGCGAGATAATCGGCGGCAGCCAGCGTGAGGAGCGCCTTGACGTGCTTGAGGCGAGGATCAACGAGCTCGGCCTTGACCCCAAGGACTATGACTGGTATCTTGACTTGCGCCGTTACGGCGGTGTCAAGCACAGCGGCTACGGCCTCGGCTTTGAGCGCCTTGTGATGTATCTCACCGGCATCTCAAACATCAGAGACGTGCTCCCGTTCCCCAGAACCACCGGTTCAGAAGACTTTTAATAAATCCTAACAAGAAAGGACATCACCATGGAATTTCTCGACAAGGCCAAAAACCTGCTCTCCGACGCTAAGGTTTATTGGAGAACGCCGCTCAAGGGCAGATATATGCCTTTCAAGGAGATAGCGGCTTACAGCTTCGGCGGAATCGGCGTATACTGCATAATCTATATGTCGTATACGATGATAATCAGCGGCACGAACGTCGTTATGACGAACCTGACCGGCATCCCGCCGAAATACCTGCTCATCATCTACTATATCTGCACCATAGCGGGCATACCTTTCACCGCCCTGAGGGCGCATATGATAGACAATATGCGGCTCAAAGCGGGCAAATACAGGCCGTGGATACTCGGCATGGGCATCCCCTCGGTCGTTATCATGCTCGCAATGCTCTTCACACCCTATCAGAGCATGTCGAAGGCCGCCGCTTATATCATCACCACCGTCTACAGCCTCGCTCTGAACTTTGTCTACAACTTCTTCTACGAAGCGTATGAGAACCTTGTTTTCCTGCTCTCACCCAACACTCAGGAGAGAGCCGACGTTTCGTCCGTCAAGTCGATAACCTATTCGCTCGCCCCCACCGTGCTCAACCCCCTGCTTCCCCTTATGTCGAAGCTGCTGAACACGGGCGATATGTATGATGTCCGCATCTACAAGGTCATGTTCCCCATCATATCGGTCATCGGCATTGCGCTGAGCATCGTGGTATTTGCCAACACCAAGGAGAAGATAATCCAGGCCAAGACCCACGTTATACAGATCGGCTTCTTTGAGGCTATAAAGGCTGTCGCAAAGAACAAATACTTCTGGATAATCTCCCTTGCGGGCTGGATAGGCTTCCTCGAGAATTCTCAGTCCTACATACTCGGCTGGCTCTACAACTACGGCAAGCTGTGCACGGACGGCCAGTATTCTCTGATAACGATTATCTACGGCAACGCCTCGCTCTGGGGTATGCTTGCGGCGCCGTTTGCGATACGCCGCTGGGGCAAGAAGGCAGTGCTGGTGGTCACTAATCTGTTTAATATTCTCTTTATCGCTCTTATGTTCCCGTCCGTCGGCATCAGGTCGATATGGCTCGTGCTTGTCTGCCTGTGGATGAACGCCCTTATGGGCTCGTTTGCCCACATCCTTACCCCCGCAATCAATGCCGATATCAGAGATTATCAGCAGTATATGACCGGCGAGAGGATCGACGGTATGTTCAGCGCGATAAGCCTGATAACCAGCTTCATAACAATGGCTACGAGCACCGTTATTCCGCTGATATTCGACAGATTCGGCATCAACGAGCATAACAAATACGCCAACGCCTATGATATCCTCAAGTATCAGCCAGACACACTGTATTCTCTTATTCACCTGCTGATACTCCTCTCCGTCATCGGCGCAACGCTGAATGTTCTCCCCTACTTCTTCTACGATCTCTCCGAGACCAAGCAGAGAGCAATGGTCAACATACTCAAGATAAGAGCAATGTTTGAGGACTTCGGCAACGACGCGCTCAAGGACAGGGAGCTTATAGAGGGCGTTGACGTGCTGCACGCCGCAATGGCGGACAGCGGCAAAGAGCCGGTCGCCGTTGACTCCTCATTCAATCGCAAGGAGCGCAGAGCCGCAAGAGAGGCGAATGAAAACATCACCATCGCTAAAATGGTAATGGCGGAGTACGATAAATTCTCCGGCGAGGAATTCACATTTAAGCTCGCCCACGCCCGCAAGACCGTGGCGGCAGGCGTTGACGGCATTCTTGAAGCGGATAAGTCGATGATTGCCGAGGCGAAAGCGATGCCGTCAGCCACTCCGGACGAAAAAGCGATCCGTAAGTATTGCATCGAGTTCGCAAAGCAGTCTCTGAGAAGCAAGAAGATAGTCGTCAAGCACTACAACGGCACTATGCCCGAGTTTAACGCCGATATCTTCGAGACCCTCTTTGAGGAGGAGAATAAGAACGACGAAGCAAAGCAGGCGGCATATGCAAAACTCGATGCCGCCAAAGCCTCCAAGGACAGCGCTCAGATCGCAGCAACGAAGAACGAGATAAAGGCGCTGACCAACGAGGGCTACGTCATCAGGGGCAAGATAAAGCAGGCAACGAGGGATAACACCAAGTATAACCACGCCATCAAGCCCTACGCCGACGCTCAAAAGCTCATCAAGCAGAGCGAGAACTACGGCAGATTTGTTGAGATTGAGGAGCTTTACGAGGCTGCGACAGAGAGAGTCGCCACCGAGGACGCAGCAGCCAAAGCGCAGGCCGAGAAGGAAGCTCTTGAGAGAAAGCTCGACAAGGAGCGCCGCATAGCCGAAAAGAAAGCGGCAAAATCAAGAAAATAAGCATAGAAATAACCGGGCAGCTTCAACTGAGAAGCTGCCCGGTCTTATTATATATACATTATATTATTTGCTCATAAGCGCCACCGACATGGCGAGAAGTATCTGCGCCGGGTAGTAGGTGGAGAGCTCGAGCGTGACCCACACATTCTTCCTCTTGACGGGAGTGAAGTAGAGGAAGGAGAGGAAGGAGTCGCTGAACACAAAGAGCACCGCGCCGATGAACGCGGCGATGAACGCGGGGGCAGGCTTGGTGATAGCAAGATAGCCCGCAGCCGCCGCCTGATAGATGAGAGTGCCGTAATAAACGGACATAATGATCCTCATCTTGCCGTCGGCTTTCATCTTGATTACCTTTATCATCACAAAGGCGAATACTGCGCCGGCAACGCCCAAAAGCAGCGGAATAATATTGAAGCCCGCAGTGTGAATAAAGGCACACAGATAGAATATGTGGCCGACGAGGAAGTAGACCATGCCGAGCACCACGAGGCGGCTCTTGAATTGCGGCGCGATCTCCTTGATGCCGAGCAGCACGTCGCCGCAAAAGCCGAACATCAGCGCAAAGCAGACTATGCAGAAATAATATGTATTGTGCGGGCGTGTGCAATATCCTATGATGGCGATCGAGATAAATCCAAAGCTCGCCATGAATTTGCAAAGCATTCCCTCAAACGAGCGATTCTTTCTGCGAAGCATAACGCAGCTCACGGCAAAAGCAATCGTGAGCGCCGCAAGAATGTAACACAGCGGTGACATATACCTTCTCCCTTCAATCGTGCAGGCGGGCTGTAGCC
>FR888226.1:31805-34813 GCA_000431775.1 Clostridium sp. CAG:413 | reverse complement strand
AGCGCATCCCCTGCCCCTCGCCCGCGGGTCGGTGGCGACCGCACCGAGCAGGGTGCTGCCGTGCCCGATAAACAGGGCAAAAGCGCAGGCGCAAAGCTCTCCGCCGTCCTCGGCGGTCACGAGCCGAGCCGTGCCCTTATTAAGGCGGGCGCAGACATCGGCGGCAAAGGAATTATAATCGCCCACCTCAAAGCCGCAATCGAGCAGCAGGGCGTGGACGTGCCGCATATCGGGAATTCCTCCTCCCGTCGGCGCTTCGGCAGGCTCACAAAGCCCCTCAAAGCGCATTATAAGCGACGAACTCTGCGGCTCAATGCCGAGAGCCTCCATTATTTCGCACTCGCAGAGCAGGTCGGAGCAGCCGCAGAAGCCGATGAATTCGGCGATCTCGTCAATATCGGCATTCTCACGGCAGCATAGGGTCATACAGCCGTCCACACGGCTCATGGCCGCACTCGGAACGCCGTCCACACTCTGCACCCAAAACAGAGCGAAGCCGCAGCCCGCCCCGTAGGTGTCAAAGAGCGCCGTTATCCTCGCCGCAAACGGGTCTGCGGGCAGGAATTCAAGCTCGGCGGCATTTTCGCAGAGCTTTATCATTTCGCAAGCTCCGCCGCAAGAGCTCTGATGAGCCTCAGGCTGTTTTCCGCATCGGAATACTTGATAACGCAGCTCGGCGAATGCAGATATCTGCACGGCACGGAGACCGTGAGCACCTTAACGCCACTGCGGCTCTTGTGGATAGCGCCGGCATCGTTGCCGCCCGCCACAAGGGTCTTGGTCTGGCAGGGTATGCCGAATTTGTCGGCGACCTCAAATGCCTTATTATAAAGCTCTCTGCTGTAAAGGGTGGATCTGTCCATAAACGACACAGCGCCGCCCTCGCCGCATACGCACACTCTCTTTTCGCCCTTAACGCCCGAAATATCGGCCGCGGTAGTGGTCTCGACAACTATCGCATACTCGGGAGCGATGCCGAACGCCGCCACTCCCGCGCCCCTGAGGCCTATTTCCTCCTGGACGCTGAACGAGAACCATGCGTCGTATTCAAGCTCGCCTCTTATCATCTCAATAAGAGCGGCGCAGCCAGCGCGGTCGTCGAGAGCCTTGGACTTGATAAAGCCGTCGCCCATCTCGAATTCGGCGGAGTCGAACCAAGCGCTGTCGCCGAGCGAAACATATTTCTCGGCCTCTTCCCTGCTCTCGGCGCCGATGTCGATATAGAGATCGTCGTCCTTGGGCATATCGGCCTCTTCCTTTTTGTCAAGCAGGTGTATGGGCTTCACGCCCAGCACGCCGCTTATACCGTGCTCGCCCACCTTGACCGCTCTGCCGAGAGCCACGCGGGTGTCAATGCCGCCGACCTTGGTGAAGCGCAGGAATCCCTCGGGGGTGATGCCGGTGATGATGAAACCGACCTCATCCATGTGAGCGTCGAGCATCACCTTATGATTTGCGGGCTTTTTGCCCTTCTTAAAGACTATCAGGTTGCCGAGGGCGTCGACATGATATTCGGCGTGACCCTCGATCTTGCCGATAATATATTCTCTGACTGCGTCCTCACGCCCGGATACCCCGGGGATGGCGCAAAGCTCTTTGATAAGCTCAAGCATCGGCTTTCCCTCCCTCGGCGATATATTCCGCCATGAGCCTTGCGGTCGCCTCGATATCGGCGAGGTCGCACAGCTCCGCTGCGGTGTGCATATTTCTTATGGGGATGGAGAGCAGCGCGGTACGCACGCCGCTGCCCGATATCTGTATCTCGTCGCAGTTCGTGCCCGTCCTGCCGCCCATGACCTCGGGCTGGGAGGCAATGCCCTTTTCCTTGGCTATAGCCGCAAGCCTTACGCTCATCTTGCGGTCGAGCGAGGGGGCGTAACCTATCATTGTGCCCTTACCGAGAGAAGCGTATTTCTCGCTGCTCACGTCGGGAGCCGAACCGAAGCTGACGTCGGTCGCAATAGCCTGCTCGGGGGCCGCCTCAAAAGCGCCGGTCTGAGCGCCGCTGCCGCCCGTCTCCTCCTGAACGGAGAAAAGCACGCTCAAGCGGCAGGAATGCTCCCTGCCCCGCAGCAGCTCAAGGCAACGCAATATCGCCGCCATGCCCGCTCTGTCGTCTATCGACGGCGAGCTGACCCTGCTGCCGAGCATTGAGAGAAATCTGCCGTCAAAGGTCACTCTGTCGCCGGGCGAAACAAGCTCGAGCGCCGCTTCCTTCTTCATGCCGATATCTATCGCTATCTCGTCAAACGCCTTTGCCTTGCCCTCGTCGGAGGCCGATGCAAGGTGAGGCGGGGTCGAGGTGATAACGCCGTGAATATCCTTTTTGCCGTGGACGGTAACTTCCGCCGCGGCAAGCACACGGATATCCGCGCCGCCGCATTTGGCTACCTTTAAGAAGCCGCCGTCATCCCTTTAAGAAGCCGTCGTCATCAATCGCCGTGACGACAAGACCTATCTGATCTATATGAGCGTCGAGCAGGATATGAGCTCCGCTGCCCTCAAGAGAGCCGCAGACGCTGCCGAGCGTGCTCCTGTGAACGGGCATATATTCGGCGAGCATCTGGGCCGCAGCATTCGCCGCACCGTCCTCAGCGCCTGAAACGCCCTTTGCGCCGCAGAGTCTCTCAAGAATGGCTCTGACTTCGCTGTAGTTTTCCATTAATCTATTCCCCCTGCATCAAACAAGTTGAACTCCGCCCTCGGGACGGATATTGAGCACATAGCAGGATCTCTCACCGAACACGGCGCAGATCTTTGACTTGAATTCATCGAGTGCGTCGGCGGGCACAAACGCCTGAATGGTGCCTGCGAAGCCGCCGCCGTGGACTCTGTAAGCGCCCTTGCCCTTCAGTATATCGCTGCACATTGCGAGAGCAAGGCTGACGGGCTGAGAAGCGGGATCCTTGCAGGTGAAAACATTCTGATTATACATATAGGATGAATATCCGCTCTCGATAACGAGTGCCTTAAACGCTTCAAAGTCACCGGCCGCAAGCGCCTGAGCC
>FR888226.1:20477-31798 GCA_000431775.1 Clostridium sp. CAG:413 | reverse complement strand
CCGGCCGCAAGCGCCTGAGCCTGCTTATCGACTCTGTCGTTTTCATTATAGAAGTGAATGGCTCTGAGCACGGCTCTGTCGCCGACCGAGCTGCGGATAACGGGGATATTCTTCTCAAATTCGTCCCTGTCAACGTCGCGGAGCACGCTCTTGCCAAATTCGGCCGCCACGCTCTCCATCTCGCTGCGAACCGCTGCATATTCGGCGGTCAGACCCGCATGATCTCCGCCTGTGTCGACGATGCAAAGCGCATGGTTGCAGGCAGCGAAGTCAAAATCGACCTTTTTGATTATGGGCTGAGCGGGGTCGTTGAAATCTATCTCAACGAAGCCGCCGACGGAGCAGGCCATCTGATCCATCAGACCGCAGGGCTTGCCGAAATACTCATTCTCGGCGAACTGCGCTATCTGCGCTATCTCAACGGCGCTGACTTTGCCGTCGTTATAGAGATAATTGAGCATCGTGCCGAGCAGCACTTCAAACGCCGCCGAGGACGAGAGACCCGAGCCGGAGAGGACGTCCGAAGCGGTAGCCGCGTCGAAGCCGCCGACCTGATAGCCTCTGTTTTTGAAAGCGGCGCAAACTCCCCTGACAAGCGAGACGGATCTGCCCCTCTCCCTGGGCATAACGCCGAGGTCGCCGAGATCGACGACGTCCATGTCGTAGCCCTCGGATTTGACTCTGACTATGCCCTCGTCATTCTTTGACGCAACCGCCACGGCGTCGAGATTAACTCCCGCCGCGAGCACCTTACCGTGATTGTGGTCGGTGTGATTGCCGCCGACCTCGGTCCTGCCGGGGGCGCTGAAAACGCCGACCTGCCTGCCCGAGCCGAAGAGACCATCAAATGCCTCCGCCACACGGATATATCTCAGCTTCTGAGCGGCTATATCCTCCGGCTTATATATTCTTGCGAGCGCTGCGTCATATTCGCTGCCGCAGAGCTTCTCTTTAAGAGTGGATGTCGTTACCATCGCCACACGCTTCCTTTCCTTTATTTTGAGCTTTCGCTTTCTTTTTTTTCTCATGCTCACGGGCATAAGCAACTATCTTCTCGACGCCCACCCATACCCCGTTGACCGAGAGGCAGGAGATGCCCGAGAGGAAGAATATCAGCATCAGCGGCACGAGGAAGCCCGGCGAGAGCGGATCAAAGACGTTGCGACCCACAAACGTGAACGAGAGCAGCCTCGGCATGAAGCCGATTATTGACAGAAGCATAAACTTCCGATAGCCGAAATCAAACGAGCCGTAGATATTGGAGAATGTGTTTATCGGCATACACGGCAGCAGGCGCAGCAATATAAGCAGCGCGGGGTTGCCCTTGCCGTCCTGTTGGATTAGCTTCTTTAGCGTATCCGTCTTGCATATCATGCGCCACGCGTTGCCCGCTCCGAACCGCCTGCCCCAGAAATACCGCACTGTCAGCAGCAGCGAGAAGCCGAGGATGTTTACCGGTATCGCAAGATACATCGGCAGCATGACGCCCGTCAGGAAGCAGACCGTGGAGGTCGGGTAAATCGGGATAAACGACTTTATCAGAAAGAGCAGCAGCACCGCACCGATAAACTGCCAGGCCTTATCGAGCGAGGCTATCATATCCTCTATCTCGTCGAGCTGCTCCTTGGCAACGTCGTACCAATGCCACAGCTCCTCAAATCTGCGCGAAGCAAGCAGCACACCCACGGCAAACGAGAGCGCAACCAATATAAGACCCACAAAGAGCAGGATCTTTTTTTGCTTTCTTCTTTTTTCCAACTGAAAAATCACCGCAATTCAAAACTTATATCGCCGCGGCGGGTGAATTTGCGCCGCAGACTGAAGTATTCTAAAAGATCACATATACGCACTTAGACATTATTATATTTTATATTATAAACGGCGGCGGGTCAATATCAATTTTGATTTTTTTTGAAATAATTGAAAATCATATTTATTTTTCCTTAACATGTGCTATAATATCTCAAAATAATCTCTCTTTTACCGGAGGTAATCAAGATGAAAATAACCGTTCTCGACGGATACACCGAAAACCCGGGCGATCTCTCATGGGATTGGCTCGAAGCCCTCGGCGAGACCTCAATATATGACTGCACCCCCGACGGGCTTATCGCCGAGAGGTCGGCGGGCTGCGAGATAATCATAACAAACAAAACTCCGCTGCGCCGCGAAACGCTCGAAAAGCTGCCCGAGCTGCGCTACATCGGCCTGCTGAGCACGGGCTACAACGTGGTCGATTGGGAGTATTGCAAAAAAAAGGGCATACCCGTTTGCAACATCCCCACCTACAGCACCTCGGCGGTGGCTCAGCTCACCTTTGCGCTGATACTTGAGCACACAAATCATGTGGCGCTTCACAGCGACTCGGTGATGAGCGGCGAATGGAGCAATTGCAAATATTTCTGCTATCAGAAATCCCCTCTCGCCGAGCTTGACGGCAAAACTCTCGGCATAATCGGCTTCGGCAAGATAGGCAAGTCCGTCGCCGTCATTGCCAGTGCGTTCGGCATGAAAGTGCTCGCTCACACCAACCACCCCGCCCCGTTTGACGGCGTGGAATTCGTCACGACCGACGAGCTGCTCGCCGAGAGCGACTTCGTCACCCTGCATTGCCCTCTCACTCCCCAAACCGAGGGCATGGTGAACGCAGAATTCATCTCAAAAATGAAGAGCTCCGCCGTGCTCATCAACACCTCGAGGGGGCAGGTCATTGACGAGCAGGCACTCGCCGACGCTCTGAACAGCGGCAGGCTGGCGGGCGCGGGGCTTGACGTGCTCTCGACCGAGCCGCCTAAAGCGGATAACCCCCTGCTCGGCGCGCACAACTGCCTGATAACGCCCCACATCGCCTGGGCGGGCTATGAGACAAGGGCGCGGCTGATGGATATCTGCCGCCGCAATGTCGAAGCCTATCTCAGCGGCAGCCCGATAAACTGCGTATATTAAAAAATGCCCGCAGCGAGCCTGACGCTTGCTGCGGGCTTGGTTTATCCGCCGCCGTGAGAAAAGTCCATAGTACCGTTACTCTTTCGATCACCTTGGCGGTTTCAGAGAGCCTTGAAGAAACCCTCCATAGATAAAGACACAAAAATTCGTTTTAGGTTCATTTTATTTGGGGAAAAATAGTATTTTTTATAAATTCGGTCACGTTTTGACTTACATCTTCGTTTATATAACAGCCGATAAATGAAAGAAGGAGCCGAAATGAAAAGAATACGCATTTCAAGAGTTTTTCCAACCGTTATTTTATTAATTTGCGCCATTGCGTTTTCGGGTTGCGGCAGAAAAAGCGATCCTCCGGTAACATCACAGCTTCAAAGCGCCGATATAACGGCATCCGCCGAAGAAGAGACGAATGTGATAACCGTATCTTCTCATGCAGACTGTCTGTATAATATCTCCGACAGCGATGTTCTTGCCTCGGTAAGCGAACATATCGCATTGATAAGGATAGATTCTATTGACGGCACAAGCAACTTAAACAAACAAACCGGCGAATATGTCAGCAAACCGTATTTATATGGCAAAGCAACTGTGCTTAAAGAATTAAAGGGCAGCTTCGGCACCCAAGGCATCAACTTTGTCAGGGAGGGCGGCACTCTTCCGCATAACGAATGGATCAAAGGCGACTGCGACCGCGCGAAGCTGCAAGCCTTGAGAGAAAAAGCGAGCCTTGACAGCGAAAATACAGACACACTTTATGTGAAGCACAAGCCGGAAGGCGATATTGAGATTGAAGCGGGAAAAATATACCTTGCATATATGTTCAGAAATCCTGATTTTAACGTCGAAAACGAATATGTGATTCACGGATACCAATATGGGCTGAGAGAGCTTCGGCAAAATATAAATCTCACAGATGATATCAGCGGTCTCAGCGACCTGAAAGTCAAAAACAATATGACCGGCGAGTGGGAGGATCTGCCTGCGATTGCAACGCCGTCCAACGATCGGAAATCATGATTTTTCGATGCCAAACGGTTGTCGACTTTGGTATATAATCCGCCTTCGGCACACCTCCTCCGTCTTGCAGGCACGGCAATAAAAAGGCTGCCGCTTTTCGTTCCCACGATCTGCGGCAGCCTTGATTCATTTGATTTTTTCGGTTTGGCGCACTTGCAGCGTTCCGCCGCTGACGGTGAAGCGGATGTCAAAGCCCGCAAATTCAAGCCCGTAAAGGCGGTCGGGATCCTCCTGATAGGCGGGCCGCGGATCCTGGGCGAGCACCGCAACGGCAGCCGCCCTCTTGCACTCCGGCAGGCGTGAAAGCAGCTCGGGCGGGAAATCCACACTCAGCGTGCCCTCTTTTTGTTGCAGGGCAAAGCCTCCGCTTGCCTCAGGGTGGGCATCGACATAGGGCAGATACGGCTTGATATCGTATATCGGCGTGCCGTCCAGCAGGTCTGCGCCCGCCACACGCAGAATGCAGCCCTCGCTCTCGGTGTGCTCAACCCCGAGCAGCCGAACGCAGGAAAGCCCAATTGGATTCGGCCTGAACGGCGAGCGGCTCGCAAAAACGCCCATTCTCACATTGCCGCCGAGCCTCGGCGGGCGCACGGTGGGCGACCCGCCGGCGCACGGTGGGCGACCAGCCCTTATCGGCGCACTCGGAGAACTGCCATATCAGCCACAGGTGCGAATAGCCCTCTATCCCCCGCAGCGCCTCCGGCTCACGGAAGCCCGGCTCAAACACAACCGCCGCCTCCAGCTCATCGACAAGGCCGCTCTGCCTCGGTATGCCGAATTTCGATGAAAAATCGCTGCGTATCCTCGCTATCACCTTGAGCTGCACGGCGCTCACCTCCGAACTTAAAATATATCCTGTAGAACAAACAGCTTATCACCTACAACAATAAATGCGGCACAGTCACTGCCCCTGTTCAGCATCGCCCATTTCAAAATACTTTTCGACGGAATTTCTATTGAAAGTTCAGGAAACAAACGACTGAAAAATTCTTCAGAAAAATCCTCTGCCTGCTGCGTGTTCTCAGTTGAGAACTTTACACCGTCAAGATTTTCACCGGAGTAAGAATAAACGCCGAAACGCTGCCCGTCGCCCGTAAAGCCGATACTTCCATTATAAATATGCAATTCTTTTACCGAGTATGGAATTTCAACTCCCCAATTGCGCTCTATCAAGCGAATCTCCGAACGAGCACTAAGCACCGAAGTAATGGTGACCAACAGCACAACCAAAAAGCAAAGACAACAAACTAAAACCGCTTTTGTTTTCATGTCAGCACTCCTTACATAGGAATTCCAAACTCAATTTTATACGGAACAATTACTCCATTATTTTGTACATTATACATAGTTTTTATTGCGGCTCCTTATACCATTTTTGTCAATATTTAAAATTAAAATAGTCCAATAGATACACTTTAAATATCGTAGAGGAATCTGAGCAATAAATAAAGTCTCACCTGTCTGTTGACAAATGAGACTTTATTTGGAGCTGCTAGGCAGACTCGAACTGCCGACCTCATCCTTACCAAGGATGCGCTCTACCACCTGAGCCATAGCAGCAAATGGCGACCCGGAACGGGATCGAACCGTCGACCTCTAGCGTGACAGGCTAGCGTTCTAACCAGCTGAACTACCGGGCCATCGGTGTTCGCACGGAACGCTCATTATATTAACATAATGTTCCGCATTTTGCAAGTGTTTTTTTAAATTTTTTTTATTATTTTACGATTTATTGTGCGCCGCTCCCTTTTTCTCGGCAGCGGCACACGCCGGAATTCAGTTATATCAAGGATTTCGGCTCTTAATCGTTGACAATGCCTATCTGGCAGGTTTTCATGCTCTCAAGTGCTCTTTTGTGGCTCTCGGGCGTTACTCCGGCGCAGCAGGCGGCGTCGACGGTCACCTTGGCCTCGGGCATGAACGCCTTGATGAGCATCGCATTCGAGATAACGCAGATATCGGTGCAGAGGCCGACAAGGGTCACGCTGCCGATATGCTCGACGGTTTCGTCATAATTTTTAAGCCGCATTGCAAGCTCCGGCGAGCCGAAGGCGGGCTTATCTATCACTTCCTCCGCCCCGAGGGCTTCAAGCTCGGCTCTTATCTGCCAGCCGTCTGTGCCCTTGATGCAGTGCCTGACGGGCAGCAGCCTTCCCTCCTGCGTGTCGAGGTAATCCTCGCCGTGGGTGTCGCGGGTGAAGATGACCTTACCGCCGAAGCCCTTTATCTTCTCGGCGACCTTGGGCACTATAGCAAGAGCCTCGGGGGTGCCGAGAGCGCCGTCGATAAAATCATTCTGCATATCCACTACGATGAGAAAATCCATGTTTAGCCCTCCATGATGTGCATATTTCTAAGCTCGGGATCTTTGATATTGTTTTGTATTTCATAGGCGTATGGCTCGAGGAAATCCGCCCTTGACGAAGCCAGCCCGCAGGCTCTGAAATACTCGGCAAGCTCGGCGCACACGCCCTCTATCGCCTCTGATTTTGCCCTTGTCTGCTCCGTAGAATTGCCCTCGGTGAGGATGAACGACAGCTCGTGCTCCAAATGCGAGAGCTGCTCAAGCCCCCTCATGCCCCGCAGCAGCCATTTATAGAACGGAGCATATCGGCGGTTGATAAGATAGATGAGCGAGGCGGTGTTCCTTACGAACTCGGCCGCCGCAAGCACGGCTGCGCCCGTCTCACCGTGGGCAAGGCAGCGCGGGTAATTATACTGCCCGCTCTGCGCCGCAGCTATCACCCTCGCGGCCATTTTCTTTAGCCGCACATCCTCGGGCATACCGTTTTTTATCCGCTCACGCACGGCGGTGAATTCGCCGAGATCGTCTCTGAACACCTCGCCGCTGACTGCCGCCGCAAGCGAAAATTCGGGGGTATACAGCCACTCGGCGTTTGTCTCCGGCGCACCGGCTCTGCCCGTGAACGGCGTATAAAATCCGCTTATGCTTTTAACGCCGAAATGCGAGCTGCCGTAGGAGTTCGCCCTGCCCTTCGGCACGCCCATGAATTCGGTGGGGAGCTTTGAATACTCCCTCGCAAGGCGGAAGCCGATATTCTCATAATCATCATCCGTCAGCCACAGGCAAAAGCCCGCGCCCGAATCATGGTCGGCAGATACATCGTCGTCGAAGCCGAGGCAATCGGAGCCGCTGCCCGCAAGCCCGACGGCTATCCTGCCCTCATAGTCGGGGAAGTGCTCGGCTATCATCGCCCTGCCGAATTCCTCATAATATCGGCGGGCAAGCTCAAGACCCTGCATAGACCTCGTCCGCCCTTTCGTTAAGATATTTTTCCTCAAGAAACAGCCCGAAAAAGCCGAACGACGGGGCGCATTTGCGGCAGGTGAAGGCGTAATTGTCGTAGCCGAAAACGGCGGAATCCCTGAGTATCGCCGAAGCTCTGTCAAGCAGCGGCATTATCTCCGCATCCTCGGGCTCTTTATCATAAAGCAAATGAGCGAGATTGACGCAGGATATCGCAGTCTCAAGCTCTTGCCTCGGCAGGCTCGAGGTGATATCTATCGCGCGGCGGAAGCACTCCCTTGCGCCGTCGAATTCACCGTTATCCTGCAAAGCGAGCGCCATGTTGTTATATAATCCCGCAAAGAGAGGGTCTCTCTCGGGCAATTTGGAGCGAAATATTTTATATGTTAATTCATAATAAGGCATCGCCTCGGCGCTCCTGCCGAATGCTTTCATGGTGGTGGCTCCGTTAAGGTATATCGTAGCCGCCGTGACCTCAGAGCCTATATCAAGCTCGTCTATAAGGTCAAACGCTTCCTTGACGGCGTTCAGCGCGGGCTGCTCCTCACCCGTGCGGCGGTAGTAGCCTATCATCTCGTTGAGCACACTCAGCTCGCCGCTGCGATCGCCGATCTCACGAGCCTTTTCACGCCATTTGAGCACACATTCGCCCGCACCCGCAAGATCCTCCCTTGCGAAATGCGAGTCAAGCTCCTTTATGAATTCATACACCGATATTTTCGTCATAAAAGCCCTTTCATGATTGAAAAATCAAATATAATGTGTTATTATTTATGCACAAACTACGGAGGAACTGACATGGATAACGGTTTTTTTGCAATGATATCAAGGATGAAATATATCGATCGCTGGGCGCTGATGAGGAACGAACACCGCGAGAATCTGACGGAGCATTCCTTTGAGGTGGCGGTGATATCGCACGCCCTCGCCGAGATAGGCCGCAAACGCTTCGGCAAACAGCTGAACGGCGAAAAAGCCGCCTTGCTTGGCCTGTTTCACGACGCTGCGGAGACCCTGACCGGCGATATGCCGACGCCTGTTAAGTATTACAATGAAGAGGTGCGGAACGCATATAAGACCGTCGAGCAAAAAGCTGCCGAGAGCCTTATCTCGATGCTGCCAGTGGATTTCAGGGAGGATTACGCCCCCCTTCTCATCGCCGACGAGGGCGACAGAGAATTACACATCCTCATAAAAGCCGCCGACAAGATAAGTGCCCTGATAAAATGCCTTGAGGAGAAAAAAGCAGGCAGCAGCGAATTCAACAGCGCCTATACCGGGACGCTCGAGAGCATCAAAGCGCTGAACGTACCCGAGGCTCAGGTATTTATTGATGAATTCCTGCCCGCCTACTCGATGACGTTGGACGAGCTGCGAAACTGAGCGACATTTTAATCAAATACCGAGCAGTCTTTGTGCGTTGCCGCCGAGGACTGCTTCTTTTTCGCCGTCACTGAGTTCAAAAAGGTCGATAAGCACGAGAATTGCTTTCGGCGAATTCCACGGCGAATCACTGCCGAAGAGGATCTTATCCGCACCGTGCTCGGCTATCAGACGCTTACCGACGCTCGGAGGCATAATGCCGTAGCTGTAGGCGGTGTCGAGATAGAGATTGCGCCCGATGAGGTATTTCTCCGTTGCGTACCAGGAGCATATACCGCCGAAATGAGCCGCTACTACGGGCGCGTCGCCAAATACATCTAGCACCCTTGCAAGCCTGTCAGCGGTGCAATGGACGGGCTCGGGCATACCGATATCAAGCCCGCAGTGAAACAGAGTTATCAGCCCGAGCGAGGCTATCTTCTCATAGATGGGGATCATTCTGTCCTCGTCGACATAGAAATTCTGATTATCGGGGTGGAATTTAACGCCCTTTATGCCGCTTGCGGCGAGGCGCTCAAGCTCGTCAAAGGCGTCCTCCGCCTCGGGATGAACGCTGCCGAAGGGCACGATGCCCTTGACCCCGAGCAGGGATATGGCAAAGTCATTCACGTTCTTTTGCTGGCGAGGATTCGTCGCTATATTCAGCACGACGGAGACATCAACTCCGCTGTCGGCGGCTCTGCGGCGCAGCCCCGCCACCGTGCCGTCATGGAACGGCGTGACCATGCCCGAATTCTTTATAAGCATCCTACAGGCTCTCTCGGCGAGCCAATCCGGGAAACAATGAGTGTGAAAATCAATTATCATAGTGCTTCGCTTCCGTAATTATAAGTTCTATTTATTTTACACCTTATATTTCGGCTCAGTCAACAGTATTTTCACCAATTTTGCCCCGCCTTGACGGGCGCACAATGGTCAAAGCGTTATTTATAAGGATCAACTTAAAATGATATTTCTCCTTCTGAAGTATAAGACATAAAAATCCTCCGTTCGGATAAACGGAGGATTTTTGAGTTGTGCGGCAAAGGAAGCCGAATTTAACCGGCAGCTCACAGTTAATCTTGCCTCCCATTTAGTGAGGTGGCATAACCAATTCGTGACGGAGAGGTTCTCGGTTGAAGCTCGGCAAAAGCTCACCTGTCGCTTTCATTTTTCGGCGTTTTAAATTTGAAATAAACCCAGAGGAATTCCGCAGCCAACGTCAAGGTGATCAATGCGCCGACGACGGAAAAGCAGTCGATGCCGAGCAGCAGCGGGCAGAGTGAAAGCACGGCTCCGACGGCGAGAAGCACCTTGGCGGCTGTCATTACTTGCCGCTTGCCCGTGAAGCACCAGACCGCAAGCAGCACCAGAATAATGCAGGTGAGCAAGGCGGTGAGGAACGGCGCAAAGTTAGCGTACCCGTAGGGCGTCAAATCAAAGTACGAATACAGCTCGCGGATCCGCCTTGTCTCGGTGGCAAAATTGCACACCGCCCCGTACGGCAGGATCTCCAGAATCAGCGTAATAAGCGGCAGCAGCAGATACGGGATTCGTTTTTTCATGGTCTGACCTCCTTGTCGTGTTTTGATTTATTTGACCGCTTTGCAGCGGTTGATGCAGAATTGCGCTTTTGCGGGACGTCAAGGACACCGTCTTATACATTATTCAGTCGGCTTCAGCGCAAAATAATGCTCGCAGGCGTATGCGAAACGCTCATTGAAGCGATTTGCCGCCTCGACGTTGAGCGATTCATCGTGCTGCATCATAAAGAACTCCGTTTATTTTGAATTTCCGTAGCCTTTTGCCAACGCCTCACGCAACACGGGCAGGACTTTTTTCGTCATGAGCATGAAGCCGAGGTCGTTCGGATGCAGCCCCTCGACGGTGCAGATCCCGCGGTCATAGCCCTCAAAATAGCTCTCGCCGTCGATGAACCAAACATTCCTATCCCCTGCCGCAAGAGCGTTCTCGTAGGTCCGCCTGATAATGTCTCTGCGTACTGAATTCGCGGCAGGATCACCCGTAAAATCGGGCTTAGTCATAAATATGACCGGCAGCTCGGGCTGAGCGGCGCGGACGGTCTTAAAAAACCTCTCATGCGTGCGTTCAAGCTCGTCAGCGTCATTCGCATTGTGGTCGTAATCCATGACGAATACGCTCATCTTGAGGCGGCTTATGTACTCCGCGATCGGCTGCTCGCCGTGAGCCCCGCCGGAGAAGCCGAGATTGATATAATCCGAGTCAAGGGCTCGCGAAACCATTGAGGTATAAGCGTTCCCGGGCGCGGTAGCGCAGCCGCCCTCGGTTATTGACGAGCCGTAGAATACTATCGGCGTTTTATAGGTATATTCATCGGGTTCGAGGAATTCGGCACCGTCCTCGACCGTAACCGTGAGGTCGAGCAGAGGCTCGTTTCGGGGCAGATTTATCGTCACCGTCTCAAGCCCCTCGCCCTTAAAGAGGCGATTCTCGGCGGTCAGATCGGTGTAATTATACGGCACGGCATAGCCGACCCAGCGTGAAGCCTCGCCCGTGCCCGCATAGACGTCGACGCCCGCGGAGCCGGGCAGAGGAATCGCCCAATCGGCGCGGTTGCTCGCAATGGTGTATCTGACGGTGAGGGTCGGAGAATCGGTCTTGAACCTGACTCTGCCCCCGACGGCGAGATAATTGCGCTCACGCACAAGTTCGCTCGTTGCGGCGGCGACCTCCTCATCGAGCC
>FR888226.1:15531-20430 GCA_000431775.1 Clostridium sp. CAG:413 | reverse complement strand
CATTCCTGCAAACCCCGAAAAGCCTCACGGGAGCGTCACAAAAGCGAAAAGTTTTCATTTTCACCTATCCTCTCAGCATTAATTGATCTAAACATATCCTATCATGTATAGGCGCACAACACAAGCATATTTTCACTTAATTAAAAAATTTCGCAAAAGCACTTGACTTTTTCGTAAAACCGTGTATAATAGTAGAGCACTTGAAAATCAGATATCGCGGAGTAGAGCAGTTGGTAGCTCGTCGGGCTCATAACCCGGAGGTCGCAGGTTCAAATCCTGTCTCCGCAACCAAATTAAAACCACCTCGTTTTGAGGTGGTTTTAATTTTTAAGTAACAGGATTTGAAGGACTAGCGGCACAGAGCAACAGTCCAGTGGACTTTTGCGACCGCGAGCGACCAAGCGCCCGCAGGCGCGCGAGTCAAATCCTGTCTCCGCAACCACCATAGGACACTGAAAATGATACAATTTTCAGTGTCTTTTTTGTTTCTTCAGCAAAGAAATAAATCCTCGGTTCAACCGGGGATAGAAATAATTGAAGCAGAAAGAATTGACTTGGTTATATATATTTGGTAAAATAAAACAAAAAGGTTAATCTTACGGAGTTTAACAATATGATTTCAATAGAAGAATACAAACAAAACCCGTGCGAAGCTTTGTCAATTCCATATTGGAAAGCAATTGATATAATTATTCCTGATAATGTAAAAATCATTCATAACAAAAATTTTGATGAAACTTTATTAGAAAAATACAGTGATAAACAATACTTTAGGTTAATTCACAGACTAAATTATGTTCCTGACTTTTCAAGCAATAATTTCGCCTATAAGATTTTGTCAAAAGAAAAAACAAATGAAGTTGCGGATATGATAAACGCTTCATATTCGCACACTGATGTATTTGTTTCTGCCGACTATATAAAAGGTCTTACTGAAACAAATGTATATTTCCCGGAGCTATGGATTGGTGCCTTTGATAACACTAAATTAGTAGGCTCGATTATATGTGATTTAGATACGAAGATTGGTGAAGGTATTATTGAGTGGTTACAGGTTTTGCCGGAATATAGAGGGAAAGGAATTGCTTCTGTACTTGTATGCAAAGCATTAAATATATTAAAACTAAATGCAGATTTTGCAACTGTATCAGGCGAATGCGATAACATTACAAACCCTGAAAGCATTTATCGCAAATGTGGATTTATAGGTAATGATATTTGGCATATACTAACACAGCACTAAGAATAACGATAAATTGATAGAATTGTAATGGTCACATTTATTATTGGCATTATCGTTGACTATAAAATTAGTTTAATGTATAATTCTTGAATAGTAAGTTAAATAAGGATTTAGGGAGATTTTAAATTTATGCCAAAGGTTATCGCACTATGTGGAAAAATTTGCAGCGGAAAAACATTTTATGCGAATAAAATTAAAGAAGAAAAAAATGCAGTTATATTATCTACAGATGAAGTAACATTTTACTTGACGGATAATGAACAAGGTGAACGATATGACGATTTTGCAAAACGAGTTAATGAGTATTTAATGAAAAAAGCAATTGATATTGTTAGAGCTGGAGCAAATGTGATTTTAGATTGGGGCTTTTGGTCTAAAGAGGAAAGGATTAATTTAACTAACTATTATAAAAAATATAATATCCCTGTTGAGTGGCATTATGTAGATGTTACTCAAGAAAAATGGCAGGATTTAATTAAAAAAAGAAATGAATTAATTGTTTCTGGTCAGGAAAAATATAGTTTTTATTTTGACGATGGACTTAAAAAGAAACTATTAGATAGTTTTAATGAACCTTCTAAAGAAGAAATGGATATTTGGTACATCAATAAATAAGATATGTGGGGCATATGGCTGACAACAGGATTAACATGGCTTGCAACGGCTGTCTTCGCAATATGGCGTTATAAAAGTATTGAAATGTTTAGAAAATTTTAAACAACTTCCGGTTGTTAGTATCTCAAGGATGTTATATTTATTGCGAAGACGAAGAATTACAAAACTATTTTAAAGAAAGAATTAGAAGGCTAAATCAGCAATAAATATAGGTGGTCACATTTTCAAGTGCAGGGTCACATTTTTGGACAGGTGGTCACATTGTATCAAATATGCTGTACAAAGACAAAAAAAGCACTTGCGTACGCAAGTGCTTTTTTCAATGAAGCGCACCTTACGGTGCATGAAAAGTGAAGCAGGGCTTCGCCCTATGAAGCGCGGCTTCGCCGCATGGAGAGGTACGGGCGCTTCACGTTTGCCGACGGCAAACGCTTCATCACCGATTATGTTGCTATCGCGCGTGAAATCGCTGCGGCAACGGGTGAATTTTATTTCACATTTTGCGTGTGCAAAACACTTTACGCATTCATTCGGAACCGCTTTTGCGGTTCTTTTTTTGTTTTGAGTTGCATTGTGAAAAATCCGAAAAAATCGTTTAAAAACGAGAAGAAACAATAAAAATGCAAGTCAGATGCAAGTCAAAAACTGATGGGTTTCGAGATAAAAAACGAGACCCGCACCGTTCAAAGTGCAGGTCTTATTCTCTGGCTGATTTCATTCGGCAATCGCATAGACAGCTCTTACAACGGCAGCTTTATCGGTGAGCTTCTCCGCCGCTGTCTTTGACACAAGCTCACGATTGTTATCCGAGTTTTTCTCTTCAAGCCATTTCTCGGCTTCGCCGTAATCGTAAAACACCTTAACCTTAACGCAATGACTTGAGCCGTCTTTGGATTCTCTCAATACTCCGTAGATCCTGCCATGTGTTTCAAAGTACTTTTTCGCAGTCATTTTTATCGCTCCTTTAATTGTGTTACACATATTTGTTATCGCACTCATTATTTAATTTGTCAAGTATTTTTTACAAGATTTTATGAAAATCTCCAAATTTTTTTAGAACTTAACAAATTATCAAGAAATCAAATTTAAAAATAAAAAAAGAGGTCGATGCCGAAGCACCGACCTCAAATTTTTACCACAAACTTACGCCGAGAATATTAAGCAGATACTCAAGCGGGATAAGGAGATAGAGCGCTCCTGCCGCTAAAATAAAATGTATCATTTCACGCCTCCTTGAGATATGTCATACACACCCAGCCAGAGGGGCACTTACCCCACCATTTACCGTTGGCTGCCCGCTTAACCTCTTTGATAGTGAGTTTAACACCTGCGGGCAGGCAGTCGGGACAGCTCTTGTCGATCCGTCTCACCTGCATTTTGGCATTAATGGTAAATTGGGAGTAATATACACGGTTATAGTTTATCCCTGCGCCTTGGCGGACGTTGACCGCCTCTCGCACGACGTAGTTGCCGGGAGCAGGCTTGCCCGCATAAGCCGCGCCCGGGAGTGACTTAGCGCCTGTGAGGTACGGCTTGGGGTCAACGTAGGTACCACCGATGCAGATGTCAAAATGCAGGTGATATCCGCTCGTATTGCCCGTCAAGCCCATGTAACCTATTACTTGTCCCGCTTTGACCTGGTCGCCGTTATTGACCGTTACAGAGCCTTTACGCAAGTGTTGGAAGCGTAGCACAACACCGTTGCCGCAGTCGAGTTTGACGTAATTGCCCATACCGTCAAGACCGGTATTTGTGGTCTGCCCCGAAAAGTTGTTTCGGTGGGCTATGACTTTGCCCGCAAACGGGCAGAGAACATAATCGGTATGGTCGGCAGTGTTGCTTTGCACATCTATTCCTTTGTGGAAATCGCTCACTCTATGCCCCGCGGAATTGGTATATGTACGGCGCCCGAAGTCGGAGTTAACATAGTGATATTTGCGCTTGAGCAGGGAGTATTTACATTTTAGTATTCCGTATGCCGCCATCATCATCACCCCTTACTATTGCGGCGATATTTGCGTTGTTGAGCATAGATTTCATGCTTTCAAGGGCTGCGTCGACGAGCTTTGCAAAGACCGCAAACGGTATCACGGCTTGCAGCTTGGGGAATTTGCCGACAAAAATATCATAGACATATGCGAGCTTCAGCTTGCCGGTTTTCTCGCCGAACTGTGCTTCTGCTTGCGTGACTGCCCAAAGCAACCAGCTCTTGACCTTGTCAATACCAAAAACCTTATAGGCTGCGATCAGCTCCGCGACGACTGCCACCACGAAGATGGCGATAAAAATCTTCTGTTCCATTTGATTTAACCTCCGTAATCGTTATAGTCATAACTATTGATATCTGAGTCTACCTTATAATCGCTTCTTTCGGGCGTTATACCGTCCTTTTTCATATCCTCAATTTTAGTCTTGACTGCGGCTCGCTTAACAACGGTGTCGGCGATTTTTATAAACGACGTCGCCGCCAGCTCGGTGCCGAAAACGATGAAAAAGTACTGTATGAGCGTATCAGGTACAACCACGCCACACACGCTCAATGCAATGATAACGACCGTAAAGAGCAAACAGGCAATAAGGGCGAGCACGACCGTGCGCTTTAAGAATTTCAAGCTGCCCCGCCTCCTTTGTGAAATGCTTCAAGGTCTTTGATACGATGATTAACGACTTTGAGCTGCTCCTCGACGACCGGCACCCGCTGGGCAAAATGGTTGTGCTGTCTGACCTCGCGGGTCAGCTCGTCAATCTTGGTGTCGGTCACGGCCTGAGCTATCTCAAGGCGCTGCTGCATATCACGCTTACTGCGGCTGTTACTTATGACAACGCCCGTCAAGGTGATGAGGCTTGTCAGGATACTTACCGCACCCGTTATCATAGCTACGGTGATTTCTGTATTCACGCCGCTGCCACCTCCTCGAAATAATGCCCTATGAGCTGTGAGGGGAGATAATAAAGCATGATCTCCGTGCCGTCAGGCGTACCGGCTCTCTTGCAAAGATATAGCTTGTCGTCCTCCTTGTAGTAGAGCCCCGTGACATAGG
>FR888226.1:8449-15496 GCA_000431775.1 Clostridium sp. CAG:413 | reverse complement strand
CGGAAGGGGATTATCCACCGTGCCCGTCTCGGTCGGCGGGGCAAGCGGCTCCCAGCTGGTTATAGCTAAGGATGGCCGCCACTCAGCATTGGCCTCAATGTCCTGCTTGGCTTTGAAAATCACGCCGCCATCAGTTACCCTCTCGCCCGCTTTATAGGCTCGTCCGCTCCACGCCTCAAAGAGTTCGGGCGAGGTCAGCGCCTCCTCGTCGGTGAGCTTAGTCGCCGCTCTCTCTATCTTGGCCCGATAGGCATACGCCTCAGCTTTGGTCATCGTTGCCGCCTCCTCCCGTGATGATTTTAAGGGCTTCCTCGGCGGGGATCTCCTCGTTCGCTCCGATAAGCCCCGCCTCGATCTCATCCCAATTACCCTCGCTGTCGAGCACACCGAGAGTCACCTGAGTTACGCTTATCCCGTTACGGACAAGGCGCTTGCCCTCGTCTGCCGTTAAGACGACCTTACCGTTAATTACTTGTCTAACCATTTGCGAGTGACCATCCTTTCGTTGTTGTTATAAAGTCCACAAGCGTGGTTGTACCGCTGCTTGAGGCCGTAAAAGCTCCGTCACTGACCGTGCCGGTAATCTCGGCGCAGCGAGCCGCCGCCGTAGCATGGAGCGTAAGTGTATAGCTGCCGACCGTCAGAGCGTTAGCAGCCGACACAAGTGTCTCGCCACTCAGAGCCGGGCTCCACTTAAACACCCAATCTTGCTGCGCCGAGTTGGGAGTAAACCGCACATCAACGAGCTTCGCACAGCTATAAAAGGGGTTATACGCAGTCGCCTCTTTGCGTAGGAACTCTTTTCCACCGAAGGTCGCTGTTGACTCTATCGTTTTGAGGTTTGAGCACATCGAAAACGCTGCCAAGCCTCCTAAGATTCCGCCTCCGGGATTTTGAGTAAAATCAAATTCGCCCTTGAAAACGACCTTTTCGACCGTTGTTGCTCCGTAGAAAATGTATCCTATGCAGATTTTTTTACTGGATGGGAAAGTTACCGTGGTCTCCTTAACACCCTTTGCGAATCCGAAAAGGTTGGTCATGTTAACCTGCGTATCCTCACTTACAGGCAAGAACGAAAAATCAAACTCGCATTTTTCAGGGAGCGTTACTCTTTGGAAAAGATACGGGGCATTGACCATCTTATCAATCCACCACGGAGCGGCCTTTATACCGCTCACCGCAGTGACCATGCCCGTGGGAAATGACAGCTTTGCCGTTGTGCCGCCGCTCTGCCTTATGGCGTCGGCTATCTCTTTCAGACCGTTATCAAGCAGCGTCTTATCGACGAGGTAATAATCGCTCATCAGTAGTCACCTCCCGTCCATGATGGGAGCGCCGCAATAACGTCCTTGACTATCTCCTGCTTGTCCTCGTCGGTCCAGTAATCAACGCCCTTTTGGGGCTTTGTATACCAAAGGGCAGCCGATTGAGTGCCGCCGTCGCGGTCAGTCACGGTGATGATGACATACTTATCGCGCTGCGCTATCTCAACCTTGACGGTATCAGGGATGTACTTTTTATCGAGCCTCATAACCGAGGCCGGAAAGCTGACAGACTCAAGATATGTGCCGCCGCCCGTGATATACCAAAGCCCTTTACCGACGGTGATAGTAGTCTCAAACTCAGCAAGCTCGAGCTGTACGCTGTTTGCCGTGCAATAGACGAGATAAGGGGCGACCATATATCCACCGTTAAATTTGGCTATTGCAAACTCACCCACTATATCGGTGCCCGGCACGGTGTGGCCGTTCTCGTTAAACTTGAGGTCATTGACCGTAAGTGACTCAAAGGCAAGGGGCACGGCTATATCGTCGGCAACCTTGACGAGATAAAACTTATCCACCGCCCCGTCGCCATCCTCCATATCAAAGAGATACACGCTGTCTTTGTCCTGTGTGCTGCCGTCCCATGTCACCTCGAACGCATCGGTTTCATAGTGCGTGCGATTTTTGATATAGTCCTTAGCGGCAGGATCTGACTGCTGCCAATCACCTTGTGTACTGCCTCCGTCGCCCTTGATAGGCTGTCCGTCATAGGTGAGACTGTCACCGTCTGCCTCGAGTTTATCGAGCACGGTTTTATTGCTGTGCTCGTGCCGTAATTTGGTGTTTTCGGTCACTTCGTCCTCGACCTCTTTAAGCCGCTTTTCGTGGTCAGCAACCACGCCATACGGTGCGCCTTCGGTCGGCAGGATATTGAGCGAGTCAGACACGACAAAGGTCTTTTCAAAGGGCTTAAAGACTGCTCCCGTTGTAGCATCTACCGCTACGATGCCAATCACCATTAACCCCTCAAGCATCAGATGACTCCCGAGCGGATACTCTATGACCTCTGCATAAGGAATTGATTTTGAGACAAACTTCGAGCCGTCGGCAAGCCCAAACTCTAAGAGGATATTACAGTTAAGGTACCGCTCCGGCACGATGATTTTAAGGGCTTCGGCAAGGTTCTCGCCCTTCCTGCCGATGGAGTACGAGGGGCAGACGATGTCTGCCCCTCTTGTTAAATCAATGACGATATAGTGATACATCATCAGTTGCCTCCTTCGAGTGCATCGAGGCGAGCAAGGATATACTCAAACAAATTCTGCCCAAACACACCGCTCACGGAGCTTATATATCCGTAGCTCGTCGCCGTACCTCTGTCAGCCTTGATGATAAAGTTAAACGCATTACCATTAGCGACCGTGGTGTTGGTAAACGCTACGAACTCACTGCCATCGAGCTTATCTGCATCTACCGTCTGCCAAACAGGGGACGTATCGTTGGCGTTGTTAGTCACCTGTACGGTGATAGTAGCGCCTGTCGGGACATATCTTTTGACATTTATCAAGAACTTGCTTACTGCCTCGGCGGACTCGACCACTATAGGCTCTGCAAGCGTGATATATGCGCCGCTTACATCCTTGTCAAAAAAGATGGTCTCATGAATGGAATCGCCCTTGGTATTGCTGACGTTGATCTCGATATAATGACTGCCGTTTGAAAGCCCCTGCCATACGGCTTTGCTTATCGTGACACTATGACTGCCTTTTGAGGCGTTGCCATTTGTCATGAGCGACAAAGCACTGTTGCAGTTGACCGCTATCGCATAGGTCTCATCATCGGCAGAGTCAGTGATGGTAAACTTGAGCGTCTTGCCGGTCTCGGTATCGTTGATACCGGCCTCATAACTGCCGCCATCCTCGATATCTGAGTCTGCGTCAACCTCTATGCTCATGGTTATCCTTTGGCTGAGCGAGACCGCCGCCTCCTTATACTCGGTTGAAACAGCACCCATAGAGTCATAGGCGTGTACTTTGTATTTGACCGTAGACCACTGCCCGGCCGTCTCACGGTATACGTTAGCGGCTGTAGTGCTCACAAGCACATATGCACCGTTATCAACGCTGCGGTACACTTTATAACCTACAAGATTACCGTCGCTGTCCGAGGCGTTACCCCATGTCACCGCGATACTCTCGCCCATATATCTGCCGTTGACAGCGATATATGAGGGGGCTGTGGGCGCCACATTGTTAACGACCGTTATATCGGCTATCTGTGCCCAATCGGAGACGTTATCGTAGGAGTCAAATGCCTGCACCCTGTACTCCGCCTTGCCGACGACCTCGTTATAAGCTATCGTCTTGCTGTACGATGGTTCGGCGGTCTCGAGGACGGTTTCCCATTCACCGCCGTCCTTACGGAGCTGCAAACGGTATTTCGGAGCGGCGGGTCCGTCATCGTCAGTCGCTGCGTTCCAACTCAGCTCAATGGTGCTGCCGCTGTTTACGGTCATAGTGCTGACAGTCTGTGACGGCAGTACGGGCGGTAAGTTCGGGATGATACGCCACATAGAGCCGTCGTTTATTATCGAAACCTTACCATTGATGCTCAAGACGGGGCGAATATAATAAGCTGTCTTTTGCCACGCTTTAGCGTCGTAACTGCCGTTAGTTTCAATAGTCACGCCGTAGTAGTTGACAAAGTTGCCTATATGGTTGTTCTTTGTGCGCGTCCACCATCTGACATACTCGCCGTTGCTGCCGCCGAGCCTACACATCCTTTTGGACTGTGCGGCGGTCATAAAATACTGATACGCCGTACCCTCGGTGGGTACAGTGCCGTCACCGTCATCATCGCCTATACAAAGCTCGGTAGCGGACGGAGCAAAGACTTTACGGTTGATGCCGTAGGTCTGGCCGTCAGACGCTCTCGTTACCGTGATAAGCTGGTCAACAAATATTCGCTGCCAGTTTGCCGTAAACCTTTTGTAAAAGGTCTCCTTGCAAAACTTATCGAGGGTACGGCCGTCATATATCCTCTCCGAGTCGGTCGTGCCGGCTGATGCCGCCTCCGCAAAAAACGCCACTTTATCAGACGGTGCATACCGCCTCATAAAGAGGTAGTTATCGTTATTGCCCTTGCCCACGAGGACATAAGGTACAGATGCGCCGTTCTCGGTAAAATACACCGAGTAACCGTAGAGCAACTGCTTGCCTACAACATTTCTTAAGATATCTGCCATTGCTTAGTCACCTCCGTTAAAATTCGATTTTTGCCTCTGCGGCGTTATATACTCCTACGTTGAGGACAACGCCGTCGAGCGTGTTAAAATCGCACCTAAACGGTGCGGAAGCCGAGCCGCTGAGCAGCTTTTCGAGCGCTGTTATGCGTTCATCGTTGGTTGATACATAATTACGCAGATTTTGGTGAGCGTTAGGGTTAACATCGTGCTCCTCCACCTGCGCCTTTGACAGCTGCAAAAACTGAGGCTTGCAAGTCTGCTGAGCGTAGTTTTGCATCTCTTCAGACGTAACGAAAGCGAGCGGAGGATAAATAAGGCTGACCTCTATCTCCTTTGATATTGCGATTGAGACGGGGTATCTGCGGATATCCCGAGCGCCCTTTGATGCCGACGTAACAGGATGCGGAGTATCCCCGAGTGTTGCATAGTAGATAAGGACATACTCTCCGCTGGCGGGATCCTCAGCATAAATGCCAAACTCCGAGAGGGCAAAGTCATAGTCGATATCAACAGGAGCTTTGTTTGTTATGGGGCACTCGCCGCTATAGTCGCTCCTGTATTCGGCGATAAATGATATCGTTGATTGTTTGACCTCTCCTGTCTCGTCCTTTTCGGTCGTCACCGAGAGGTGCGAGTATGTGCCGTCGGCTATGGGGTTTTTGAGTGCCGTATAAGTAGCAGGGTTCTCGCCGGTCTCAACCTTGCCCGAGCCAAAAGCTACGCCGGCTATCTTGAGCTTACAAGAGCCCGCCATAGCCTTGGCGAGTATTTCCCAGCCTTTAGCTGTGATGATAAAGCCTTGTTTCATTGATTTGATCCTCCTATAAATTCGATTTCTGCGGTAAAGAGAGAGCCGTTATCAGCAGCCCGTTGTATCGCATCCCACTCCGCTTGCGTGCCGCCGTAAACAACACGCTCGATAGAGTTACAGCCCTCAAACGCCTTGGCTGCAATACTTGTGATTGCTGCGGGCAACACGATTTCTCGGAGCTGCGTGCAGCCCGCAAAAGCTCCTTGAGGTATTTCCGCAATCGCCGCATTGGGCGATATGACAGCTGTTTTGAGAGCGGTGCAACCGTTAAATGCAGATACGCCCACGGTCGTTACAGACTGAGGCAGTGACAGATTTTCGAGCGATGTAAAATCAGCAAACGCACTCGCGGCGATCTCCGTAACCGTTGACGGGATAAAGACGGTCTTTGCGGCACCGTCCGACATATTTGACCGCCCCGAGATTTTCTCAACGAGCTTGCCGTCAAAAAATGCAGGATAAACAAGTGCCCCGTGCTTGCCGTATTCTGCCGCTTTAAGACGTATTGAGTTCTCATGGTACTCATATAGCTCCTCGTAGGGCGCGGACGCTTTTTCGACCACATTTTCGAGCAAAGCCGACGCGCTCATCTCTTGCTTATACTCATGGTCGATGACGAGATACGGCAGTGTGCTTTGTATCACGCCGTTAAATAATCCTCCGCCGAGATAGAGCTGAGGGTCACGGACGTCATCAACGGTGACCGCCTCGCGGTAAAGTTTAACGCCCGCCGCCTTAACGACAGGGGCGAGAAAAAACAGCCTTGCGTTTTGCTCGGGGCGTAGCTCCGGCGTTGATAAGATGATGGTTGCAGGCTCGTTCTTGTCCTCGCTGTAATATATCGGGGTGGTGCTCCAAAACATCCTCAGTGACTTGATAACATCCGAGTATGTGCAGTACGAGCTATTTAAAAATATCTTGTAGAACAGGTACTCACTGTACTCGGGATCCTCGAGCGAGTTGTCGGGGTAATAGGTCGTAAAATTATCACGGATAAAGCGTATCAGCGTATCGTCCGTTATATTACCCGACTTTGCTATATCGTTGATGCTCTCGATCTTATTTGATACGATTGTCGCCTGCTTGCGGGTCAGGTCAACGACCTCACCTATCCTATCAAGCTGTATGCTGTGTGCGCCGTTGGTAAGCGAGTCGCCTGTCTCATCGCCAAAAAGCAGTCTGAGATATGTCCGCTTTCCGAGCTGATCAAACGCCTCAAGCACATCATCGAGCTGCTTTGCAAGAGCTTTGAGCAAGATACGGTTATTACCACACTCGGCGGTGCGAAATTGCATAGGCAGGTCAGATGTCATAAATTTGAGGTAATCTCTATCTATCAATCAAGTGACCCCCTTATGACCCTGTGCGATATGATATCGTGATATCATCCTTATCCGCACAACGAGCTACCTTGTTATAGCTGAGTCCTTGCACTGCGGCAACGCTCTCCCCTGTACTGTCCTTGAGCTTGATTGCAAACTCATAATTGAGCACACCGGGCACTCGCCTGTAAAGCTCCGCGAGATACTGCTGCGGTACAAGGTCATCGCCGGGATTGAGAGCGTTAATGCTGTCCATGACTATCTCTTTGATGAGGTCAAAGGTGTTTGCCGCAGGCTGTTCATTTGTCGCCGCGTCTACTGTAATATTGACCTTGTAATACAGAGGCACGGGGCGGGAGAAGCGGACGGTCACCGGCTTGCCGTAATCATCTTCGACCTCTACCT
>FR888226.1:5627-8364 GCA_000431775.1 Clostridium sp. CAG:413 | reverse complement strand
CCTGCCGCTTTCGTCGCAAAAATCTGTATTGCAATTTCTTCGGGGTCGCCGCCGATGACCACCATCTCCACGCTGTGCGGCGCCCTGCAACAGCCGTTTCTATCCCACTCGTTGGTATCGTTTTCAAACCCCGAAACGCTCTCAACGCCGTTGCAGTTAGCGAGGATGGCGCTCTTTATGCTCTCAAGCATCGTCCTCGAGCGGATAAATATCTTTTCGAGGTATGACCGCCTAAATTCGGAGTCGCTTTCGCGGTCTCTGCCTTTGACATAATCCGCAAGATTGGTGATACTCTTGAGACCTGACACGGCAGATATAATCCTCGTGACGGCGTTTTTCGGCAGCATAAAATCGCCCTGCTCTGCCGTTGCAAATGAGATAAGCGAGGTAACGCTTACTGCGTTAAGATTTGATGAGATAAGCACCTTGCGAGGCACGGACTCATCAAAGGTCAGCACTATTGATTTGACCTCGCTGTCAGTCCCCTGCCGCTCGGTTTTAACAGTCACATAGCTCTCATCGTCCATTGCTTCGGCAAGCGCCTCTATCGGGTCCTGTCCGTCAAGCAGAGTTACCTCAAACTTATGACTATCCACAGACAGCGTAAACTTATCACCTGCTCCATAGCTGCCTACAGTAGCTATTTCGGCGGCAACGCAATCATTAAGAGAGATAAGCCCGTCAGCTGTATTAACAAGCTCAACGGCGGGGTTGGTATCAGACGCTATCCTCGTGCCGATCGGTATGACCGTGCCGTTATCGCCCGTACATAAAATCGTGTATACGGACGATGTAGGCATCGACCTTACAGAGCCGCCGAGCTGTGCCACTCTATCGAGGCTTATTCCCTCGGCGGTCGAGGGCACTTGGCTGTTATAGCACTGTTCGGCCACCTCCCATAATTCCGCTATTTTGTCCGCAAAATCGACTACAAGCACGTTAAGAAAGGACTTGGGGTTATGACGCGTATCAACGCCAAAACCCGCTGAGAGCTCCGTATGCAGCTCGTCAGTTATCTCATCAAGGCGCTTGCGGAGGAAGCCTGTCGGCGTAACGCCGTATTTATCATCAAGCATAGATTGTCACCTCCAATTCTTCCTGTTCTCCTTTGACGACCGCCGCAAACCTAATGAGCGCCTTGCGGTCGGGTCTGAGAGATATATCAAGTCTGCTGACGCTCTCCACCTCCTCAACGGAAAGGATCTCATCTCGGATTATCTGCCTCACACGCAGGTCGCTGGGGTTCTTGACAAGCACCTCTTCAAAGTACGGAACACCGTACTGCGGCGCAAAACGCCACTCATTGAAAAACCATCTGAGGCGGATGATGATAGCCTGTGCAACGCTATCGGTTATCTCGATGTTACCTGTCGCATTGATAACAAGATCGCCGTCTCGATTTAAGAGTATATCTTTCATTTCATCGCCCCCTCAGCCGCTTTAATGGCATCGCTCACTCCGGGTATCTCGTCAACAGGCGGTATCGCACCGGGCACGGGCACGGTAGAGACAGGATACAAAATCGTATTGACCCCAAACGCTGTACTCGTAACCATTGTCGCAAGCCCCTCTATCTCAATAACAGGAGCCTTGAGCGAGAGCTTAGCGGGTAATAAGCCTATGGAGCAAGCCTCCCCGCATTTAATGTCGGCGCTCTTGTCGGTGAGCGCGATTTTGACAAACTTGCCGCACTCGCCGTTGATGCTGTCTTTTGTGACCTCAAACTTGTGCGTGGGGTCATCCTTTTTCGGCAGCACAGTGACCTTTTCCTTCTTGACGATTACCCGACTGTCCTCTCGGTCGATGATAATAGCATCATCGTTACAAGCGTCCTCTACGACGGGGTTTGCCGCCGAGACAAGCCCAACGATTGCGACCGCACTCGTGAGGGCGTGGCGCAGCTCGGTCTTAGGCTCTCGCCCGTCCTTCCAGCTGTCAAGCTGCTGCTCCGCAAATAGCAAAAGGCAGCCATCACCTGCCTTGATAGGGTAAGCAACGGTTGCCTTTTGATCTGCCGACTGAGTGATTAAAACAGGCACATGGTCGAGTTCGGGGTAGTCAAGATACTCACCGTTGGCTCGCTTAAACTTGCCCGCCGGCTGAATTTTGGCGGTGCATTTCGCAGCGTCAAACGACGATATCTTGCCAGGGATGCAGGTATGCACATTTCTGAGCATATCCTGTATCATCTGCTTTATCTGCTTTCCTTCGCCTAACATAACCGTGCCTCCTTAATCATACACCCAGGACTTATCAGCCGCATCGTAATGCCCGCTCTTGCCTGAGATATAGTCGTTGTAATCCTTATACCTGTTTGATACTCTCGACTTTGCAAATTCCTCTTTTGAGAGCTTGCCGAACGCTTCCGCATTCTCGGCAACAAAGGCCGAGTGCTCGAGCAGGGTTGCCGTGCAAGTCCAATCGCCGTCATGGCTGCTGCCGCTCATCGACAGCTCCGACACCCTGAAATAGCCTTTGACCTCTTTGCTGTCGAGGTAGACAAAATCGGATATCTTGATATCGGCGTTCATAAAATAGGTGACTTGCCAGCCGTATTGATCGTTATCAACGCTGTTCTCGCTCGACAATCTGACCTTCTTCGGCACGCCGATAAGCCCCGTTGATGAGCTGAGTTTATACGCCGTGTTGTTTATAGTGCCAAACTTCTTCTTGACCTCGAGCGTCCCGTCTTGGATGCTCCACGACAGCCCTGCGGATTCGCAAACCTCATCGAGTG
>FR888226.1:4189-5612 GCA_000431775.1 Clostridium sp. CAG:413 | reverse complement strand
GAGTGAGGCGGTGGCGTCTCCCACGAAAGAGTAATCATCGAGGTCTATGTGCTTTACGTCCTCGCCGTATTTAATGGGTATTCCCATGTCGGCGGCGATATCGTCAAACACAGTCTTTGAGCTTGTCGTGCCGCTATACGTCTTGCTGACCTGCGTATCTCGGCACTCTACTCGCCCATCAACGATGGTGAGCGTTGTCTTATAATCAGCGCCGTCAGGCTCGCCCTCGGCAAAGACTACATAGCCGGTAAATATGTCCTTGATATCTCCGACGTATCCGGCTCTCAGTTTGACAACACAATCTTTCTTATCGAGCACCGCCCGATGTTGCTTATTGAGATTCCAGATCGAGAGCGATATGTTATTGCAGGTCTCGTCCTCGGTTTTTGACAAGCTAAAATTAATCTTTAGATCGCTCGTCGTAAAGCCCTCTCCGCCTGCCGGTCCTGCCATGAGTTCGTAGGCTCTCAGCCAATTCTTTGACATATTCTCACTCCTCTATATAGCAAAAACGAGCCGAGCCGTCCAAGAAGGCGTTTCGTCCTATTCGCTCAAGGTTTGATTCGCACACGAACATCACCTTCGGCATCTCGGTAGCTCCGACATAAAGATTAAGCGGGAAATTCGGCACGATCTTTATGTTCTGCGATATCGGCTCTTTGTTTGGGAGATACAGTCCGAAGCTCCAACAGTCGTAAGTGTCGTTATAAGCGAACCTAATAAGATACTCAACGCCACGAATGACTATCCGTAAAAAGCAGTCGTTCATGTCAGGTACGGATATTGTTGTTTTCACGCTATTTACCTCCATTGAGCATCGAGTGCAAAATCGTCGAATTACTGCCGCTGTCTCCTGACGATGATGATGAAGACGACGATGATGTCGAAGCGCTGCCGCCGCTCGCTCCGGTCGCACCGCTCTTGCCGTAAGAGGCGGGAACTGCGACTGTCTGCGTGCTTGTGACGATGACCTCCTTAAAGGTCATAGGTATCTGTCGTGCATAACCTGTCTCAAGTGATTTAGCTATGCTCATACTCTCAAGCCCCATGTTTCTGTAGGTCGCATCGTTGGTGGTAATCGTAACGAGCTTGCGGCCCGCTCTCATCTTTTTGAGCTGTGCTACAACATCGTCAACTCGTGTGCGGCACTTTTCGGCACCGCCAAAGCGGTCAAGGAATGTCAGCGGAGTATTGCTCACGAAAACGGTGATTTCGAGTGAGAGAGGTTTCAATATCATTGTGTCGCTGACTTCGTAGCCGTCCTCGACGGGATACTGTGGGATATCGGCAGCAAGGCTCTCGCTCGAGGAAATAAGCGCATCAAATTCTATGCCGTCAATACTGACCGGCTGTATCTTTTTGCTCATATAATCACCGCCTATCTTGTGTATGCAAGCTCTACTCCGAGCTTACGGCTCGCCCC
>FR888226.1:0-4156 GCA_000431775.1 Clostridium sp. CAG:413 | reverse complement strand
TGAGGCATCAGCAAGGTCAGCCTGCTCCTGCTTCGTGCCGCCGTTAAAGTTGTTCGTCCAGTTGTTATACTGATTAACTATTCGGGTACTTGTTGCTCCCTGCGACATCTGCTGCGTGACATTTGTCGGTGCGCCGCTGGCAAACACAGCCAGCTCCGAGGCGATACCCTGTACGGCAGCTCGCACCTTCGGCAGCCCTTTTCTGATGCCGCCTGCAATGTTGCTGATAAAGTCGGGCATCCACTTATCGTCGTCTTTGAGCGGCCCTTCATCGGGCACGCTGTGATGCAGGTTGCTTTCAATCGGCTCCGTGACCCCTCCTACGGCTTCCTCAACATCGCTTTTGCCGCCTTTGATACCGTCAACGAAGTTTTTGAGCATATCCTTGCCCCATTGCCACGCTCGTTTCGGCAGATCCTCAAACCAAGTCTTAACGGCTTCAAAGCCTTCAACGATTCCGTCCTTCCACTCAGCCACTTTATTCTTGAGCTTTTCTTTCATTTCACCGAACTTCTCCTTGATCTTCTCAAGCAGATTGTTGATAAAATTGCGGAATTTCTCGCTGTTGTTATACAGCAGCATAAAGCCTCCGAGGAAGGGATTGACAAGCAGCAGTAACAGTGCAGGCCAATTAGATTTGAACCATTCGATTATTTTGCCGAAAAACGATTTGACCTTCTCAACTATCTCAGAAAACTTATTCGAGCAGGTCTCTTTGACTCCGTCCCACCATGCCAATATCTTGTCTTTCAGATTATTAATCCATGCCAAGATTTTATCTTTATTTTTTATAATCCAAACGACGAGAAGCGCCAGTGCTGCTATTACTACTGCGATTATAACGACGATAGCAGATATACCGACGGCGGCAAATACGCCCGCGAATCCAAGCTCTGTTGCCGCTGCGGCAGCCAATTTGTCAATTAAGATTTTTGCCGCCATAATCCCGTTATAGATTGCTATGCCTGCTCTCACCGTCTGGATGATGAGGTTGAGCATTCCGAGGGCAACAACAACTTTCATGATTCCTTTCACTATAGACTCGCCGTGTTCTTTGAGATAACCTATCGCCGATTCGACCTTTTCTTTTGCCTTATCATAAAAATCCTTGAGCTTTGTTCTTACGCTTTCGACGTCAAATCCTGCTTTTTTGAGCAAGTCTCCGAAAACGGAATCTTTACCGTTGATAAAACCGACAATATCCTCGATGATGAGGAATAGCATGACTATTGCGGCAACTACAGCCAGCACATTCAACTTACCTATCAGCATCTGCTTATTGGCAGCTTTTTGTGCCGCTGTCAGACCTTTATACGCATCGATTGCAATCTTTATTTTAGCGATTTGCGAAACAGCAAACATAGCGGCCATGATAACAGCCATCAGCTTCAGAGCTTTTTGCGTTCCCCCAAGTGCCTTCGTGAGTTTTTCAAAAGCCGAGACAACCATCTTCAGGCCCTTGACGGCATAATCGGTAGCCTTCAATATGAGCTGCGCTATGGTCGTTGTCAGCTTGATACCTTCGTCGGATTGAGTCAGCACAAGCCCTATCTTATCCTTGGCTATTTGCATAGCTTCGGATATCGTCACTCCCGTTTCGGCGTATGCGGCATTGATTTCATCAGCGGAATTGGTAAATGCCGTAGTCAAATGACTTGCTGTAAGCACTCCCGCCGTGGCCATGGCTTTGAGCTGCACCCGGCTCTTTCCAAGGCTTTTTTCGAGGTACTTGATAGTCTCGGGGCTCTGCGACAGCAGCGTTTCAAAAGTGCCTGCGTCAATTATGTTCTTCTGAAACGCCTTAGCAAGCGTCCCGTGCAGAGACGCTATTGCCGATTCCTCTTTGCCAGCCGCCTTCCACGCTTTTGTTGACAGTTCAACAAAGTTAAGCGCAGCATCCGAGGTTTTCAGCACCTTTTTGCTCTGCGACACATAGTCGGATACCGCCTTTGCTGTGGTGGCATAAGACACTCTCGTAGATGCCGCCTTTTGCATGATGTCATCTTGTAGCTTACCTTGGTCTGCAAGATTACCGGTTACGGATTTGAGCTGCAAATTTGTAGCCTTAAACTGCTCTATAAGGGCGTTTGCCTGCGAGAGGGAAAAGCCTATGCCGATTGCTCCGAGTGCCTTTGTAGCCATGCTCTTGAGGTTGTTAATGCTGTTATTGACCTTCTTTTCGCTGCTCGGGTCGAGTTCATAGCCAAAAGCTATGGCTATATCTCTAATTGTCACGCTCTCTCACCTCCTCACATTGAGCCGCCTCTATGTCCCTGTCCATGCGATATAGCGCATAGAGCTTCAAGGCCTCGTCGAGGGTGTAGCAGGTCTTTAGCTCCACCATCGACGCAAGCCTTGCCTTAATCAGGGTATAGAGCCTTAATTCGAGGTCGCCGAAGCGAGAGGTGTCGAGGTGTCCGTACTTGTCGGCTTCTGCATCTTGCTCAACAGCTCTGCGGGGTTGCCAGACAGGCTGCCGAGCTTCCTGAAAAAACCTTTGAAGTTAATCTTGATAACCTCGATAGCGAGCATAAACATCTCTTCGATAGAGCCGCAGAAGATCTCATCAACATCTTCATCGGACATCCACTTGACACGGCGTTCACGCTCGTGCTCGAATGATATGTTGCGATTCTGAGTGAGCAAGGTCTTCATCAGGTGCTCTACCTTGTCGCCGTCAAGAGATGAGCAAGCCTGCATTATTGACGGCATTGCTGCGGATATGTCCATATCAAGCAGCGACTTATCCTCACCGTCATCTCCGTTATCGCCGTTGCCGACTACAGACGGCAGAATCGACACAAGGATGGGAGATATCAGCGATACAAGCTCGCCGCTGATGTTCGCTGCCTTAAATGCCGAAAATGGATAGATGTAAAAGATATATTCACCTATCTGCTTCTGGGTAGGTTCTCTACACTCCATGATTCAAATTCTCCTTATTCTTCGATGATATCGCAGTCGCCGGTACCCAGCTCCCACTCTCTGTTTTGTGTCGCCTTACCGTAGACGGTGCTCGGGCGCTTTTTGACATATGCCTGATCTGCATGGATGAGCACACCGCCTCTAAGGTCGGTTATCATCAGAGGCACAAGCCCCTCTCCCGTATCCTTATCAAGTCTCAGCAGCTTGTTAAGGTACTTATTTGAGCTTGAGGTCTGATTGAGTGCTATCTTAACATTGACGGAGCGGTCAGGGTTCATTGACCTGCTGTGCTCGCCGTCACAGCCGCAGACCGCAGACGTGCCCTCGCCGACCTCCTCAACGGTCACGAAGGAATCCTCTGCGAAACCGCTCACTATGTGAGAGCCGAGCGTGACGATGACTTCACGGCAGTTGTAGGTTTTAATTCCGGTTTTCATTTGCTTTCGACCTCCTTACATTACAGTGAGTATGCCAGAGTGCCCTTGACCTCGACCGCATGGATAGCGCCCGCAAGGCGTGCTCTAAATTTGCAATCGACGAGCTTTCTGGACTTTTTCTGCGAGTCGGAGATGTTTGCAGACCTGGGCACGCTGACGACATAGCCGGGTATTTCGTCGCCGTCATCGTTGTATTCGGAATCGGCGATACCGCCGTTCTGCTGGCCTCTCTTGAGGGAGGCAATCATCTCACTCTTCACAAGGGCTATGCCCCTGTCGGTATAGGGGATTTTGGGGTTCTTTACAAGCAGGCTGTAGATAGCCTTCTGCATATCGTTCTGGAGCCAGTCACGGAAGCGGACGACATCAATCCACTCACCGTAAGTGACCTGACCGTTACAGGTGATATCCCTGTCGGCGCAGGTGGTGTAATACGACAGGTGCAGAGTCTCTATCTTCCGCATCTGAGTGCTCGTGAGGCTTGCGGGCTGCATACCTACAAGAGTCTTGAGCGCCCATGTCTCAGAGCCTGCCTGATAGTTAAGGCACTTTGCCGCCCATGCGACATTGATATAGAGATTATCCCTGGGAACATCGTCAAGCTCCTGATCGACACTCTGCTTGGCAAAGATACCGGCACACCTCAAGCTCTTGTCAAGGATGGGTACTTCCCCGTCGTCAGGTATATCGACGACGGAAAATACGGTCAGCTTGGACTGAGAGTCAACCCAATTGCCTATCTTTTCGAGGGTGACCTTATCAAGATAAGTCGGGCAGACTACATACCAGCCGCT
>FR888225.1:34457-38133 GCA_000431775.1 Clostridium sp. CAG:413 | reverse complement strand
TCGGTCAGCTCAGTAGCACTCGAGCAGATATACACCGATTCTTTCTTTGCACGCTCCTCATCTGTGAGACTGTCCCACTGCTTGGGCTCAGGTCCGATGATGAGCATATTGTCAAAACTCGCCGAGTCAACTATCGGCTCTTCGATACCGATACTGACATTGACGATATCAGCAAGATTCTTCATGCTATCTATTCCTCGCTTTCTGTTTCTACTTCTATAAAGTAGCCTATTTCTGAGTTATATTGTTCTTCCGTCCTGCCGCCTGATGGCGTCGGGACAAATCCTGCGGGCTTCTCCTCGCCCTCGCTGCTTGAATAATCGGTCGATACGCCGTAGGCGCCTCGCACCTCTTGCATATAGTCGACCTCAAACTCGACCATAGCTCGGTACTCATGCTCAACACCGTCAAGCAAGGCGGTCACATCCATAACATCACCGCTCTGCATGATTGTGATGTTATGCTCGTCGCAGATATCCATCACCTTGTCACTTGTGACAAAATTGCAAAAGTCCTCAAGGTCTCCGACCGCTGTGTTAATAAACAGCGGTGAGGCGTTCGGTATCAGCTTTATGAGTCCGTTGGTAAAGAGGTTGACTTCCAACCGTGCTTTTGAGCTGATAAAACCGCAAGGATTGCCGTTGTCGTCCTCGTAGGTATAATGTGTATCCCTACCGGCAGAAGCCATTTTAAGCGTGATATAGGGCTTTTTAGGCTGGGTGTTCCTGCCCTCGCTCCAAAGCACGGTTGCCTTGGCAAAGTACATCTGCACTATATCCCGCAGGAGCTTCCGGAGTTTGTTAGCATTCATCGGCAAACCCTCCTTGATCTGGATCGAGCTGGAAGGTAGCAAAAAAGTGCCGAAGCAGCGTGTTACCGTGCTCGACACATGATTTGCATTCATACCATTTGCCCTTGTAGAGGAGCAAATCGCCCCTCGTATCAGGCGATTCGGCTGCGACAAACTTAAACTGCCCGTAAGCGTTCAATGTCTTGGGAGACCGCTTGCCGTTAGCCTCGGAGGTCACGGTATAATCCTGCTCCTGCACATCGAGGGGAACAGGACTGATATCAACATACCCTGACGAGGTATAGCCGTCAACGATTCGTTCCTTACCGAAACGCTTAACCTTATACGGCCTACTAAAAAAAGCAATCAATCGTATTCCCCCTTTTTGCAAATCACAAAATTGACCTTAGACCGCAAGCCGCCTGTGTCTATAAGGGGCTTTGCAGAGCCTTTGCCATTGTGGTTTTTTCGCCGAACGGTACTTGGAGCATTGGGCACAAATTCGCCGCTCGAAATCGTCTGTTGTACTGTGCCCTTTTGCATCAAACCGAGTTGCTTGAGCACTACCTCGGCTTTACCTCCTTTGGCGATGACCTTTATGACGTCCTTACAAGCCTTGTCTATCTGCTCAGCGTTACTATCGACGCTGTTTCGCAAGAAAGGTCTTGACGGGATACCGTTTGATGTGCCGAGCTCGTTCCACATGGCGATATCGCAGTAATCTGCTTCATTGCCGTCATCGTCCGTCTTAGAGGCTTTGCCGCGCTGATAGCCTATCCGCACTTGCAGTTTCTTGAGTTCTTCGATCTGCCTAAAAAACTCCTTGCCTGCGCCGGTGATGATATCATGGCCTGCCATTGGCAACACCTACATTCACGACGGAGCATACACACATCGAGCGTATGCGGCGGTATCTGATGCCGTACACAGTAAGGTTGAGTTCCGCATCGACATCACCGGGCGAATACAGCGACGTGTTAAATGACATTGATGTATTGCCCTCTGAGACTGAGGCGACCCTCATGGAGTCGCCGACAGTCCCTTTAGAGGTATCACCGTTTCCGCTCATCTTCATCATGTGCGCTGTAAGATAGGCAAGAGCCTGTGTGTAGAGCTTACCAAATACCTTTTTGCTGACAAAAGGCTCGGCAAGCGACACCCAGCTCTGGATATCATCATCACTCATCGTGCCGAATTCAGGAGCAACGAGCTTGAGCGTATTAATGACGTTGGTCATATCATCGCTTCGAGTAGACGCTGTCTGAGATCAGCGACCTTCTCATTCTCGTCAAAGTCGACGTTGAGCTTCTTGAGCTCCTCCATGACTTCCGCCTTTTTGAATTTGCTGACCTTTTCGGCAAGAGCCTCAGCGGTCACAGCAGTCTCATCAGCTGCCATATCGGGGATAACGGCAAAAAAGCCATTATCAATAAAGAGCTGCACGACAGGATTGCTTTCGACTTCCTTGCCGACCTCAGCTATCTGATCGGGGAGTATATCGAGGTCGCCTATGGTGATTATCTTCGCAGACTTATTCTTGAGCTTCATGTGGTAATACCTCCATTAATAAGATTAGATGCCTACCGCGATAAGAGCGGAGAGCGGGTAGTAGATGATGACGCCGGCAGTCCTTGCCTCGCAGGGTACTATCATCTCAAGATTGCGCTCCTGCACGGGGTACTGATAGTACGGCATCGGGTCCTCAACTGCCAGTTTGTCGGGGTCCTTCGTGAAGAAAAACGCAACATTCTGACCATCAGAGGACTTGGCGTAAGGATTGGTCTCTACGCTGTCAGAGTTGAGCTCGGCAGCGGCAACGATCTCTTTAAGATAGGGAGCGTGCTCAAGTACGAAATCCTTAACCGTGGTATTGGTATGATCGATACGACGAGTGGCGATGTCGATAAACACGTCGGTGGGAAGAGCGAGGGTGTCGGGTCTCTCCACGTTCTTGGTGTTTCTTGAGACGGTTGCCATGTAGCCGTTGATATCTGCAAGGATCTCATCAGCGGTCTTGTCCTTCCACTTCGCTGAGCCGCCCTTGCCTGCGGTCGCGGTGGTAACAGGGATGTTGTTCGAGGTGGTGAGCACGCCCATCAGCCTGTTCTCGGGATCGCCAGCCCATGCGATTTTATTAAGGGCTACGTCAACGGCATATCTCGCCGCCTCTGCCTTGCGGTGGTCGAGGCCCTTGCCGCTCTTGCGGGATGCTCTCATCTCCTGTACGGAGTAGCCGTAGCTGCCGCCGATGGACTTGATGTGAGCAGTCTCGGGCTCGCCCTTAACATCAGCACGGGGCAGGTCGGTGGCGTAATTGTGGATTATCTTCGCCATGCCGGAGCGGGAGTAGCTGTAATAGGTCGTGGTCTCATCACCGGGGTCAGCCTCAGAAGTGTGGGGGAAGAGGCTAAACGAGGTCAGTTCGGGATAGAGCTTGTCATAGGACTTAGCCTTAACATGGTCAAGCTCGCGAGCGAAAAAGACTGACGCATCCTCTGCCGAGTCAAAATGAGTCTCGGAAGATACGAGCGAGGGAATGAGCCTCGAGTTTGCGAGGGTCTTTACATCGACAGACTTGCTGTCGAGATTTACTTTCTTATTCTTCATGGTGCGTTACCTCCTTTAATTAAGAATTGCCGTTTCCGCCGCCCTGCGACTGATCGCCGGTATTGTTGGTCTGAGCAACGGATGACGGTACTACCATGGTGGGATAGAGCTCAACAGGAGCTACATCAGACGAGCCTTTGCCACCGATAAACTTAGCATTGATCGCTATAGCGTTGGAGGCGTTGGTGTCATCGTCTGAGGTCGTAAACAGACCTGCGTTATCGCCCTTGATGATAAAGTAAACGGCCTTGCCGTTCGCGGGGACAGCATCTGCGGCTA
>FR888225.1:33470-34440 GCA_000431775.1 Clostridium sp. CAG:413 | reverse complement strand
ACACGAGCCCATATACGACCCTGCTTGAGCACGCCTACGGTAGTGCCCTCTTTGACGACTACACTGCCGTCCATGCTGTGCTCGGTCGTAAGGCCATTTACGAGGATGCCCTCAAAATTACTAATGGTGGAGTCTTTGGTGGGGAGCGCTGCGATGCCTGCTGCGGAGCCGGTCACGATACCCATGCCATGCTTGAGCACGCCGTCTTTCTCGGCGTTGCAAAAAGAGTCGCAGACATAGCCGGTAAGGTCATAAAGGCCGCCGGCAACGCCCAGATCGGGTGCGAAATTGTAGTTAAGCTGCTTCATTCGGATTTACCTCACTTTCTTTTGTTGATCATTCTCTGGCGAGCTGCGTCGGCTTCTGAGCCCTTGTAACCGTCTGCTCTCATGCCGGAGTGCATCTGCTTTCTCTGGTCAGCGATGGTCTTCTGGCTCTTGAGGGTCGCAACGGCAACTCTAAACGCGCCTTTGATTTCAGCCTCGGAGTCGAGACGGATGCCGGGAGTAGCTACGCTGATAACCTTGCGCATAGCGTTAATCATCGAGAGGTCATCAAGACCGTCGATGTTATACTGCTCACCGAGGCGGGACATAGCCGTCCTTGCTCTTACAAGAGCGTCGATAGAGTCGGCGTTCATAACAGTAGGCTTTTCTTCCTCGCTGCCGCCCTCGGTGTTCTCGTTGTCATCGTCGGTGTTCTCATCGTCGTCATCATCGGCATTCTGCTTGTCATCATCGTCCTCGTCAGCATTGGGCACGGGAGTTTCCTTCTTGTTCTCGCCCTCCTGCTTCTTATCGAGCATTTCAAGCAGAGCGTCGATATCCTCGTTCTGCTGACGGATGACCTCATTTGCCTCGTCGAGGTTGGTGGGTGCCTCATCCTGATCGGAGTCTCTGCGGTCTTTACGGTCGCGGATACTCTTGAGCAGTTCTTCCGAGGGCTGAGCGCCGCCCTCCTGTGCGCCCTG
>FR888225.1:28509-33423 GCA_000431775.1 Clostridium sp. CAG:413 | reverse complement strand
GGTGTTGTCATCGTCTCCAGCAACAGCGCCCTCTTCGCCCGCCTGCTCAAGGACGGTCTTAGCGAGCTCGACTGCAACGTCGTCCTCGTCTCTGCGCTTTGCCTTTTTCTTGGTGGTGTTTGCCATGTTTTTGCCTCCTTTTTTGGATGTGTCTTTGCCGTCTATATTAAGACGAGCTTGTTCCCCTGCTCTGGCGTTAGCCACCAGCGCAAGGTGATTGATCATGATATTGGTTTGGATAGCATCATAGTGCTGTCCCTGCCACTCGCCCGGTTCCTCGATAAGGTCGAGGGAGTAACCGAGTGACAGCTCTTTGAGCCCACAGCGTTTGAGCTCGTCGGTATCGTGGATTATGATCTCCGCTCTAACGTCATTGCCGTCTCTGATACCATTCGAGAGGATGGTGCCGATTGCCTCCTGCTCAACATTGTTCTTATTGACCGTACCTGCATCGTGCGTGACAATAACAGGCTTGCCCTTGTACGATTTAAGGCTTTCGGGAGCAAAGACGTGCTCGGGCAGTCTCAGCTCTTTGCGGATTGAGCCGTCCTCGTTGTGATAGTCAAAGATACCTACCGAGGTCACTATAGGGGTGTCTCGCAGATATCCCTCTGCCGTGTAGGTGGCTTTGAGCGGTATGCTGTCATAGCGGATTACTTTCGCCACGGCGGGGCTTCTTACTCTTGCTTCATCCAACTTTCTCACCTCCCTTCGCTGCTGTAAAATGGGTATAAAAAAGCAGCCTTATCAACGTGATAAAGCTGCTCATTTAATCATGATAGCGGATTATTTCGCCCGCTTGTTGGCTTGCTCGATTATTTCCTTTGTTTGCTTGTCGATAGCATCCCAGTCTTTTGGCTCGACGGGGATATTAAGAGACTCAATGTTAAACCTGGGTATTGCGACACAGCGGCAACGATAGTCCTCTCCCGGGTGGCATCTGCGCCCCGTTTTGACATCCACAATAGGCGGGTCATCCCACCTAAAGGTTTTGCCGTCAAGTTCACGGTGACGGCCTCTGACCCTTGAGTCGCCCGAAGAGCTCCATACATACTCTTCGCAGCCTGCGTCTCTCTGCTGATACTGAGTGATGGCGGCGTTTAACTTTGCCGTTTGGTCTACGGCGAGAAACTTTGCCTTGTTTTTTGACACGCCAAACTGCCTTTGCAGGTCCTGCATAATTGACTTGGTGCTCCGTGAGTTATACCACCCATCCATAACGATCTGCTGCATCTCATCAAGAGCCGCTGACGGTACGGATTTAACAAGTGCAACATTGTCGCGTATCCAATCATCGACAAGCTTTTGATAATTGCCGCCGTTGTAATAGTCGGTAAAGATATCAATGCCGAGGGTCTTTTTAACAACTCTCTTCCATTCGCTGACCGTGAGCTTGCGGTTGAGGTTAGCAAGCTGAGTGAGCCGCCTGCGGAGCGTATCGTCAAACCTACCCGAGGAGATCTTTGCGAGAGCTTTTGCAAAAACCCTTTGGATATCCGCTACATCATCACTCTGCGCGTCATAACGGTGAGTGTCCTCGTATCTTCTGTCGCATATTTTTTTGAGCTTTGGCAGAGCCTCTTTGACCGCCTCAATGACTGCCATATCGACCTCTCGGGCAAGGCGCTTATATTCCCTCTCTGCGCTCGTTGACTGCTTCGGACGAGCTTTTGATTGCAAGTCTTGTTTCCCGGCAAACTTACGCTCGACCCTGCCTTTGACTGCGGCACGGTACAACGGATCCATGATATCACCTCCGAGGTGGGCATAAAAACAGCCGAGCCCGATATTCTCGAGTTCGGCTGTTTCGCTGTTATTTAACTGTCTCGACAATGCCTTTGGCGACATTAGCCGCCTTTTTCATAAATGAGTTATCGCTGAGATATTCAAGGCCTTTAAGCGTTATTCTCAGGCTGCTCTCGCTTATCTGAATTTCTCCGTCCACTGACCTTTGAACCGTAACCCCGGCAATATACCCATTTTCGCAGAGCATTTCGATGATTGCCGCCCACCGGCTCTCGCTGATTTTAAGGACCTCGGCGGAAACATCATCAATCGAAAACTCATCAAGGTCCATGGCTTTCTCGAGCTTTTTGAGAATCTTATAGATGACTGAGAAATTATCCATAGTGTCACCTCGCTCTTTAGTCTATAAATATTTGTGCGAGAATTCTTACGCCTATTGATGTGCTGAGCGGAGCATCCGGGAACTCGTCGTTCCATGCAAGAACCCTATCAGGGTCTCTGCACACAGTCCATATCAGCTCATCACTTTTCAGAAAACGTTCAATCCCGCTCTCCAGCATACCCGCCCGCTCAAGAATAGCCCTTGCCTTCTCTGCGGCTTGTTGCTTCTCTTCAAGGGAACGAAACCAGGTCTTATCAAAATCCTGCATTATTTATTCTCCTCTCTTACATACGGTTTTCCGTTCTTGCCTTTTTGGTTTTTAAACCACTCATATGACTCGGCAGGTTTTGCTTTATAGCCAAGCACCACCCTACTATCGATTATTCTGCCGGTTTCTACCGCTCTGCTTACAACACGGTTACAACTCACCTGCGGATCACCGCCGACATATTTAACCTCGACGTCATAACCAGTATTTTCGAGAGCAGTGATATATTTGTCCATCACTTTTTGGGGGTCATCACCTATGATTGGTATTGCAAGATTGTCGCCATTTCTGTCGCCGGTTAAGAATTCGTTAAGTACATTCTTCTGTATTCTGCCGCTTTCTTCATGCACTGCACCTGCCGCGGCTCCTCCTGTTGCAGCAAACTCGGGAATCATTTCCTTGACCATATCGTTATCAAGAATGAACATTCCCTGTTCCTGGCTCAAGGGGTCAACGAGAGTGCTTTTCCCAACAGCAGGAAGTCCGATAACGACACAAGCCTTATGCTCTTTCTTGATTTCACCGTCATAGACATAATTGCCGTCATCGTCAAGCCTTGCAGAGCCGTTATTCAAAAACTCTGTTTTTATTTCCTCCCGAAGCTGTTGCCTTTCGAGGGATTCATCTAATATAGTTTCGCCTCCGAGAGCTTCGGTACATTCTTGAGAAATAGAGTCAAGCTGTTGCACAACAGGGTCATTCTTCAGCTCCTCAATGCTTTTGAGTTTGCCGCTTGAAACATCGTTATAAAACTGCTGTGCTTCCTTAGTCTGAACTGTAAGCCCGACCTTTTCTCCTTTGTAGTTCGTTCCCTCACTGCACTCGGAGTTTTTCGGAAAAACTGACTTACATTTTTCTTCGGCCGCGCTTTTAGCTTTTTGCCATGTTTTATTCTGCGCCATCCTGCCGACCGAACCGCTGACCGGCGCAGAACCGCCGAGCTTGCCGGGACGTCCGCCATGACCGAAATTACCTGAGCCGGGGCCGCCGTCCTCTTGAGCCTCCGATAATTTAATTATATCATCATTCTTGGATTTTTCAACATCAAAAAGCTGCACAAATAATTCAGCTTTTTGAAATTCAAGCAGAGAATCCTTAAAAGGCGGGAATAAGCTGTCCGCAAATTCCTCGCAGAGTGTTTCATGGGGAACGAATAAGGCACCGCACATCTCCTCGTTATCCGCTTTAGGCCTACCGGAGAATTCGGTGCAAACAAAAACCTCAGTGCAGTGTGCATCGGCGCTCTTGACGTTAATACCGATCGTGCCGAGCCTTGATAAAGACAAAGGCGTTATGCCGAATTCCTCCTGTGTTTCGCGAATAGCCGCCTGTATCGGCGCTTCTCCCGCTTCGATATGTCCCCCAGGACCGCAAATCAAGCCGTTATCCTTACGCACTCCACAGAGGATTTTACCGTCATTTATAACGATAACAGCTGCCGCTGTCGGTGTATCATCTGACTCGTCAATCTGCTGCTCTTCGGAAACTGGAGGCGGTGCGGCGGGCGGCTCATCATTTGCGCCCTCTATCACCGAGGCAAAGAGCTCATCGTCGGGCACGTCGTCAAGGATGGTCTCAACATCATACTCGTCAGCCTTGGCAAGAGCTGCCCTTACTTCCTGCGGGTCGAGAGCCTGCATATCTACATACACTTGAGCAGTTTGAGCTTTAATGAGCTTTGCTTGAGCGTTGGCTTGATCTACCGCAGCCTGCTCGTTATCGCTCAGAGACCAAAGGGGGTTAAACTCAAGCTCAAAATCATAGTTGTCATCTATCCTGCCGGTGGCGGCAAGCGACTTAATGATAATGCCAAACAGCTTTTCGAGCGGACCTCTGAGCATACGCTTTTGTAATTGCTGCACGTAATTGTAGTAGTTTTCAAGATCAGAGCGTCCTGTCGCGTCCATGCCCTGCGGCGAGCTGCCGAAGAGTAACGCCTGCGGTATGTTGGTAACAGCTGAGAGCATATTGCACGAGCTGTCGAGAATTTCTTTGACGCCCGTATACGGTGTGGACTTAAAGTCAAAATCCTCACCATCTGCATCAACAGCTATCGAGTTAAACATCGACCTTGCCATGTCAATGAGCTGCAAGCGCTTGACAACGGCATCCTCGCCGCTTTCGGTGGCAAGCAGGCTCGCAAGGTCTTTTATTTTGATGATAGACTGTATCGCACGTTGTAACATTCTCGGAGCATAGCCGTGAGAGGTTATCGTCTCCTGCAATGCCGTCTTGATGCGGTCATACTCGGCGAATCCGAATACTCTCTGTTTGGAGTCGACCACCTGCTGCGGCAAACGTCCGTTGCGGAACAGAAGGCACCTTGAAGCATGGACGGTAAATGAGCCGTCAAGGGAATTGATTTGATAGTACTCAGGCTCACCCGAGTAATAGCCGGCGGTAAAGATAGGATTAACTGCCGCAGCCTCAAACACCCGTATTTCGTCTATGCCCCTTATCGCCTTGAAGTTAAGCGGCTCATCAAGACCTCTACCGCCGTAGATGAGCATAACGGCAA
>FR888225.1:14368-28471 GCA_000431775.1 Clostridium sp. CAG:413 | reverse complement strand
AATCTTGACCATTTAACGGCTGTTTCAAATGCTTCCTCGCCGCCGAGCTTCGTCCATTTTTTCATGATTTCCTGCTCGACGTCGGCGTTGTTTATGTTGAGGCTAAATCCCTTACTCAGCGCCTCGCCTGCCGGGAGGTCGATTATCTTTGCGAAGAGGCCATTAAACTGATAATGCACGCTGAGTATATAATCATCAGATTGTGTTTCGGGCACAAACTGGAACGCTGTCGAGCTGTCCTGCTTCGTGCCGTATTTTGTCAGCATATTCTGATAGCCGTCAGTCCTATAGCCCTCGCACACTTCCGAGACGGTGCGAGCCATCTCGACCTCCTGACCGTTGATGTTAGCCTTTCCCATATCATCATCACCTTACCGTTAAATGAGATTTTTAATATCAAACACTCGCCGCTTATAGCAGCTGAGCACTACCGCATCCGCTATATCGGGCGATTTGATTTGTCGTTTTTTCATGTCCTTTTTGCTCTCGATCTTGACCTTGCCGGCAGAGCTTATCGTATATTTGCGGGTGGAAAACTGCGCCACCATGTCACTGTTATCCGGCAGCTTTATCAGCTTGTCCCGCATTAAATCACGGACGATAGACCACATATAAGTCGGCAGGTCGTCATAGTATCCCGCCGCGTCCTCATCGGGGATTTTTTCGCCGAAATTTATCGGGATAACCGTCACTCTCGGTATTGTTCCCTCGCGTTTTAGCTCGTTGAGCCTGTCGGTCACTCCGCCGCCTACGCCCGTATCATCAACGATGACATATATCTGATCTCTGTATTTCGGGTGCTCAGCCAGCAACGCCGTGCAGCGGCGTACAATATCGCCTACCGTCCTCATAGTGTCCTGCCCGTGCCGCCTGTCAGAGATTTTGATATCACCGTCCACATTGCTGGCAATGACCGTCTCATCATCGCCGAAGCGTGCCACGTCGACACCGAGAGTTATGCGCTCGATCTTATGTCCGTGCGGTTGTAAGTCGTGAGCTATGGCCGCCTCTACAAGAGATATCGGGATAAATACGTCATCCTCGGCGGTCGGGAACTCACCATAGACACGCACTCGCACTACGTTACTCTCAGCTCCGTACTTATCCTTGAGAGCCTGTATGTTGTCGCGATTTGTCCTCGGGCTATCCTCCGAATTGACCGTTTGACGGGTCCATAACGCCGCGGCCGATGTAAAGCAGTCATAAAAAAAGCCCGACGCTCTTGTCGGGTTGCCGCAGGCTACGAGCTTATTGTTAACGCCCGATAGCGTGCCCTGTATTGCCTCCATGATATCATCAGCGACGCCCGAAGCCTCGTCAACGATAAACAGCATATTGTCCTCATGGAAACCTTGCATATTTTCGGGCTTGGTCGCCGTCCGAGCGACTGCAAACCAGCGCTCCTCGCGATTTTTGACGTATATGTAGGTCTTTGTCCATTTGAGAATTATTGATAGTATCGGCGATCTCTTCTGCCACTTTGACATCTCCGCCCATAGCACATCATTAAGCTGATGCTTTGTCGGTGCCGTGCATACCACCTTGGCGTTGGGGTGACAGGTCAAAAACCAAAGAGCTATAACCGCCTCAGCGCCGGTCTTGCCGACACCCTGTCCCGACTTGACCGCCACTCGAGGAAAGCTCTCGACATTGCGAAAGAGCTCCGCTTGCCACTCATCCGGAACGAATGAAAAATTGTCCGCCGCGAAATCGGCTATGCTGTTACGCCAAACGGGCAGCCGCGTTGTAAAGGCTCTCTGTATCCTTGCCTTGCGCTCATTGTTGCTCACTCTCCATCACCTCGAGGAAGGAATCAATCACATCGCTGTCATTTGCTCCCTTGTCGCTATCACGGGAATTACGCCACTTGTCAGGACGGCGGTTATTAAGCCAATAGATCTGCGCCGTGACGTTGCCGGGAACAATTATCTGCTTTTCCACATATTCGATGTGCTCCTCGACAACCTTGCCGCTACCGACCTTTTGCTTTTCGGTGCGCACCTTGATAGGCTCTTTTATGGTGACTATCTGCTGCTGTGCTGCCTTGAACAACTCATTCTCAACAATATAGTCTGCGACTTCTTTGCCTTTTTTTAAGGCGTCGGAGATGTCGGCGTAAGCCTTTTTCCATGTATATAGCGTATCTCGGCAAATGCCCATGTTTTTGGCGATCTGCTCATCGGTAAGGCCGTCTCTCGCCCACCCCTCAAGCAAGACGAGCATTTCGGGCTCTTGCCATTTTTTATACTTACCTACGGCCATAGTTATGTCACCATCTTTCGGGTCACAACAATGACCCTCTTGCCGGTTAAACGGTCGATATATCTCTCAACAATTTGACCGTCTATAACTGTGGTAGAGGTGAGTGCCCAGGTGCATTTTGCAAACGGGCAGACATAAGTTGCCGGTGCAGGATTGTTAAGCCACAGACATGCCTTACAGAGTTTGAGCGGTGCTCCCACGAGCCTCACCTCCCGATTAATCGTTATTATCCTTTTGCTTTGCGTGTGAAAAAATAAAAAATAGGCGTATCCATAAGCGCAAGAAGCAGCTTATACAGATATTGACCTATCATCATGGCTATAAGTGTTTTGCGCCCCTGTGCCGAGAATAGCCATCCCATCCCCAACCCGAAGGATATGAGCGTAAATATCACCGTATCAATTATTTGGCTTGTACCGGTGGAGGCGTTGTTCCATATCCAGCGCCCACCCTTGGTTGAGCCGCGCCTTTTTATGTATGCGTCTCTTATCTTGTGGAACACCCATACATCCCATGCCTGTGAGCAAAGGTACGCCGCAAGGCTGCCGACCACAAATACCCAGTTTTGACCGAGCAGTAACTCATATGCCGCCTGTGCTGCGGGGTCGTGTGCGGGGATATACTGAGTGCCGACTATAAGCACCGTTGCGAGTATCTGACCAATCATACCGTATATGACGATCTGATTTGCCTCTCGTCTGCCCCATATCTCGCCGACTATATCGGTGATGAGGAATGTTATAGCGTAGCAGAGGACTGCTCCCGGCAAGGTTATTTCTGTGCCGAATATAGTCAGCCCCGTTGCGAATAGTTTACCTGTTACGACATTTGCGATGATTAAGCTGACCGCAAACAGCATTGATAAAAGCGTTAAATTTCCTTGTGTTTTCTTCATATTGTTATTACCTCACATAAATCTTTCTGCATATTTGACATATTTGACCCACTCTCTGAGATTCATTTCGTCGCAGGTCTTCCAGTGCAGGGTCATCCTGCTGTTTTTGGGAGAGCGCAGTATCCTGAGGTTGCCGTTATCGTAGCGATATAAATTGCCATACCGACTACCTATCCAGCTCGTACTGTCTACGCTGTCAAAATCAAACTGTTTGAGCGCCTTGAAATCGGTCAAGCCTAGCCCGTGGATGCGTGTACCATAGCTGTGCGCCGTGTCGATGAACCAGCGGAAGTATTTATACTCTACTCTTTTGATATCTTTGATAGCTATCCCGCCGAGTGCTATGTACTCATACTCCTTGCACATGTCGACGAAATAATCTTTGCCTCTGCTGCGGTGGAACACAGGGATACATTGCCGTCCTGTCCTGCGCTCAATCCGTCTGCGGAGTGACTCAACCTTGTCAAGTCCTACTATAGCGTCTATATCCAGCTCAATAAACTGCTTGACCTTGTTGGCGTTTATAAACTCTATATAACCATCCGTATATGAGTCAAAATCAACGCTCTTGCCCGTGTTAAGGTAGGTAAAAGCTCCGCTGTCAAGCAGGTACTCTTTTGCCGTCTTAGCATACGCCATAATCTCATCTGAGACGTAGTAGTACGATAGGAGTATCCTTGGTGGTCTTACTGCCTCAAACATCTCTATGCGCTTTTCTCCGCCTGCAATGTAGATGTTCATGGTGTGAATTCCGCGCCGCAGAACGGACAGGTGACCGTATGCGGACTCTCCTCATCCTTGGGCTTGTCGACCGGAGAGAAAAACTCGTTGATGTCAAGTATCTCCTCCGTAAGGTCGAAACCGAAGTCGGTCATGTCAAGCTCATCGGCGAGTGCTTGCAGCTCATCACGCAGCTTGTCAACATCCCATGCGGCGAACTCACCGCATTTGTTATCCGCAAGTCTAAAAGCTCTGATCTGCTCATCTGTCAAGTCATCCGCTATGATGCACGGTACTTTATCCATGCCGAGCTGTAAAGCGGCCTTGTAGCGTGTGTGACCTGCTACTATCACTCCGTCCTTATCAAGGATTATAGGCACCTTAAATCCAAACTGCCGTATACTCTCCATAACGGGCGGAACAGCCTTATCGTTTTTGCGCGGGTTGTTTTCGTAGGTGATTATATCGCCTACCGCTATCTCCTTGATTTGCAATATTGTTTCCTCCTGTAATAGATGGTCGCACTACGGGAAGGAGTTACCATATTGCTTTAATAAATTGCCTATCCTCCTTGCAAAAAGAATACCGGTACTCGGGCGAGAGTACCGGCAGGTAATAACTTATAGAATTTTACAATGACATTTTAGCACAGCTGTTTTGTAGGGTCAATGACACGATTGTGACATCATTGCTCATGAAGGCTGTCAATGCCGAATATGAGCGCCGACAGGATATCTAAAGCGGCGTTTATGTCTCGGTATACTGTCCTGCGGTCAATGTTTTCTGCGGCAGCGATCTCATCCACAGTCTTCGGCGTGTCGTCGATATATAGGGCGCAAAGGACTCTGTATTGACGCATGTTTTCGGGCTTGCCCGTCCGCTCACACCATACGCGGTAGATCTCAATCATCGCAGATACATGTTTGACCATAATCTGTGTTTTTACAGCGGATTGTTTTATAGCCTCCGCTGTGTTTTCTGCGGCGGTAAAAGCCTTATCCGACATAAGAGAAAGGATATCAAACACGCTCTCATCATCGTCAATATCCTGAGCTGTGTAGAGTGCCTTTTCGGCGTGTGACTTAAATAGCCTATAATCCTGGATAAGTAGTTTGGTGTTGTGCAGGCGATTATCCTTATTCAGCTTGCGTTGCTTGTTGCGCTCGAACTCGAGTTGCTGCTGCGCCGCCTTTATACCCTCTCGCACGGCAATCCTAATGACCTGTTCCGGAGATAGTTGTTTTGACATGCTTGCGTTCCTCCTATTGACTTTTTGATTAATTTACGGTAAGATTATATTGGTTATGGATTAGGGGGAGCGCAAGCTTCCTCTTTTCTTTTTTTGCGTCAAGAGTCAAATTTAATATTATAATCCTCCTCGAGCATCTCGAGGATCTCGCCGATGCTAAGTGCCCCATCCTTGACCTGATTGATATAGAGCATGGCCTTGTCCCAAATCTTGCGGCAACTCGCCTCGCAGTAGCCCATGTCGGCTATTGCCGCCATCATGCAAGCGACCGAGATATGTATAGCCCTGTCAAGCTCCTGCTGATTACTCTTTGGATTTATTATTCGGCATTTCACTTTTGGGTGTCCTCCTTAAAACTTCAAGGTGATATTGCCCTCATCTGGGTCGACGTCCTCGACCACCAATGTCAAGCAAAAGCAATCGTCGTCACCTATTCGGCAGCCATGCTGTATTAGCTCTGTTGGGCTTAGGCACATGACGGCCGTGACTTCCTTGCCTGCTTCTGCTTTTGACAATAGGCTCATTAATTCATAGACTTTCATTTTTCCACTCCTTTTTCTGCTGCTCGACAATTTGCAATAATAAGTCCCTTTGCAATATCACCGCGAACAGTGAAGGTATATTCGTCACTTGGCAAATGTACCCATTCTGAACGGTCGGTGAAATCTTCACATCGATTTGCAAACAATGTATTAAATTCTTCTGCTCCGTTTGCGGCTGCCATTTCGTAGCACGCCTTAAAATGCAGACAATCTCGACAATTCATTCCGTCTCACCCCTTTCAACTATGTATGCATATTTTCCGTCGCAACCTCTCACAAGGTTTCCATGCACACACTCGCTGTTATCTGTTCGTTTGCCCTTAAAAAGTATCTCACGCATTGTTGTTTTCCTCCTAAAAAAATCGTAATTGTTCTGCTTCGTTTTCTTTTTCGTTTAAGATTTTTAGCCACTTTGTCCTTATGATATGGTCGAGGTAATCGGCATTGTATTTCGGGTTGGACGATATAACCGAAAACGGTCTACCTGTTTTACCCTCTATTATTTTTTCGGTTTCCCGCATTTTCTCAATCATGTATTGAAAATGCTCGGGATAGTATTTGAGTAAGTACGCCATTTGTATTTTTGAAGCCATCGGGCAAAACATACAACCACAACGCTTGTTGAACTCGTAGAAGTGGTTGAAAATCGGCTGTGTCTTCGCCCACTCCCAAATCACATCTTCGTTAATTTCGTTTTCTACAAGAGGGTATCTTTCCGCCTTATTAGCAGTAAGGCGTTTGTTAAAACGGCGTTCTTCATCAGCGCAATAACCTATGTAATGTACGACATAATAACCGAGAGAGTTAAGCCATTCGGACAGTTGTCGCTTAGCGTCCAATTTGTAGTCACTATTACACCATCGAACGATTCTGGTCGGAAATCCGTAAATATGACCCTGTTTGGGCTTGACGCGATAATATAGTTCCTCCCAAGTCTTTCGGGGCTTAATTCGCACAAACCGAATACCAAACCGCTTGCACTCGGACTCCATATAATCAATTACATCGTGGATGAACGGATAGTCGATTTCCAATTCAAAATGTACCACACCGTCAAGCGGATAATGGTCAAGGTTATGCAGTATCAAATTGAGCATATACAGGCTGTCTTTGCCGCCGCTCACACTCGCCCAATAGGACGGGCGTAATGCAATTTTGTTACTCATTTTTTGCTTCTTCTCCTTCGCCCTCGCACTTTTCGCCACGAGAGCAAAAATCATCCTCATCCACATAACCGCCGAACTCGTCACAAAAATACTGAGCGCCGTTTGTGGGTGTAAAGTTTTTGCAACTTTCGCAAAATACAACTTCTTTCACGTTTACTCTCGCTCCTTTCGCATCTTGGTTGCACCCTATCAGAGGTGCGTGAATTGAAATAACGGGCGGTTCGTTCATCACCATTCCTCTGCCGTTACGCGTAAAAGTGATTTTGCGTAGTCCTCAATTCTTGTTGGGTGTAATCCGTCGTTAATATAAGCAAATGTTTTGTCTTTGGGGGCATTCGTATATAATTTCATAACTTCAAGCGCCCACATGTATGATCGTCGTTCCAGCCGTTCACGCCTTTCAATAATTGTTTCTGCTACGCATATTGCAACCGGGACACGCCCGTAATTTTTCAAGCAGTCGTTGAAAACCTCTGCCGCCTTCGTGGTTGAGAGTGCCCTTGCGGTTTTTTCAACCTGTTTTTTAAAGGTGACCTTTGCTTCAAGGCTCCCGTCACCGTTCGCTTGCTTTTTGATGTCCCTTGCAAATGTCCGGTCTAAATTCATGCTGTATCCTCCTTCTGCCGCCCCGTGTTGCAAAGTAACCACGAGGCTCCTTTCGGGGCGGCGGTGATTTTAATCTTGATTTGCCTTATAAAGTTCTGCCAGACCGACCGTTATTGAGCTGTCGAGCCTTTTAGCATCGTGCAAAAGCACCGAGAACAGCTCCTCGTCCGTTCTGTCTCGGAGCGTGTAGATTATTGCTCCGACAAGGTAAAGCCCACTGCCGTATCTGACCTTTGTTTTATTTTTCATGCAAGCCGTGGCATAGGCTTGGTATTTCTTGCGCTCCTCGATCTGCATCAGTCAGTCTTGTTTTTAAGCATCACGGGCAGGATAAGCATCTCTGCGCTGCTATCGCAGACAAATATCGGGTGCTTTGATGATGCCGCGCTGATGGTGACCCTTTTATCACCACAATACTTAAGCGCATCACATATGTAACGAGCGTTACACCCAATCATCAAAGGCTCCACACTGCCCTCGCATCTGACCGACTCGTTAAATTCGGCAGATGATGTCTTGACCGCAATATCTATTTTGTCGCGCTCAAAATTGAGTACCGTGGGAGATATCGTTGCGTCTGAATCCGCTACAATCAAACACCGCTGCATGGTACTGAGGATATAATCCGCTTCAACGGTCGGGGTCCTGCCTATCTCCTTAAATATTTTTTTGAAATCAATAAATTCGCCGCTTATAAGATTGGCTCTAATTATGTACTCGTCGCTCTGTATCACCGCATATTTGCCGTCTTGATAAATCGCCACCTGTCCAGCTTGCCCGAGTGTCCTTGCAAACTTAAGCGTTGCCGCAGGCACTATCATGCGGTACTTTTCTCCCGGCAGCGGGAGCACCGTATGCGCCGCGCGAACTCCGTCGCAGGTCACGATATCGAGCTTTTTACCATCGTTTTCGAAAAGCACACCAGCCGATACAGGTTTGTTTGATTTCTCGCTGCAAACATAGGTTACTTTGTTTACCGCGTCAAAAAGCAGCTCGCTATCGCACGAGATTGTAGCCACCTCATCCGGCACGCCATAGGTAACGCCGGCTACAAATTCATCAACGGGCGCCGTGGAAAAGGCGGCGCTGCCTACTCGAGACTTAATTCTTACTCTTTCCGCCTCTTCGGTGATTTCAACCGCGCCTTCGGGCAGCGAGTTAATGTAATCAATCGCCTTAACCGGCAAGACAAAGGACGTGCCCTCGGCTTCAGGCATTTTAAGCTCTACGCTCATCACTTTATCGCGGGCTCTGATTGCGCCGTTGGCAATAAGCACGCCCTGTGCATCGCCGATTTTGGCAGATGCGAGGCCTTTAACTTTTTTGAGCTTTTCGGATATAATTGATTTTTCGACTAACATAATTATTCACTTCTCCAATTCTATCTTTATTTTGGGGTATTTTTCTGCGAGACTTTTTTGCTTGAGCTTAAACGTATCTGTCTTGACCCCTTTGACGTCGATTATGCGGTATGTCCCGTTGGGGTAAAAGATGATAAAATCGGCAACATATTCCGTTCCCTTACCGCCGTCGCTGCCCTCGGTAATGACAAAGCGTGGCTGTCTGCAAAAGCCGTCTATTTCCTTTGCCCTGAGGAGCAGCTTGAGCCGGCAATAATAATCTGCCTCTGCCTTGCTGTCAAAGGATATCCCATCAACGCTCACCCTTCGAGCGTTATATTTACTTTGGCGCTTAACAGTTTTCTTGCCGGTCAATTGCCTGTATTCGTCCTCGGTTATCCTAAACACTTAATCATTGCCTCCTTGAGCCTCATGTTACATCATCCGTCCAATACTCGACGATGTAATTTACCACCGTCCGCCCCTCCGCCTTTTCTTTTTTAATCCTCACGGCATAGCCCGCTTTTATCAACAGTCTTGCCAAATCTAAGCGATCAGTTTCGTTGAGGGTACTCGACTTTTGAGCATATATCCGCTGCTTGTCCATGTTATCCCGCCTTTCTTACTCTGTTATTAATGCCTTGCTCAATGCTCCTTGCAAAATCCTTGATAAATTTATTAATCTCCTTCGGCGCAGCCTTGTCGCCAAAGCCGTAGCATTGCAGGACGTTAAATGTAACCATGTCGATCTCAGCGGTGTAATACGGCGTATCCGGCTCAGTGACGTGCCGGATGAAAAATATCATCCTGCTCCCTTTTATGTGATTTTGATAATAGCTATCGCCGCCCACACAATGACTGAGCGATTGACCCTCCCGCAGGAAGTCCGCCCTCTCGTGAGGTACTGCTATGCAAAGCCCATCTTTTTCGTAGCCGGTAAACCACCTGTTAACATACTCGAGGGCTTTTTGACTCGCATTATCCCTGATGTCGGCCATAACGATGTTGTAACGCTGCACGAGTATATCATGTGCTTGCTTGAGGTCTCTCGGCCTGGCGGTGTGCTTATCTATAGGGATTTTAAGCGTATAAAGCATGTCGTAATAATCCGCTAGATGCTCTATGATGCCGGATGCGCTATATTGATCAAGCATCAGCTGCCGCTCGACATAGGCGCATAAGGTATCGAGCGTCATGTACTCAAGGATCCTCGCAGTCCGAGCAAACGACTCAATCTTGAGGTTACGGTATCTCTCAAGTGTGTCGGGGGTAATACGCTCACTCGCAGCCTTTATTATCCGGTGCTCAGTGAGTAACACATTCTCCTCTCGGTACATGGCGAGATATTGTTTTGATACTCCCATTATCCCCTCAAAGCCCTTGCCGTCCTCATAGTCCACCGAGGTCATCACGCTTGCAAGTGCCGTTAATCCCATCTTGCATAGATACTCAGTTTGCGGCTGAGATTTTAGTCTATCGAGCAGTCCGATAAAATTAATCGGGCACTTGCAGCAAGCGAGTGCCTTTGTCAAATCGACATTGTAATATGTTTTGCCAAACACTTCGGTGAGATTTCCGTCATAGACCCACGCATAATGACTGCAAGTCTCTCCATTTTTCCGAGCCCACGTATAACCGTAGCTGTACGGAGCTTGCGAAAGAAAGTATGATACGATTTGAGACTTGTTGCCATTAACAAGGTAGTAAGTGTAGGCGTTATCAAAATATCGCAGTTGCGGCTTGTGTCCGACAAACCAGCGTTGCACTTCCGCCCACCGCATTATCAACTGCCCATCATGCCTATATGCGGTGCATAACGTTGTTTGGTCGGTCGCCGTATATCGATACCTCTCGGCTATATAAACCGCCTTATGGCCGCAATATGGGCATGATGTACCGCTGCGATGCTTGATGTTCTCTTGCGTCTCCCAGCGCTCACCGCAATGCCCACAAACACACCCCCTTTTATGTCGCTTGTCGAGTTTTGAAAAGAATATGTATGTGTGGTCAAAAGCGCATTCATCGCAGAAACGGTCAATATCGGCATCGTAACCGGGGAACCACCTGCGCCTATTGTCAAACAATTCTTCTCTTCTTTGCGCCGCACTTCTCCGCCGTTCTTCTTGGTAATCGTGGATATACCTATCTATGGCCGCTGCTATGCCCTCGGTGTGCCTCCATGTATTGTAGTTCGTTCCATACGAGAAGAAACTTTTAATTTCACGGCCGTTTAAAAAATCGTTGACAAGCTTTATTGTCGATGAGGCTGCATATACCGGCAAACGCCCACATTCCGCAATCTCAGCAGTTGGAATCATGTACTTTGCGGCCCATTTATCTTCGCTCGGCTGATACGTGATGAAGTTTTTCTTATCGCTAAAAAAACGTACTTGCAATGTCCCGTCATTACTGCTATAATAGTCAACGGTTAGTATCTTACCGCAGCCTTGGATCTCGCGAATCTGTGCTCCGGCGAGGTACTTTTCTTTTATTCCGCCGCGCGGCGCCTTTGGGCGTTCGCACGGTGGAATATTTTTTAATGCCTTTTTAACCAGCATAGTGCACCTCCTAAAACAGCGTTAATTGGATAACTTCGGCTTCTTCGGCCTTTTTGGGGCTTTCCTTCGCGGGCTTATCCTGTTTTACTTTGGCCGCAGAATCTTTTTTGCTTGCCTTTTTCTTCGGCGGCTCTTTGCTGATATATTTATCCTCGGGCAGCTCACCCGTGATAATCGTTATAACGCAGTTAACCTCCGAGTCGGGGAAATACATCTTTGTTGCCCTGCGATAAACCTCGATATCCGAGATGTGCTTGCCGCACCCTCGCATAATCTCTGCACAACAATCAGAGAGCGAACGCTTGGTTTTATAAACCACCTCTGCAAAGCGCTCATCCTGCTCGCAGAAATCTCTAAGCACATTCGCGACATATGTACTGACGGCACTGCCGTAAGAATCGCCGTGGAACTCGTTGAGCTCCTTGTTGATTTTCTCAATGGCAAGGGTCTTGAAATCCTTGCCCGAATCAAATAAGTCTATCATCAAGATTGCTCCTCACTTTCTTCTATGTAGTCAAACAGCGTTGGAGTATCGTATTGCATTTCGGCACTCTTAAGGTAACCGACACCATCTCTGAAGTAATCAGCGTTAAGTTCTATTCCGTAGCCCCTACGATTCATTTTGATGGCCGTGTACGGTACTGTCATAAGTCCGCCGAACGGATCGAGAACAAGATCTCCTTTATTCGAATATCTGTTGATTATCCGCTCCACAATATCAAGTTGCAGCGGACAGACATGCAGGTTCTTGCGTCTCTGACTCTGGGTTGTATTGAGCGTTCGCATCCTGTTAATGTCATCCCAAATTCGATCTGACCACGAAGCGGGCGGCATCATCATAAATGTCGCAGGGAGCTTACCGTCCTTATCGAGTGATTCGGTCAAATCAACATGGTTTTCAAAATCATATACATTTGATACCGAATATTTCTTGTAAGCTCGCTGTAATTCGGAAACCGACATTTTCCCGATTTCCGCTTTTGACATCAAGCGATCGCCGTTGGAGCGATAGAACGCATGTGCATCAAGCTGCCATTGTGCCCTTGTGTAATCCATCTTGCTCTTTTCCACCGGCGTATCCGCATACGCCTTTGTCGTGTCTGTTGGGAGCTTGCGGAACAGTAAGATATATTCCGGGCATCCCACGCCCATCTTCGTGCCGTCTTTGCACTGCTCAGTCCACCCGAGCCGATAAGTTTGATTATTCTCCCTCACAACATCGGTCAGTACAATTATCCGCCCCATGTATCGAAACCCATGCTTGATAAAGTGCATGACCGTCAAATCGCTAAACGGGTCAACCGTAGGCATACCGTCTCCCGTCGCATTTCCGAAAAGAATCCTGTCTTTAACGTGGATCGCAGCAACACGACCGGGTTTCAGTATCCGAAGGAGTTGCGGCGTAAGGAAGTCCATCTGCTCGAAGAATTTATCATTGTCGGAATTGTGCCCGAAATCGTTATAGCTCGGTGTGTATTCGTAGTGATTTGAGAAAGGGATTGAACTGAGAATCAAATCAACCGAGCTGTCCGGCATCGACTCTGTTTCTTCAACGCAGTCATTATTGACTGCCGTAAATCTTTCACCCTTGACTTCCACTCTTTTCACTCCTTTAGATCTTCTCATTTTTTCCGTGATAACTTTTCGGCTTATCCCGTTTTTACGTACAAGCTCGGACATTTGCTGGGATTGATAGTTAAATCTGTCCCACTTTGCAAGCAGGTCATCGAGTATACTCTGCTCGTTTGCCGTGTAGATGATATCAATAATGACCTCTTCCGTCTGCAAAAAACGATATATCCTGTGTATCGCCTGAATAAAATCGTTAAATTTGTAGTCGATACCCACGAAGATAGCTCTGTGGCAGTGCCTCTGAAAGTTGCATCCGGAGCCGCTAATCTCTTTCTTGGTGGCAAGAATTCTGATTCTGCCTTCCGAAAAGTCGATAGTGTTTTTTTCTCTAATATCGAGATCCTGTGAACCGTATACTTCGACGGCTTCCGGCAACGCTCGCTTTATAGCACGGCGCTCATCCTCGAGGTCGTGCCACAAAATAAAGTGTTCTTCCGGGGAACTTTCCACTATTTCTTTCATGCAAGCTACACGAGCCTCCAAGCTGCTCCGCTTCTCACGAGCCGCCTGCATAAGGCCTTGAGCTGCGCTGACTTCGAATTCGACTTGTCCGTTTCTTCTGTCGGTCTGATATCTGACATCCGATTTGAGCTTGTGATATCTGATGCTCATGTTCGGCAAGTCATATCCCGTTGCATCAAAGCCAAGGTCCGCCGGCGAACTCAAAAACAATGCCCACGAAGATACCCACAGCCAAAACTCCTGTTCCTTATGCGGATAGAGCGTCAGATTATTCGCCTTGGTACTGTCTCGCTTGAAGAACCTTGTGAGCGCCTGCCCTGTGTCCATCACCTCAAGATATCCTGCATAGTGAATTATCTCTTTATATTTGTTCGGGTCAGGAGTTGCCGTTGCCACAAGTTTATATTTGATTCCCTCAAATTTAGGCAAAAAAATCTGATATGTCTTAGAGCCAAACGATCGCAGCACCGACGCTTCATCGAGACAAACGCAAGAGAAATAGCTCGGCTCAATGTCTCCGTCGCGGACACGTTCATAATTGGTCATGCAAATGCTGTCGGTACAGCTTTTGATTTCTTCCATGGTTCGGACATACCTTGGAGGATCAATTCCAAGCAATTCAACTGCGTCGTGTGTAAATTCCTGCCGCACTCCGAGGGGCAATACAAGCA